>NZ_CP047225.1:0-600000 GCF_012220205.1 Mycoplasmopsis gallinacea | reverse complement strand
GCACATTAGCATATTTAACCCCAAAAATAGACTTTAAACGTTCAATAGCAGCAGTTTCTACTACATCAACATTTTCGCATCCACCATAATATCTTCTACCCGGATAACCTTCTCCATATTTATTAGTAAGCACGCTTCCTTGAGCAATTAAAACATCTTCAGAGACAAAGTTTTCGCTAGCAATAAGTTGGATAAAATCTTCTTGACGCACTAATTCATTATTAATTGCATCATTAACTACCTTATCGTGTATTTTAATTTTTGAGTACATATACCCTCCTATTTATTATAGTGACTATCAAGCAAGGTAATTGCTTCTTCATTGGCAAAAATTCTTAAAGTAACGCTTCTTGAATCTTGTTTTAAGTAATTATCAATTTGTTTGATATCAAAAACATTAGCAAGCGCTTTAATTTCAGCAACTTTGTCACCAATATAATCATGAAGCGGAATTTGGAAAGTTAAATCTAAAGTTTTTAATGGACTTTGCTCAAAGGATTCAAATTTATTGTTTGTTTTGTATTCTAAATCAAGAATTTCAGCATAAAAAGCACCAGTTTCATCATAACGAGGGTGAATTTTTCCAATTCAACCAATTAATTTGTCCCCTTTGTAAATTTTAGCTGAAACATTTGGATGAATAAACTCACAATCTTTTCAAGGGACAAATGTAAGTGAATCATCTTTTAAAAAGTTAACAATATCACGTTTGATGTCTAAGAAACCTTTAGTTGTTGAAGCAAGTCCGTAAATCTGATGATTGTAATTAATCATCCCTTTTTCAAAGAAGTTAATTTCACTCATTTTTCTTTTTTGGTTATATAAAACAATTTCACTAAGCGAAGTGATAATTGAATTACGAACTGTTTCTCTTTCTTTAGAAACAAAGGTTAATAAATCAACGCTTGATTCAAAATTAAAAGGATTAAGTGTATTTCTTTCTTTAGAAACTAAAGTGAAAGTTCTTGCTTCATTGTATCCTTGAGCAAGTAAAAAGGCTTTATCTTTGTTAATTGGTTTAACTTTAATTGGTTTGTTTTTAATTGAAATTGGCTTGAAATTGGCGTATGAATAAAATCTAAAAATCTCTTCAATGATATCTTCAAAAAGCACAATATCATATCTATAATTTGGAACTGTTACAACTTTTTCATCAAAAATGTATCCAAGCATTTTTAATTGCTCAATAGCAGGGCTAAAAATGCTTAATTCTTCTACTTGAGCATAAGTTTTTAATTTGTTATTGTCAATTTGAATTTGCTTTTGCTCTACCTTATCAATAGTAGTAATTAAATTTGATTGCTCTAAGTTTGACAAATAGCTTTGAATAAATTTAATTCCTAAAAGAGTTGCTTCTTTTGAAATAACTCTTGAACCTTGAGATGCAGAATTACTTAAAAGCTTAATTTCTTTAGCTGCATGTCTTACTAATTCGTTTTTGAAAATACCAATTTCAAAACATAAATTAGTTGCTTCTTGTTCAACTTTAAATGCTTCAAGACCCATTACGCTCGCAATTGAAATAGGTCCATTTTCATCATAAATAGCAAGAATATCTTTGACATCAACTTCTTTGTTACCAAAAATTGTTAAGTTTCCTGAAAACATTTTAGCAGTTAAATTATTACCAATTAAATCTTTATTATATACGTGAGTTGGAGCTCCTGTAATTAACAAAGTTAAATTAGTTAAGTTAACAGCATCTGGGTGCTTGGTGTCAATTCCGCTTTTAGCAAGTAAAAGTTTATCTTCAAAATTAAGCACTACCTTTCCTTTTGCTTCAAGGAAGTTAAGTTCATCGGCATCACCTCTTTGCACCTTAATTTGTGATGCAAAAGTTTTGCTTGGCTTTTTAAAATCAAAAACAAAATCAGTTTTATAATATGCTGCAAGCTCTCTAGCAAGTACATAATATGAATTAGCATCATTTCTATTGGCTGTAGTAGAAACTTCCACCATTAAATCATCAAGGCCTAAAATTTGCATTGGATCATCTTCTAATGAAGCAAAATCACTTGGAAGGATTAATACTTGATTTTCTTTTTCTAAAAGTTCTCAATCATACCCAAGTTCACTAAAAGCCCCAAACATCCCTTGTGAATTTACACCTTTAATGGTTGCTTCACCAAAAACATGATCACCTTTAGATGAACCAATTGGGAAAATAACAGTTAAATCACCAGGATTAAGAATTTGATTATTGGTTTGAATGGTAAGGTTACCTAATTTAGTCCCAACAAGCACAACATCTAATTTAGGAGTATTTGGATTAAGTTCTTTTGAAATAACTTTAGCAAAAATAACACCTTTAACATCAGAAAAAGGCTTAATTTCTTCAACTTCAAACCCAAGTTCATTAAGTGCGATTTCAACACTTGCATCAAGCTTTTTATTTGGTAAAAACTTATTTAAATAATTTAATGAAAAAACCATTATTTACTCTCCTTTTTTAAATCTCATTTAATTGGCTCCAGTCCGTTTTGCTTAAGTTTTTTGTTAATTAACTTAAAAATTCCAGAATTTTCAAATCCTTTTTTATAGCTGTATGGACTTGGGTGACTTGTGGCAATAACCCTACTTGGATCTAAATTTAAATCCTGAGCAAACTTTTGTGCATGTTTCCCTAAAAGCACAAAAATTGCTTTAGGTGCTTGAAGCGCAACTTGTTTAAGAACTTCTTTAGTAAATGTTTCTCATCCAAAATGTTTATGTGAAAGTGGCATGTTGTAATTCACGGTTAAGATTGTATTAAGAAGCAATACTCCTTGCTTTGCTCATGCACTAAGATCGTTTGTTTCAATTTTTGTTTTTGGATATTCTTTTTTAAGCTCTTTAAAAATATTTCTAAGTGATGGTGGTGTTTTTGGATTTTTACTTGAAAAAGCAAGTCCATCAGCTTGATCATAACCATGATATGGATCTTGACCTAAAATAACAACTTTAGTTTCATTAACTTGGAAAAATTCGAATGGACGGAAAATATTAGTTTGGTGTGGATAAATTGGCCCGTTTTTTTCAGATTCTTTTAAACTTACAAGAATGTTTTGGAAATAATCTTTTTTTCCTTCGCTTTGAAGGATTTCTAAAAAACTATTTTTCATTGTTAAATTGTGCAAGTACCCTTAAATCATTTCTGTATAAGTCTCTAATATCTGAAAATCCGTATTTAATCATTGTGATTCTTTCAATTCCAAGTCCAGCAGCAAATCCGTTCATATCATTTGTATATCCAGCCATTTTTAAAACATTTGGATGAAGCATTCCGGCTCCAAGAATTTCAATTCATCTATTTTTGTAAAACACATCAACTTCAACACTTGGTTCTGTAAATGGGAAATAACTTGGTCTAAGTCTAACTTCAACTTCTTCTTCTAAAACGTAGCTAAGCATTGATTTTAAGGTTCAAATTAAATTTGGAAAACTCACTTTTCCAACGCTTACAAAATCAAGCTGAGTAAATTGGTGTGAGTGAGTTGCATCATCTTCATCATTACGGTACACTTTTCCAATTGCAAAAGTTGAAACTTCAGAGTTAGCACATTCTTCTAAAACAGTTGCTGTAATTCCTGTATTATGAGTTCTTAAAAGAGTGCTTGCATTAAGATAAAGTGAATCATGCATTGCTCTAGCTGGGTGGTTTTTAGGAATATTTAAACGCTCAAAGTTATATAAATCAGACACAATTTCACCAGCTTGTTGCTCATAATATCCATTTTCAAAGAATCACTCTCTAAGTTTATTTTCCACTAAAGAAATTGGGTTTAATGAAGGATTTTTGGCAGTAGGAATTGTTACATCAATAAATTCACTAGCTACTTTTTCCTGAATTTGTTTTTCTTTTAAATATGCACCAATTTCTTCAAAAAGAGCTTCATACTGAGTTTTTAAAACATTAATTTGCTTTCCAATTTCTTTTTTTTCTTCATTTGGAGCTGTTCTAAGTTTTAACTGTAAAGCTGCAATTTCACCTTCGCTTGAATAAACTTTAGCTTTGAATTGCTTAAGATCTTCAAAAGAATTAAATTTATTTTTATCAAAAGTCATAACTTCTCCTTTATTTGTTTTTAACTTTCTTTCAGTAGTTTTGGTATTTAAGTTCCATATCATTATTTTGTGGAATATAGAATTTTAAATGTTTAAGTTTTTTAGGTAGATATTCTTGATCTACTCAATTATTAACATAATTATGAGGATATTTATAGCCAATTCCATCACCTAATTTAGATGCTGAAGCATAATGGGCATCTCTAAGGTGTTTAGGTATTTCGTAAATGCCACCAGTTTCAATTTGCTTTTCTACATTATCAATAGCAACGATCACAGAATTACTTTTAACACTTAAGCATAGGTCAATAATTGCAAATGCAATTGGAAGCTTACCTTCAGGCAGACCTAATCTTTCAAAAGCTTCAATAGCGCTTTTTACTCTTAAAGTGATATTAGGATTAGCAAGTCCAATATCTTCATAAGCTACGCAGAGCATCCTTCTAAAAAGCCCGTCAATATCACCGCTTTTTAAAATCAGCATTCCATAATATAAAGCAGCATCAGGATCACTTCCACGAAGTGATTTATGAAAAGCAGATAAATTGTTATAGTGAGCGCTTGAATTCATATCACTATAGAAATTAATGTTAGGAATAATGATTTTTAAATCATTTTCAGTAATAGTAGCATTCTTTTTCATAAAGTAAAGCATTTGCAAGTTATTAATGCTCATTCTAAAATCACCTGAAGATTGCCTAGCTAGCGAAAGCAGTAAATTATCACTAATTTGCATCTCTGAATATTTGCTATCAATTATCTTTCTAAGTCCAAAGACAATATCTTCCTCGCTTAGCTTGCTAAATTGAATCACTTGCATCCTACTTCTTACTGCCGGATTTACCTTAAAATAAGGGTTTTCTGTCGTAGTTGCATAAACAATGATTTTGTCAAATTCTAAATAAGAAAGCAAAATATCTTGCTTATCTTTATTTAGACGGTGAATTTCATCAATTATGATAATTTCGCAGCTATCTAATAATTCTACTAATTCCTTTTTACTTTGAACTGTGGCATTAAAATATCCAAATTTTTTACCCATTTCGTTAGCTAATGCAAAAGCTGCACTTGTTTTACCAATTCCGCTTTCACCGAAAAACAAAAAACTAGTTGTAAGATTGTTTTTAACAACTTCTTTAAGTAATTTTTTAATATTGTTTTGACCTACTAATTGGTCAATTTGCATCGGTCGAATTTCATTAGCTAAATTTTTCATAATAATTATTAAATTATAATATTTTTGCTATCTTTTTGTGCATCAATTTTTATGAAATTAACCTAAATTTAACTAATATTATGCGCAATAATTTAATGCAAAATTCCCTAAAATTACAGTTTATTTATTGTTGCAAGGAAATATAATATGATTATTTTACTAAATCTAGATTCGTCCAATCTGTTTGAGCTAAAAACAAAAATAAAAAAAGATATAGTGATACCTTTAGAAAACAATCTGTCTATTTTAGCCATGCAAAACAAACTTTAGACAAAATAAAAAGACAAAATCTTATTAATAAATTGGAGAAAAAGTCTATTAACGGTGAATTGCCATTAAGTGCTTTGGTTCCTGAATATAAAAAAAGTATATGGATGTAGAATGGTAAAAAAATCGGAAGATTAAATATCGAAAAATTAAAAAGTAACTAATGAAGATGGCTTTTATGTGATTGAAACCAACATAAGAAACATAGATTCAAAAGAAGGAAATGAAATATATAAGGGCAACAAAAAGTGGAAGAAGGTTTCATAACCTCAAAATCAGCAATCGAAGTTAGACCGATGTACGTTTATAAAGACGAGCATATTCAATCTCATGTATTTTTATACTTTTGCCTCTAATTGTTTCTAAATATTGCATTTATAAATTAAAGAAATTTTATAAAGATAATGGAGAGAGTCAAAAACTCACAATGAATATGTTTATAAATGCATGAAACTTATAACAATCACAACAAAGACTGTAAATTGTAAAGTTATAAGTAAAATCAAGAATAATTTAGACCCAGAACATAAAAAATTAAACAAAATATATAGTGATTTTCAATATGAAGTTGATGTTCTATCATTGTAATTTAAAAGCATAAAAAACGAATACACCTTATTTGTAGGTGTATTCGTTTTTTCTTCATTGCAACTTGGAAACTCAGGATAAATGCGCAAAAAACACTGCCTTTTAGCAGTGTTTTGATTATGATTTTGAATTATTTTTTGTGTTTTTCAAGATCTAATTTTAAGCTTGCACTACGTGCTGCTTCTCAAATAATTTCGTTGTATGTTGGGTGTGGGTGAATTGTGTGAGCAATTTCGTGTACAGTCACTTCTTGTTCCATAGCTAAAAGAACTTCTGTAATGTAATCTGTAGCATTTGCCCCAACAATTGTAGCACCTAAAATTTCACCAAATTCTTTATCAACGATTAATTTGATAAATCCTTCTGTATGTGAAGCTGCTATAGCTTTTCCTAAGTATTCAAATAAGTATTTTGAAGCAAATACATTTCTTCCTTGTTTTTTAGCTTCAGCTTCTGTAAGACCAACGAAAGCAATTTCTGGTGTTGTATAAATACATCCTGGAATTCCTTTTGGTTTGTATGTTCCTTTTTCTTCATCACCAAGAATGTGTGAAACAGCTACAAGAGCATGTGCATAAGCAACGTGAGCTAACATATTTTGTCCAGTTACGTCCCCAATTGCATATACGTTTCTAACATTTGTTCTTTGGTGTTTATCGACGATAACTTCGCCTCTTTGTCCAAGTTTTACACCAACTTCTGCAAGTCCTTTTGAATTTGCGCTTCTACCTGTTGCTGTAAGGATAATATCTTGTTCAAGAACTGTTTCTTTTCCGTCAACAAGAACATATAATTTTTTACCTTCGTATTTTTGGCTTTGAGCGTTGTAAAGAACTTTAACACCCATTTTATCAAGCATTTTAGCTGCTTCTTGAGCAACTTCAGGTTCGTTCATTGGTAAAAGTTTATCTGTATTTTGTAAGATTGTAACTTCAGCTCCTGCTGTTGCAAAAACAGTAGCAAATTCAAGCCCAATTACACCACCACCAATGATTGTAACTTTTTTAGGTAATGATTTATCTCAGTTAATTGCTTCTTCAGAAGTAATGATTTCTAAGTTGTCATATCCTTCTTTAAATCCTGGAAGCATTGCTAATTGGTTAGCTGTTGATCCTGTTGCTAAAATAATGTTTTTTGCACGGTAAACTTTTGAGTTAACTTCAATTTCTCTAGCACCAACAAATTTAGCTTCACCAAAAAGTGATTTAACTTTTGATGATTTCATTAACATTTCAACTGATTTAGAAATTTTTGAAACAACTCCAGCTTTACGTTCGTGCATTGATTTTCAAGTTGCTTCATTATCAATTGAGCTAATTGCAACTACACCATATTTTTCAGCGTGTTTAATATCTGAAATAATTTCTGTTGATTTAAGAAGTGATTTAGTTGGAATACATCCTGTGTTAAGACATACACCACCTCAGTATTTTTTCTCAACAATCATTGTTTTAAGACCTGATTTACCAGCTTCCTCAGCTGCTAAGTACCCACCAGGACCTGAACCTACAACAATAACATCAAATTCTTCTTCGATTGCTCCTGTGTAAGCTTTACCTTCGTCAAATGAAGAATCACTACTTGCTGACACAGCTTCTTGTTTTGGAGCGCTAACTTCTGCTTTAGCACTTGTAGATGAAGATGAAGCAGAAAGAGATGAAAAGTCTAAAAGATCATCATTAACTTCCATAACTCCAACAACGCTTGCTCCACCACCTGAAGTTTTAGCAGCTGGTACTGCAGCATTTGAGTGTTTTTTACCATCGTCAATTACATAAATTTCTTGACCTACGTGAATTGTATCACCTTGATTCATTAAAACTTTAACAATTTTTCCATCAACTGGAGAAGGAATATCTGAAGTAACTTTATCTGTTTCAACTGAGAAAAGAGAATCTCCTTCTTTAACTGTATCACCTTCTTTTTTGTAAATTTCAGCTACAACCCCTTCATGAAGTCCTTCACCAATATCAGCAAATTTAAATGAATAAAATTCGTGAGCTCCCTCGCTAGCTGGTGCACTTTGGGCTTGAGCTTCTTGCGCTGGTGCTGCAGCTTCAACATCATCACCGCTACCATCGTCAATTACGTAAATTTCTTGACCTACGTGAATTGTATCACCTTGGTTCATTAAAACTTTAACAATTTTTCCATCAACTGGAGAAGGAATATCTGAAGTAACTTTATCTGTTTCAACTGAAAAAAGAGAATCTCCTTCTTTAACTGTGTCACCTACTTTTTTGTAAATTTCAGCAACAACCCCTTCATGAAGTCCTTCACCAATATCTGCAAATTTAAATTTATACATTATCTAGTACACTCCTAAAACTTCTGGTTTTTCTAAAAGTTCTTTAACTCTAGATGCAAATCTTCCAATTTCTGCTCCATCGATTCAACGGTGGTCAGCAGCTACTGTAAGATACATAACTTTTCCTGGCACAATAGCACCATTTTTTACAACTGGTTTATCAACGATAGCACCAACTCCTGCAATAGCAACTTCAGGGTAGTTAATAACAGGCACTCCTCACAATGAACCAACTGATCCATAGTTTGTAATAGTGAATCCTGCACCTTTCATTTCGTTTGGTTTGATTGTTTTTTCTCTAGCGGCTTTGGCTAAACGTCCAACTTCTTTAGCTAATTCAAGAATGCTTAAATTTGAAGCATCATTAATAACTGGTACCATAAGTCCAGCTTCAGTATCAACTGCAAATCCTAAGTTAACAATTCCTGGGTAATCTAAAGTGCTCTTAGCTTCATTGTATTTAGCTGTAAATTTAGGAAATTCTTTTAAGGCAATTGAAATAGCTTTAAGAATATATGGAAGGAATGTTAATTTAACATTTTCACTTTTAAGAACTAAATCTTTAATTGAACTACGTAAGTCTCATAAAGCACTCATATCAATTTCATGAACTAAGTTTACATAAGCTACATTGTCTCATGAATTAGTCATAGCACGAGCAATTGCTTTTCTAATAGGTGTAACTGGTTCGCTATATGGAACTCCTGTTGCTACTGGTTTTGTTGGAGCAACTTGTGCTGGAGCTTCTTTGATTGCGCTTGAAGCACCAGCAGGTGTTGCTGCTTGATTTGCAAGGAAATCTTTTATATCTTGAAGCTTAATTCTTCCGCCCATTCCTGAACCTTTAACAAGTTCAAGATTAACGTTTTCTTTTTTTGCAAACGCTCTAACAAGTGGTGTTGATTTAATACTCATTATTTTCCTTTCTAAAATTCAAAGCTTACAACTTCTTTAATTTTTTCAATTACTTTATCATCTGTAATTGCGTGTAATCTTTCACCTTTTGCAAGTGGAACTGTAATGTCATACCCTGTAAGTCTTGTCATTGGGGCTTTAAGGTATTCAAAAGCTTTTTCATTAACTCTAGCCATAATTTCAGCACTAACTGAAAAGCTCTTAACAGCTTCATGAACCACAAGTAATCTTCCTGTCTTTTTGACAGATTCAATAATTGTGTCTGTATCCATTGGTTTAATTGTTCTTAAGTCAATTAAATCAAATGTTAAATTGCTTCCTGATGCTTTAAGTTTTTTAATTGCAGCAAGTACATCATGTACTTGAGCTCCATAAGTAACAATTGTAAGGTCATTTCCTTCAAGAATTTTGTTTGCTTTACCAATTTCAACTGTGTAATATCCAGCAGGAACTTCTTGTTTTCCGGCTCTATAAATTCTTTTTGGTTCTAAGAATACAACAGGATCTGGATCGTTAATTGCAGCAAGTAATAACCCTTTTGTATCATATGGGAAAGCAGGCATAACTACTTTAACCCCTGGCACATGTGAATAAATTGCTTCAAGTGCTTCTGAGTGGTGTTCTAAAGCTCTAATTCCTCCACCCATAGGCATTCTAAGCACCATAGGAACTGATAATTTACCTCTTGAACGGTTTCTTAAACGAGCACCTTGTGTGAAAAGTTGTTGCATAGCTGGGTATGAGAAACCTTGGAATTGAATTTCACCAATTGGTTTAAGACCAGCCATAGCAGCACCAATTGCTACCCCGGCAATACCAGCTTCAGCAATAGGTGTATCAAAAACTCTTTCTACTCCATATTTTGCTTGAAGTCCTTCAGTTGATCTGAAAACTCCACCTTCAAAACCAGCGTCTTGCCCAAATAACACAACATTTGGATCACGTTCCATAGCAATATCAATTGCATCTGTAACAGCACCGATATTATTTAATATTTTTTTATCTTCAGCCATTATTACTCCTTCTTATTTGTGGTCTTTTCAAAATTTAATTGCTTCTTCTTTTTGTTCTAGAAGTTCTTTTGGTAATTCTGCATATGTGTAGTCAAAAATATCTTCAATTTTTGTATCAATATCTTTTAAACTTTCAACAAAGGTTTCTTTTGCAACATTAAGTGAATCTTCTCAAATTTGGTTTTTAGATTCTTCAGTAAGAATTCCATTGTCCATTAAGTATTTTTCAAAACGGTGCATTGGTTCTCATTTTTC
Source organism: Mycoplasmopsis gallinacea (assembly GCF_012220205.1). Lineage (NCBI taxonomy): Bacteria > Bacillati > Mycoplasmatota > Mycoplasmoidales > Metamycoplasmataceae > Mycoplasmopsis > Mycoplasmopsis gallinacea. Next base: position 589,394 of record NZ_CP047225.1, on the reverse strand, counting down.
TTCTTCTTTTTCTTGTGCTTCTGTACGGTAAATTCTTGGGTTATCTGAAGTAGTATGAGGTCCTTGACGTCATGTTACAAACTCAACGATAATTGGTTTTGATTCATTTCTTGTGTATTCAATAGCATCTTTAATTACTTAATAACTTGCTAAAAAGTCGTTTCCATCTACACGAACTCCGGCACATCCATAAGCTTGTGCTTTTCCTGAAATTGTAGCAGCAATTGATTCAAAGTGGTTAGGTGTTGAAATTGCTCATTGGTTGTTATTTACACAGAAAACAGCAGGTCATTCTTGCACGGCAGCAAAGTTAATAGCTTCTGAAAATTCTCCTTCAGTTGTTCCACCATTACCGATAAATGTAACAGCAACTCCACCAGTTTTTCTATGTTTTAAAGCATAAGCAACTCCAGCTGTATTTGAAATTTGAGATGCGATAACGATATTAATTGGAACCACTTTTACACCATCAGGCATATGTGATCCTCATTCATTACCATTTCAGTATTTCATTTGGTTTACCATTGGAACACCTAAAGCAAGCATTGCAGCATTTGATCTAAAAGCAGGTAAGAATCAATCTTTTTCTTTGTTCATTGCAAATGCAGTAGCAACTTGAAGAGCTTCTTCTCCTAAGTTTGGAGCAAATGTAAGCATTCTTCCTTGTCTTTGTAATTGCAACATGTAAACATCTTGTTGTCTAGAAAGAACCATTCATTTGTATGCTTCAAGTAACTGTTCATTTGAAAGAGATGGTTTGTATCCTTTTTTTACTCATTTACCTTTAGTATCTAAATTTCCGTCAATGTCTAAGAATCTAACCATTTCATCTGGGTTATTCATAACATTAAGACTTCCATCTGAATTTAAGGCATATTTATATTTTTTTTGTGCTTCAGCCATATATTCCTTTCTGAATTAAATTTGTTGTTTTGTAAAAAATTTTATAAGAAATATGATTTCTTCAAAAATACATATAAATTTATATTTATAATTTTACTCTTTTTGGTATTTAAAGTGTTATATTTTTTAGTTTTTTAATACTTTTTTCATATTTTTAAAGTTATTTATATATTGTAAAATTTTTTACAACTTGTAATTTTCTTTAATTATTTTAGCAATTTTTTTATTTGTTACCTTTTCAATTTCTTCAAAACTTGCGTTAGCAATATTAGAATAATTTTGGAAAGTTTTTAAAAGAATTTGTTCAGTTTTTTTACCAATTCCTTTAATTTGAGTTAGCTTAGATTCAAAGGTGCTATTGATATGTTTTTTTCTAAGGTATGTTTTTGCAAATCGGTCAACTTCAACTTGCATTCTTGCTAAAAAGTTAAAAATGTTTCTATTTTTGATTGCAATTTCATCACCACTTGAATCAAGCAATTTGCTTGTTTTATGGTAATCATTTTTTACAAGTGAATAAAGTTTAATTTTTCGATTAATCCCTAAATTTTTGATAGCTCTTAAAGCTTCATTAATTTGCATAATTGCACCATCAACAATAAAAATATCATCATCTTTAAGGAATTTTCAATTTGATTCAAAATATTTATAAATTGTTTGATACATATACTCTACATCACTTTTTCTTGAATCTTTAGTCACTGTTTTTTCATGGTTAAATTTACGATAAAGCATTTTATTTGGCTCTCCATTTTGGAAAGCAACAGTTACTCCAACTGGGAAATTATTATTTAAATTGGAGTTATCAAAAAGATAAATAGTAGGGTTGCTTTCAACTTTTGAGCCTAAAAATTCGATAACTTCGCTTCATAATAAATCTTTTTGCTCTTTTTTACTCTTAAGATTTTCTAAATGAACATTAGCCATTTCTTTATTGTTAATTAAGGCTCGTTCAAGTAGTTTATGCAAGATTCCAATTTTAGGAAAGACTACTTTAGAAGTGAGATTTTCATCAAGGAAAATGTCCTTATATTTTTCATCTAACACCAATTTATCCGGGATTTCATTTTTAGAATGATATAGTGAAAAAATAAAATTTTCAATAATTTGTTCTTTGACCCCAATTGCTTCTGATACGTGGAAAAAGTGATTTATTTGAACTCCATAACGGTACATAATTACATAAAAAAGTAAATAATCATCTTGCTCAATAATTGAAATCACATCAATATTTTTAAACACAGAAATTTCTGAAATTTGAATATCTTTCATATTTTTAAGCACTAAATAAGCTTTTTTATATTCAAGGGCTAATTCAAAATTCATACTATCAGAAGCTTTTTGCATTTTTGAATAAAGATGATCTAAAAATGAATTATCCTTAAGTTTTAAAAGTAAAATTAGCTCATGAAATTTTTCTTCTCAGTATGATCTGCTTTTATTAATAATAGGAAGTCCATTTTCATATAAAAAAATTCTTTGAAGCACTTTAATTAAGCCGCGAATATTTTCACCAGGTGGAAATGGACCATAATAATAATTGTTTTTATCAGCTTGTCCGATTCTAAAAGTTGATGAAATTTCTAATTTATCTGTGAGCTTAATTTTAAGATATGGATATCTTTTATCATCAAGAAGTTGCACATTATATTTAGGTTTATACTGCTCAATGTAATTTTTTTCAAGCACAAAAGCTGATTTATTATTTTCGGTAACAATAAAATCAAAACTTGCAATATTACTTACCATTGCATGGGTTTTATAAGAGTTAATAGCTCCTTTAAAATACTGATGCATACGGTTATATAAATTAACTGCTTTACCAATGTAAATTACTTCTCCTTGAGCATTTTTCCAAAGATAAACTCCTGGTTTTCTAGGAACTTTAGTAAGGAGATTAAGAATTTGTTCATTTGAATTCATAGTTCTTATTTTATCAAATATGCCAAATTAATAGCTTGATTGGAATTGAAAAAACATAAGCAAATTGCCTATGTTTTTAGCTCATTTCTATTTATCTTTACTAATAATTACAACTGGCTTAATTAAACCTTCGGGTTTATTTTTCATAAGCTCTAAAGCAGTTTCAATTGCTTCAAAACCTTCAAGGCGGTGAGTAATCATTTTTGATGGATCAATTTTGCCATAAGTAATTAATCTAGCTAGTTTTTCTAATCTTAAACGACCACCAGGCATAAGTCCACCTAAAATTTGTTTATGACTCATCCCTACACCTCATTCTGCTCTAGGGATTTGAAGATATTCACCTTCACCAAAGTAATTTACATTACCAATTTTACCACCAGGCTTTAAGATGGTAATAGCTGTTTTAAGCACACTTTGATTTCCACCAGCAATAACTACTTTATCAACTCCTTCACCATTTGTAAGCTCCATAATTTTTGCAACAACATCTTCTTTTTTAAAATCTACAAAATCAGTAGCTCCATATTCTTTAGCCACTTTAAAAGCTAATTCTTTTGTATCTACTACAATAATTCTTCCAGCACCTTTTAAATTTACAGCTGCTGTTGCCATAAGCCCAACAGGACCAAGCCCAAATACAGCAACTACATCACCAAATTGAATATCTGCAAGTTCAGCAGCATGAAATCCAGTTGGAAGCATATCACTAAGCATACAAGCTACACCATAATCCATACCCTCAGGCATATGTGCTAAGTTTGCATCTGCATCATTAACATGAACATATTCAGCAAAAACTCCATCTTTAACATTAGAGAATTTTCATCCAGCAAGCATTCCACCTGAATGCATTGGATAACCTGATTGAGCTTCTTTGCTATTTCAATTAGGTGTAATAGCAGCTACAAGAACTTTATCTCCTACTTTAAAATCTTTAACTTCACTACCTACTTCAGCTACTTCACCACAAAATTCATGACCTAAAATCATATCGGTTCTTTCACCAATGCCCCCTTCATACACAGTGTGAATATCTGAAGTACAAGGAGCAACAGCTAATGGTTTAATTAATGCATCGTTTGGACCACATTTAGGTTTATCTTTTTCGATTCAACCTACTTGTCCAATTTTTTTCATTGCAAAACCTTTCATAAGACCTCCAAAGTTTTAAAATACAGGAAATATAGCAATAAAAAATCTATATCCTTATTTTATTATACCTTTTTGCATCTTTTACTCTAGTTTTTATAACCATTTGTAATAAATTTGCTACAAAAGTGCCCTAAAATATGCAATTTTTATAAAAAAAATAGCATAAAAATCTAGTTATCCTCATAAAAACTGGACTTATCACACTTTATCAAGGTCAAAACCACTCAATTTACTACTAATTTACTACTTATGAATGAGCTTTGATACGACGATTTATCCTTGAAAAGTGAAGATATAAAGATACTTCCAATAAAATTTGAATATTTAATAGGTAGACACTTCAAAAAATGAGGTGTCTATTTTTTTACCCGATTTTGAAAGGAAGTGAACTTATGAAAACAAAAAATCAAGAATCAAAAGGTCGTTCCCCACTCTTTAAGACCATCAAACATTCATTCAGCCAATAAAAAAAGAAAGGATAGGTAAAAATATGGAACTTAAATTTGTGATTCCCAACATGGAAAAAACATTCGGCAATTTAGAATTTGCTGGCGAGGATAAAGTCGTTCAGCGAAGAATCAATGGACGGCTAACTGTCTTATCAAGAAGCTATAATCTCTATTCTGATGTTCAAAGAGCAGATGATATTGTGGTGGTGCTTCCTGCTGAAGCTGGCGAAAAACATTTCGGCTTTGAGGAACGTGTGAAGTTAGTCAATCCACGTATTACCGCAGAGGGCTACAAAATCGGCACTCGTGGTTTTACAAATTACCTTTTACATGCTGACGACATGATAAAAGAATAAAGAAAGAGAGGAAAAATGATGAGATTAGCAAATGGCATTGTATTAGATAAAGACACGACTTTTGGAGAATTGAAATTCTCTGCTCTACGTCGTGAAGTGAGAATCCAAAATGAAGACGGGTCGGTTTCAGATGAAATCAAGGAACGTACCTATGACTTAAAATCCAAAGGACAAGGACGCATGATTCAAGTAAGTATTCCTGCCAGCGTGCCTTTGAAAGAGTTTGATTATAACGCACGGGTGGAACTTATCAATCCCATTGCGGACACCGTTGCTACTGCCACCTATCAAGGAGCAGATGTTGACTGGTATATCAAGGCAGACGATATTGTGCTGACAAAGGATTCTAGTTCATTCAAAGCTCAACCACAAGCAAAGAAAGAACCGACACAAGACAAATAGTCGCTAGGTAGAAAGGAGACTTTTTCGCATGAAACAGCGTGGTAAAAGGATTCGCCCATCTGTTAAAGATTTAGTCTTTCATTTTACGATAGCGTCACTCCTGCCTGTTTTCCTGCTGGTTGTCGGACTGTTTCATGTGAAGACAATCCAGCAGATCAACTGGCAGGATTTTAACCTATCACAAGCAGATAAGATTGACATTCCCTATTTAATTATCAGTTTCAGTGTCGCAATTCTTATCTGCTTGCTGGTAGCGTTTGTATTCAAACGGGTTCGCTATGATACGGTTAAACAACTTTAACACCATCAAAAACTGGCAAAGATGATACTTGAAAACAAGTGGTATGAATCTGAACAGGTCAAAACAGAGGGTTTCTTTAAAGATAGTGCTGGTCGTACAAAGGAAAAGATAACCTACTTCCCTAAAATGTATTATCGACTTAAAAATGGCTTGATACAGATACGGGTGGAAATCACGCTGGGAAAATATCAAGACCAACTCTTACACTTGGAAAAGAAATTGAGAGTGGCTTGTACTGTGAGCTGACGGATAAAGAGTTAAAGGATTCCTGTGTGGAATATACTTTGCTCTATGACACCATAGCCAGTCGTATTTCTATTGATGAAGTAGAAGCTAAAGATGGTAAACTTCGCTTAATGAAAAACGTATGGTGGGAATATGATAAGCTCCCTCATATGTTGATTGCTGGTGGTACAGGTGGCGGTAAAACTTACTTTATGCTGACACTGATTGAAGCCTTGCTTCATACAGATTCAAAACTGTATATTCTTGACCCGAAAAATGCTGACCTTGCGGACTTAGGTTCTGTGATGGCAAATGTCTACTATAGAAAAGAAGACTTGCTTTCTTGCATTGAAACATTCTATGAAGAAATGATGAAACGTAGTGAGGAAATGAAGCAGATGAAGAACTATAAGACTGGCAAAAATTATGCTTACTTAGGTCTTCCGGCACACTTCTTAATCTTTGATGAATACGTCGCTTTCATGGAAATGCTGGGAACAAAAGAAAACACCGCAGTTATGAATAAGCTGAAACAGATTGTCATGTTAGGTCGTCAAGCTGGCTTCTTTCTAATACTGGCTTGTCAACGTCCAGACGCAAAATATTTAGGCGACGGAATCCGTGATCAGTTTAATTTCAGAGTGGCTTTAGGTCGTATGTCTGAAATGGGCTATGGCATGATGTTTGGCAGTGACGTACAAAAGGATTTCTTCTTAAAGCGAATCAAAGGTCGTGGCTATGTTGATGTAGGAACAAGTGTCATATCAGAGTTTTATACTCCCCTTGTACCAAAAGGATATGATTTCTTGGAGGAAATTAAAAAGTTATCCAACAGCAGACAGTCCACGCAGGCGACGTGCGAAGCGGAAGTCGCAGGTGTGGACTGATCTTGCTGACTGGTGTGGCAATAGCCACGCCAGCACTTAACCCCCCCGTATCTAACAGGGGGGGTACAAATCGACAGGAAACAGTCAAAAAAACATTAGAAAATCCTTTGGTTACAAGGGATTTACAAAATTTCAGCGTATGTCAAATGGGCTTTAAAAGTTGACATACGCCTTTTTGATTGGAGGGATTTTTACTGAATGAACAAACTTGGTTACAGCATTTAAAAGAAAAACGCTTGGCTTATGGACTATCTCAAAACCGTTTAGCTGTTGCGACTGGTATTACAAGGCAGTATCTAAGCGATATTGAAACAGGAAAAGTCAAGCCATCAGAGGATTTACAGCAGTCCCTTTGGGAAGCTCTGGAACGCTTCAATCCCGACGCTCCCCTTGAAATGCTGTTTGATTATGTAAGGATTCGCTTTCCGACAACAGACGTACAGCAGGTGGTCGAAAACATCTTACAACTGAAACTGTCCTATTTTCTTCATGAGGACTATGGTTTCTATTCTTATTCAGAGCATTATGCTTTAGGCGACATATTCGTCCTTTGCTCCCATGAACTGGACAAAGGAGTTCTGGTGGAATTGAAAGGTCGTGGGTGCAGACAATTTGAAAGCTATCTTCTGGCACAACAAAGAAGCTGGTATGAGTTCTTTATGGACGTTTTGGTCGCTGGCGGTGTCATGAAACGCCTTGACCTTGCCATTAACGATAAGACAGGGATTTTGAATATCCCTGTACTCACTGAAAAGTGCCAACAGGAAGAATGTATCTCCGTCTTCCGCAGTTTTAAAAGCTATCGCAGTGGCGAACTGGTACGCAAAGAGGAAAAGGAATGTATGGGAAACACCCTCTATATCGGTTCATTACAAAGTGAAGTTTATTTCTGTATCTATGAAAAGGACTACGAGCAGTACAAGAAAAATGATATTCCCATTGAAGACGCAGAAGTAAAAAACCGTTTTGAGATTCGATTGAAAAATGAGCGTGCCTATTATGCAGTCCGTGATTTACTCGTCTATGACAATCCAGAGCATACCGCCTTTAAAATTATCAATGGGTATATCCGTTTTGTAGATAAAGACGATTCCAAACCTCGTTCTGATTGGAAACTGAATGAAGAATGGGCTTGGTTTATTGGGAACAATCGTGAACGATTAAAACTAACCACAAAACCAGAGCCTTACTCCTTCCAAAGAACGCTGAACTGGCTATCTCATCAAGTTGCCCCGACCTTAAAGGTTGCGATTAAACTTGATGAAATCAACCAGACGCAGGTTGTAAAAGACATTCTCGACCATGCGAAACTGACAGACCGACACAAGCAGATTTTGAAGCAACAGTCAGTAAAAGAACAGGACGTGATAACAACAAAAAAATAACTCAAATACAAATTCATTGAATATAGAGAGGAGAACATTTTTATTAATTTTGGACAAAACCTTTATAACTGGTTTCTATCAAACGCTCAATCACTGGTGCTTTTAGCAATCGTTGTGATTGGCTTGTATCTTGGCTTCAAGCGTGAGTTTAGCAAACTGATTGGCTTTTTAATTATTGCGATTATTGCGGTTGGCTTAGTCTTCAACGCTGCTGGAGTAAAAGACATTTTACTAGAGCTATTCAATCGCATTATTGGTGCTTAAATAAAACCGTTCTTTTGTGGAATATAAGTGGTTTTCTTATGTTCCGCAAAGGAATGGTACACCAAACGAAGTGCGGTAGGGATTTTTGAATCTCTACAAAGAAAGGACGTGAATATATGGACGATATGCAAGTCTATATTGCGAATTTAGGCAAATACAATGAGGGCGAATTGGTCGGTGCGTGGTTTACCTTTCCCATTGACTTTGAGGAAGTCAAAGAGAAAATCGGTTTGAATGATGAATATGAGGAATACGCCATTCATGACTACGAGTTACCCTTTACGGTTGACGAATACACTTCCATTGGCGAACTCAATCGACTATGGGAAATGGTATCGGAATTACCCGAAGAATTACAATCGGAGCTATCTGCTCTGCTCACTCATTTTTCAAGCATTGAAGAACTAAGCGAACATCAAGAGGATATTATCATTCATTCCGATTGTGATGATATGTATGACGTGGCACGCTACTACATTGAAGAAACGGGTGCTTTAGGCGAAGTACCAGCTAGTCTTCAAAACTATATTGATTATCAAGCCTATGGTCGGGATTTAGACCTTTCAGGAACGTTTATCTCAACCAATCATGGGATTTTTGAAATCGTCTATTAAATCTGTCGGTACATTACTACTGGCAGATTTTCTATTTTACGGGGTGGCTCAATCAGCTACCCCTATTTTTTATGAAAGGATTGATTACATGAAGAAAATACGAAGCTATACCAGTATCTGGTCTGTGGAAAAGGTACTGTATTCTATCAATGATTTTAGACTTCCGTTTCCCATAACCTTTACGCAAATGACATGGTTTGTCGTGTCACTCTTTGCAGTGATGATACTTGGCAACTTGCCCCCTCTTTCCATGATAGAGGGAGCATTTCTCAAATACTTTGGGATTCCTGTGGCTTTCACATGGTTTATGTCTACAAAAACTTTTGATGGTAAAAAGCCTTATGGATTTTTGAAGTCTGTCATTGCTTATGCACTGCGACCAAAGCTGACCTATGCAGGAAAAAAAGTAACGCTTGGCAGAAACCAGCCACAAGAAGCCATTACAGCAGTTAGGAGTGAATTTTATGGCATATCCAATTAAATACATTGAAAACAATCTCGTCTGGAATAAAGACGGGGAATGTTATGCTTACTATGAGCTTGTTCCTTACAATTACTCATTTCTAAGTCCAGAACAGAAAATACAAGTGCATGATTCTTTCAGACAGCTTATCGTACAAAATCGTGATGGCAAAATTCATGCTTTACAAATCAGTACAGAATCCAGCATACGTTCTGCACAAGAGCGTTCCAAAAATGAAGTCACTGGCAAGCTCAAAGCGGTTGCCTATGACAAAATCGACCAACAGACAGACGCTTTAATATCCATGATTGGCGAAAATCAAGTGAACTACCGTTTCTTTATCGGCTTTAAGTTGCTTCTCAACGATCAGGAGTTTTCTATGAAAAGTCTTACCGTTGAAGCAAAAAATGCTTTGTCTGATTTTGTCTATGATGTGAACCATAAGCTGATGGGCGATTTTGTTAGTATGAGTAATGATGAAATCCTGCGTTTTCAGAAGATGGAAAAGCTCTTAGAAAATAAAATCTCTCGTCGTTTCAAAATCCGCAGGTTAGATAAGGACGACTTCGGCTATCTGATTGAACACCTTTACGGACAGACAGGCACTGCCTATGAAGAGTATGAGTACCATCTATCAAAGAAAAAGCTGGATAATGAAACGCTGATTAAATACTATGACTTGATTAAGCCTACTCGCTGTTTGGTGGAAGAAAAACAGCGATATTTGAAAATCCAGCAGGAAGATGAAACCGTCTATGTAGCTTACTTTACCATTAACAGCATTGTCGGAGAACTGGACTTCCCGTCCTCTGAAATCTTCTACTACCAGCAACAGCAATTTACATTCCCGATTGATACGTCAATGAATGTGGAAATTGTAGCGAATCGTAAAGCCCTATCTACTGTCCGCAATAAAAAGAAAGAACTGAAAGACTTGGATAACCACGCTTGGCAAAGTGATAATGAAACCAGCTCCAATGTGGCGGAAGCTCTGGAAAGTGTGAATGAGCTGGAAACCAATTTAGACCAAAGCAAGGAATCTATGTACAAGCTGTCTTATGTGGTAAGGGTATCAGCAAATGATCTTGACGAACTCAAACGTCGTTGTAATGAAGTGAAAGATTTTTATGACGATTTAAGCGTAAAACTGGTACGACCATTTAGGGATATGCTCGGCTTACATGAAGAATTTTTACCTGCCAGCAAGCGTTATATGAATGATTATATTCAATACGTGACCTCTGATTTCCTCGCTGGTTTAGGTTTTGGTGCTACTCAAATGCTGGGGGAAAATGAGGGGATTTATGTTGGCTACAGCTTAGATACTGGACGCAATGTCTATCTGAAACCTGCTCTTGCCAGTCAAGGGGTTAAGGGTTCAGTAACCAATGCGTTAGCGTCGGCTTTTGTTGGTTCGCTGGGTGGTGGTAAATCCTTTGCGAATAACCTTATCGTCTATTATGCGGTGCTTTATGGGGCACAAGCAGTGATTGTAGACCCAAAAGCAGAACGTGGCAGATGGAAAGAAACCTTGCCAGAGATTTCCTATGAAATCAATATCGTCACTCTGACTTCTGATGAGAAAAACAAAGGCTTACTTGACCCTTATGTGATTATGAAAAATCCCAAAGATTCTGAATCACTGGCTATTGATATTCTGACATTCCTTACGGGGATTTCCTCTCGTGATGGGGAACGCTTCCCAATCCTTAGAAAAGCCATTCGTGCAGTAACCAATAGTGAAGTACGAGGGTTGATGAAAGTGATTGAGGAATTACGGGTTGAGAATACGCCACTAAGTACCAGTATAGCCGACCATATCGAAAGTTTTACAGACTATGACTTTGCACATTTATTATTCAGTAATGGTTATGTGGAGCAGTCTATCAGCTTAGAAAAACAACTGAACATTATACAGGTTGCGGACTTGGTACTTCCCGACAAGGAAACTTCCTTTGAGGAATATACCACTATGGAGCTTTTATCCGTTGCTATGCTGATTGTCATTAGTACCTTTGCTTTAGACTTTATCCATACAGACCGAAGCATTTTCAAGATTGTAGATTTAGACGAAGCATGGAGCTTTTTACAGGTAGCACAAGGAAAAACACTATCTATGAAGCTGGTTCGGGCTGGTCGTGCTATGAACGCTGGGGTATATTTCGTGACCCAAAATACAGACGACCTCTTAGATGAAAAACTGAAAAATAACCTCGGCTTAAAATTTGCATTTCGTTCCACTGACCTTAACGAAATTAAAAAGACCTTAGCTTTTTGGTGTAGACCCAGAGGACGAAAACAATCAGAAGCGATTGCGTGATTTGGAAAACGGGCAATGCCTTATCAGTGATTTATATGGTCGTGTCGGTGTGATACAGTTCCACCCTGTATTTGAAGAACTGCTCCATGCCTTTGATACCAGACCACCTGTGCGAAAAGAGGTGTAAATGTGAAACCATCAATAGTAAACAGAATAAAATCAAACTGGACGCTGAAACGTCTAGGTAAAGTGGCAATGACAGTGGCTTTCACACTTGTGATTGCCATTTTTCTTTTAGCCATGCTGGGAACGGTGGTTCAAGCTGCGGGCTTGGTAGATGATACGGTCAATGTGGCAAATGAATACAGCCGATACCCACTTGAAAACTATCAACTGGATTTTTATGTGGATAATAGCTGGGGCTGGCTTCCGTGGAACTGGTCGGACGGGATTGGAAAACAGGTCATGTATGGACTATATGCCATTACCAATTTTATTTGGACAATCAGTTTGTATGTTTCCAATGCGACAGGTTACTTAGTACAGGAAGCCTATTCCTTAGACTTCATTTCCGCTACAGCAGATTCCATTGGTAAGAATATGCAGACCTTAGCTGGTGTGAGTGCAAACGGATTTTCAACAGAGGGTTTCTATGTTGGATTCCTCTTACTCTTGATTTTGGTTCTTGGGGTTTATGTTGCCTATACGGGACTGATAAAGAGAGAAACCACAAAGGCAATTCATGCCATTATGAATTTTGTGCTGGTGTTTATCCTATCGGCTTCCTTTATTGCCTACGCTCCCGACTACATTAAAAAAATCAATGACTTTTCATCAGACATCAGTAATGCCAGTTTATCACTTGGCACGAAGATTGTCATGCCCCATTCCGATAGTCAAGGCAAGGACAGCGTGGACTTAATCAGAGATAGCCTGTTTTCCATACAGGTTCAGCAACCGTGGCTACTGCTTCAATACAACAGTTCAGACATTGAAAGTATCGGTATTGACCGTGTGGAAAGCCTGCTCTCCACCAGCCCAGATTCCAACAATGGCGAAGACAGAGAAAAAATTGTTGCGGAAGAAATTGAAGACAGAAGCAATACCAATCTAACCATTACAAAGACCATTAACCGTTTAGGTACAGTCTTCTTCCTATTTGTCTTCAATATTGGGATTTCCATATTTGTATTCCTATTAACAGGAATCATGATTTTCTCGCAGGTACTTTTTATCATCTATGCTATGTTTCTGCCTGTGAGCTTTATTTTAAGCATGATTCCATCATTTGATGGTATGTCAAAACGAGCCATAACAAAGCTCTTTAATACCATTTTGACACGAGCTGGAATCACATTGATTATTACGACAGCATTTAGTATTTCAACCATGCTCTATACCTTATCGGCTGGTTATCCGTTCTTTTTGATTGCTTTTCTACAGATTGTGACCTTTGCAGGAATCTACTTCAAGCTGGGCGATTTAATGAGTATGTTTTCTCTACAGAGTAACGATTCTCAAAGTGTGGGAAGTCGTGTGATGAGAAAACCTCGTATGCTTATGCACGCTCACATGCACCGTCTACAGCGGAAACTTGGACGTTCCATGACTACTCTAGGGGCTGGGTCTGCCATTGTTACAGGTAAAAAAGGACAGTCGGGTTCGGGGAGTTCTGCAAGGACACAAGCAGATCACTCCCGACCAGACGGAAAGGAAAAATCAACACTCGGAAAACGTATCGGTCAAACCATCGGTACAGTAGCTGATACCAAAGACAGAATGGTAGACACTGCTAGTGGTTTGAAAGAACAGGTTAAAGATTTGCCGACCAATGCAAGATATGCAGTATATCAAGGAAAATCCAAAGTAAAAGAGAATGTCCGTGATTTAACCAGTAGTATTTCTCAAACCAAAGCGGACAGAGCCAGTGGACGCAAGGAACAGCAGGAACAAAGGCGAAAAACCATTGCGAAGCGTCGCTCTGAAATGGAACAGGTCAAACAGAAAAAACAGCCTGCTTCTTCTGTTCATGAAAGACCGACTACAAGACAAGAACAATATCATGATGAACAGACCTCAAAACAGTCTAATATTCAGACTTCATATAAGGAATCTCAACAAGCCAAACAAGAGCGTCCAGCAGTTAAGTCCGATTTTTCAAGTCCAAAAGTGGAACGCCAAGGCAATACCGTTCAAGAAAAAACCGTTCAAAAGCCAGCAACTTCAACCACTACAGCAGATAGAACTTCACAACGTCCAATCACAAAAGAACGTCCGTCTACTGTTCAAAGAGTACCACTACAAAATACAAGAAGTAGACCACCAATCAAAACCGCCACCATTAAGAAAGTCGGTAAGAAACCATGAAGTTGAAAACTTTAGTGATTGGTGGTTCTGGATTATTCTTGATGGTCTTCTCACTGCTTCTGTTTGTTGCCATTTTATTTTCAGATGAACAGGACAGCGGAATTTCCAATATTCATTATGGAGGTGTGAATGTTTCCGCAGAAGTGCTGGCTCATAAGCCTATGGTAGAAAAATATGCCAAAGAATATGGCGTTGAAGAATATGTCAACATACTTCTTGCGATTATACAGGTGGAATCGGGCGGTACTGCGGAAGATGTTATGCAGTCCTCGGAATCCCTCGGTCTTCCACCTAATTCATTGAGTACAGAAGAATCCATTAAGCAAGGTGTGAAGTATTTCAGTGAATTATTAGCCAGTAGCGAAAGGCTCAGTGTAGATTTAGAATCGGTTATCCAGTCCTACAATTATGGTGGTGGTTTCTTAGGGTATGTGGCTAATCGTGGAAATAAATATACCTTTGAACTGGCTCAAAGTTTCTCAAAAGAGTATTCAGGTGGCGAAAAAGTGTCTTACCCCAATCCCATAGCCATACCTATCAATGGGGGCTGGCGATACAACTATGGCAATATGTTTTATGTGCAACTGGTAACGCAGTATCTTGTCACAACAGAGTTTGATGATGATACGGTACAAGCCATCATGGACGAAGCACTGAAATATGAGGGCTGGCGATACGTTTACGGTGGAGCTTCCCCGACTACTTCTTTTGATTGTAGCGGACTGACACAATGGACGTATGGAAAAGCTGGAATTAACTTACCACGAACCGCACAACAGCAATATGATGTGACCCAGCATATCCCACTATCGGAAGCACAAGCTGGCGATTTGGTTTTCTTTCATTCTACCTATAACGCTGGCTCTTATATTACTCATGTTGGGATATACCTTGGCAATAACCGTATGTTTCATGCAGGCGACCCAATCGGTTATGCCGACTTAACAAGCCCCTACTGGCAACAGCATTTAGTGGGAGCAGGACGAATCAAACAATGAGAAAGGAAGATTTAATGATGAAATTTAGAAAAAATCAGAATAAAGAAAAACAGATACCAAAGGAAAAGAAACCTCGTGTCTACTATAAGGTCAATCCTCATAAAAAGGTTGTGATTGCCTTGTGGGTACTTTTAGGGCTTAGTTTCAGCTTTGCGATATTCAAGCACTTTACAGCTATAGATACTCATACTATTCACGAAACAACTATCATAGAAAAGGAATACGTTGATACTCATCATGTAGAAAATTTTGTAGAGAACTTTGCGAAAGTCTACTATTCATGGGAGCAATCCGATAAGTCCATTGATAATCGAATGGAAAGTCTAAAAGGCTATCTGACAGATGAACTTCAAGCTCTCAATGTTGATACAGTACGCAAAGATATTCCTGTATCGTCTTCTGTAAGAGGATTTCAGATATGGACGGTAGAGCCAACTGGCGACAATGAGTTTAATGTAACCTACAGTGTAGACCAGCTCATTACAGAGGGAGAAAATACAAAGACCGTCCACTCTGCTTATATAGTGAGTGTCTATGTAGATGGTTCTGGAAATATGGTACTGGTTAAGAATCCGACCATTACCAACATACCTAAGAAATCAAGTTATAAACCAAAAGCCATTGAAAGTGAGGGGACGGTTGATTCCATTACAACCAATGAAATCAATGAGTTTTTAACGACGTTCTTCAAGCTCTATCCTACAGCGACAGCCAGTGAACTTTCCTACTATGTGAATGACGGGATATTAAAACCAATCGGAAAAGAGTACATCTTTCAAGAACTGGTAAATCCTATTCACAATCGTAAGGATAATCAAGTCACGGTATCGCTGACAGTGGAGTATATCGACCAGCAGACCAAAGCAACGCAGGTATCTCAATTTGATTTGGTACTTGAAAAGAACGGGAGTAATTGGAAGATTATAGAATAACAAATATTGGTACATTATTACAGCTATTTTGTAATCACGTACTCTCTTTGAAAAAAATTGGAGATTCCTTTACAAATATGCTCTTATGTGCTATTATTTAAGTATCTATTTAAAAGGAGTTAATAAATATGCGGCAAGGTATTCTTAAATAAACTGTCAATTTGATAGTGTGAACAAATAATTGGATGTCCTTTTTTAGGAGGGCTTAGTTTTTTGTACCCAGTTTAAGAATACCTTTATCATGTGATTCTAAAGTATCCGGAGAATATCTGTATGCTTTGTATGCCTATGGTTATGTATAAAAATCCCAGTGATAAGAGTATTTATCACTGGGATTTTTATGCCCTTTTGGGTTTTTGAATGGAGGAAAATCACATGAAAATTATTAATATTGGAATTTTAGCTCATGTTGATGCAGGAAAAACTACCTTAACAGAAAGCTTATTATATAACAGTGGAGCGATTACAGAATTAGGAAGCGTGGACAAAGGTACAACGAGGACGGATAATACGCTTTTAGAACGTCAGAGAGGAATTACAATTCAGACAGGAATAACCTCTTTTCAGTGGGAAAATATGAAGGTGAACATCATAGACACGCCAGGACATATGGATTTCTTAGCAGAAGTATATCGTTCATTATCAGTTTTAGATGGGGCAATTCTACTGATTTCTGCAAAAGATGGCGTACAAGCACAAACTCGTATATTATTTCATGCACTTAGGAAAATGGGGATTCCCACAATCTTTTTTATCAATAAGATTGACCAAAATGGAATTGATTTATCAACGGTTTATCAGGATATTAAAGAGAAACTTTCTGCCGAAATTGTAATCAAACAGAAGGTAGAACTGTATCCTAATATGTGTGTGACGAACTTTACCGAATCTGAACAATGGGATACGGTAATAGAGGGAAACGATGACCTTTTAGAGAAATATATGTCCGGTAAATCATTAGAAGCATTGGAACTCGAACAAGAGGAAAGCATAAGATTTCAGAATTGTTCTCTGTTCCCTGTTTATCACGGAAGTGCAAAAAACAATATAGGGATTGATAACCTTATAGAAGTGATTACGAATAAATTTTATTCATCAACACATCGAGGTCAGTCTGAACTTTGCGGAAAAGTTTTCAAAATTGAGTATTCGGAAAAAAGACAGCGTCTTGCATATATACGTCTTTATAGTGGCGTACTGCATTTGCGAGATTCGGTTAGAATATCGGAAAAGGAAAAAATAAAAATTACAGAAATGTATACTTCAATAAATGGTGAATTATGTAAGATTGATAGAGCTTATTCTGGAGAAATTGTTATTTTGCAAAATGAGTTTTTGAAGTTAAATAGTGTTCTTGGAGATACAAAACTATTGCCACAGAGAAAAAAGATTGAAAATCCGCACCCTCTACTACAAACAACTGTTGAACCGAGTAAACCTGAACAGAGAGAAATGTTGCTTGATGCCCTTTTGGAAATCTCAGATAGTGATCCGCTTCTACGATATTACGTGGATTCTACGACACATGAAATTATACTTTCT
Source organism: Mycoplasmopsis gallinacea (assembly GCF_012220205.1). Taxonomy (NCBI): domain Bacteria; kingdom Bacillati; phylum Mycoplasmatota; order Mycoplasmoidales; family Metamycoplasmataceae; genus Mycoplasmopsis; species Mycoplasmopsis gallinacea. Next base: position 571,968 of record NZ_CP047225.1, on the reverse strand, counting down.
TTCTTAGGGAAAGTACAAATGGAAGTGATTAGTGCACTGTTGCAAGAAAAGTATCATGTGGAGATAGAACTAAAAGAGCCTACAGTCATTTATATGGAGAGACCGTTAAAAAATGCAGAATATACCATTCACATCGAAGTGCCGCCAAATCCTTTCTGGGCTTCCATTGGTTTATCTGTATCACCGCTTCCGTTGGGAAGTGGAATGCAGTATGAGAGCTCGGTTTCTCTTGGATACTTAAATCAATCATTTCAAAATGCAGTTATGGAAGGGATACGCTATGGCTGTGAACAAGGATTGTATGGTTGGAATGTGACGGACTGTAAAATCTGTTTTAAGTATGGCTTATACTATAGCCCTGTTAGTACCCCAGCAGATTTTCGGATGCTTGCTCCTATTGTATTGGAACAAGTCTTAAAAAAAGCTGGAACAGAATTGTTAGAGCCATATCTTAGTTTTAAAATTTATGCGCCACAGGAATATCTTTCACGAGCATACAACGATGCTCCTAAATATTGTGCGAACATCGTAGACACTCAATTGAAAAATAATGAGGTCATTCTTAGTGGAGAAATCCCTGCTCGGTGTATTCAAGAATATCGTAGTGATTTAGCTTTCTTTACAAATGGACGTAGTGTTTGTTTAACAGAGTTAAAAGGGTACCATGTTACTACCGGTGAACCTGTTTGCCAGCCCCGTCGTCCAAATAGTCGGATAGATAAAGTACGATATATGTTCAATAAAATAACTTAGTGTATTTTATGTTGTTATATAAATATGGTTTCTTGTTAAATAAGATGAAATATTTTTTAATAAAGATTTGAATTAAAGTGTAAAGGAGGAGATAGTTATTATAAACTACAAGTGGATATTGTGTCCTGTATGTGGAAATAAAACACGATTAAAGATAAGGGAAGATACTGAATTAAAAAAATTCCCCCTCTATTGTCCGAAATGCAGACAAGAAAATTTAATTGAAATAAAGCAGTTCAAAGTAACTGTGATTACAGAGCCAGACGCAAAGACGCAGAGCCGATAAAATGAGATTAATACAATCTCATTTTATCGGCTCTTTCCGTTATGTATGGATTCTTTTAATTAGTCTTCGATGTTTCTTGCTTCGTTGATACCGCTGGCTAAAGATTCCATTAAGGATAGTTCTTTGTCTGTAAAGCTATCCATGTATTTCTCTATCTGTAATCGTCGGGTGCTTTTTACCAAGTTATTAGCAGGTAAGAAAAATTCATCAACGGAAACATGAAGTAACGATACAAGGTCATAAAGAACTTGTATGCTGGGGTGTTGCCCTTTATTTTCAATATTAGTTAAGTACCGTGGGTCAATTTCAATCAATGCTCCCACTTGTTCACGAGTTAAACCTCGTTTCAATCGAGCTTCTTTAATGGCTAAACCAAAGGCTCTAAAATCATATTTATCTTCTTTTTTACGCATAGTAGACCACCTCTATACATTTTATTGTTCCTACTGAATTAAAAACAGGTATAGAAAAACGTGTTATATGGTTTATAGGTTTATATTTAATAAAAAGCACTACTAAACGCCAATAAAAAAACCGTTATATGGTAGTGCTATTTACGCTGTTAAAATATTGTATATTACTTCCAAATGGCGGTTTGTTGGAGGTCAACGTCGCCATGAAGTACATCATATACAATAAATTTCCTTACATTGGGTTCTTGTCAAAAAAAGTCGTCTATCTGCAATAGATAAGTACGTCCACCAATGTGGTTTTATAAATCATATAGATAGAATAACAGAAGCATGTAAACAGAGAAATAAATCTGTTTATATGCTTTTTTGGCTATTCAGAACTTTTTTACAAAGTTTATTTATCAGTAATGCAACAAATCCCCCTTTCACATTGGGACTAAGAGTGAAAGGAGATAAACGAGCAAGGCTCACTTCCTTTCCTAGACAGAAAGGGGGTGAGAAACATGAAACCATCTTCTTTTCAGACCACAATAGAAAATCAGTTTGACTATATCTGTAAACGTGCTATGGAAGACGAGCGAAAGAATTATATGCTTTATCTTTCAAGGATTGCAAAGCGTGAGGTGTCCTTTTCGGATGTTGGCGATTATCTTGTTAGCCAGTTTGCGACAACAGATAACTATTCAACTGACTTTCAGATTTTTACACTCAATGGGTTATCAATAGGCGTTGAAAATGATTTGTTGAGTGAAGCATTACGTGAGTTGCCAGACAAGAAACGTGAAATTCTACTGCTGTTTTACTTTATGGACATGAGCGATTCAGAAATTGCAGACCTGTTGAAATTGAACCGTTCTACTGTCTATCGGCATAGAACCAGTGGACTAGCCTTAATTAAAAAGTTTATGGAGGAATTTGAAGAATGAAAACACAATATCCTATGATTCCCTTTCCTCTCATTGTAAAGGCAACAGATGGCGATACCGAAGCGATTAACCAGATTCTACATCATTACAGAGGGTACATAACGAAGCGTTCCCTACGACTTATGAAAGATGAATATGGCAATCAAAGTATGGTCGTTGATGAAGTCTTACGTGGAAGAATGGAAACCAGACTGATTACAAAGATTTTGTCATTTGAAATTAAGTAATATCCTCTCTCCTTTCGTGGAAGCGTGCTAAACCATTCCACGCTTCCCGAACAGGGAGGTTTGTTATTCCACCAAAGCATATTGAGCTTTCAATGTGTTTTGATAGGCTAACGAGCCATTGTTCTTTGAAAACTGAATAAAAGTAATCGAATACGTTTCGATAAGAAAAGAGCCAACGGAACTAACCGCCATGACCTATCTTATAAAGATAGCGAGCGATTCATGTTAGTGATCCGAGAAGCAATCTTTAGCAGGATTGCCTGCAACGACATTCTTATCGTGATAATGATACTCCCATACAGTCAATAGTCCGAGCGTGATAAAACCGTCGCAGGCAATGAGTATGGCTACATGAGAACCATGCAGGGGTGGAACTCCCGTGAGCTTTGCTAAAGCTGTTCGATTGCTGGTAAAACAACTTTTATGAAATCCAAATAAGTGATTTGGAAAGGAGGATTTTATGAAGCAGACTGACATTCCTATTTGGGAACGTTATACCCTAACCATTGAAGAAGCGTCAAAATATTTTCGTATTGGCGAAAACAAGCTACGACGCTTGGCAGAGGAAAATAAAAATGCAAATTGGCTGATTATGAATGGCGATCGTATTCAGATTAAACGAAAACAATTTGAAAAAATTATAGATACATTGGACGCAATCTAGCGTCGCCAAAGGGTCTTGTATATGATAAAATAGTATTAAGTCGTATCAAGGCTCTTTCCATAAAGGAAAGGAGCAAATGCCATGTCAGAAAAAAGACGTGACAATAAAGGTCGAATCTTAAAGACTGGAGAGAGCCAACGAAAAGACGGAAGATACTTATACAAATATATAGATTCATTTGGAGAACCGCAATTTGTTTACTCGTGGAAACTTGTGGCTACAGACCGAGTACCAGCAGGAAAGCGTGATTGTATCTCACTTAGAGAGAAAATCGCAGAGTTACAGAAAGACATTCATGATGGTATTGATGTTGTAGGAAAGAAAATGACACTCTGCCAGCTTTACTCAAAACAGAACGCTCAAAGACCAAAGGTTAGAAAAAACACTGAAACTGGACGCAAATATCTTATGGATATTTTGAAGAAAGACAAGTTAGGTGTAAGAAGTATTGACAGTATTAAGCCATCAGACGCTAAAGAATGGGCTATTAGAATGAGTGAAAATGGTTATGCTTATCAAACCATCAATAACTACAAACGTTCTTTAAAGGCTTCATTCTATATTGCTATACAAGATGATTGTGTTCGGAAGAATCCATTTGACTTTCAACTGAAAGCAGTTCTTGATGATGATACTGTCCCTAAGACCGTACTAACAGAAGAACAGGAAGAAAAACTGTTAGCCTTTGCAAAAGCTGATAAAACCTACAGCAAAAATTATGATGAAATTCTGATACTCTTAAAAACAGGTCTTCGTATTTCAGAGTTTGGTGGTTTGACACTTCCAGATTTAGATTTTGAGAATCGTCTTGTCAATATAGACCATCAGCTATTGAGAGATACTGAAATTGGGTACTACATTGAAACACCAAAGACCAAAAGTGGCGAACGTCAAGTTCCTATGGTTGAAGAAGCCTATCAAGCATTTAAGCGAGTGTTAGCGAATCGAAAGAATGATAAGCGTGTTGAGATTGATGGATATAGTGATTTCCTCTTTCTTAATAGAAAGAACTATCCAAAAGTGGCAAGTGATTACAACGGCATGATGAAAGGTCTTGTTAAGAAATACAATAAGTATAACGAGGATAAATTGCCACACATCACTCCACATAGTTTGCGACATACATTCTGTACCAACTATGCAAATGCAGGAATGAATCCAAAGGCATTACAGTACATTATGGGACATGCTAATATAGCCATGACGCTGAACTATTACGCACATGCAACATTCGATTCTGCAATGGCAGAAATGAAACGCTTGAATAAAGAGAAGCAACAGGAGCGTCTTGTTGCTTAGTAGTACAAATGAATTTACTACTTATTTACCACTTCTGACAGCTAAGACATGAGGAAATATGCAAAGAAACGTGAAGTATCTTCCTACAGTAAAAATACTCGAAAGCACATAGAATAAGGCTTTACGAGCATTTAAGAAAATATAAAAAGATAATTAGAAATTTATACTTTGTTTAACTGAATAAAACTTCTTTTTAATAAAAAATGCATACCTTAATAATAAAACTCAAAATACAAATTATATTTTGAGTTTTATTCTATAATTCTTCACTTAATAAAAAATCAAATAACCCCATATATATAATTCCGTTTTGGTCAATTCTGGTTTTAGAATAATTTTTTACCACGACTATTTTTTTGAAAAAATCATTTAAACTTAAAAGAGAATTGGTTTCTTGTGCCAACTTTGAAGGATCATCTAAATTCAACGCAGATTGAACATAAATTTTTTGATTATGTTTTTGAGCAACAAAATCAACTTCATATTGTTTATATTCTTGAGCATTTCTACTTATCACAAGACCAACATCTACATTGTACCCTCTATTTTTAAGTTCGTTAAAAATAATGTTTTCCATAATATGATTTTCTTCATTTTGTCTAAAATTCAATCTTGCGTTTCTTAGACCTGGATCTACAAAATAAAATTTAAAAATATTTTTAATATACTTTCTGCCTTTTATATCAAACCTATTTACTTCTTCAATTAAAAAAGAGTCATTTAAATATTCAATATACTTACTTAAAGTATGAGCAGTTACATTTGTTTTATTGACACTATTAAAAGTATTGCATATTTTACTTAAATTAGTGAGAGAACCAATATTTGAAGCAACAACATCAGTAAGTTGATTAATCACCAAAGCCTTAGTTAAGTTATTTCTTTTAATAATATCTTTAATATAAGTTTCATTAAACAATCTTCTTAAGTATTCAGCTTTATCATAATCATCTTCCGTTTTATTGACAAGGGGTATTCCGCCAAATAAAAAATATTCTTCTCATATTTTTTGAATGCTTTTGTTATCTTTTTGAACTTCTCAAATTTCTTTAAATGAAAGTGGGAATAAATTAATAACGTCCCCCCTCTTCCTCTAAATTCAGTTTCTATATCTTTAGATAAAAATCTTGAATTACTACCAGTTATGTAAATATCATATTTTTCATTATCAAATAATTCATTTAAAACAGTAACAAAATTACCTAATAATTAAATTTCAGCGACAAGGAGAATGTATTTTGAATCTTTTTGAGTATTTGAGTATACATAATTTAAAAATTCATTAGGATCTTGGTATTTAATATTACTAAAAAAATCTAATTTAATTTCAATTATTTGTTCTTCGTTTCAATTATGTGACAATAAATAGTTTTTGAACAATTTAAAAACAAGATATGATTTTCCACATCTTCTAATACCGGTTATTATCTTTATTAAACGATTGTCTATTTTTGACACTAATTTATTTAAATATTTTTCTCTTTTAAAAATATGTTCTTTCTTTTTTCTCCTTACTCTTTTTTTCGTGTAGTCAATTTTAAAAAAACGCGTTTCTTTTGATTTTTACTACATTTGTGTAGTGATTTTTAAAAAATGCCAATTTTTTTAAATTCTACTACATAGGGAGTTTGCCTAATCGTAACTATCTAGATGCGTCTATATAACAAAGATATATAAAAACACCCTATTAAATAAGGTGTTTAAATTATTAAAATTCCTCGAAAATTTTGGTTCTCTTAGAACCATCACTAAATCCATTTGGATAAAGTTTTCTTAGGTTTTCTCGATAAGAATTTGTTTGTTTAGGATATTTAGTTTTATCACTTCCATCAATTAAATTATATGCATAAGAAATTTTTCCATTTGATAATTCAATATTTGTAGCTTGAATTAATGGAGTAAAACTACTTGGTTTCATTAAATCACCAAAACTAGTGTTTTGACTTACACCACTATAAATACCAACTACTTGACCAAATTCATTGTACACTACAGAACCTGAAGCACCATAGTAAAGTGATGAGAATTTAATATTGTAATTAAGTCCATAAAAATCTAAGAAAGGACGGTTTCAGAAACGTTTTACTGATGGATTGCCACTTTCCATTTTTGAACTATAATCATTGCTTGAAAAAGCAAATGCATCCTTGTTTTTTGGTGATTTAAAGTAATCTATATTTTCATTATTTCTTTCGGTAGGATTATTTTGCATTCAGTAAGGAGCTCTGTTAACTGGGTACCCAGCAATATAAACATCTTTAGCATTTGAAAGTGCAACATCTGTATATTCGCTATATCCTTGAGATAATTGTTCTTTTCATGTACTCATATAATCCACAATTAAAAAAGGAATGTCATTATATTTTCTATTTGGAGATGTCAATGTTTTTCTTCCGTCATATTCTTCTAATGCAAAAATAGCATCAGTAAGTCAACTTTTCAATGTTTGATCCATATTTGAAGCATTTAAATCTACATCAAATTCAAAAATACCAAAATCTGAATAGTAAGGAATTTTTGTTAAGTTTTCAGCATATGAACGAGCATTGTTATAAGCATCCATTCCAACTTCGGTTTTTAATCCTTCAATTTGTGTATAAAACTGATTTTTTTGTTCTGCTAGATTTAAACCATTATAAGCTTGTGGATCATTAATAAAGTCAATAGCTGCATAAACTAATTTAGGAGCTGAAATTCCGCTAGAACTTCCGTATCTAAAAATAACGTTTGAACCTTTTTTGGATAAATTATCTTTTCATGAATTATTTGGAATATCGTTTCATTCAGGTTGTCTCTCAGTTTTTCCAAGAGCAAAATCTACCACTTTAAAACCAGCAGGATCTTGATAATTTAAATCAGTAGCTTTTTCTCCAGCATTTCCAAAAAACTCTAAAACGTGTAAGTTTGTTGCCATAAATATTTTGTATTTATTTGGAGCATTTGTATATTTGTGGTAGTCGATAATTCAAGATGTTCCTGTTACAGGCTCAAATGGCATTGAACCTTCTTTTTCCTGAATTTTATATTTAAATGAAAAAGTTCTTTTTCAAATTTCTTCATACATTCATTCTTTTCTTGCTTGAGATTTTAAAGGCTCAAATTTAGCCATAAACTCTTCAGAAGGATACTTGTTAAATTTTGATCAATCCTGTTTTAATCAAGGGAAATTGATTGGGATTTCAGGCACTTCAGGAACTTCAATTGGTCTTCCATCTTCAGGCTCATTACCTGGGTCAATTGGATTAACAATTGGAGGAATTTCAGGAACTTCAATTGGTTCACTTGGCGAAATATCTCCTGGTAATGTAGGTAAAGGATCAAGATTTCTTAATTGTAAAACAAAAGAATTTGAGTCTTTTCCACTAAGAACACTTTGGTTATTTAAAGTTTTTAAAGCCAGCTCTTTTCTTCGAATTTCATTAATATTTTTAACTGTGTTAATTCAAATATTGCTAAGGTTGTAATAATCTAAAACAATTGAATCTTCTGTTTTGTTATATGCTTCTTTTAGTGTTTGAAGTTCACCTTCTTTGAGTGCAATATTTCTACGAGAATCTCTTACCTGAGCACTAAGTTCATAAACACTTTTTACTTTCTCAGCTAAGCTAAGATTATTAATTGTTGCATAATCCTCTTCAGTTAAATCAATATTTGCTTTAATTATTTTTAACAGTTCTTTTGCTGCAGCATTTGCTTTAAATGAGCTATCTTTTTCTAACTTATCTATTTCTGTTTTAAGATAACTTTGAAGTGTTTCATATTTACTTTTTGAAAGCCTTAATTGAGATTCAACATCACTAATTTGACTTAAGATATTTTGGCGTTCTTTTTCCTTTGAATCTCATGAATCATTGATAGATTTATAGTTTTGAATTTCTTCGTTAATTTGAGTTCTAATTTCTACAATTTGTTCTTTTAACTTACTAACTTGCACTTCAATTGCTGATGAAACTGAAGCATCTTCAGAATGATCTAAATTATCTTCATTAACAGTTGAATAACAAGAAGTTAAAATAAGCGGCATAGGAGCGACAACTAAAATTGATGATGCAATTTTTTTTGACAGTTTTAAAAATTTCATATCTCTCCTATTTAGTGAATTTATATTTATCTGGAATTACACTTGTTCCTTGTGGGAATAAGTTCGTTTTAAAGTTAGAACCGTAAAGTTTTTCAAGAGCTTGACGGTATGAAGTTTTTTGTTTTTGACCACCACCATAAATAAGGTCATATTGTTCAAGATTATATCTTCCATATTGACCTTGATAATCATAACCATTACTTCTAAGTGCTTGCGAAAGGTTAATTAAAGTATTACCAAATGAATCACCACCGGCAAAGTTAACAGCTAAAATATTGCCATCAATATCTCTAATTGCACTACCACTTGATCCACCCATAGGTTGTCAATTGGTAAGGATATAACCAAGCCCATAAGTAATATATTTATCTTTTTGGTAGCTTGATTTTGGATCTCTAAAAACTTCAACGCTAAATGGTTCATTTTTTTGACGGTTAAAAATAGGTAAAGTAATAGTTAAATCAGTAACCCCTGGTTTATTAACAAAGTTTCTAAAAGCAAAGTTTTTAGAAAGCGAATGTCCATATTCAACTACACCTTTATCATTTGATCTAGGTTTATTTGTTCATAAACTTGCTGTATAAAGTGGGTTTTGGTCCATTTCAAGAGAAGAAGTATTTAAATCATAATCGGTGTCACTTCTTGGGAATCCAACAGCAACAAAGTTAACGTTGATTTTGCTTACCTCTTTTTCTTCATCACCATCACGAACCGTAACTTTTTCGCTAGCAAGTCTGTCATAATCAGTTAAAACATCGTAGTTAGCCATTTTTGAATTAAGCGAACTTCTTGAACCAGCATAATCATTAGTCATATCTTCAGCTAATTTTTGAACACTTTCTACTTTAAAGAAAGTTTTTGTTCCATCAGCTACCACTTGATTATATCCAAGTGATTTTTCTCATTCATCAATTGGCTGTTTTGCAAAATCAATTTCTAAAATAGCAAAATCAACCATTTCTTCATAATTATAATTTGGATCATTTGAAGATAAATAATCTTTTGGACTTTGGTTTAAAAAGTCAGTTGCTGCATAAACAATTTTTACTTGATTTGGGAAAATAGTGAGTGAATCAATTCTAGGATCTCAATCATTAGGAGAAAGTTCTCTTCTTAAAGGAACATCAGTTCTAAATTTGTTTAAAGTAATTGAAACTGTTTCTCCACACACTTCAGCTTCAGCAGCTTTTTTAGCTTTAATAACTTCGTTATATTCAATAATTCATTCTGAAGGAGTTGCATTTTCAGGAATGGTATATTTATTGAGTAAAGCTTGGTATTCATTACTACTTTCACCTGTTTTAAGCTTAATTTCTTCCATTTTTAATTTAGCTGCTTCATATTCTTCTTGCATCTGATTATAACGAACATTTCATTTTCTTAAATTTTCAGCTTCTTCTGCGTTTTTTGCAGGGTTGCTATATGGCTCACCACTTGCGTTTGCTTTTCTAAAAGGCATAACAACGTGCAAGTTTGTTGCAATGTATCATTTTGTTGGATATGAGCCATCTTCAGTTGGTACGTAATCTAAAATTCAACCAGTTCCGTTAAATAATCTACCTTCTGATTGACCTCTAAAGTCTCCGCTTTTACCTTTTTGAATTACTGTGTTAACGTTATTAAACTTAATCTCAAAAGTTTCTAAAGCAGCATTTTTATAATGCTCATTAGCTAAATATCTTGGTTTTCCACGGTCATTAGCATATGAATCATAATATGCACGTTTAAGATCGTGACGTAATGGGTTTAAAATCAAGAATGAATTAGTTGGATCTGGAACTGAAAAGTTTTTCAAGAAAGCATCCCTAAAAAATGGCTGATAAGTTTCTTTAGATTTGTTATTAAAATTAGAAATAAAGCTTGGATCATACTTTTCATATTCAGGCATATAGCTATCGATATTTAAGTGATTTATAAGTTCTTTTAAATAAATATTTTCATATTTATTGTAATTTGTAAGACCAATTTGATCAGGGTTTGGATACTCAAGAGTATTATCATTAAAACCAAAAGCATTTTCGTATTTAGGTAAAATAGTAGGATTTGGAATTTCTAATTTACCAGTTTGTGGATTAGTTTGATTTGAAAGACCAGGTCCAGTCATGTTGCCATGATCTTCATATACAATAGCCTTTCCATCTGATTCAGAATTTCCACCATTTGAAGGATCAACAAGCTCTCCACCTGGATTTTGTGGTTTAGGTTTGGGTTTAGCGCTTTGTTGCTCTGTACAGCTACCTGATAAAGCTACCAAAGGCATTCCTAAAAGTAACAAAAGAAGTTTTGATGAAATTGATTTTTTCATAAATTACTCCTTAATATTAGAAATGTCATCTATAGATTTAATGTATAAGAATTTTTCAGCTGGTACATCTAAAAATTCACCGCTTAAAATTCTTTCAACTGAAGAAATAGTTTCTTTAAGCGGCACATAAACACCACTTTCATGAGTGAAATGTTCAGTCATGAAGAAGTATTGTGAAAAGAAGTTTTGAAGTTGTAAGGTTTTCTTAACAATGATTTTTGATTCATCATCAAGCTCGTCAATCCCTAAAATTAAGATAACATCTTCAAGTTCTTTATATCTTTGTAAGATTTTTTTAGTTGCCATGATAGCATCATAATGTCTTTGACCTATGATAGTTGGATCCACGCTACTTGAAGTTGATTCAAGTGGATCAAAAGCTGGATAAATGTTTTTAGAAGCTACATCACGAGAAAGCACAAGTGAACCATTAAGGTGGCTAAAAACAGCAACAGCGGAAGGATCTGAAAGGTCATCCATTGGTAAAAAGACAGTTTGGAAGCTAGTAATAGCTCCATTTTCATTGCTGAAAAGTCTATTTTCAACTTGTGAAATATCAGTATTTAAAGTCGCTTGATATCCACCAATTGAGGTTTTTTTATCAAGAGAAACTGAAGTTTCACTTCCAGCTTGTAAGAAACGGAAAATGTTGTCGATAAATAAAAGAACATTTTCTTTATTTTTATCTCTTAAGTATTCAGCAGCTGTAATTCCAATTGGTACAATTGACATTCTAGCTCCAGCACGTTCATTCATTTGAGCAATATACATACTTGAGCTATCCATTAAGTTAGATTCTTTAAGATCATTGTAAAGTTCAACCCCTTCTCTTGAACGCTCACCAGCACCAATGAAAATTGATGAAGTTCGTTCTTGGTTTTTTGAAAGGTTGAAAATCATCTCTTTCATTAAAACTGTTTTACCAACTCCAGCTCCACCAAAAATACCAACTTTAGCTCCTTTTAAAATTGGAATGAAAAAGTCAATAGCTTTAATTCCAGTTTCTAAAATAACTGGTTCAAATGAATAATCTGAATTATTAACAATGGTAGAGTCCATCTCAACAAAAGTGAAATCTTTTTTATCACTTGTTAACGATTTTCCTAAAATATTGAAAATTTGCCCTTTGGATTTTGCACCAACTGGTACCATAAATGATTTTCCAGTTGAAATAATTTCTTGGTTAATAACTAAATTTTCATTACTTTCAACAATAATAGCTAAAAGTTGTGAATCATTAATGATCTTTTTAACAAGAAGTGATGATGAATTATCAGCTGTAGTTAAAACGTGATTAATTTTTGGAAGCACTTCATCTTTAAAAGTTACTTCAACAACATCAGATCAGATTTTAGTAATTTTTGCACTCATTATTTACTCTCCTTAATTTCATTTGAAATTGAAACAAGAATTTGTTTATCAAGTGGTGCAAAACTTTCACTAACTTGAATGTTTCAATTTAAATTATTAAATTTTGAAAATTCATTTAAAGCAAATTTAAAGAAGTTTTTAGCAAGTGAATCACTTCTTTGTTTATTGTTAATAAGGTTGTTAAAAATTTCTTTAGCAAGGCTATCTTTTTCAATAAATAAGTTAACAAATTTTAAAGCAAGTTGAATGTCTTTAACTCCAATTAAAGTTCCTCAAGTAATTAATTTAGAAGTTAAAAACATTGTTTTTTCAGAATAGCTAGAAATTCCTTTTTGGATAAACATTGTTTCAGCTAAAGTACCATTTGAAATAAGTTGGCTAATGTCATCATTTAAATCGTATTTTAATGATGCAAGTTTAATTTGTCTTTTGTATGATTTATATAATTTTCCAATTTCAGAAGCTACACGAGCAATGTATGATTTTTGGACATTTCCACCAATCCGGCTAACTGATAAATCAATATCAACAGCAGGGATTTTACCAAGAGCAAAAAGTTCACTATTTGTAACGATTTGGCCGTCAGTAATTGAAATAACGTTTGAAGCAATTAATGAAGTAATGTCATTTTCAACTGTTTGAATAATTGGAAGTGCTGTAATTGATTTTCTGTTTCTAAATTTCCCACTTCTTTCAAGTAATTTTGAGTGGTTGTAGAACATATCACCAGGGAAAGCTTCTTTCCCAACTGGTTTGTTAATTAATAAAGCAACTTCACGCACAACATTAGCGTGGTTAGTTAAATTATCAAAAATGATTAACACATCATCATTCATTGAAATATTTTCAGCGTGTGCCATTCCAACATAAGGAGCTAAAAATTGTTCATATGGATTTGATGAAGAAGCATCAATGATAACGGTATAATCCATTGCTCCATGTTCTTTTAAGATTTTATACACAGCAGCAATTTGTGATTGTTGTTGACCAATTGCAACATAAACACACTTTATATTACGGTCTTTTTGGTTAATAATAGTATTTAAAGCAATGTGGGTTTTTCCGGTTTTACGATCTCCGATGATAAGTTCTCTTTGACCTTTACCAATTGGAATAAGTAAATCGATGTTAATGTACCCTGTGTAAAGTTGTTCTTTAAGTGGCTCATAATCTAAAAGGGTGTTATTGCTATTAAAAATGTTGTGGCTTGCTTCTAAATATGTTCCTGAGTATTTTGCTGACGCAGGATAAAGAATATCTCCATTAATGTTGATGATTTTTCCATAAATATCGCTTGGAGTCTTAACTACATCACTAAAAGGAATTGGTTCAACTTCAGATCCAATCACAACTTCACTAAGACCTTGGTTAGCAAGACAAAAAGCACGATTTTCAGTAGCAGAAATAAGCATCATTTGTGTATTTTGCTTTTCATTTTTAAGCTGGAAAATTTGATTTTGTGCATAATTAAATTTTCCACTTAACTCTACGACATAGTCAAATATCGCTGTAATAATTGGTTTTTTCATTATAAAATTCCTCCGATTAAGCTTAGGATAATTAAAGTAATTCCTAATATGAAAGTTAAAGTAGATACACTAAGTAAGATAATGCTGTTTTTTCTACTTAATTTGATTTTTTTATTTTTTGATAATTTTAAGATAGCTCAGCTAATTAAAGAGACAAGACCAATGAAACTAAAAATACCACCAATAACTTGAGATGTAGTTGTTTTTTTAGTTTCTTTAGCAATTGCTTTAGTCTCGTTTAACTCATTATAAGCTTTCACAAATTTTTTGCTTGGGTTATCTCCATCACTTTTTGTTTGTTCTGGATCAAGTGATTCTTTAGTAGTTAAAATACTAAGATTTACAAGTGTTTTTTGGAGCTGATCCAAAATATTTACATAATGATCAAATTTTTTCTCAATACTAAAGCTGCTTGAATTTACAACTCCACTAATAAGATCTAAATCATCATTAAGTGTTTTAAACCCTTGTTCTAAAACATTTAAGTCTAAATTAAATGCTTTAAAGTTTGACTTAACAATGCTCATTCTTGTTTCATCCATAATTTCTTTAAGTTTTAAAGCAAGTTTTTTGTATGTTACTACTAAATATTCAAAGTATCCATATCCAGTTGCACTTTGGTTATTGTTTAATTCTGATTTATTAACACTAAATGTTAAACGATCTAGAGAACCTAAAAATAGGTTAAGAAGTTCTCTCCGATATTCTCCTTCAGGAAGAATGTTCTTACGATTTTCGCCTACAAGATTGTATTGAAGATACTTGTATTTTTTAATTAAGTCAAAATATTTAGTTTCAAATTTATCATTTGCTTCTGATGGTTTAATTAAATTATTTGAAGCAACAATCATATTGTAAACAGTTGTAACTAAACTTTTGTTTCCAAGTCTTTTAATTTGAATTCTTTCACCAATTCCAAGGGAATCATAAAATCTTTTGTATGTGGCAGCAATTAAGTTTCTTGCAGCTTCTCTACTTAAAGATGTTTCTTTATCTGCTGGTATTTCAAAAGTAGTTTTATATATACGTGTATTACCAACATTTAATGAATCAATAATTTTTACATTAGCTACTAAAACAGATTTAGAAACAGAATTTTCTGTAATATTTTCAATTGCTAATGATTCGATTTTATATTCATATCTTGTGAAAATTGGGTTATCAAAGTAAAAACTGTTATTAAAACGATTGATATCTTTTGAACTTTCAGATACTAATTCTTGATATTTAGATTCACTTTGAATTTTGTCTTTGTATAAATCAAAGAATTCATATTTAAGAATTGGGGGAAGTTGAGGTACGAATCTAAGCTCTGATTCTTCAAGCGGATCATTCGGCTTTTCTTCATCAGTAATAGGTGGATATGGATCATCTTGCTCTTCTTCTTCGTCACTAGAGTTTTGAAGTAAGTCAAAAGCTGTAAAACGTTTAACAACTTTTGAACGGATATATTCATCTCACGATTTGTATCCTTCTGGAAGTGAAATGTTAATTCCATTATGATCAGAATCATAAGAAATTTTTGTAATATCTCTATTATTATCGTTTCCACTTTCTTTAGATGCAAGTGTTGGAATGTCTTTAGCATTAGCAAAAACATCTTCAAATTCTGAAGTTAAATTATCATAATAGGTATAAGTTTTCTCTCTAAGAGTGCTTAAATCTGTTGTATTAAGACTTTTGTCTTCAGTTGCACTTGGGATAATTTCATCTGAAGGATATGAAGCTGTAAGTCCAAATTTAATGTTGGTATATTCATTTCCCTCATAAATGACAGTAGTTGTGTAAAGATCTTTATTTAACGAAATGATTTTTGGATAAACAATATTTAAACCATATTCTGTTGGGTTTTCTAAAATTTTGTCACGATTATTTTCTAAATAATCAGCAACTTTTTGAAGGTAAATTCCTTTGATAATATCATTTGAAGAAGCAGCTGAAGTTTTAACAAGATCTTGAGCTTTTCTTCTAAATTCTAAAATCTTATCATCAATTAATGTTGAAAGCTTGCTTTTAGTAATTTTATTAACTTCATCACCGAAAGTATCAAATTTTGGATCTAAAGTTGGTTCGCTTGGGGCATTTGGATCTGAAGGATTATTACCATTAGCTCCAGCTTCACCAGTGGCTGAAAGACTTAAAATAGTAGGAAAAATAACAACTGGAGCTAATGAACCTAAAAATAATTTAGTTTTTTTGCATTTCATTATTTTTCCTCCTTGATAAGTTCAAAGTTAAGAACTGCGCTTTGATAGAAAATTTCATCATTTAATTTAGAAGCTTCAAAGCTGTCATAAAAATGTATATTATTTTCTTGGTAAGCCTTAATTAAATTAAGTTGATTCTTTTTCTCTTTGAGTTGTTTAATCATTGTTTTTAAGCTTGCTTTGTCAAAACTTTGGTGGATGTAAAATTGTAATTTACCTTTGTATCTAAGTTCGATTTGATTATCTAAATAAATCAAAAATGGATTATTTAAAATTAAATAGCGAACTTTTTCTTTTGAGCTAGATTCATCTTTAAAAGTGATTTTTAAAAATCCTTTTCTTAAACTTGCTACTGAATTTGGTTTAAATGTCACTCAGTAATCTTTTAGATCGTTGTTGATTTCTAATTTGGTAATTTGCATTTTTGAAACTTCAAAAGATTCAGAGACAAATTTTAATGTAATTTTATTCATTAACTGTTTCTCCTTTTTCATGTAGCAAGTCTTTTTTCTTACTTAAAAGAGAAAGTTCTTCAATTTCTAATTCACGTTTTCCTCTAAGCATATAAAGCTTAGTTTGTTTGAATTTTTTCTCAAGATCGTTAATTTTTTGGTTTTGAGCAACAAGTTTGTATTTTAAGTAAATTAAAGCTGATTCATTAAGCAAAGTATAGAAAATGTAAGTAAGATAAGCAATCATTTCAGTTTCAATAAATTCTTTAATATCTGGGTAGATATTCATTTTCTTAATATCAATAGTTGCTTCTAAATCAAGATTTTTAACATTTAAGTTAAAATTCAACGTTTCCATTGGAAGCACATCTAAATATGAATTTTTAACTTTTGATGAGTTAAGCACAAATCTAAGGTTATGGAATCCATAATTTTGATAGTAACTTTCGATTAAAGCTGGAAGGGTGTTAGCAAGGCGATCTAAATCATTAGTTTCTGATTTAAAAAGAATTGGATAACCGTTTTGGGTAGCAAAATTAATTGCTCTAGCTCCAATAGCAATCATTAAATCACCTTCTTTGAAAAATTCTTGAAGTGATTTTTCGTGTTTAAAGTATGAGTTAGTTGAATATTTTTCTTCTTCAGTTACATAAACTCAAATGGTTTTTTTAGCTGCGACTTTTTTAAACTTGTTAAAAAAGCTTTTTTCCGACACAAGAGCACTAAAATCTAAAAGTGGGGAATCAACATTGTGATCTTCTAAAAGTGTTTGCACAATATCTTTTGATTGAATTGCCCTTTCATAATAAATACTGATTCTTTTTGATAATTTTAAAATGTCAATCAAAGTAATATTTTTCTTTGATTCAACGATTTTCATTAATTTGGATAAACTAACAAGTTTCGATTTAATTTTCTTGATGTGCATTTGTTACAAAATTCTCACTAAATAAAACAGTAAGTTTATCTAAATTTTTATCAAAAGTTAAAATCACATCAGGGAATATTTCAACATTGTATCCTTGTTCTAAAAACGATACAAGAACTTTATTGAAACATTCTAATAATGCAGCTTCAGCTTCAAGATCTGAATTTGCAAAGTTAAAGGTAATAACCTTTGGATTTGTTACGTTCTTAATAGTTGGGACTAAATTATTTAAATCAAAACGCAAGTCTCTTTCGTAGGTTAAAACGAAATTTTTAAAGCGAATTTCGTTTTTGTTTATAAATTGCTCATATCCTTGGTGGTAGTATTTTTTTCAAAGTTCATCTTTTTTATTTAAGTTAGCAATAATAAGAACTTGATTGATAAAAGCTTCATTAGAAATGAATTTATCAGCTTTAGCATTATGATAATTTTTGAATATCATGTCATGATATGCTTGGACTTCAGGTGCAAGTGTTTTAGTTTTTCTTTTGAAAATTGGCATTGAAAACCTCCTTAGTTAACATTTTTTAATTTTAATTTTTTTGATGCTACTTTTTTGATGAAATAAAATAGTTTGAATAATCCATAAAGTCTTGTAATTACAAGT
Organism: Mycoplasmopsis gallinacea; assembly: GCF_012220205.1. Lineage (NCBI taxonomy): Bacteria > Bacillati > Mycoplasmatota > Mycoplasmoidales > Metamycoplasmataceae > Mycoplasmopsis > Mycoplasmopsis gallinacea. Next base: position 553,920 of record NZ_CP047225.1, on the reverse strand, counting down.
CCAAAAATGAAAACTAAATTAGTTATCAATAAAATATCTGAAAGATGAATTAAGATGAAAATTGATGAAAGTAAGTGATTTCCTTTTTCAATCATAAATGCATCTACTACTTCAAAGAATATTCCTAAACTAAGTAGTAATAAAGATATTGCAAAAATAGTGTGATTATTTTTATTTAATGTTGTTTTGTTAAAGTTTTGGTACACAAATAAAACTAAAACAAATAATGAAAGTAAAACTAAAATAATGTAATTGTTAAATTTGTCAAAATTAATGGTTCTTAAAATAATTGCAATGCTAAATGGGATAAGTAAAGCTAAAGCAAGTAAGAAACTATCAATGTTGTAATGGTTTAATTGATTTTTGAAAAACTTTGTAATTGCAATGTAGCTTCCAATAATAACAACAGCTACTGCACTAAATGATAAATAACCAATGTGAGAAATGCTATTTTTAACAACAAAACTTGATTGCTCAATACTTTTAGTTACATTTGCTAAGGCGAAAATAAGAACTGCAAATGAAGAAACTAAAGCAATTTTAGTTAAATCTTTATAAATATTTTTTCTTCTATTTAATAGATATGATCCAAAGAAATATGGATAAATTGATAAGAAAATCGCTGCAAGTGCAATGGTAATTAACACAAAATGATATAAGAAACTTAATCCACCTGCATTAGTATTTAAAGCATAATCGATCTTTTTAAACATTTCATTTTTCACTGAAAAGAAAAGATAATCAATTGCTTTTTCATTTGCACTAACTTTAACATCAGAAACAAATAAATAAAGAAGAACAAAACCGATAAGAGTTAAAACTAATTTTAAAAGTGCTGATGCAAAAAATGAAACATTAAGCAGCATTGTTGAAGGTGAAATTTTTCTTTTGTTATTAAATAAAAGAAACTCAAATACACAATTAATAAGTAATAAAACAATAATTGGTACAGATTTGATAATTAAGTTTTGCGGATCAGTTTCATAATTAATTGGATCAATAGCTAAGAGAATAATTGAAGCAATAGCAACAATTACAAAAACTACTGAAAAAGCATAACTATAGGTATTTTTTAAAGAGTGTCTTCAAACTCGATAACCACTATAGACACCATAAATAAATGCAGTTATTAATATAGTGAAATTAAAAATAATTGCAAAGTTTCTGCTTTTAAAAACTGGGTTTGATAAATTGAATAGATTTTCATAGCCTACAAAGACATCGTTTGACTTTGCATTGACAATATCATTACCTACATAGTTTGAAAATGTAAATAATGTAAATAAAATACCTACAAAAAGAATTAATAAAATTAAGTTTTTGTAAATGTTCTTAACCATTTGTTGACTAAAAATCTTGCGTTGGGGAATTGTGTTAGTATTAGTCAAAATCAAAACCTCCTTGGTTTGAATTGCTTTCTGAAGCTAATTTAATTGTGAATGAAGAATCTCATGCTCCTGAGCTTTTAATTACATTTAGAACATCTTGACTATCTACAATAATTGTTTTGACAGTTCCAATGTTTTTCATACCAATTAAAAGAGCTTGTAATTCAGGCACTCATTTACCTCCAGATCTAAGATCTGAAAGAGTTCCTTTTAAATAAACTTGATTTGTTCTTTCATCTCCGAAAAGAATTTTAGGTTTTTCTGTTGGTCCTCAAGCAGCTAAGATTGTGCTGTATTGAGCTTTACCTAAATCTGCAATATTTAAAGTGAATTTTGAACCACTTGAAGGCAATTTAATAACTCTAAATTTGTGTTTTCTAAGATTAATTTCTTTAAGTGAAGTAAATTGGGTTTCTGAAAGATCAATTTTGATCGGGTAACCTTGATCACCAAATTGACCATTAAATACTCTTCAATCTTTTTTGGTATCAAGAACTAAATCAAATCCTTTTTTCACATCATCTCAGCTTGTATCTTTACCTGGACGAATAACATTAAATTGAATTGGTCCATAATAAACAGATGATGATCCTTGATTATCTCACCCTTTAGTAGCTGTTCAATCATGAGCTACATAAGAAACATTTTGGAATGCAATTGGATCAATTCCTCATCCATAGTTATATCTAGGTAATGATGCATCACCAATGTTATCATCTGCATTTCTAAGGCTTGTAAGAAGTTCAACTTGAGTAAATGTTTTGTTTCTAAGTTCTCCAAGTCCTAGAATTTTTTGAGTATCAAATCCTAATGATAAGTTTTTGATTTGACTTGGAATATTTCTTAAAATATCTGTAATATCTTGATCTGGATTTTTTGTACCAATGTTTTTGATAAATAAACCAGTGATTTCTGGGTTTTTCTTTAAAAAGGTAATGATATCTCTAACAGCATTAGGGTTAGAAGCATCCATAAATGCCATTTTTTGTTTACCTTGTTTAAGCCCTTCGAAGTTATCATCATTTGGTGTATATTCTCAAACAGAAATTCCGCCATCAGGAATTCATTGTCTTCCACTTGAATCAGTTTTTCAAACAGGAGGTTTTCCGTTTGAATAGTATTTTCTATCAATTACTATTTTTTTGCTTCATCCTGGATAATCACCTTTAGCAAGTTGATCACCATTTCTTCCATATTTTGCATTTGTACCACTGTAAGCAAAACCACGTTTTTTAGCAAGTTCTTTTTGTCTTACATAAGCTGGGTTATCATCATCTGAAGCAAAACCTCATCTTGGGTATGGGTTGGTAAAATCTGTTCCAAATACTAAAATTTGTCCTTTAGCGAAGTATTCATCAGCGTTTTTTAAATATGCATTCATCATGCTTTGGAAACTAATTTTTTGCTGTTCAGCCGTTAAATCTGGATATGGGAATGCACTATATGTTCCTAATTCTTTTAAAGTTGCACCATTAAGAAGTTTAGATAATCTCTCAAAGAATAAATTAGCATCATCTGATGAAAGATTAGAAGTATCGTAAATAGGTCTTAAATCATCTGCATTAAATTTGTAATTTGGATCAGAAGATAATTTAGAAAGAATATTTTTAATGCTTTGTATTTTAGCTTTTTGGCTTTGTAAAAGCTCTCCTGAAATTGCACCTCTTTCAACGTTAGGCATTGTAGTTGGTTTATCATAACGTTCACTTTCAGGATTAATAAGTGTTCCACCTTCAGAAATAATCTCACTAATTTCTGGAGTTTTTTCTTCTTTAGGAACAATCGGAGTAGGCTCAGGTTTTGGTTCTGGTTTAGGTTTAGGTTTTTCAATAAGTTCTACAAAATAGGTATTATCTTGTCCTCTTCGAATATCAGATGAAGCACCCTCTACTAATTTATAACCATTTGGAATATATGAACTAAGTGAAATTTGTACATCTTCAAATTCAGTAACACTTATATCTTGGATCACTTTCTCTGGATCTTTTTCTTTAAAAATCAATCTAGTAGTGTTTTTCAATCTAGGTTTCTCAAGTGGAACAACATTATTTGAACTACCAATAACAATTGAAGAAGGGTTATAATCTTTTTTAATTTCTAAATTATTTGGTTTGAATTTTTTAAGTTGTTCAAGTGTTATAGAACTATTATCACCATAAGTTGTGAAAGTGTGTGTTGCCTTTTGCACACCATCAAGTTGATAAATTATAACTGTGCTATGTACTTTTACAGTCTTTTTAATCAAGAAAGTATATGTTTTACCAGCATTAAGTTCAGCAACACTTTGTGGTTGCTGAGCATCTTCAAGAAACTCATAACCTTGTGGTAAATAATTTCTAGGGTTAACTTTAGCATCATCTAAAGTGATAATATCTTTTTGTGTATGAATAACATTATCTTGTTTATCTTTATAGATGATTGTAGTTCTATATTCTTTATGAATTGGCTCAATTTGAATTTTATTAAGCTCTCCTAAATTAATTTCAGGTTCTACAGTTTCACCATCTTGGTTAGTTTTAAGTTTATATCCTTCAGGAATTTGAGTTTTATATTGTCTAATTAACTCTTCTTTATCTGCAATTGTAAACGAAACAGAAGAACCAATTTTATTCTCTCCGTTATAGAATTCAAAAACAGTTGTAGGAATAGGTTTAATTTCTTTAAGATAAATTTCATTTACTTGACCAATCTTAACAACAATTTTTGATCCTTCAAAGTTTTTGTTTAATTCGGGATCAATTTCATAATTTTCAGGAATTCTATCTGAAATATCCATTGTTACTTCTTCATTTTTAGTTGTTTCAATTTCAAAACTTACAAGAACTTTCTTTTCTTCATTAGGAAGTAATGTAACTAAGTTAATTGTTGTTTTTTGAATTTGTTCAATGTTTTGATCTCCAAGTGATCTATTTTCAGGTTTAATTAAAATTAAAACACCATCAACTAATGTGGGCGTCACAATTTCATCTTCTATTCCTTTTTGTTTATCTACATCGCTTTTTTGTCTCGTTAAATAAATTGACGAGGTAGCTATAGCAGCAGTAACAAGCGAAACGCTAAAAACTAAAAGACTTTTTAAAAGTTTGTTTCTTTTTGCTCTAATCATTATGTACCTCTTTGAAATATATAAAATTTTTTAAAAATGTATTTTTTTCTATTCATTTAGGGGAAAAATTTACTTTTATATATTTACATTTAAATTATATTACTTTAAGTTTTTTTTTTTTTTTAGAGCAGATATTTCCAGGGAAAATATCCACATTAAAAAGAAAATGCATTTTTTGATTGAAAAAACGCCCTTTTTTCTTCTTTTTGCGCAAAATGACACCTGAAATAAAGAGAAATTGACAAATATAGGGTGCTAGAATAAAAAATTCTGTCATTTTATGGAAAAATATGAAAAAGTTTGTTCCATAAATGTTATTTTTATCAGTTGAGCACTTTGATTGCTAAAAAATATTTGACTTTTATTTTTTTAGTCTTATAATTATTTGTGGAAATGAAAAAATGCATTTTTAACTTAAAAAAATAACAAAAAGGAGTTTTTTGTGCAAAAGATACTATTTTTAAATGGACTAATTAGTAAAAATGAAACTTCAATTTCAAATCAATTTATGAATTACATTAAAAAAGAATATTTAAGAAAAAGTGGAAATTCTCAAATTACAGAAATTGATTTAAATGACACTCATGTTGGTACAATTTTAAACTCAAATAATGCTCACAATTACTATAATTTAGTTGATTCACTAAAGTGAATAAACCTTCTTAGAGAAACTGATAAATTAATTATTTTCACTCCAGAAATTAATTTTAGTCCATCTCCAGTGGTAAAAAACTTTCTAGATTCAATTTTAGTTGCTAAAGAAACATTTAATTACAGTGATTTTCCTAACTCACAAAATAAGGGAAACTTAACTCATTTAGATGTATTGATTATAACCACCAGAGGTTTTAAAAAAACTTGATACAAATGATCTTCAGCACGAAATTGACTTAAACAAATCTGAAAATTTTTAAGAGTTAAAAAGGTTTTAACTCTAGAAATTAATGGGTTAAATTTAGACAAAAATAAGAAGCTTTCAGATAAGGAACTTATTAACAAATATCAAAAGAAAATTGACAAAATAATAAATAAATTTAAGAGGTAAATTATGAAAAAAATTGAATTAGGAATTTCAACTTTTGGTGAAACTACCAAATTGCAAAATACAAATAAAGCTATTTCACATACAGAAAGAATTCAGAACTTAGTGCAGGAAATTGAACTTGCTGATAAAGTAGGTTTAGATATTTATGGAATTGGAGAGCACCATAGAGAAGATTTTGCTGTTTCAGTTCCTGAAATTGTTCTTGCAGCTGGTGCTGCAAAAACCAAAAACATTCGCCTTACAAGTGCGGTTACTGTTCTTTCATCATCAGATCCAATTCGGATTTATCAAAACTTTGCAACAATAGATGCTTTAAGTAATGGTAGAAGCGAAATTATGGTTGGAAGAGGTTCTTTTACTGAATCATTCCCACTTTTTGGTTATAGTCTTAAAGATTACGATGCTCTTTTTGAAGAAAAACTTGATATGCTTACTGAAATTAATAATAATGAAAAGTTAGTATGACATGGAAATCTTACTCATTCAGTATATGGCAAAGGTGTTTATCCTAGATCTACTCAAGACAAATTACCAATTTGAGTAGCTACTGGTGGAAACCCAGTTTCAGTAGTCAATATTGCTAAAAGAGGTCTTCCAATTGTCTTTGCTACAATCGGTGGAGACCCACTTAGATTTAAATCATTAGTAGATATTTACAAAAGAGCTTGAATATCTTTTGGACATGATCCAAAAGATATGAAAATAGCTGCTCATTCTTGAGGGTGAATTGAAGAAAATGATCAAAAAGCCAAAGATAATTACTTTATTCCAACTAAAGAATTAGTAGATTCAATTGCAAAAGATCGTGATCATTGAAGAGAATTAACTAGAGAACAATATGATAATGAAACAAGTTTACAAGGAGCAATTTTTGCAGGTAGCCCCGAAAAAGTAGCTCAAAAAATAATTAGAATTATGGAAGGTCTTGAACTTGATCGCTTTATGCTTCATCTCCCAGTTGGATCTATGCCGCATCAAGACACTTTAAAAGCAATTGAGCTTTATGGACAAAAAGTAGCACCAATTGTAAAAAAATACTTTGAAAATAAAGCTGAAAATTAAATTCCTTTCATTGTAAATAAGATTATGAAAAATTCAAATATGTCTATTTTCTAGATGTATTTGAATTTTTTGATTCCTTAACTTGGAAAAGAGATTATTTAAATAAATTTATACTAGTAAGTGGAAAAGGTCTAAAAATTCTTTGTTTCTCAGTTGGTAGCATAACTTTTATACTGCAAGTGGGAAACCTTTTTTTACTCTGAATTTCTTACCTTAATTACAAATGTTGCTTATTTATAGGTGTGTTTGTAATTTGTGTGTTTGAAATTCGAAAAATAAACCAATTGTTTTGTTTTAAAAATTCAAATGAACAATATAAGGAAGTTAAAGACTAATAAATAAGGTAAAATATTTATATTAAATATTTTAGTATCTTAGGAGATGAAAATTATGGATAACAAAAAAGAATTAGAAAGAAATGAATTACATACAAGCATTTGAAAAATAGCTGATGAGCTTAGAGGAAGTGTAGATGGATGAGACTTTAAAAACTACGTGCTTGGTGCAATGTTTTACCGTTTCCTTTCTGAAAAAATGGTCAGAGAATTCAGCAATAGACAAGCTGAAGCTGGTGATTCAGATTTTGATTATGAAAAATATCAAGGTCAAATTCCTGAAAAAGCTAAAAATGAAATAGCAAGAGAAATAGGGTTTTTCATTGATAGCAAAGACCTTTTTGCTAATGTTGTTAAAAACGCAGAATATGACGAAAATTTAAACGAAACTTTAAAAAGAATTTTCGATTCAATTGAACAATCATCAAGAGGGAAAGATAGTGAAGATGATTTCAAAGGTCTTTTCCAAGATTTTGACGTAAATAACAACAAATTAGGTGATACAGTTCCTAAAAGAAATAATATCCTTGTGAAGCTTTTAAAAGGGATTCAAAGCATGAACCTTGGAAACTTAAAAGATAATTCAATTGATGTTTTTGGTGATGCTTACGAATATTTAATGGGTATGTATGCATCAAATGCAGGTAAGAGTGGTGGTGAATACTTTACACCTCAAGAAGTAAGTAACTTGCTTGTTAAATTAGCAATTGGAGATAAAAAACAAGTTAAAAATGTTTATGATATGTGTGCTGGTTCAGGTTCACTCCTTTTACAAGCAGTGAAGATTTTAGGAGCTAAAAATATCACAAGCGGTGTTTTTGGACAAGAAATTAACGTTACAACATTCAACCTTTGCAGAATGAATATGTTCCTTCACGATATGGATTTTGACAAGTTTCACATTTACTGTGACGATACTTTAACACATCCAAAAGAATGAAATACATTCTTTGATGTAATTGTTTCTAACCCTCCATATTCAATTAGTTGAAATGATAAAAATGATAAAACTTTAATTAATGACCCTCGTTTTACAGGTCCTGGGGTGCTTGCTCCAAGATCAAAAGCTGACTGAGCTTTTGTGCTTCATGCTTTAAACAACTTATCCTCAGAAGGAGTCGCTTCTATTGTTTGTTTTCCTGGAATTATGTACCGTGGTGGAACTGAGCAAAAAATTCGTAAATATTTAATTGACAATAACTTTGTAGATTCAATTATCCAACTTCCTGATAATTTATTCTTTGGAACAGGAATTGCAACTTGCATTTTAGTACTTAAAAAGAATAGAAAAGATACTGATGTCACATTCATTGACGCTTCAAGTTTCTTTGTTAAAAAATCTAAGAAAAACAAGCTTACAGATGAAAATATCGCACATATTTTAGATTTATACAACAAAAGAAAGGACTTACAAAACTTTGTTAAAATTGCTTCATATGACCAAATTAGAGATAATGATTACAATCTTTCTGTAAATTCATATGTTGAAAAAGAAGATACAAAAGAAGCTATTGATATTAAAAAACTTAACGCGGAACTTAAAGAAATTGTTGCTCGTCAAGTTGTTTTACGTAGCGAAATTGATAAAATCATTGCTGAACTTGAAGGTGAAGAATAATGAAGTTATTTGAAGGATTATTTATTAATAATTTCGAAAAAGTAAAATTCCAAGATTATGCAGTGTTCGTAAGAGGATTAACTTATAAAAAATCCGAAGAAACACAAGATCTAGATGGTACTCCAATAATAAGAGCTGATAACATATTATTAAATAACTCTAATCTTGATTTAAGCAATATGAAACTTATTAACAAAAATGTTAATATACCAGATAATAAAAAAGCATCAAAAGATGATATTTTAATGTGCATAAGTTCTGGTTCTAAAACACATGTAGGGAAAATTGCTTATGTAAATGAAGATTTAAATATTCCTTTTGGCGGTTTTATTGCTGCGATTAGAACTAAAAGCAAATTATTAAATAATAAATACTTGTATTATGTTTTAAATTCTAATATTTTTAAAGATCATTTATCTTTTTCACTTAATTCTACAACAATAAATAATATAAATTCACACATAATTAATACCTTGTCATTTCCTCTTCCTCCTTTAGAACTTCAAAACAAAATAGTTGAAATTCTTGATAAATTTACCGAGTATTCAGCGGAGCTGAAGGCGGAGCTGAAGGCGAGGGACGAGCAATATAGATTTTATAGAGACAAATTGTTATCAAATAACAATTTGTCAAACGACATTAATTTTTTTAGCAAAAAATTAAGCGAAATCGCAGAAATAAATATTGGTAAACAACCTTCTAAAGAAGATATTTCAGAAAATGGGTTATATCCATATATGAATGGTGGTATTAACAAAAGTTCTAACGCTAAAAACTTTAATAATATTAAAAATACAATCATTGTAAGTCAAGGCGGATCAAATGCTGGTTATGTTCAATGAATGTATGAAGATTTTTACCAAGGATCCCATTGTTATTCATTAAAAGTCACTTCTAAACAGATATTGAATAGATTCTTATTTTTCTATTTAAAATCTAATCAAGATAAAATATTCAATTTGGTTCAAGGTAGTGGAATACCGGGGCTCAAAAAGACATCTTTATCTTCATTAACAGTTTTAATCCCCTCAATTCGAACTCAAGAAAAAATAGTTAAAGTTCTTGATAATTTTGAATCTATTTGTAAAGATTTAAATATTGGTCTACCTGCTGAAGAAGCTAAAAGGCAACAGCAATACGAGTATTATCGAGATGCAATTTTCAAATACCTTGAAACTGGAATTATAGATAATAAAGGTATTGGAGAGAGAGAGAGAGAGAGAGAGAGCGGATTAATTAAAATTATTGAATTTATATTCAATAAGACAATCTATTTAATCGCTAAACTTTCAAATTGTGCACAGATGAGTTCTGGACAATTCATTAAAGCACAAGATCGTTCAGAAGAATTTATTTATCCATTTTACAATGGTGGGAGAAATAATTCTGGTTATCACAATGAATATAATAGAGAAGGCGAAAATATTCTTATTTCAATAAGAGGTGTTAATGCAGGTGCTACTAACTACATCAATGATAAATTCTGATTAGGTAACTCTTGCGTATCTATTCAAACTAATAAAGAATTTGATCCTTTATTTATCTACTTCTACTTAACTAACAACATAAATTCTTTATTAATTAGCAAAGATGACGGAGCTATTCCTGCTATTTCAATGACAGATATTAGAAATATAGATATACCCATTATTCCTTTACATAAACAAAAAGAAATTTCAACCAAAATAAAATCCTTCTATGAATTCGTGAACGATTTAAAATTAGGGCTTCCTAAATTGATTCAACTTACTCAAATTCAATATGAATATTATCGTGATGGTATCTTTAAATTCTTAGAAAACAAGTCAAATAACACTGTAAAATAGGTTTATAAGTAAATACCACTACTATAAAGTAGTGGTATTCTTTTGTACTTAACTATGAACATTTAATTAGCTCCCTAAAAACTCTTTTATGCCTATTTGCTAGGTATATTCTCCATTTTGCACCCTTAACTTTAAAGTGTTTGCTATAAAAGCAAAATAAAAACTAGAACCATTAGTTCTAGTTAAATTTAAAATTATTAAGCTTTGTTATTTGAACCAAATTCGTGAATTTTAGCTTTAACTGTTTCACACATTGCGTCATATCCTGGTTTGTAAAGTTTTCTTGGATCAAAGTTTTTACCTTCAAGATCTTTACCACTAAGAATGTATTCTCTTAAAGCTTTGTGGTTTGCTTGTTGAAGTTCTGTGTTAACGTTAATTTTTGTAATTCCTAAGCTAATAGCTTTTTTGATTTGATCTGTAGGAATTCCGCTTCCACCGTGAAGCACGATTCCAATTCCAGCAGCTGCTGAAATTTCTGAAAGAGTTTCAAAGCTAAGTGATTTTCATGATGTAGGGTATGGACCGTGGATGTTTCCAATTCCAGCTGCAAGAACATCAATTCCTAAGTCAGCCATCATTTTAGCTTCTTTTGGATCAGCGAATTCACCATCACCAACAATACCATCTTCTTCACCACCAATTGTTCCAACTTCGGCTTCAAATGACATGTTGTTAGCCTTAGCAAGTTCTACTAATTCTTTTGTTTTTGCGTAGTTTTCTTCAAATGGGAAGTGTGATCCATCGAACATAACTGATGTATAAACACCTGTTTTAATAGCTTTTAAAACACCATCGTATGAACCATGATCTAAGTGAAGAGCAACTGGAACTGTAATGTTTAAGTCTTTCATAAGACCTGAAACCATTCCTGCTACCACATCAAATCCACCCATGTATTTAACAGCACCTTCACTTGTTGCAACAATAACAGGTGATTTTTCAGCTTCAGCTGTAAGAAGTACAGCTTTTGCTCATTCTAAGTTGTTAATGTTAATGTGAGGAACTGCATATTTACCTTCTTTAGCTTTTCTAAGCATTTCTTTTGCATTTACTAATGCCATAATTACTCCTTTTTTAACCTTTTTTATTTTATTTTTTTAGTTAGCTTCATTAGAAATTCAATTACCATCAGCGGTTCTTGCAAATCTACGATCTACTGTCATTATTCTATATAATTCACCCATTTTTAATTCTCTAACAGATTCAAATGAGTTACTATCTGAAACGAATTTTTCATTTCATTGATCTTGCATTTTTTCTTGGACATAATCAAAAATTTCGTAAAAAGAAAATTCATGATTGTTTTCACGATGAATAAAATCAATTGCGTGCTCTAACATTGTTTTCATAATTTAATAAATCCTTTCGAATGCTTTATTATTATAATACATTAATATTTATTTTTAAAAGATAAAGATTACATTTCGCTTGGTGCAGAAACACCAATAAGTTCAAGTCCAAGACTTAAAACATTTTTTACTGCAAGCACTAATGATGCATATGTTGATTCAAATTCGTGATTTATAAGTTTAGTTTCAGCATAAAAACTATTGAATAACTTCGCAAGTTCTGAAAGATATTGAGTCATTAAGTTAACTTTCTTGGTACTTACAATGGTTTTAATTAACTCTTCAAAATCATCTAAAGCACGAATAACTTTTTTAGCTTTTAAAGTAAGCTTAGCATTATCTTGCTTACTTGCTGCTTGCATCTTGCTAAGCAGTGAGCAAGCTCTTGAGTGTGCATATTGGACAATGAACACTGAAGAATTTGATTCATCCGAATTAGCTTCATCAATATCAAAATCAAATTTGCTATTAACTTCACGTGTAAGCATAGTATAACGAATAGCATCGACACTTGAATTATCCATTAAATCAGCAAGCGTAACGCTTGTTCCAGCACGTTTAGACATTTTAAATTCTTGTCCATCTTTAATTAAACGCACTAATTGGATAGTTAAAATATCTAAATTTTCTTTGTTAAACCCAAGGAGTTGCATTGCGATTTTCATTCTAAGCACATATCCTGAATGGTCAGCACCTCAAACATTAATTAAGCTTGGATTTTTAGCAAATTTATTTGCATGATAAGCAATATCTGGAAGTAAGTAGGTAAATGAGCCATCATTTTTAATTAAAACTCTATCTTTATCATCGCCATACTGAGTTGTGTTTAAAAATAAAGCTCCATCTTGAGTGTATGTATTATCTTTTAGTTTATTTAAAACCTGTTCAATTGCTCCTGAAGCTCTAATGGCTCTTTCACTTGAAACTGTATCAAAAGAAACTCTAAATTCTTTTAGATGTTCCATAATTTGAGCCAGCATAATTTCAGTTGCTATTGATTTAAGCTCTTGGTATTTAGCTTCGCTAAGCTCATACTCATTAAAATAATCACCTTTAAGGTCTTTAATTTTGTTGGCACATCAAATAATGTCATTTCCTCTATAGCATTCTTCAGGCATTGGTTTTTCAGTACCAAAAAGAGCTAAGTATCTTACATGTACTGAAGCAGCTAGTGTATCAATTTGATTCCCGGCATCATTAACATAATATTCAGCTTCTACATCATAACCAGCATGACGATACATTCTAACAAGCGAATCACCTACAGCTGCACCACGAGCATGTCCTACGTGTAAAAATCCAGTTGGATTGGCTGAAACAAATTCAATATTAACTTTTTCTTTGTTAATGAAGTTTCCGCCATATCTATCTTTTAAATCATTAATTTCAAAAGTTCTTTCAATAAAAAGCTCATCGTTAATTACAAAGTTTAAAAACCCAGGCATAGTAACACTAACATAAGTAATTACCTTTGAATCTTTAAGGCACTCTTTAATTGCATTAGCAATATTTACTGGTGCATTTTTAACATATTTTTTAACAATGAAAGCAATGTTACTTGATAAATTGAATTCAATTTTATCTGGATTACTTTGTTCAGGCACATTTGATTCACTAAGATCAAAGACAAGCTCATTGGCATTAAAATCTTGTTCAAAAAAACCTTTCTCTTGAAGCGACTTTACTGCATTAATAAGCTCTTTTTTAACAACTAAATTAATTGACATACATCTCCTTAAAATATAGAATATTTTATGTTTTACAATTATATAAAAACCTACTCATTTTTTAAGTAATTTTTCCAAAAATATCGCTACGAGAGCTGCTAAAAATAGCTGCCACTTTTATAATTAATATATAATTCAAATATGCTAAAAATTTATGTTTGTGGTCCTACTGTTTATAATGATGTTCATATCGGTAATATGAGACCAATTTTAACAATTGACTTAATACTTAAAGCAGCTCGCTATTTAAATAAACCATTTACTTTTATCCACAATATCACAGATATTGATGATAAAATCATCAAACAAGCTAGCTTAAGCAATATCACTGAGAAAGAATTATCTACCAAATATGCCAATGCATATTTGGACTTACTTAACACTTTTGGTGTAGATACCATTTCGCAAGTTGAATATGTTACTGAGAATCTAGATTTAATTAATGATTTTATTGCAAAGATGGTTGCAAGCGGTGATGCTTATACAGATAAAGATGGTAATGTTTGATTTGACGTGGCGAAAAACAAAGATAATTACGGAAGTGTTTCAAACCAAAAATATGAAGCTTTATTAAAAAATAATTCAGATTTTGAAAAACAAAATTCAAATGATTTTGCCCTTTGAAAGAAAACTCAAATTGGAGTAACTTTTGATTCTCCTTTTGGCAAAGGTCGTCCTGGTTGACACACTGAATGTGCAACTTTAATTTATAAACATTTTAATGATGAAGGGGTAGATATTCATGGCGGAGGAATGGATCTTACATTTCCGCACCATGAAAATGAAAACATCCAATATTTAAGTGTTACTGGTAATAAAATTGCTAAAAACTGACTTAGAACTGGGCAAATTAATTTAAATAATGAAAAAATGTCTAAATCACTTCAAAATGTTATTTTAGCTAAGGAATTTCTTTTAAAACATTCACCTGATGTTTTAAAAATGATTTTTCTATCAAATTCAATCACTGGAATTATTAATATAGATGATAATCTTATTAATAATTCACTTAAAACAATTAATAAGCTTAAGAAAATTTTCTTTAGAGCTTTAGTTGAAAATAATGATGCAAGCTTTGATAAAGCAAAAGCTGAGCTTATATTTGAAAAGCTTTTTGCAGGTAAATTCTCTGACTTTCTTTTTGAAGTTAACAACCTTATCAAAGAAGCTAACACAGGTAATTTAATTTCACAAAACACTCTTATTGAAATTTTTACAGTTTTAAAATTTGAGCTTGCTAGTTTTGATTACGCAAAATATATAAATATATATCACCAATGAAAAGAGGAGCTTGCAAATAAAAATTATGAGCAAAGCGATAAGCTTCGGAACATCTTAATGGAAAATCAATTAATTTAAAAGGCACAATTTATAGGAAAAAGGAAGGTAAAACGTATGCAACAATTTATTATGTGTGGAAGAAATTCAGTTGTTGAAAGCTATCAAAATGGAGTCAAAATCGACACCATTTATTTAGCTAAAGAAAGCAATAAAAATCTTTTTGCTAATTTCAAAGGGAAAATTATTATTAAAGATAATGCTTTCTTAGATAAATTAAGTGAAGGTGAAAACCACCAAGGTTTTGTTGCGTTAATAAGCAATATTAAAATTTTAGATATAAATTACCTTATTAAAAATCAACCTTCTAAAGTGCTTATCTTGGATCATATTGAAGATCCAAGGAACTTAGGGGCAATTATCCGTACAGCTAATGCTGCAGGAATTAAAGATATTATTTTATCTAAGGATAAAAGTGCAGATTTAACACCAACAGCTTTAAAAACTTCTTCTGGTGGGTTTGTTAATATGAACTTTTATAAAGTAAGTAGCATTAGCGCAACTATTACTAAAATGAAAGAAAATAATTACTGAGTGTATGCAACAGCGCTTGATAAAAAAGCTCTTCCACACACAAAAGCTAACTACAATAGCCCTTGTGCAATTGTAGTTGGAAACGAAGGGAAAGGGGTATCAAAAAGTGTTTTATCTGTTGTTGACCAAACAATTTATATTGAACAATTTGGTACTGTCCAATCATTAAATGTTTCAGTAGCTACAGGAATTGTGCTTTTTGATTTAGTAAATAAAAATGCGTCATAAAATTGACATTAGTAATTGAAATATTGAAGTTAAAGATTTTTTCGATATTAGTAAATATTCACACATTTCATCGAATTTACTCATCAATAACTTTCTTAATAAACATCATAAAGAACTTGGTTTTTTAGTAAATAAAATTTGATGATATGAACTTAGTGGTAATTTTGAAAAAGAGGAAATTTACAACTATATTTTGTCAATTTTAACTAGGGAAATTAAACTGTATCATCATAATTTTCAACATCGGCCATTTGAGAAATTCTGATGATTGAATTTGAGGTATAAAAGTTTAAATCACTTTAATAAAATCAAGAATAGACAATATCAATTTGAAACCAAAGTTTCAAATAACAATTTAAATTTATCTAACTTATTTAATAAGATCCAAAGAACAATAGATGGAAGTGAAAAAATAGTTGCTTTTGAAGAGAAAATGAAGCAGCTGCAAAAGCTTTTAAACCCAAAAGAAAAAGAGTGTTTGGATCAAATTTGCAACAAAAATGATGCTTGCAAATTTAGCAAAAATAAAGTCAATACCATTTTAAAATCAATCCGTCAAAAATATAATCAAATCGATAATTAACAGACAATAAAAATGGTAGTGAATGTGGTAAAATTCTTTATAATTAATAAACTATGAAAAAAAATAACACAATCTCATTAGCTTGCTTTGAATGCAAACGTAAAAATTACTCAACAAACAAAAGTGCAGGTACTGTTAAACGTATCGAAAAAATGAAATATTGCAAAAATTGCGAAAAATCTACTTTACATAAAGAAGAGGTATAATGGTATTTTTAAGCAACTTAAAAAACAAATGACAAAATCGTAAAAAACATTATTTTATCAGAAAGATAGTTAAGGAAATCAAAAGAGTTAGATGACCAGATTGAAAAACCAATCGTTCTAACTTTGTTAAAATCTTAATTTTTACTGCTATTTTCACCTTATTTGTTTTTGCAATTGTACTTCTTTTTACAAGTATTTGAACAGCACTTGGAGTAAATTAGAAAGGAATAATTTATGAACACAAAAAATTGATACATGATTTCAACAATTAGAGGTAAAGAAGAACACGTTCTTGAAGCTCTTAGCAACCGTATTGTAGCTGAAGAAGTTTCACATAATTTTGACTTAGAAGCTACACCGGAAGGTCCATTCAAAATGTTTAAACGCCCTGTTTTAACAGCAAGAGAAGCTGAGAAAAAAAGAGCAGAACTTCCATATAAAATCAAATGAATCAATATGTATCCAGGTTACATTTTTGCTAAACTTGAAATGAGTGATGAAGCTTGATTTGTTATCCGTAACACTCAATATGTTACAGGGCTTATAGGTTCATCAGGTAAGGGAGCAAAACCTACACCAGTTACAAATAGAGAAATTAGAAAATGTTTAGAAAAAGAAAGAGAAGCTCTTGAAAACTTCAATTCAGGTAAAAATGTTTTTGAATTCAAAATTGATGATATTGTTGAAGTTATTGATGGACCATACCAAGGTGAAGTTGGGCCAATTGTTAAAATCGATCAAGCTAAAAATGTTGCAGTAATTTCTATCGAAACATTTGGTAAGAAAAATAACGTAGAGATTGATTTAGATTTTCTTAACTTAAGTTCTATTTAATAATTAATTAGAGAAAGGGTATATGCCCTTTCTTTTTTTGCTTTAATGGAATTTAGCTACTAATAGCTCTGAAAATTACACAAAAAAATACGCCTTATTGGCGTATTTAATTTTGTTTCTATACGTATGGTGATGATGAAGACCCACCACTAGATGAACTACTTGAAGATAATTTTGCCTTCATTTTAAGCATTGCTTGGAATGTATCGTTTGGATTTAATCCCTCTCCATCTGTCGGTTTACCGTAAACAAGATCGTAGTATTCTTGATATATGTAACCATTTAAAAGCATTTTATCAAGTGTAAAGATCAATTTAGATATATAAAGTTTATAAGTACTTCAGTCTTGGAATTGATTTATAAATGAATATATTTCAACTCCATTAGCTCTAGTAGGGGTTAAGAATTCAGAAATTATTCTTTGTCTTAAAGATTTTACTTTTTCAATAAGTAATTCTTGTTCTGCTGTAAAAGTACCAAAGTTCTTAGTAAATTTAGGAGCATCATACATTATTTCTATTGTTTGTGAAGCTTTTGATCCTCTTTGTAGTAAAAGTTTTTTGCTTGGATTAGTGTTCATGTCACTATCGTATTTTGATTTTGGGTAATAATTGCTCATTGTAAATGATGTAGGTTTAGTAGGAAGAGGTGCTATATTTTCAGGAAGTGTTGTTTCTATAGTATCTGAAATAAATGTTCCATCTCTTTTGGCAATTTTATATGAAATTTTAAACCCTTCACCAAAAGTATATCTACCATTTAAAGTGTAGTTAGGAGCAAATTCTTGTCCATCTTCTTTTGTTTGGTCAGCACTTACTAAAATGTAATCTTCTCCTAAAGCTTCAGCAAATGAATCGAATCTAGATCCTTCTTGAGTTTTGTAAGCTGTTGCGTTAGGTTTAGATTCTGTTGGAGCAAGTACCAATAATTTAATTTGACTAATTAATTTCTTGCTTTCAGGGTTAAATGTCATTGTAACATCTTTAAAAAGACCTGCGTTGTAATCAATATCTCTATAGAAGAAGTCTAATGTAGATTCATTTCTTTCATCATTATATTCTGTTGTGTAAGCAAATCTAGCAACACCTTCTTCTCCTTGGAATTTAGCAACTACAGCGTCATTTTTTGCTTTTTCTTCAGCTGCTTTTTGAGCTTCAATTTCTTCAGGTGTTGGTGTTTCTTCTGAAGGAGTTTTTGGATCTGTAGAAGGATCACTTTGAGGTGTTCCTTGGTTATTTCCCTCACCTTCTTGGGTGCCAGGATTTTCAGGAGCAGGTTGTTCTCCTTCTTGATTTCCTGGGTTTTCTTCTACCGGTGGGTTTGTTGGATTTTCAGTATTTCCAGCTTCTCCATTTCCAGGATTTTCAGGAGTAGGTTGTTCTCCACCTTGAGTTACTGGATTTTCTTCTGCTGGTGGATTTGTTCCTTCATTACCTGGATTTTCAGGGTTTGTTGGCTTTTCAGGCGTTTCTGGGTTTGTAGTTCCAGAATCAGTTGTACCACCATCTTTTGGTTGGCTGTTTGTATCTTCTTTTGGTTTACTTTCTGCTGGTTGAGTTTCTTTTTTCTCTGCTTTTTGTGTTTCTTGACAAGAAATCATAGCAAAAGGAAGTGAAACTACTGTTACACCAGAAAGAATCGTTAAAAATTTAAATTTTCCTTTTAATTTCATTTTACTTATGTCCTTCTTTTCATTTTTCCACTTCTTCAGGTGTCCCTAAAACGAAGTGATTATCATTAATTTTTACTCACTCAGGTTGGTGGTTTTCATCATATCCATGAATACTTGGATCATATATACCCTTAATTAAGCTTCCTTTATCTGAATCAATTGATGGAACAGCATCAAGTAAGCTACGTGTATATGGGTGAAGTGGGTTGTGGACAATTTCTTCAGTTGAACCAATTTCAAGTAAGGTACCCTTGTTCATAACCGCAATTCTATCTGAGATATATTCAACCATACGTAAGTCGTGAGCAATAAATAATATAGTTAAATTATACTTATCTTTTAAATCATTAAAAATATTGACAACTTGGGCTTGAATTGAAACGTCAAGAGCTGAAATAGGTTCATCAGCTACAAGTAATTGTGGCCTTAAAACCACAGCTCTTGAAATCCCAATACGTTGTTGTTGCCCTCCTGAGAATTCAAGAGGATAACGACGAAGTACTGATTCATCAAGTCCAACACTTTTTAAAATTTCTCTTACAAGAATTTTTTTACATTGATTCTCTGAAAGAGTGTTTAATCTTTCACGTTCTTCTTTAGCTACAAGAAGTTTTTCTCTAGCTTTTTCAAAAAGAGAATCCTTGCTAAGTTTACTTAAAAGCTCTACATATAAAGCTTCAAAAGCAAGGGCTGAATTATCAGCAATTTTGCTATCAAGAAGCTCGACATATTCTTTAGTTAAGAAACTTGAATCTACTTCGTTAATAAGTTCAAAAACTTCTTTTTGAACTTCTTGGTCATAATTATATAAATAAATTTCTTTTGAAGCTTTAATGTTGTTTAACCCTTCAGATACGATTGTTTCAACGTTAACGTGAGGGTTTAATGAGTTAGCTGGATCTTGGAAAATCATTTGGACTTTATTAACCATAAAGTTTTCGATTTTTTTGTAATCTTGAAGTGCTTTTCCAAATTTTAATCCACGCTTAAGCTTTTTAGGTAAAACTTGGTTAAGGAGTTTAATTTCACCAAAACGGTAAGGAATAAGCCCTACAAGCGCTTTTCCTGTTGTACTTTTTCCTGAACCAGATTCACCAACAAGCCCCAGAACTTCTCCACGGTAAATATTTAAGTTTAAATCTGAAACAGCTTTAAATTCTTTTGAACCTCTTCCGTAGACAATATCAACGTGTCTAAGTGAAGCAAGAACTTCTTTGCCTGAATGATTTTCAAGCATTTCTTTAGTTCCTTTAATTTCTTTTCTAAGCTCTTTTTTAACACCAAAAAGACCACGAGTAGTTTCGATATATGGAGTGTAGTTATTATCTAAAACTTCATTATAATTTGATGATTTTAACTTCATTTTCTTCTACACTTGCACTATTATCTTTTGCTTTAGCTCAATCATTTACATCAAAATGGTAAAGCATTGATTCATCCTCATTAGGGTTTTGTTTAATGACTTCAAAATCCTTTTGTTCTGGATGAGCTGCAAGATACTCCTTTCATAAATTCTCAATAATTTTTGGTGGTGTGTATTTAGGAGCTCTTTTATCTAAAAGAGCACTTTTTACACGGTGGGTTTCAGATACTCAATAAAAATCAGGTTCTTTAATAAAGTCAACATCTAAAGCGTAATCATTTCTAACTGCAAAAGCATCACCAACAATATTATTTAAGCTTGAAGGAACGCTTCCTCTAATAGTTGAAAGCCTGCTTCCTTTATTAACATCAGGCATACTTGAGATAAGTCCTCAAGTATAAGGGTGTTGTGGGTATTTTAAAATTTCTCTAGCAGTACCTTCTTCAATAATTTGACCTGCATACATAATTGAAATGTAGTCACTAATTGAAGCTACAACCCCAAGGTCGTGAGTAATAAAGACAATTGAAAGATGTAATTTTTCTTGAAGTTCTTTAATAACATCAAGCACTAAAGCTTGAACTGTAGGATCAAGTGCTGTAGTAGGTTCATCCATTACAAGCACTTTAGGCTCAAGGGAAACAATCGCGGCAATAACTACCCGTTGAATCATCCCTCCTGACATTTCATGTGGATAAAGCTTCATAACAGCTTCAGGATCGTTAATTTTAGTTAATTTTAAAAACTCAACAGCTCTTGCATAAGCTTCCTTACGGTTTTTAACAACTTTGTTAATTAACATCCCTTCCATAATTTGTTCTCCAACTTTCATAGTTGGGTTTAAAGTTGACATTGGGTTTTGGAAAACAGCTGAAACTATTCTTCCACGATAACGTGATCTTTCTCAATCACGGAAGTTAAATTTTTCAACGTTGTTGTTATAAAGTTTAACTTCACCAGAATCAATAACAGCATTATCACCAGTAAGTCCGTATAAAAGAGAAGTAATAACACTCTTTCCTGATCCAGATTCACCGATAATAGCATGAACTTTACCTTCATAAACTTTAAGAGAAGGTCCTCTTAAAACTTTGTTTTTTTCGCCTGGACGAGCAGGGTTGGTAAATGAAAGATAAATATCATCAATTTGAGCAGCAATTTTTAATTTGCTTCCGTCTTTAAATTCTTGATATTGAACATTTTCGTAAAACTTGTCTCAATCAAAATTTCTTTCGCCTTTTTTAAAGAAGGCAAACTTACTTAATAAATTTTTAAATTTCATTTTTTGCCTCCTATCTTTGTCTTCTAAGTGAATCTTGCACGCTAGCTCCAATAAGTTGGACACTAGTTGTAATTAAAATAAGAATTGTTGAAGGAACAAAAACGTATCTTAATTTTCCTGGGAAAAGTTTTTGTCCTTCTGAAATTAAGTTCCCAAGTGTTGGAACATCATCAATTGCAAGTCCAATGAATGCAAGTGATGTTTCACTTAAGATAACACCTGGAATGGTAAATACAAGTTGTGTAATTAAAATAGGAATAATTACAGGTACATAGTTTTTAAGGATTTTTCAAGTTGAAGTTCCAAGTACTCTTGAAGCTGCAACTCATTCAAAGTGTTTTGCACGTTTAACTTGAGCACGGATTTGGTTAGCCATTCCTGTTCATCCAGTAAGTGAAAGTGAAAACACAATAACTCAGAAACTAGGTGAAACAACAATGGTCATTAAGATAAGAATTAAGATTGTAGGCACAACTGAAATAATTTTAATGACAAAAGTAAGCACTCTATCAAAAGGATCAAATTGACCCATCATAATTCCAATTGAAAGACCAACAATAACTTCAATTGCAGTTGTTACAAGCGCAAGAGCAAGTGAATATCTAAGCCCATGTCAAAGTCTTGCTCATAAATCTCTACCTAAATCGTCTGTACCTAAAATGTGGTAAATACCATTACTATCGGTTTGGTTAAAATGCAAGATTCTGTTATTAACATCTTGAGTATTTGGATCAAGAGTTGTAAAAGGAATAATTAAAGCGAAAATGATTAATAAAGCTAAAACTAAGAATCCAAAAACTCCACCAATGTTTTGTGAAAAACGATAAACGAATTCTTTAAATGGTTTAACTTCGGCTCCAAGGTGTTTTGATTCTTGGAAGTCCATAATTTCACCAACCATTTTTCATTTAGCATAGTTAAATGGTTGCATAAATTGATTTGGTGCAATATTATCTTCTAATGAATTTGTTTTTCCAAGCTCTTCATTTTTTCTAATTTTGTTAGCAACTTTAGCTGTTTTATTTACTATGTATTGCTTAGAAGAATTTAGAAATTTTTGAAATTTATTCATTATTTTCCTCTCCTTCTAACACGTGGATCGATTGCTTCATAAAGAAGGTCACGTGTTGCATATGATAGTATTGTAAGTAAAGCAAACATAACAATTAAGAATAAAATAACGTTATAGTCTTTTGTTTGAATTGCTTGTAAAAGAGTTGCTCCAGAACCTGGAATAAAGAAGATTTGTTCAATGAACACACTACCTAAGAATGATCCGAAAATAACTGCAGGGAAGAATGTTGCAATTGGGAAAAGTGAAGGTTTAAGCGCGTGTTTTCAAACGAAACGACTTTTGGTAAGTCCTTTTAAATAAGCAAATTTAGCATGAACTGAGTTAAGTTCTCTATTAAGCTCAGTTCTAATATATTTAATATAAACAATGATGCTTCCAAGTGAAAGTGCAAGTCCTGGAAGAATATATGTAATAAAGTTTTTGTGATCAAACATGAATGGAAGACCAATCATTCTACCAATAAACACAAGCACTAAGGCGAAAATAATTGATGGCACTGATGAGAAAATAGAAACTAAAATAGTAGAGAAATTATCTAAGAAACCACCTGGATTTTTACCAACTCAAATACCTACTGGTATTCCGATTGCGACTGTTAAGAAAACAGAGAAAATACCAACAAGGAATGATTTATAAAATCTTTCTCAAATAAAACTATTGATTTCTTGAGCTGGGAAAAGTGAAAGTGAAATTCCAAAATCCCCTCTGAATAAATTCTGCATGTAATTTAAATAACGCTTAAATAAAGGTAAATCTAATCCGTACTGAGCTTCAATTGCTTTTTTAGCTCCAGCATCAAGTCCTGATGTTAAAGAGTTAGAACCAGGAACTGCATTAATAAGGAAGAAAGTAATTGAAATAACAATAAAACCAATAACAAAGAATTCTAAGATAATTTTGGCAATTTTTCAAAGAGCTTTTAAAAATGGTGAATCCACAGCTAAAAGCTTTTGCATAAATGACATTTCTTTGTTACGTTTTGAAGTAAAAATTACTTTATTATCATTTAAACGATATTTTTCATTTTGATAATTAACGTATTTATGTTCCATGTATTATCCTTTCTTTCTTGGTAATCCTGGTCTAGGAGGATTAGTATAATCATATGCATATTGAAGTGAGAATGTAAATAATGAATTTACCCCACCTACTCTTGTAATTTCTCAGTTTGTATCAACTTCCATTAAAGGAACTACAAACGCACCATCGCGAATAATTTTTTCAAGAGTTGCAATAAATGAGAAGATAAGCTGTGTATCTCATTTTTCATCAACTTCTTTATCTGTGAAGTTTCCAGTAAAGAAGCTATCCAATCTTGCAGAATAATCAGTTAAGCTTTCATCTGATTTTTGGTATGCAAGCTCGATGAATTTATTTCAAAGGCGCGCATCTTTAATTAAAAGTCTATCTTTTGTAGCATTTGTTAATTCTTGGATTTGCTCACTTGTTAATGTTGAAGCAAAGTAAAGGTTAATTGCTTTTTGAATTCTTGAAAGTTGAATTCCAAATAAGTTTTTACTTAAAAGGTATTCAATTGCATTAGCAACAAAACGTTTTGAAAGAGCTTTTTCATTTAAATTAGATTCTTGTGCTTTATTTTGGTTGATCATCTCCATAATTGCATCAATGTTTTCGCTAATAAAACTTGTTTTATCAAAGTAAACATCTGAGTTAGCAATTGAATCAAAATCAATTGAATTAGCTTTAGCATATTCTCTAACTTGTTTTTCAATAAAGCTAAAGTATGGCTGAACAATGTTGTATTTTGAAGATTCTTCACCACTTGCTTTATATGCATTTAAAATAAGTTCACTTAAGTAATTTGCATATGTGTATCCACCACTTGGGTTAGTTTTAAATCCAGTACTTTTTTGAGTAAAGGTATCAATTTCATCTTCTTTAAAGAACACATAAACGTAATCTTGAGTACCATTACCACCAAGACGGTCAAAGTTTTGGTAAACAATATCTCATTTTCCTTCATCAAGGAAAGCAGCAAAGGTATTTTCTGGTAAGCTCTTAATTTCTAATTGCACATATGAACCAAAAGCTTGTCTTAAAGCTTCACGAAGGTATGAACCAGCTTTTTTCTGTTCATCAGTTGAGTTGTTAACAAATTGAATTGTAACTTTATCAAGTTCTGGATGTTTTGCTTTAAAACGAGCAAGGTAATCTTGAGCTATTTTAGGTAAGTATGAATCATCTTTACGGTATGTTTTTTCAAAGTTGAAGCTTTTTGAAAGGTGCACCAAGAAGTCATAGTTTTGAATTGGAACTGTAACTCCGTTTTTGGTTTTAATTTCTTGACCTTCAAAGTAGTATTCTAAGTTTCTACCATCAAATAAACGGTATTGTCCATAAGCTGTTCATGTTGTAACTGGGAATGAGAAATCTCATCCTACTGATTTAAGCACTTTTTCACGGTCAATTGCATAGTAAATAGCGTTTCTTAAATCTTCATCTTGAAGTCAACTTGTTCCTTTAGTTTCTTGATCTAAGTTAAATGCATAAGCAATTGTTCCGTACCCTGAGTTTTTGTTAAGGTAATCTTTGTAAACAGGATTTGATCAGTAGCTATTAATTTTGTTAGCTGGAATATATGTTTGTGAAATATATCCATCTTCAAAAAGAGTTGCATTAATGTTTCTATCTGTTGAGAAGAATATTTTAATTTTGTTTGATACTGTATTGGATGCTTCAAAGTAATCTTTGTTTTTAGTTAATACAATGTATCCTTGAGGCCCAAGCACAATATCACCTGGCTCAATCACAAATGGACCACTTGTTAACACTTTCTTAGGATCTGATCCATAGTTTTGAATTCCGCCACCATCAGTTTCAATGTACTTACGGTTAGCAGGATAAATGTTTTCAATAATTTGTCCAACTAAGAAGTTTAAATCAGGAGTTTTGTTTTCATCAAAAATCATTGTAAAGCTGTATGAATCTAAACTAAGAGTTTTAAGTTTTCCAACAATTTTAGAGTGTGAAAGCTTCATTCGATCTTTTTGCTCTTCGCTAAGTGCTGGAGTTTCAGGATCAGCTGCTTGTTTTTCTTTGTAATATTCATTAAAAGCTTCTCAATCTTCAGAAGTAGCTTCTTCAAGTGCATATTCTTGGTATGGGTTAAGGTAAGGGTTTTTAACTAAAGTAACTTCTTTAACTACATTATTACGTTTAATAGCTCATTTTTGAGTTTCAGCATTTAAATCCATTGATCTATCGAAGTTTTCAGGAAGGTTGTTGCTTTCTGCAATTTCTTCATTAGTGTAATCTAAAAAATATTGTCCTGTGTAAAATCCAAAACTTAAAGCCGCCTCTTTAATTGCTTGCACTTCAGCTTCATCACCTGGAACTTGAGAAGTTCATACTTCTTGATTTGGATCTTGAATGTATGATTTTCCTCAAGCATCTTCAACATAACCTCTTCTACCTCATGGGTTTTTGTAACTTACGTTATGTTTTAAAGCATATTCTTTTTGAGCTGTAATAAATTGCTCCGCACCTCTAATTGAGTATTTTTTGATTGTTTCAAGTTTTTGGCTACCTGTATTTAAATCTAAGATATATTCAAAGTAATCACGAAGATCTTGAGCTGTAATTACATCACCATTGCTTCAAATGTTTTTACCTTTGTTCATGTAACCACTAAAAGCCATGTAATTGTTACTGTTTTTAGGGTTTCTGAAAGCATAAATAGTTGATGAATTTGAAATATCACTAAGAACTGGTGCTCCAGTTCCTCCAACAAATCCGAAATCATCTAAAGTATAGTAACTATTTGTAATGTTTCCTTTTCCGTCTTTGCTTCTAAAGTTTTCCAAATTCTTTTTAAAGAATTCGTCAAAGTTTGAAGTTGTACGGTCTGTACCAACATTAGTCATTGTCATTGTGAATTTATTGGTTTTTAAAATTGATTTAAGTGAATCTGATGGTCCACTTTTCATAAATGAGTCAACAAGTGATGGGAGAATCTTATCTACAGATTTAAATTTAATGTAGTTAAGATTGTTTAACGGTTCACTTGTTAATCCAAAATCATATCCTTTAGCATTTTGTGAAGTACTACCTGGTGCACAAGCAACCACGCTTAGCACTGAAAATGAAGTAGCTGCAAGTGTGAAACCTAAAAGATATTTTCTAGATTTTTTGAAATAACTATTCACCTTTTCCTCCTATCCTGTTATGTTAAATTGGAAGTCAATTGAAAGAATTGATCTACCTGTTTTTGTTGGCTCTGCATCATCATTTGGCTCTGTTTTTTCAGCCGCAAGAACTGAAGGTGATTGAGCAGGATCTTTACCATTTTCTGAAATTTGGCTTAATTCACCCATTGTAAATAAGTGTGCTAAATTTTTATTAGCTTCACCAAAGACAACTTCACCATTTTCATTTACATATGCAGTTTCACCTTTAGCATTAGCAAAATCAACATAGTATTTGTGAAGTGGTACAAGTAATGTATCACGATATTTAGCCATAATAGCGTAATCTGAAATTCATGATGAGTATCCAAGATCTTCAATTGTTACTTTTGAAGATGGATCACCTTGTTTTTCATAGTAGAATACATTATTTGTTTTATCTTTGTTAATTGGAGCGTATTTAACTTCTCCAGTTTTAATGTCTGTGAATTTAATTTGTGTAATATTTTGAAGTTGTTTTGTTGGCATGTATCCATACATAGCAATTGCATCAAGTTTTTTATTTCTAAAAATTCCTGCAATAGTACGGTT
This sequence comes from Mycoplasmopsis gallinacea, assembly GCF_012220205.1. Taxonomy (NCBI): domain Bacteria; kingdom Bacillati; phylum Mycoplasmatota; order Mycoplasmoidales; family Metamycoplasmataceae; genus Mycoplasmopsis; species Mycoplasmopsis gallinacea. The sequence goes on along the minus strand of NZ_CP047225.1, from coordinate 526,610 downwards.
TCCAACTCCATAGTTCATCATTTGTGATACAAAGAATGCTTTAGGTCTTGAAGTAATTGCATTTCCATCAAAGTCTTTAAGTCTAATTGTTTCATCTACAATTGCTTCTCTATTTTCGTTATAAAGTTGCATTCCAATAGTTGATTTTTCAAATTCATCTTTGAAAAATCCATTACTTTTTGTGATGAATTTTCCAAAGTATGATGATGTTCTGCTTCCATCATCAAAGAAAATATTACTACTTAATCATGGCTTGAATTTTTCATCTTTAAATTTAAGGAATTTCTCAGTTCTTGGTTTAAGAATTTCATTAATTGCTTTAGCATTTTCGTTTGTTTGGTCATTAAGAGCTTTGATTTTTACCTTAAGTTCTTCAACTTTAGTTGTTTTACCTTCAACATCTAATGCTTTAAATTCTGTATATTTGTTTAATTGATCTTGAAGCGGTTGAATTTGAGCATCTTTTTGTTCTTGTGATAATTCTTCGTTTTGATTAATTGTTTCAATTTGTGAATTAATTGAATCAATTTTTTCTTGAAGTTTATCTTGTCAATCAGCTGCATTAAGAAGCTCTATATCAGCTTCAACACCTTGTCTTTCTTTGATAATTTTTCTATTTTGATTTCCAAGAAGCGATGTTTTGTAAGCGTTATCAACAAATTCAGAAATAAGGTAATTAATGTTATCTTTTCAAATAAGAGCTTCTTCAGCTGCTCTAATTCCTTCAGAAATATCTGTGTTTGTGTTTTTACGTTCATTTCAATATTGAAGTTTTGAAGCATCAATAATGTAGTCAAATCCTGTGTTAGCTTCATTTACATTACTTAAGTAACTTGGTAAGTTATTAAAGTCAGTTGAAGCAGGGATAAATGTTGTTTGCACAAAATCACGAGTTAATGTTTCCGAAATAGAGTAAATATAGTCAGTGAATTTGTCATTTAAAAGTGGTTCGGTTCTTGTGAAGTTGTAATCTGAAACATCACTCGAAGGAACACCATTTGAAAATTCGCTATAGAAAACTCTTAAGACTCTATATTCAAGTGGGTCCAGTTGATATCCTTCAGTTGTATAAATACCACGATTATCTCATGCAAGATGGTTACCCATGAATGTGTATAAATCGTATGTATCTGCATACGCTGAAAGACCTTCTTCTTTTTTCTCAAACATTTTGTGGAAGTATTCTTGTAAATCAGTAGGTGTGAATTTTCCTATTTTGTTTTCTAGATTTTCGAACACAAAGTTTTCAGCAAATACTGGGTTTAACTTGCTAATTCCATATTCATTTGAGAAAATTGCTTGGTTAGCAACTAAATCAGTTGCAGGGTTAAAGTCTTTAACCATTAAGAATAAATCAGAATTTCTGAAACGTTTGATTAATTCATTTGCAAGTAATTGTTCATCGTTTGCAATTTGATTAATGTTTTCTCTAGTTTCATCTGTTGCTTCTGTTAAAAGACCTTCTTTGAATGTTTCCAAGTTAAATTTAGTTTTTACATAATCTACATTTCAGTTAAATTCATAAATAACTTGCTCTGCACCTTGATCATTTACAAGAACTTTTCTTACTGGAGTAGCTTGTGAATAATCAAGTGAACCAAATTCAAATAAAGCAGGAACTGAACTAAATGCAGCTGTTGTATACTCTTGATCATTTAATGTATAAGTTACTTTGAAATCATCTAAAACAGCATTGTGAATTGAATTAAATGCTTTTTGAGTACTTGCATAATATGCATTGTAACCAAGTTTTTTTGCAAGTCCGACTTTAAAATTCTTGAAATCTCTGAAAATGTCTCTAGGAAGTACTACTTCATTGTTTTCATTAAATAAAGCAAATGTTGTTTTGTTTGCATTTCCATATACATATTCTGCAACTGCATTTTGATTATTTGATGTTTCAAGAAGGAAAGGAAGAAGACCAATTGCTGTATAAATTTGGTTAGCTGGTGAAAATGAGAAATTTAATTCTGTATTTAAATTCTCTTTTAAGAAGTTTTCTCCTTTAGCAAGACTTGTGAATTGATTTTTCATATCTAGTAATTTAAATTCAACACTAACAGATTCATCTATTTTTTTGTTATTTGCTAAGAAAGTAGAATTTGCTCCAGTTGGAATTGAGTATTTTGAAACAAAATTATTTTCTTGATCCACAAATGAAAGAATTGGGTTATATCCAGAACCAAAATAAATATTTCTTATTGGAATTATTTTTCCATTTTCTGATTTGAATGTAGCATTATAACTTGTTAAAAATGAATATGAAACTGCAACCATGAATTGATCTACTGAAGCATCTTTATTTACAACAAAGTATTGGAATGCTTTTCTAGCATCATCACCTTCATGATTAATTAAGTTAGTATCAGGATTTTTTTCATTTTCATTTTTTCTAGCTTTAGCAGCTTCAAAATATCAATCCATATCACTTCCGCCAAAAAGGTTGGTAAATTGTGAGTTTAACTCACCACCAATGAAAGTTGAACCTGTATTTCATCCACTGTCATAGAAATTGTGGTTAATAAGGCTTTCAAGCGCAGCTTCCACAAGGTGAACTTGATCTGAAATGTAATTTCATTCAGCTTCTTCAAGCTCTACATTTAATGGTACATTGATAAATGGAGTTCCATCTTTTTTAACAAGTTTAACTTTTGAAATGATTGCTTTTTGATTATTTGCATAATCAGGTTCTTGAGCATATTCAAAGAAGCTAAATTGAATTGTTCCGTTTTCATTTTTAGTGTAAGATAAAGGATTTCCTTCTCCATCACGAATTTCGTTAAAGATTTTTTCTGCATTAATTTCAGTGTATTTCACTTCTGAATCTTCATTTTCTTTAAGTCACGCTTTAGGAGTACCTACGATATATGGGTTTAATGTTCCAGAGTTTTCATCAAATGAGTTAGCAATGAATAAATCACCTAATCTTACATCACGTAATTTCGCCGCTTCTTGCATTCCTTTGAAATCTTGTAAAAATCTTCTCTGTTTGTTTCTTACAACATCTAAAACATCAGCTGGGTTAGTTGCAGCCCCTCAAATATCGCTATATGATTCTCATTCACTCTTAGTTCCATCATTTTTGATGTATCTAAATTGAATAAATGATCCTCTATCATTTGGTTCACCTTTAACATTAACTCTTCTATATTCAAGATTAGTTCTAGCATCTAAATAGTTTTTAAGGGCAAAACTTGAGTAATATGATGATTCAGAAACTCCACCTCTAGTTCTAATTCCACCAACAACAACCCCATTATTTTCTCTATCAAGAGCTTGACCTTTTTCGAGTGTAAAGTGGTGTCCATATTCATGGGCAGCAACATATTTAAGGAAGTCTGTAGAAATACCTTCAAAATTATCAATTGAAACTGAAAGCACTAAAGGAAGTCCAATTCTATCCTTATCACTTAAAGCAAGGTGTCTTCCTTCTTTTAAAGCATATTCATAGTATCCTTTATCGTTAAGTTTTTTTTCAATGTATGGACCAAATTGTTCTTTTAATAAGTAAGGGTATTTTTGAGTAACTCTATCAATTAAACCTGCATATGTTTCATTATAAAGTTGGTATTTTCTTGATGAAAGACCTCTAACTGGAGTTCCGTTTTCATCAACAATTGAAATATCTTCAGGACTATATGAAAGAGTAATTGGAGAAATAGCACCACCATAAGCAAGAGCATCTTTAAATTCTTCAAAACGTCTAAATTCTGAATCACTTAAGTTTTGAGCATCAAAATAATCGTGGTATTCTCTTCCTTGAGCATTAGTTAAAACAATGTGAAGAATTTTATTATCGACACTTACTTTAGTTAATGTATAAGCTTTGATTTGTTTTTCATTTGCAACATCAAAGTTTTTAATTTCATTTAAAGCTCTAATTTTTGAATCAAAGTATCTAGTTGCGCTTGCTCCGTTATTATCATAAATAAACACTTCTTGATTTAAATATGAATTCATGTCATAAAAATCTAAAAAGTGTACTAAATCTTTCTCGATTGCTTCTCTTAAAATTTTCTCATTAAAATATGTAGCGTGAGTTGTATTAAATCCGCTGTGGATAGTAACTTCGTTTTTAAGTGAAGTATTATCTTCCACTTTTTCAAGTTTTAATACTAAAGTACCTGTGCTTGTTGAAGCGCCAGCTCCATTTAATTCTACATCTGCAATTTTTCTTTGTACAAATTGATCGAAAGTTAAATTAGGTAAATCTTTTTCAAATTCTGTTTTATAAGCATTAAATTGTTCTTCCGTTGTTCCAAGTGGAAGAAGAATTGATTCATCTCTTCCTTTAAGTTCATTACGCATTGTAGCAACAAGGAATTCTTTGCCAGTAAGTTTACCAGGTGTCACAATTGATCTAAATGAACTAAGTTTTGAAGTTTTTTGTCCATTTTGATAAACATGTGAATCATTTTTAATAGATGTAGAAAGAGGGATATTTTTTAAAATTGAGTCAATTGTGCTTTTATCTTGAAGATCTTCAAATAATTTATATGTTAAAGCATCAGTTGCATTTCCAGCTCCTGAGTTTGAATTATAAATTGGAAGCGATCCAAAAAATGCATCTGGGAAGAATTTAATTTCACTTTCTTCTTTGTGTAATGTAGAGTGAGACCCAAGGGTAATTGAGTTACCATTTTGTTCAACTCCAGACACAATTCTAAAACTATCTAAAGTTAAAATATCTGGTCCTCATGAAACTTCACTCATAAATCATTTAGTAAAATCAATGAATTGTTTTGGACGCACAGCTAAAACATATTCATTGTAAAAACTAAATGAACCATATTTCACTTCTAAGATAAATCCATCATTGTAAAACTTGAAATAATTTTCGTAAAAATCATCGAAGCTCATTTTTTGATCTTTAGACTCATTTCATCAAAACTGTGTACCATCAGCAGACATTGAACCAACAATATCTTTTTTTGAAGGACTTACAATGTTAATTTCAGGTTTTAGCTCACCTTGTGCATCATAAATAACATCAAAGCGGTTTACAAGTCTTGTTTTGTCATTAGATCATTTGCTTCCCTTTACTTCATCAGAATTATTAGCAAAAGCAAACATTCCTGCAAAAGTAGCACTTGTACCAGCAGCTATAATTCCTAATGAAATAAGGACTTTCGCTTTAAGAGAAAGTTTTCTCATATTTACTCCTTTTTGTTTTATATTCAAAATAAATATATAATATTTAATTTTAACAAATTACCGCTAATTTAACAGTAAAGAGTTAATAAAGTGCTTTTAAAGTGGTCAAAAAAGCGTTTTTGTTTTTTATTAGTTTTTTGTCCTTCAAAATTTATATGAAAATTGGAGGTCAAAATGAAAAAGATTATCAAAATAATTTTAAGTATAGTTGCTCTATTATCCATTTGCACAGTTGGAATAGGGGCTTTTTTCATTCCTCAAGATTCTCTTAAAAAACTTTTCAATAAAGAGCAAACTCCTAAAGATAAGCAATTATTAGCAAGCAGTTCAAATGCTAATGAAATTGAAAATAGTTCTGAATCTGCAAGCGAGCTTAAGTATGACTTTTTACAAAAGTACATCACTTTTTATAGAGAAAATCAAAAGCAATTAAATTTAACTAAAGAAAAGCTTGATTTACTTAGCAAGGAAACTTTTGAAAACAGCAATGAAACAAGAATTGAACCTTTACTTTTAAAAATTGGGATTATTATTGATAATTTAGAAAAAATGAATTTTCAAAACTATGCTTTCGTGCAATACTGAAAAACAATGTTTCCAAGCGATTATTCTTTTAATAGTTCATCAAATTATTCATATTTAGCTACTAATGGGACTTTGCAAAAAGAGTCAATTACTCTTTTGAAATTAGCAAAAAGTAGCTATAACGAACTTAAAGAAAGTAAAGAAAATTTAATCAATGAAATTAACGCTTTAGCTATCAAACAAGAAACTAAAGAACTTTTAGTTTCTAATCTTGAAATAGTGGTTGAAAATATGTTTTATAAAGCTTTTGAAAATGAAGATCTTCTAGAGTGAAACTCTGATAATTTAAATGAGATTTTGGAAATTGTTAATTCTGTGAATTTAAAAAGTAAATTGATTTGAAATCGATTGAATTTTATTTATTGGATTTTGAAATTGGAAAGTCAAATTCAAATTGAAGCTAATTTAAATGAAGAAAAAATTATTTATTACAGACAATTTTTGGTAGAAAAATTAATAGCATTTGAAAAACTTAAAACAAATGCTAATAATCAATTTTTAATACTTTTAAATAACTGAAAATGTCTTTTAGATTTAGTTGATTATACTCAAAGTGATAATCTTGACGTTAAAGACAAATTATTAGGGCAATTAAACTTAATTAAAGTGCTTTCAAATCGATTTGAATCATTAAAATGAATTTATCATAGCTCTCAAAAAATTCCACATCAAAACAACGATTTATCAAAACAAATTAATTCGCTAATAAATTCATTACATAATGCAGAAAATAATCGAAATAATAATATTGCTTATATTTACAAATTTAATAATATTTTTGAACAATGAATTAAAAATTTTTCATTAAAAACTTTCTCTTTAATTCAAGGATTTTACACCTTTGAAGAGCTAAATTTAAATTCTTGAATAGAACCTATAAATACCTATCAAAATAATAAGGTTAATAACATAAATCAAATTATCGAATCACTAAGGATACTTATAGACCAAAATCCAAAAGTTAATCTTGATAATTTCTTTAAAAAGAATTTGGATTTTCTATCATCAAATATTAATGAAGAAGAAATAAATAAAATTGCAACTGTTGAAAATCCTAATATCACTGATAATGAGAACCTAATTGAGTTCAAAACTAAACTAAAAGAAATTATCACAAATCAAAATGCTGAATCTAGAAGAATCATTAATAGTTTCAAAGATAAAAAGAAATTCATTAATAAAATAGGAGCGCTAATCCATTCAAATCAAGAACACACAAGCGATTTTAACATTGTTCTTTTTTATGAATACTTAAATTTAATTTTAGAAAGTGGAAAAGATTTAGAAATCAAAACTGCTGCATCTCAAATGCTTGATATTATTGAAGAATTTAAAACTAATGTTTTTAAAGTTAGTCATTTTTTAGTTGAAAATTCTGCAAATAACAATGAAAAAGTAAAAATTTTAAATAACAAAAAAACTAAGCTAATTCAAAAAATGAAAGAAAGTGAGCAAGTTTTAATTAACAAAGGTTTATTAATTAACCAAGAGCCTATTTTAGGTGAGTTTATGCTGCTTAATTTTGAGCAAAACAATGGCAAATATAAAGAAGAAAGTATTTTAAATGATTCTGATTTTAATAATGCTAATTGATCGCTATTAGAGCGCATGCGCAATAAAGTTATTCTTCAATTTAATCAAAACCAAGATAAAACTAAATTAATGGTCGAACTTAATAATTGATTAAATGTTGCAAAACAATTAATTGAAAAAATGCGTTCAGTAGCTACGGTTAGTTCTAGAGTCGGGTCAAGTGGCTATAACACAAGTCCTATGTTTGTTCCTGATTATAAAGTTACTTACACTAGAAACGCAGCTATTGTTAATGAGTTAAATAAAATGATTGATGATTGAAAGCGTAAAATTCAGGAAAAAAGTTTTACGTATTCAATCAATGCAACTTAATAATAAATTTTATAAATTATTTTTTAGGGATAATGTAATCATTCATAAGTTTATTTGTTGAATAAATTGCATCAAGGTGTGAGTAAAGATCAGCTAATTGATACGGTCCAAATGTTCAATTATCATTGTCATCTTTTTCATAATGTTTTTCTTGAAATCTATATTTTGAATCTTTTAAAATTAAAACATTAGGATCATTTAAAATTCCGTAGTATTCTTTCATTTTTTCTGTAAATTCTGCACGTTTTGCAGTTTTTTCTTCTTGAGATGATCTACTACTTTTCATAACTTTTAATGTAGCTAAAATAACCTCAGCATATTCTCTTTCAACTCTTAAGAATTTTTCTTTTCACTCTACAGGGTATGATGCCGCAAGACTTTCATCATCTCCTACATATTCAACGTGAGTCACATCTAAATCTGTAAGACCTTTATAAGTTGCGCCTTCTAAAATATCTTTTGCTTTTGTAACTAATAAATCATAAGCTTTTGAGTCATTTCTTTTGTAACTTTCATCAATAAAGTTTTGAGTTAATTCAGCTTTTTTTGCAAATTCGAAATATCTAATAAGTGCATAAATTTCTTGTGCTGGCACAACATAGTAAATATCAAAGTATGATCTTGAAGGTCTACTTTTAAGTATATTAATTGTATTTTCAGAACTTTCAATGAAGTCGTTTGTATCTGTAGATCATTGAGATAATAATTGTTTAAATTTCCCAAGTTTTGTGTTAAGTTCATCAACAAGAGCTTTTTCTTCAGTTGCTGCTGAATCTTGGTTATCAATAAATTCTTGAATTTTAGTTGCTTTTTCATTAAGATAAGCAGGAAGGTCTTGGAAAGCACCGAAAGTAATTGTTTCTTCACCGATGGTTTTTTCTGAATATGTTGATTCGTCAATTTCGTATTCATCAGTGTTTTCTAAAGAATTTGTAACTTTTGCAACTCAAGTTTCCAGTGTTGTTTTAATAGCTTGAAGTTGTTCATTTCTTTGTTGTTTTTCACCATTTTCGTTAAAAGCAAGTTCACTTTCTCCTGAAAGAGAATCAAATAATGTTTTGTTATTTTTATATTTAGCAAGACGTTGCTCTTCTTCAGTAATTGCTCTTTGTAATTTCACTAAGAATTTCTTATTATTAATAAATGATTCATATTCATCACTTCTTGGATCAATTCCTAAAGTTGTTCAGAAATTACGTAAATCTATATCAGTTTGAGCTCTTTTTTCAAGTTTTGTATAACCTATGTATTGATCGAAATAGTTTTTAAGATCTTCTGTATAAATCTCTGAGCTATTTAAATCTCTAAGGAATTGTCTACTAAGTGGATAGTAAAAAATATCATTTTCTTCTGTTTCTGAATTTATTTTCTTAGAATTAATGGTTTTTTGCAATTTATCTAAAGAACCAGTTTTATCTTCTTTTCTAGCTAATGATACATACAATTTTATAAGATTAAGTGCTGATTCCATTTTCTTTTTGTAATCTTCACCAAATTTTTCATTAAATAATGCTTGTTTCTCAAAAAGAAGAACTTTAAAGTCGTTGATTGTTTGAGCGGTATTGTTGTATCTTAAATTTGAAATAAATGTAAAGATATCAAGAAGTGTTTTATATAAAACTCTATTGTACACAGAACTTAAGTTGTTATTGTTTGCTGAATCCCTAAAGAATGTAAGAATAGTATTTGAAACTTCATTTGCTTTTTGTAAAATTTCCTCAAATCTAGGATCTGTAATTTTAGAATCAAATGGAAATTGTGGAATTTTGTATGTTGCGGAAACTTTTCATAATCTAGTATTTAATAAGTTTGAATAATTAGGGTGTCGGAAATATCGATTTCAATAACTTACTTCTAAAGTATCAAACCTTCTAATTTGTTCAAAGAATGAAGATGCACCTTTATTATCTGCGTATGCGTTAGAAATTGCTTCAACAATTTCAATAAGTTTAGCATTTTGTTCAGCATTAACTTCTAATTCTTTTTTGATGCTTTCAAAAATTTTGATTCTTCAATCAAAAAGTTCTTCCATAAATTCTTGTGGTTCTTCTTCAGGTGCATAACGATATCCGTATGTTGCTGGTCTATCACCTTGTGCTGGTGTTACTTCGAATCTATCATAAAGTCCTTGTTCTAAAACGATTCTGTGTAATTGAAGTAAAATGTTTTCTTTGAAATCTTCTAAATTATCAAATGTATCTTCTGATTCTTCAGTATTTGAAATTCACACTGGGATTTTATCTAATAAAGTTGTCTTAAATTCCTCAAAATTTGTAATTAATGGGTTTTCTCCAGATTCAAATGAAGCTTTTAATGCATTGGCATATTTTTCTAAATATCTTAAAACGAAAAGTAATATTTCTTTAGCACTTTTATTTCTTACTAAATTATTTTGATTTAATTTTGCTACTTGTTCTTGTAATTTAGCAATCATTTTTTCTAATTCAGCTGTTTTATTATTTTTACTTTCAAGCTCATTTTTAAGTTCTAAAAGTTCTGCTTTTAATGACTCAACTTCTTCATCAGAATATTTAGGTTCAGGTGCTGGCGCACTTTCTAACAATTCAATTTCTCTAGAAACAATTTCAAGAGCTTTGTTTCTTAATCTTTCATATTCTCTTAAATATTTGTTTCTAAGCTCATTTGTAATTCCATTTGCTAAATACTCACGTCTTAACTGAATTGCAATTTCTTGAAATTCAGAAACTGTTTCTGAATCATATCCTTTAGAATTAAGTTTATTTAAAAGGGCTTCAAAATCTTCTTTTTCAGTGAAACTTTCTTCTTTCTTCTCTACTGTAACTGGTTTTTGTGTTTCTTCTTCGTTATTACATGAAAGTAAAGTTAAAAGTGGAAGCGACGATCCAGCAAGAGCGAAAGGTAATAATTTCTTGATTTTTTTCATTTTCTTTCCTTCTTTCTAAAAATGATTTTTATATTCTCAAAAAATAAAAAAATGCATAAACATCTACCCACTTAGGGGTAGTTTATGTTTATGCAAAATGTTTAATATTATCCATTAACCATACTTGATACTTCTTCAGCGAAGTTTGATTGAACTTTTTCAATACCTTCACCTACTTCGAATCTGTAAGATTTAACTAACTCGCAACCACTGTTTGCAAGATATTTTTCTACTGTAACACCATCATCCATAACAAAAGGTTGTTTAGCAAGAACAAACTCTGATAATTGTTTATCAAGTCATCCTGAAACAATTTTTTCACGGATGTTTTCTGGTTTGTTAGCAAAACCATTTGGTTCTACAAATCCTTTTTTGATTTCTTCCATTCTTTCTGATGGTATTTCGTTTACAAGGTCAAATTCTGGATTCATAGCAGCAACATGCATTGCAACGTCTCTTGCTACATTAGCATTTGAACCGTTTACAACAACAACTGATGCTACTTGACCATTAGCATGAACATAAATTCCTAACACTTGGTTATCCATAGCATTTACCCGTTTAATACGACGAAGACTAATTTTTTCTCCAATAACTGCTGTCGCATCAACAAGAGCTTGTTCAACAGTTTGGTTATCGTCTAATTTAACAGTTAATGCTTCTTCTGTCGTTTCAACATTTGCATTATAAATAGCATTTGCAACTTTGTCAAGAAGCATAATAAACTTATCGTTTTTAGCAACGAAATCTGTTTCTGAGTTAATTTCTACAAGTAAAGCAGACTTATCATTTCCAACAGCTGTTACAGCACCTTCTGCAGCAACTCTACCTGCTTTTTTAGCAGCTTTTACAATTCCGTTGTCTTTAAGTCATTTAATAGCAGCTTCAATGTCGTATGCTGTAGCTTCTAAAGCTTTTTTACAGTCAACAAGAGCAGAATTAGTTCTTTGTCTTAATTCTTTAATAAGTTCCATTTTGTTGTCAGCCATGATTTATTCTCCTATATTTTTATATTATTTGTTTTCGTTAGCTGGTTGGTTGTTTTCAACTTCAGCGTTTGCTTTTTTACCAAAATCTGGTAATACAACTTTTTCTTCGTCTTGGTAAGCGAAAAGTTGTGGTTTTCCTTGAGCTTTAGCAATAGCATCAGCTAAAACTGTCATAATAAGTGTGATTGATTTTGCTGAATCATCGTTAGCAGGAATTCCAAAGTCTAATGAATCTGGATCTGAGTTTGTATCTAAAATACCAATAACTTTGATTTTCTTTCTTTTTGCTTCTTTAACAGCGATAGCATCTTCATTAGGGTCTGCTACAATCATAACTTGTGGTAAACGTTTCATGTTTCTAATACCATCAAGGTTTTTGTGTAATTTTTCAAGTTCTCTCATTTTGTCAAGAGCTTCTTTTTTGGTGTATCCTTTGAATTCACCTTTAGCTTTAGCTTCAAGCTCTTCCATTTTCTTTACACGTGACATAATTGTTGAGTTGTTTGTAAGTGTTCCACCAAGTCATCTTTCTATAACGTATAATGAATTTGTTCTTTCAGCAGCTTCTTTAACAGCAGCACGAGCTTGTTTTTTTGTTCCAACAAAAATAAATTGTGCATTTCTTGATGCTAATTTATTAACAAGTGAATAAGCAAATTCTAAGTATTTTTGTGTTTTTGTAATATCGATGATGTGTGATCCTCTATTTTTTTTGTGAGGAACAATGAAATCTTTCATTTTTGGATTTCAGTTTGAAGCTTTATGTCCAAAGTAAGCACCAGCTTCTAATAATTTCTCTTTAGAAACAATAGGTTGTTTTGTTTCTTTTTCTTTTTGTTGTGTCATATTTTCTACCTCATTTTTTAGTTTGTTAGTTTTAACCTTTTACTTCCAACGCCTAGCACTTTTAGAAAAAGCACACCCATGCGAATCCATAAAGGTAAGTAATTATCCAATTTAAATTAATCTGAATTTGTGAAAATTCGAATTTAAATAAACATAATTCAATTTACTTTATTAATTTTAACAATAAAAAAAGATTTTCCAAAGATTTTTTAGTATGATTTTATTACATCGGTCAGTAGCTGCAGAAATGTAGAGGAAAGTCCGTGCTAACACCACCTGCGATGGTGGTAGTGTTCATGCCAGGACTAATAAGCCTGGGCTTAGACGACTAGTGCCACAGAGACGAGAATTGTGAAACGCGGTAAACTCCATGAGTTAGAAACCCAAATTATGGTAGGGGAACCTAAGTTAGGAAATGAACAACACTTAGGAATGTTCCTTGCGAACATTAGATAAATTACTGACACTGCTTTTGCAGAACAGAACACGGCTTATAGATGTAGCAACATTTTTCAAATGTTGCTTTTTTATTTATTTTTAGATAAAACATTTATAATAAAAATATGTTTAAAAAGAATAAATTTAAAATGATTTTTTATACCATTATTACATTTGGTTTGATTTGAATTAAATGAAAAAAACAGTTAAAACATACAAAAAATACAATCTATCAAAGTGATAATTTACCTTTTGATATTAACTTGTTAAAAGTTGCTCTAGGGGAAGACAACATTGAAAAAATTGAAACCAAACCATCTCGGATCACAGTTTTTCTTAAAAATGCAAAAATTGCTGATCTAGATAAAATACGTCAATTAAAAGGAGTAACAGGTATTTTTGCTAAAAGTGATTCAGTATCAATCATTTTAGGAGAATTTTCGGCAATAACCGCAAGACTTCTTGAAGGAAAATAAGATGATAAACGAAAAAGAAACAAAATATAAAGTCATTTTGGATAACCTATTAGAAATTAATCAAAGTGATTCTTCTATTTTTACAAAAATTAACAATAACAAAAAGTGCTTTGATCTTTATTCATTACTTGGTCCTGAAATGTTTAGAGAAATTTGTAATCAAGAAACATTTAGCATTAATGTTTTTGATTACATTTCTAACTCGCTTATTGATTCACTTAAAAAAAGTAATATTCCTTCAGATTTCATAAACACTTTAAACAAAGTGAAACACTTAGAAATTAAATATAGTGAAAATAAGCTTTTTAAAGAGTTTGAAAAAAGTAAAAAAGAAATAATTGAAAATTTAGAATCTCAGCTTCAAAAATGAGTTGTTAAATGAAAATTACTTAATGATGCAGCTGCTCATATTTTGGACCAAAATAACATTTGACCGCTTCACATTGGTTTTTTATTTGTGTCAGTTAGAATTGATGATAAATTCGTTTATGCGCCACTTTTCTTTAAAGAAGTGATCATTACTTTTAGAAATGGAACACCAATTCTTTCAAGTTCAGGACATATTAAAGTCAATGAGAAATTACTTTTCTTCCTTAATAATAATGAATTTAACTTACAAATTGATTCAGATTTTAAAGAATTAAAAATCGAATCATTAATTTCAAAAATTAAAAAAGATTGAAAAGGAATTTATGAAGTTCCTGAAAATATCATTTATCCATTTAAAGAATTAGAATTATCAGAAATTAATAACAAAAGCTTAATTTTTCATCCAGGTGCTGTTTTAGGCCTTTTTGAACCATGAGGTGGTTATTCAAGAACTAGAATGAAAGAAATTATCCAAAATAATGAAATGGATCAAATTCTTAAAGTTGAGTTTAATAAAAATATTTACAAAGAAAGGGTTGATAAAACTATTTTTAACCCTAATATTTCTCTTTTTAAAATCACTCCAACTAACTATTCACAAGATAAAGCAATTCTTTCGTCACTTAACCAAAACACAGTCATTTGAGGGCCTCCAGGGACTGGGAAAAGCCAAACTATTGTTAATTTAATTGCTAATATTTTAGTTTATGATAAAACTGCCATTGTAGCTTCACAAAAGAAAGCTGCCTTAGAAGTTATCAAAGAAAGAATGGGCCTTTTATCTAAGTTCTGTTTATTTGTACTTAATTCAAAAGAAATGAATAAACAATCTTTCTATCAACCAATTCAAGAATACTTAGATTTTCTCGAGAACTTTGCACCTAATTCTAGGTTTAAACTTCAAGAAACTTTAACAAATGAAGAACAAAAATTTGTTCAAGTTTCTTCAGAGCTTACAAGCAATAAAAATACACCACACCTGCTTGAATCTTATTATTATTTTAGTGCACATAAGCCTGATTTTCAATTGCAAAAAGATGTCAATTTCATTGCAACTATTCCTAGTTATTTAAATTTACCTGATGGCACTTTTAATGGTGAAAATACTAAAAAGAAACTTCTTAGAAAAAGTAAATTAAGATTTATGCCATTTTTACCTAAATACCAAGAAATAGCTAGCTGAGCTAATAAAATAGATCAAAACCTTAAAACCTTTAATGGTGATTTATTTGAACTAAGAGATAGCTTTAAGTTTTTTGATTTTGAAAATCCAGAAAGTGAATTTATTAAGCTAAAGCAAAAAGTTGAAGTTTCAAACGAATTGCAAGATCAAATTAAACGTAAAAGCGTAATTAGTGATGAAAAGATGATTCAAGATATCATTGCTCAAAGGATTTTCCAAAGAGTTAATAATCTTAATGAAGAAGAAAAGAAAGAATATTTTGAATTTGCTTCAAGTGTAAGAATTATGAACCTTGAACCATATCGGTTTGTTAAAAAATTCACAAACATTATCAAGAAGATTTTTCCAATTGTTATCGCAACTCCCAACACTGATTTAAGCGGGTGAAGTAAACATGAATTTGATTATGCTATTTTAGATGAATCAAGCCAAATTTTCATTGAAAACGGTTTACCTATTTTATATTTAGCAAAGAAAAAAATTCTTGCTGGCGATACTAAACAAATGCGTCCAAGCAACTGATTTGGGACTAGAACCATTGATGATTCAATTTTTGGAAAAGTTGAATCACTGCTTGATTATGCACTAAGCATTGGCACTTACCAAATTCTGCTTGATAAAAACTATCGTTCTAACCACGCTTCGCTTATGTCTTTTTCAAGCAAATACTTCTATAATTCTTCACTAGATGTGCTTGACGTGGCTTTTAAAAACTCTGATGATGCAATCGAATTAATTCAAGTAGATGGAATTTGAAAAGATAACCGCAATATTGCTGAAGCTAAAAAATGTATTGAGCTTTTAATTGCTAATTTACATAAATATAACAAAATCATTCTCCTTGCTTTTAATGCTAAGCAAAGTGAATACTTAAAAAATGTGATTTACACTAAATTCCCTGAACTTGAAGAAGCTGTTACTAATAAGAAAATTTTAATTAGAAACATTGAAAATATTCAAGGTGATGAAGCTGATTTGATCATTGCTACAGTTGCTTATGATAAAAACACTCGCTTACAATTTTCTTATGTAGCTCGTGAAGGTGGTAAAAATGCACTGAATGTTGCTATCAGTAGAGCTAAAGAAAAAATGATTGTTATTAAGACATTAAAAAGCTCTGAAATTCTTATAAACGATAAATCGACTGATGATTTAAGAATCTTCAAAAAATGATTAGGTTATATTGAAATGAACCAAGAAGCTAAAAACCTTATCTTAAAAGAAAATAACTCATTAAAACAAGTTATATCAAATGAACTTAAAACCAATCAATTTAAAGAGTTTATTTATGAAAAACTAGCTTCTAAAATTAAGATTAATAAGAATTTAACAATCTCTAAAGATGTTAAATTGGGAACTATTGAAATTGATTTTGTTATTAAGTTTAAAAACAAACCTTATAAATATATTGTTGTTGATAATTTAGATTATAAAAACAATGTTGAAAATTATGTTCTTAAAAAAGACTTTATTTCATTTTTAGAATCTAAAAAATATAGTCCAATTGTTATTAACCCAATTAATTGAATTTGAGTTCAAAATCAAATTGATAAAGACTTTTATTATGAAAATTTAGATAAATTCGAGCATAAAAAATAAAGGAGTTCTATATGCATTCACACTCACATATGGATATGACTGATTTATTTGCTCTCCTTGCAAGCCCAGTTAAATTCAAATTAATCATTCATTTTTATTCTTGTGTCGAAAATGAATGTGATGTTCAAACTCTTGTTCAACTTTTTAATGAAAAGCAAGCTAATATCTCAAAGCACTTAAGCGAGCTTAAACGCAAGGGTGTAGTAAATTCTAAAAAAGAAGGTTTATATAATTACTATTTTTTAAATAAAGAATTTCTAAATAGCTTTAATGAAATTCTTAAATCAATTTATAATCACCCCGAAGTTACTAAATATAGCTGTAGCTGCTTTAAAAAGTAAATTAAAAAATCCGCGCTAGTGTTAGCGTGGATTTTTGATTAAAATAAGAAATTTAGTTATTGAAATATTCTATTGGAAATGCTACAAGACCTCAAATAACCATTATTATAAAAATTACAAACACTACAAAAGAAGATAAAATAAGAAGAAATTTTAAGTATTTTTGAATATTAGAAATAATATATTTTTTGAAATAAAATAAAAACATAATTATCCTTTTGTAGCAACACCTTGTCTTGAAATTGCGTTCATAATTCTTCTGAGTTTCCAAGTTGGAAGCTCTTTTTTATACCTTTTACCTTATTACTTATATACATTGTATATAAGTACAATTTTTAATTATTTTAACTTTTTACAATGATTACAATGATAATAATGTATAATATAAATATGAGTAACTACATTCTGTATAAAAGAAAAAACCCTAAAGGGATTTACATTGCATTAGGAATATCAAAAGGATACGGTAAAGGGATTGGGAATTTAGTTGGATTAGGTTATTGAGAAGAAATTAAAGAAAAATATTCTCTACAAAACATCGATGATTTAAAACCAATTGCTAGATTGGTTCCTGTTGGAGAAGATAAAATTGAAGTTAAAACCAAATTTTTCCAATTGCTTAACCCAAAATCTGTCGAGACAAATGTAAAAAACGTTGGTATTGAATTGATTTATAAAGTAATTAAAGAACTAGATTTATTTAAAGGATTACCAAAAACTAAACACAAATCTTTAGAAGAAGTATTGGAATTTATTGTTGCAACAAGAATAATTCAACCAAGAAGTTATATTTGTCAATACAAAAACAAAAATGACTTTTTACATGAGATAGATATAAAAAAATCTTCAATTTATAACTATTTTAATACTTTTTTAGAATATAAAAATGCAATTTTAGTCAATATTTATAACAAAATGCAAGAATTGACAACTAGAAACACAAAATTAATGCATTTTGATAATACAACTGTTTATTTTCAAAGTTTTTCAAGAGATGGTTTGAGACAAAGAGGTTTTTCTAAAGACGGAAAGCATGATGAAGATCAAATTGTTGTGGCTATGGCAGTTGATAATAATGGTATTCCTTTTCACTATAAAGTTTTCGAAGGAAATACTGCAGATTCTAAAACTCTTGTGAAATTTTTAGTCGAAATGCAAAGAATTTACAAAACAAAAGACACAATAATAGTTGCTGATAAAGGTATTAGTCAAAATGCAAATTTAAGATATTTAGAACAAAAAGGATATAAATATATAGTTCAGAAACGTATTGATATTCTTGCAAAAGAAGATAAAGCATTTATAGTAAATGATCAAGGGTTTGTTCAAGAAAATGATTATTTTACTAAATCTAGATTCGTCCAATCTGTTTGAGCTAAAAACAAAAATAAAAAAGATATAGCGATACCTTTAGAAAACAATTTGTCTATTTTAGCCCTTCAAAACAAACTTTAGACAAAATAAAAAGAGAAAATCTTATTAATAAATTGGAGAAAAAGTCAATTAATGGTGAATTGCCATTAAGCGCTTTGGTTCCTGAATATAAGAAAAAGTATATGGATGTAGATGGTAAAACAGTCGGAAGATTAAATATCGAAAAAATTAAAAAAGTCGCTAATGAAGATGGTTTTTATATGATTGAAACCAACATAACAAACATAGATTCAAAAGAAGCGAATGAAATATATAAGGGACAATGAAAAGTGGAAGAAGGTTTTAGAACCTTAAAATCAGCAATCGAAGTTAGACCGATGTACGTTTATAAAGACGAACATATTCAATCTCATGTATTTTTATGCTTTTTGTCTCTAATTGTTTTGAAATATTGCATTTATAAATTAAATAAATTTTATAAAGATAATGGAGAGATCCGAAAACTCACAATGAATATGTTTATAGATGCATTGAAACTTATAACAATCACAACAAAGACTGTGAATGGTAAAGTTGTAAGTGAAATCAAGAATAATTTAGACCCAGAACATAAGGAATTAAACAAAATATATAGTGATTTTCAATATGCGGTTGATGGTCTATCATTGTAATTTGAAAGTGCAAAAAAACGAATACGCCTTATTTGTAGGTGTATTCGTTTTTTTCTTCATTACAACTTGGAAACGCAGGATTTTTTCCTGCGTTTCCCACTTGCTAGTATAAAAAGCAAAATATCCGTTTGAAGCGGATATTTATTTTTACTTTTTAATCATTTCTAAAACTTTTTGAATTAATAGATAGTCATTTCAACTATCTTCCAAACTTTTATCTTTAATATCGAAAATTTTGACTGTTTTATTGTTGAATTTTTCTTCAACTTCTATAATGTCATTAATCATTTTGTTTAATCTATGTTCTGTAAATTTATCTTTTTGAGATAAACCTATTAAATCATTAATTTTGAAAACTAAGAATTTCATTAAAACTAAACTTAAAAAGCAAAGACAGATATAACCAGTAATGTGTTTCCAACTTGATAAATACATGGGTCTAAGAACTAATCTACTCTTTAAGCTTCTAAAATTCTCTTCAACTTTTCATTGTTTTGCATATAAATCTACAATTTGATCAGGAGTTAAATCATGTCTATTTGTCTCGTAAACATAATATCCATCGAATTTTTCATCTTGCAAAATCTTTTCGTTATCAAGTTCATAATAACCAGATTTGTCAACAGCTTTAAAGAATCTATATTTCTTCCCGCCTGCAATATCTTCATAAGAAACTTTTCCGTTTTTAGCTTTCTTGAGGAAGTTATTGATTAAAATTTGTCTATCTTCTGCATCTTTTCTTGCTCTCTTCTTACTAAAAGTAATGATTCTTTTTCTTATTTTTCCATTGATTCTACCGTTTCTATATTGAGAAAGAAATTCTTCTGATTTATGCACTAAACCGGTTTTAGAATGAATATAACCTTCTTGGTTTAAAACAAATTCTTTAAAGTCTTTTGTTCCTGTTTTCATCCGGTAAGAAATAATGAATTTTAAACCTTTGGACTCTAAAAATCTGATGTTTTTGTTTAAAGACATACCTTTATCAGCGATAATTGTAATTTGTTTTATCTTATATATTTTTTGAATTTCCAAGACAAAAGGGATGAATGTGTTTGCATCTGTTGTATTTCCAGGAAAGACTTTGTAATGTAGTGGAATTCCGTTTGAATCAGTTGCTAGCCCAATAACAATTTGATCTTCTTTAAACTTACCGTCCTTTGAATAACCAGGTTTTTTGTACCCTTCTCTACTAAAAGTTTCAAAATAAGTAGTGGTGGAATCATATCATATGATTTCTACATCTTTTTTGTGTTCATTTACAAGAACTGAATTTACATTTTGTAAAATTTGCCCCCTATTTTCAGCGATGTAATCTAACGATCTGTAAAAAGAATTTTTAGAATAAACAAATTCTTGTTCTTTTTTTAGACTATTGAAAGTGCCTAAAATACTTAATGGCTCTTTTAATCTTTGATAAATTTGTTGCATCACAACTTCTTTTAAACTTACTGATTTTGTTTTATGACAGTCTTTAAAAATGTCAAAATGATCAACCAACGAAGAAACAAGTTCATATCCCTTAAATCTTTTTCTATATTCAACAAGATCATTTTTGTTTTCTTTAAACTTTTGATTAATAATTTCAATAATTTCTTCTTTGGGAGTTGTTAAAGGTATGTCTTTAACAAGCATTTTGATTTTTTCAATTGAATTTTTTTGATACTTCTCAAAGTCATGTTCATATCCAACCCCAAATCTCGTTTCATATCCTGTGCCTTTTATTTTTCTGCACCCGACCTGTATATATGTACCTGCTTTTTGTTTAGAAACACACAATATTCATGTTCTTTTTTCTTTTGTTTTTGCTTGCATGCACATATTATATCATATTTTACCTAGTAAATTACTAGGTTTTTTACATATTTATTAGATAAATATGTACTGCTGCGAAAATGTAAAAAAACTCACTTAAGTGGGAAACGCAGGTGATGGTCTATCATTGTAATTTCAAAGTGCAAAAAAACGAATACGCCTTATTTGTAGGTGTATTCGTTTTTTTCTTCATTACAACTTGGAAACGCAGGATTTTTTAAATAAAGAATTTCTAAATAGCTTTAATGAAATTCTTAAATCAATTTATAATCACCCCGAAGTTACTAAATATAGCTGTAGCTGCTTTAAAAAGTAAATTAAAAAATCCGCGCTAGTGTTAGCGTGGATTTTTGATTAAAATAAGAAATTTAGTTATTGAAATATTCTATTGGAAATGCTACAAGACCTCAAATAACCATTATTATAAAAATTACAAACACTACAAAAGAAGATAAAATAAGAAGAAATTTTAAGTATTTTTGAATATTAGAAATAATATATTTTTTGAAATAAAATAAAAACATAATTATCCTTTTGTAGCAACACCTTGTCTTGAAATTGCGTTCATAATTCTTTTTCTAATGAAAATGTAAACAATAATAAGAGGTGAGATGGCAATAACTGCAGCTGCCATTCTGATGTTAATGAATAATCTAGATACTTCTCCACCTTCTGTATCTTTACCAGTTGTGAAAAGTCAGATTGAAAGCACAGGAGCATCAGTTCTACCATCAAACACTGTAGAAGGTCATAAATAACTATTTCATGAAGCAAAAGCGGTTAAAATAGCAACAGTTCAAATGGTTGATTTAACCATTGGAATAGCAATTTTAACAAAGAATTTTAATTCACTTGCTCCATCAATTTTAGCTGATTCTCTAACGCTATCACTTATTGCTTCAAACGCATTTCTAAACATAAACCCTGAAAATACTGAAGCAACAAATGGTATAGTTAAGGCAACTAAGATTTTAAAAGCATCGTCTTTATCTTTTCATTGTAACTTAGAAACAACGGTATATTGTTGTGAAAGTAATGCGAGTTCTGGAAGAACTAAAAGAGCTAAAAAGAAATATCACATTGCGTTTTTAAATCTTCATTGTTTTAAACTAAATGCATATCCAAAAGTCATTGAGAAGAACGTTTTTCCTGCAATACTTGCAGCTGTAATAGCAGCTGTGAAAACAAGAGCTCTTCAATACCCTTCTTGGAAGGCTTTTTTATAATTTTCAAAATAGAAATGGATTTCTCCTGTTTCTAAATCTCTTGGAATTAAGTGGACAACATCTTTATCTTCTGCTAGTTCATTTGAAAAAAATGAGTTCACTATCATAAAATAAAAAGGGAATAATACAATTGCTCCGAAAAATAAAACAACAAAAATTTTAAATGTTAAGAGTAATAATGTACTAAACAGCTTGGTGGTTTCGATTGGGTTAGCAACTTTTTCTTGTTTAGATTTTAAATTTTGTTTTAGAAACAGTTGCTTGATTAGCAATTTTATTGTAAACACTTTTTTCTCCTCTCTTACCAGCAATATTAAACATAGCAGAAACAAATCTTCTTAAAGTAAATGATACTAATATACCAATAACAACTAAATAAACTGAAAGGGCTCCTGCTAAATAAAAATCACCATTTGTTGTAATGTATTTGTAAATAAGAAGCATAAGTGTACCACCACCATTTTGTATAGCACTTTCTGCACTGTTATTAAAAATTGCAAGTGGGAATACTTTAATACCACCAATTAAACCAACTGTTATTAAGAAAGAAATGGTTTTTTGAATTGAAGGTAAAGTTATAAAGAAAAATTGTTTAGCTTTGTAAGCTCCATCAATTGAAGCTGATTTATATAATTGTTTATTAACCCCTAGCATAGCTGAAGTTAAAATTAAGATTTGGAAAGCAAGGTTTCCTCATACCCCTCTAATGATAATTACAATAAGAGGTCATCAAGATCCTTTTTCTCCAGTTTTAAGTCATTTGATATCACTTCCGAAAATATTATTAATTAAACCTGTTTCAGTTGGATCTGTACCACCAAAAAGGTAGTAGAAAGTAAGACCGATTGCAATTGCATTGGTAACATATGGAAGGAAGAAAATAGTTTGAACAAAACCTTTCATATATTTATTTACAATGTGGAAAATTGCTGATGCAATTAAAATCGAAATTACAAGTGAAAGAGGTAGTGCGGCAATTGAATAAACAAATGAATTTCTTAAAGCGATATAAAATTCTTCACCGACATTTTTTTCTTTATTTCATACATCAGTAAAGTTTGCTAATGAAAATTCTGTAGATTGATAAAATCCTGTTTTAACTTCAAAAGCATTTATTATTGTCAAAATAAATGGAATTATTGTGAAAAGTAAAATAATTAAAATTGAAGGAGTAAGTAAGAGCATCGGTTTTCATGCTGGTGATTTAGCATCGATAACTCTCAAACTTGTTTTATTTTTTGAAAGAGAAAATTTAGATCTAAGAAAAAGCTTAAATTTCATCAATTCTTTCTGAAGTTTCTAAATCAAAAAGATGTAATCTAGAAACTTTTCGAATATCCATTGAAATTTTATCACCAATTGAATAAGTATCTTTTTTACTTAAAAAGACATTAGCTACAACGTTTGGAGATTCAAAGTTAATTTGAGCTTGAATTTCTTTACCTAAATATTCAATTGTTTTGATTGTACCTTTAAATGTACCATCTAAATTTTCACTCTCAATTAAATCTTCACCTCTAATTCCTACTTTAATTGAATTTTTATTGTAATTATTAAGTTTCAAGATTTCTTTACCATTAATTACAACATGATTGTTTTTAAATTCTGTTTCAAAAACAGACATTTCAGGCATACCTAAGAATTTAGCAACAAACTCATTAGCTGGTTTTCTATAAAGTTCCATAGGTTCACCCATTTGTTGTACTTTAGCCATTGACATACAAATAACTTTATCACTAATTGACATAGCTTCTTCTTGGTCGTGAGTAACAAAAACAGTTGTTATTTTACTTTCTTGTTGAAGAGCTCTAATTCATTTTCTTGTTGAAATTCTAAGTTTTGCATCAAGGTTAGAAAGTGGTTCATCAAGTAATAAAATTTTAGGTTTTTTAACAAGAGCACGAGCAATCGCAACACGTTGTTGTTGTCCACCACTAAGTTGTGTAGGTTTTTTAGCAAGATTTTTTGTTATATCAACACGTTCTGCTACTTCTAAAACATCTCTAGCAATAGCATCTTTCATTGAAATAAGATCTTTTTTGTATTCTTCAACTTCTTTTTGTAATTCAAGAGGGAGAAGTTGAATTAAAGCATTCATTTTAGCTGTAGTAGTGATTTTTCCTGTTACTGCAGCTTTTTGTAATAACTCATTTAAAATAGATTTTTGCAATTGTCTAAAATTATTATTATTTTTTCTATTTTCTAAATTAAATTGTTTTTTAGATTCTGAAATATTTTTATTGATTAAGTGTTTTTTAGACAACATTTTCATAAATTTAAATTGGTATTTTAAATTCATTAAAATCTTTTTATGTTTACTTTTTACGTAACTAAAAAGAACGTTATAAATAGATTCATTCATTTGGTTAATTATTTGAACTTCTTCTTTAAAAACGATTTCTTTTTGTGGTATCCCAAGAACATTTTTATAAACATCCTTTTTGTACTCTTCTACTTTTTTGTAAGCGTTATTTCTTAAATCATATATTTCTGTAATGTATTTATCTAATTTTTCTGTATATTGATTTTTAAGAAAATCATTGTATTCAAGAGAGTTAAAGAATTTATTAATTGATTTAGAAGATACATTATTTACAAATTGAATCTCATTATCAAAATGTTTTGCTTGAGAGTTTTCTCTATCAGTTAATTGATTTGTAGAAGAAATAGGATTAGCTTTGATTCTTTCTAAAAGTGCTTTTTCTTGTTCTGACACTTCATTATATTTTGTTTGAAATTTATTAATAACATTTGAAATTTCCGCAATTACTGAGTTATAAATATTCGAAACTTTTTCTCTAATGTCTTGCAAGTTTTCTATTTTATCAAGAGATTTTTTATATGATAATGTTTTTTCTAAACCTGCTTTAGCTTTTTGATATGAATCAAGAGAATCTTTAACAATAAAGTTTTTTTCTGCTGCAGCTTTTGATTCAGCAATTTCTAATAAGTTTGCTTGTGTTTGATAAATATCATCTCTTCTTGTTTTTAAGTTTAATAAAGCTACATTATTTGCTTCTCTTAGATAATTTCTTTGTTCAAAAGCAGATTCTAATTCCTCTGATAATTTTGAATCTAATCCAAAATGCTTAATTAAAATGTGAAAAATATTTTTTTGGGCTTTCTCAAAGTTTAATTTGTATTCACTTTGTCAGTGTTCATCATTATATAAAGGGAAAGCAATATTATTAAACACATTCATGTGAGGATAAAGTGCATAGTTTTGGAATACAAGCCCTAATTCTCTTTGTTGTGGAGAATATTTAGTAACATCTATACCATTAAAATAAATTTTCCCGCTACTTGGTTTTAAAAGACCAGAAATTGCGTTAAGTGTTGTGGTTTTCCCACTACCGCTAGGTCCTAAAAGAGTAACCAATTCACCTTGTTCTATTTTAAAAGAAACATTGTCAACTGCAACCGATGTACCAAAATCAATAACTAGGTTTTTGATTTCAATGGCTGGATTTTTGAAATGTTTATTTTCGTTTTGTTCCATAGTTTTCCTTTCTTTTGTATCAAAAGAATATTAAGATATTTTTATATTTATTTTATTTAATTTGTAATAATTGTCTTCACTTTTAAGTTCTGAAAATCCAGAACTTCCAGGTAATTGGAAAAACTCTTTAGCATCTGAATAAATGTTTCCGTGCTCTCCATAATATTTGACTAAATCGTCTGGTGAAGATATTTTTTTATTTATATCATTAGGAAATTTTTCTTTTAATATTTCAAATGTTTTATCTGAATAAAATCCTAATCCTTTTTTATAACCGTAATTGAATGCGTTTGCGATATATGGCAATAGTAATGTGTTAATCAATTTAGGATCTTCAGAATCTTTTGTAGATAAGTATCCTTTAATTTCTGAATCAGTTAACCTTGGAAGTGAATATCCATTTTTTAAAACTTCAAGAGAAAATAATTTTCATTTTCCTGTTGTTTCATCTTGGTAGAAAATATGAGCAACATTTCTATTGTATGATTTGTCACCTCAGTTAGAAGATATCATTCTAACTTTTTTATTAAGTAAAAGTGATTTTGCAAATTCTGTATCTAATTCTGATAGAGATTTTTCAATTCTATTGATTTTTAATTTTTCTTTTAGAAGATCAAGCTCTGCTTGTTTATTTTTGTATTCTTCATTTCCTTCAGATTTTAATCTTGCAATTTCAGCTTCTTTTTCATCAAAAATTTGTTTTATTTCTTCTGGCGATTTTTCATTAGGACTTTTCGGAGATGCTGCGAACGGATCTACTGTATAAGCTTCAGGAGTATCAATAAACGGAATTCTTAAACTTATAGCAGAATCTGTAATTAAATTATTTGTAAGTTCTTTTGCTTTTTGAAGTTCTTCAGCGTTTAAGGTTACTTTTACAGTGTCACCATCTGTAACTCTTGTAACAGTTCCTTCGACAGCTTTATAGTGTGTTCAAAAGTCTTTTTGTGTTGTTGTTTTAACTTCTTCGTTATATGGGTCAAATGATGTTATTGTATATGTTTTATCAAAATTTTCAGATAATGTATCGAAATACTTATCGTTAATTTCAATTGTTTTCATATCAGTAGATTTAGAAGAATTTGTAGAACATTGAACAGCTAATGATAACAAAGGCATATTAATAAGAAAAATACCTACCGAAGAAGTGAGTATTTTTCTTTTTTTATTTTTGAAAAAATTCATTATTTTAATTTAATTGAATTTAAGAAATCGTTAAATGATTCTTCTTTTGTTTTGGTATTTCCGTTGTTAACTCTGTTCATTAATGTTTTAATTGCTGATGTAATATTTTTTCTTACAGTATCAGCTTTTGGTGTACCTGGATCTTCAACTAATTTATTTGTTTCTGGGTGATCTGCAATTTGTTTAAATGAATTGAAAATTAAGTTTTCAAATGTTCCTGATTTTGCGTATGCACCTGTTGCGTTTTCAAAGAATGATTTTGTTGTTGAAAGGTAATTACCATGTTCATTGAAAATGTCGATAGGTGTTTTATTTGTATATGTTGCTGATTTACTGTCACTTAATTTAATGGAAATTTCATTAATTGTTCCTGTAATAAATCATTGAACGAATTTTCTTGTTGATTCATCTTCTTTTGCATTTGCGTGAATTCCGATAATTGAAGGACCTTGACCTACATAGTAATTATTTGCATCATCTTTTGTTGCTTTTGATGGTGCAAGTAAATTGTAAACTTCGTCTTTATTAACAAAAGAACTATTGCTTGATACAACGATTTTTACATCAGAAGGATCAATTAAATAGAAATCTTTTTGTTTTCCTCTAAAATCAATTGTTCCAACGAATTTACTTTTTTCACCAAATTGTTTGTCTTTGTATACAACTTTTCCATTAACCACTTTTACAACATTATTAGATTCATCATTATCATGATCTTCTAAAATAATTAAGAATTTAGAATTTTTATCTTCTAAAGAGTTAAAAACTTGTTGAACAACATTTTTTTGGTCTTCATTAGCTAAAATACCATCATATTTTAATTTGTTATTGTTATCTCTTTTTACTTTAGCAGCAGTAGCAGCTTCTTGGTCTAAGTGAATATTGTTGGTATAGGTACCATCAATAAAAGCAATGTTTAATAAATCGCTTGTTCCACTTTTAAGTTTGAAAGAAGCTCCATATGAAGAAACCGATTTCTTTTCTTCATCTGTTAAGAAATTATCTGAAAGTTCTTTTCATGTTTCAGTTCCATTGCTAATTTCTTTAATTTGCATTGAACTGATTGTTTCACCTTTGTCGGCTAAGTAGTTATATGAAGCTCCAGCACTTGAACCAATAGCAACAATATATTCATGTTTTTGGAATTTAGAGCTTGCGTAAGCTCCCTCTCCACCAATAATAAGTGCATGTCTATTTACAACATCAAAGAAATCACCGAACACTTTTTTAAGTTCATTGTATTGTTCAGTTCCTGGTGTTGAATATGAAGTGAAATCAAATCCTCCGTAAATTTCAGCACTTTTACTATTGCTTTTTGGGAATAATTCTTTTCCATCTTGAGCAACTCTTGTGTAGAAATCATTAGGGAATGCATCTGTAGTAATCACATAAGGAACTTTTGTTTGGTCATAGTAAGCTCTAACAACTAAAGCAAATTTTAAATAGTCAGTTCAGTTTTTGAAAGTTTCATCACTAACTGAATAATTTTCTCTTAAACTTGCGATTTTTTCTCAAGTATTTGCGTTAAATGCAGAAGAAGGATATTTTTCATTAATCATTTTTTTGTCACCATTTTCTGATGAACTGTTTCATTTGTCGATTGCTTTTTTGATTAAAGAATTTGCATCATCTTTACCTTCTAAAGTAACTCCTTTTTGTTCTAAATCAAGAAGCACTTTACCTAATAAAGGCAAGTTGATTGACATAACTGATGTAGATTTAGATACAGGGACAACATATGTTTTATTGTCAGGGTTTCCTGCGATGTTTTTGTTAATATCTGTAAATGATGTAACAAATGAGTCTAATCCTTTGATTCCATCAAAGTCAAGACCCATATTGTATGAAAGAATTTCTGAAGCAGCTGCTGGGTAGTTAAATGTAATATTACCAACAGAACCTGTCTTATCTTTTACTTTTAAAGCTTGAACAATATTAGATGTTGTATATCCACTAACTCTTGTTACAGAAACTGGATATGCACCTTTATACTCACCTTCACTTGTTATAACGTGAGTATTGTAATATTCAACAAGAGCATCTAAAGCTCTACCTTGTCTGTTTGTTGCTGAAAAACCTGCAATAACATCAACTCTTTTATTATCATTTTGATCGTATCTCTTAGCACCTTCACCACATGAAGTAGAGATAAATGGAATCGCAGATAAGGCTGCTGTACCTAAAGATAATAAAATTTTATTTTTAACTCTCATAATTTCTCCTTATAAATAAGTGTATTCTAATTTATAATTAGAATTAAAATACATCTCTTTTAAATTATACATATGAAAAAATAATTATTTATTGTAATTTGTAAATATTGTTAAAAAAATGGAATTTTTCATAGAAAAAATGAAAAATATATACAAAAATAACAAAAGAAACAAAATATTTTAATAGATTAAAAATCGCAAGCTAGACTTGCGATCATTTTTTAGTTATATTCTTTTTTAACAAAGCTAATTCATCCAACCAAAGTAAAGAGAGTAAAAATTGAAAAAGGCACTACAAAAGCGATGTAAATATTGTTTCTTGCAACTCTTTTAAATGAAATGAGGTTATCTTTAATTACAAATGGTTTTAATGAATTAAGTTTATAAAATTCTACAAAATGAAGATTGTCGCTGTCAAGAATCATTTGGTTAGTTTTTTCTAAATCAAAAACTAAGTTTTCATTTTTCATTTCTAATGAAACCGCAAGAGTAACTAAAGTATTTTTTAAGATTTTTCTAAATAAATCAACATAAAAATCATGCGAAACTAAGCTAGAATTAGAACTCGAAAAATTGCCATAGTAATCTTTAAATGGATTTTTTGACTTATCTTGTTTGATTAACGACACTACTTGCTCAATTCTTTTTGATATTGTTTCATCACTTAAAAGTAAGTTAGCAAAATTAGGTATATTTTCTACATTCACAAAATGCTTATTTTCTAGATTAGAAACTTCAGAAGAAACTAGTGTTTCATTTTCATTTAAATTAACTTTTTTATGTCAAGAAGTCACTAAATTAAACATTTCGTTATTAAATAAATTTAAGTAATTAAAATTATTGAAAAAGTCAAAATTCAGTAAATTTGAATAATATGTTGCAGTTGACACTGGCTCACTATTTAAATTCATAAAAGATCTAACTAAACTTACATCTCAATTAAAAACGATTTCGGTGATCTTATTATTTTTTGAATCATAAAAAGGCATAATGATAGTTGGCAAGTCGCTATTAGAATTAGCAACTTTTTCTAAGCTAACATCTTTGCTATATTCTCATTTAGTTTCAGGAGGAAAAATTTCAGGGTTGAAACTAGAAATAATTTGGTAAAAGTATTCACCAAAGTTAAGGTATTCTAATTTATTATATAAATTAGAATCATCATTATAGTTATTTAAAAAATCATCAAGTAGTGAAATATCTTTAGCTTTAATATCTTCTAGTTTAAAATTACCATTTTGGTAATTATAATTACCAAAAAGATCTTCTGAGTTTTTATCAAAAGCTAAAACTTCATTGTTGGAACTAAAGTTATTTTGAATATCTTTAAAGTAATCTTTTTTATTTGCAGAGTTATCTCTAAGGACAATGGTAGCTTTATTTTTAAGTTTTGGAATGAAGTTAATTTCAGATTTAACCACGTTAAGTTTCATTGCCGAGAAAATGAAAATAAGAATAAAAGGTACAATTCCAACAATAATTTGGAAAGTTTTTAGCTGCACAAAATTATGCACAAAGCTTGCAAATCCAATAGCTAAAAGCGAGAATAAAAAGCTAGCTAATAAAACTGAAGCAAAAATTGAAAATACTTCTTTAATTGTATAAAGGTTTACTGCAAATAAACTTAATAAATTAGCTATATTAATGAAAACTAAACAAAAAAGTGATCCAATTAAAATACATAATCAATTAGTTCAAAAAATTTGATGCTTACTAATGGGTTTTGAATATAAAATAGTACCAATTCCCTCAGTTTTATACTTATAAAAGAAAGTAGTGCCACTAAAAGCAACACTAATAAATACTGCTAAAAACACTAAAAGTCCATAATAAAAAGAAATTGAAATTAAGCTGAGTAACACTTTGCTATCTTCTGGAGTTTTACCCGATCAATAAAACACAAGTCGGTAGAAAAAGATAATCAAAGCCAAAACTAAGGGAACAATATAAGTGGAAAATTGCCTAAAATAAATCTTGAGTTGCAATTTTAAAAAAGATAACATTATTGCTCCTTATTTGCGAATTTGATTTTTGATAATTAAATCCATCACAGTTTCAAATAACTTCTCTGGAAATAAATCGGTTTTAATTTTGTTGTTTTTGATAACTTGATTTTCAATTAAAGTTCCATCAATTTTTTTGTATTCATAATGGAATGCAGCTACAATCTTAGGAACATCTTTTTCAAAGTTTTTAATTTCAAAATCTTGCATATCTGAAATTACATCAAAAGCATTATAAACTAATTTAGTAATTATAAAGTTAATATAAATTAAAACCATAAGTAGATCTAATTCTTCAATTGGTACTTTTTTAGTTAAAAGTTCATTAATAATTACTTTGGTATATCTAAAATCTTCACTAAATGGATCAAAAATAAAATGTGATTCTAACCTTACATTTTGCTCTTTAAGTTGTTCCTGGGTTCGATTTATTCATAAGTTTTTCGGAATTGAAAAACGACGATATTGAGGGTAATTGTCTAAGAATTTTTCAATTGAAGGAATAACTGCTTGGTATTTATAATCAAGTCCTGTAAGAAAATCAACTCAAAGTGGAAAGTTTTTATGCACATAAAAAATTGGTACAACATAGGTAAATCTTTTCTTAGAATTTAAAACTTCTGAATCAACATAACCTTCAGCAAAATCTAAATAAATTTTTTGGTTATCGCAAAGATTACCAAGCCTTGAAAAGACATAGTCATTGAATTTATAAAGTATTTTATGTTTGTTTTCTTTAAGAATCGGAATAAGCTTTTGAAAATTTTCGTATTTAAAACCAATGTAATCTAAAGCATTACTATTAACTTTTTTATACACATATTCAGCCATTAATGAAGTGGTTAAACTTGATAAATCTTTAGCATGTTCTTCAGGGAAAATGTTAATAATGTTTAAAAAACGATTCATTAACTCAAGATTTGGATTAACTACTTCAATTTCAAAATTTGTATATTTTACTTTAGAGAAAATAAGCTTTAAAATAGCTTCTTTATCTCTTAAGATAATAGGACAAAAATCCATTCTCTTAATAATTTCAATTGCATGTGAATTGATTTTTTCTAAAACTTCCCTTTTTTCAATTTCAATTTCTTGAATTTCCCCATTTTCTAAGTTCTCTTGAACAACATAAACCATTTCTCCGTTAGGGATTAGTTTTGTAATAACAAAATACTTATGCATATAAGTATAATTTTACTAAATTTATGCTAAAGTTAAAAACTTGCTTTGCAACTTTGTAAATAAATTTGCGTTTCACTATCTATAATGAACTTAAAAAAAATGAAAAAACACACTAAAAATAACGAATATCCGTTATTTTTAG
The DNA here is from genome assembly GCF_012220205.1 of Mycoplasmopsis gallinacea. Lineage (NCBI taxonomy): Bacteria > Bacillati > Mycoplasmatota > Mycoplasmoidales > Metamycoplasmataceae > Mycoplasmopsis > Mycoplasmopsis gallinacea. Next base: position 494,510 of record NZ_CP047225.1, on the reverse strand, counting down.
TGTGCGTAGATAATTGCAAATTATAAATGCAATATTTTAAAATTAATTAGTTGCAATCGCATTTAACTAAAAGAGATTCTTCATCCATTTCAGCTGGCTTTGCAACGCCAATGTAATCAAGAACTGTTGGAGCAATGTTAGCTAATTTACCATCTTTTAATTTAACGTTTTTATCTGAACAAATAAGCATTACTGGACTTGATGTATGTTTAGTTGCAGGTTTTCCGTTTGCATCTTCTGTAATTTCAGCATTTCCATGGTCAGCTGTAATAAATACAGTTACATCATTTGCTTCTGCAAAATCGATAATTCTTTTAATTTGTGTATCTAAGAAGCTTACTGCTTCAATTGTTGATTTTAAATTACCTGTGTGTCCAACCATATCTGGGTTAGCAAAGTTCATAATTGTAACATCATAATTTAAAGCATTTTTAAAAAGCTCATCTGTAATTCCTTCAGCTGACATATGTGGAGCATCTGCGTATGATTCAACTTTTAATGAATCAACCATAATTCTTTTTGAATTTTTAAATTCAATGTCATTTCCACCATCCATAAAGTATGTTACGTGTGCATATTTTTGAGTTTCAGCAACTCTAAGTTGGCTTTTACCTGCAAGTTCTAAAACTCTACCAATTGGCATTGAAATTTCCATTTCATCAAAAGCAATAATTGTTTCAATCCCTTCATATTTCATCATTGAAACAAATTGATTAATTTTTACTGGATGAGCTGGTTTTTCTTCATAAAGTGGTGAACCAATAAATAAGTGTGTAAGTTGTCTTGCACGGTCTGGTCTAAAGTTGAAGAAAATAATGCTATCTCCATCTTTAACAAATGCCTGTTGTGATAAGTTAGCATTTTTAGCTGGAACGAAGAATTCATCTGTAATTCCTTGAGCATATTGACTATCTACATATGAAAGTGAGTCACTAAAAGTTACATCTGTTAAACCAAGTGTTGCATCATAAGCTTTTTCAACACGGTCAAACATTTTATCACGATCCATTGCATAAAATCTACCTGAAATAGAAGCAATGTTGTATCCATATTCTTTTGTAATTTGTTCTAATTTTTCAAATGATTGTTTAATTGATTGAGGAGCAACGTCTCTTCCATCTCCGAAAGCATGCACTGAAACATTTTTAACTCCATAATCATGTGCTGCTTTTAAAATTTCAAATAAGTGATTTTCAAGTGAGTGCACACCACCTGGTGATAAAAGTCCCATTAAGTGTAATGTTGAACCGTTTTTCTTTACATCTTCAAATGCATTTAAAAATGCATCATTTTTGTAAAAACTTCCATCTCTAAGTGCTTTTGAGATAAGTGAAAGACCTGTATAAACTACTGTTCCTGCACCGATGTTTAAATGTCCAACTTCTGAATTTCCCATTTGTCCTGCTGGAAGACCTACAAATTCACCAGAAGCTTGGATAATGCTGTTTGGATATTCTTTAAATAATTTGTCAAATGTTGGTGTGTTCGCTTGAGCAAAACCATTTCCTTGAACTTCTTTTCTAAGCCCAAGACCATCAATAACAATTAAAATTGTTTTTTTCATTTTTTCTCCTTTTTGAGCGCTAAAATAACTGTATTTTTATTTTATCACTTTAATTTTTATTAAAGTGCTTTTTATTTGAAAATCAAATTATTAAGTGAAATTAATTTAAAAACTCTTTGATTTTGCTTACTAATGAATCTACTTCAAATCCCTTGATTTGGTAGACTTTTTCACCATCTTCACTATATCCATATCCACTAGCTAAATGAGCATCAATTTTGTTATATTTTCCAAGTCTAAATCACATTGAATCACTAGTTGCTTCAATTGCATACATTGGTTTTTCATTAAGCCCTAAAGCAGCAATTAAATTCTCATTTGCTACTAAATCTTGAAGAATTGGCACTGAAATAACTTGAGCTTTAATTGAGCTTTCTTTTTCTAATTTCTCAGCTACTTTGATAGCTAAATTCACTTCACTTCCTGAAGCAAGAATTGATAAATCATACCCTTTAGGTTGTGGATAAATTACATACGCAGGTGCAAATTTACCACTTGTTAATTTGTTAAATGAAGGAATATTTTGTCTACACCCAATAATAGCTACTTGATCTTTTTGACTATTTAAAGCATATTGAAATGCTCCTAGCATTTCACTTTCATCACAAGGACGCACAACTTTAACATTACTCATTGCTCTAAGCATTGGAATTTGGTCAAAAGGTTGGTGTGTTGGCCCATCGCCACCAACTTGGTAGCTATCATGTGTATAAACGTGGATTGCAGGAATTTCCATTAGAGCTCCAAGACGAATGGCAGGTTTCATATAATCTGCAAAAGCTAAAAAGGTGCTATCAATAGTTTTAATCCCTGAATCTAAATAAATTCCGTTGTTAATTGCGGCCATAGCAAATTCTCTAATTCCGTATCTAATGGTTTTTCCACCATCAGCAATGTTTGAACCAAAACCTACTTTAGTAGCTGCAAAAAGATCAGCTGAACCACCAATAACACTTGGGTAATTTTTTTCTAAGAAATTAACAATTGGTGAAATGTAATTTCTAGTAGCTACATTACTTTCTTTAAATTCAATGGTAGATAAATCATACTCGTATGATTTAGAAACTACTTTTGAAAGCTCACTAGCTAATTCTGGATATTGTTTTGAATAAGCTGCAAACATATTGCTTCAAGATTCATAATAAGCATTTTTATCTTCTCAAAAGCTTTGAGCATATTCATAAACTTCTAAATCATAATCAAAAGGAACTGTGTTTGTAAGACCTTGAATTTGCTTAAATTTAAGTGTATTTTCAGCATCTAAAGTTCCGTTGTGCCCTTTACTAGTACCTGCAAAAGGTGTATAACGCGCAATGGTTGTATTAATTTGAACATATGAAGGTTTGCTTGATTTTTTAGCTGCTTCTAAAGCTTTTTCAATAAGTTTTGGATCATCATTTTCAACTACAAACGTATCGAAGTTTTGAGACTGGAAGTACTTTACAAAGTCAATATTATTAACTTCAGAACTTTTTGAATCAATTTGAATACCATTATAATCGTGAATTAAAATAAGTTTATCAAGTCCAAGAGTACCTGCAAGTTGAATTGCTTCTAATGCAACTCCTTCTTGAAGGCATCCATCTCCATGAAGTACATAAACATCGTGGTTAAAAACATCATAACCAGGTTTGTTGTATCTATTTTGTAAGTATTTTTGACTAAGCGCCATTCCAACAGCCATTGCAATTCCTTGACCAAGTGGACCTGTTGTAGCATCAATATAATCATTTGTATCAATTTCTGGGTGAGAAGGGGTTTTAGAATGCAATTTTTTATGTTGCATCATATCTTCTTTAGAAAGAAGTCCTAGAAAATGCATAATTGAATAAATACTCATTGATCCATGACCTGCTGAAAGTACAAAACGATCACGGTTAATTCATTTTGGATCTTGTTCATTGATTTTAAGCATTTTAGCTCAAATTGAGTAAGTAATGCTTGCAGCACCAATAGCCATTCCGATGTGTCCACCACCTGCTTTATTAATTGAATCTAAAGCGATTGAACGCATTGATGCTATTAATTTATTTTCTAAATTTTTCATTATGTACCATCCTAATTTAATAATTAGTTATATTATATTAAGTTTTAAAAAACAAACCTTACAAAATGTAAGGTTTGGGCATATTTTCTAAGATTTATTTACTTTTTTTGTAGTGTCTTACAGCTTTTAAAATTTCTTCATAAGCAATTAAGACAAAACCAAGAAGAATTGGTAAGACTGCATATCCTGGATTGTAATTGCTGAAAATGCTTGGATCAGCCATTTTAAATACCGTACTAATTCCAGGCACAAATGCGGCTAAAATAACACATACAAATGAGAAAAGTGATGCAAGGTAAACTAATTTATATCTCTTAAATGAACATTTATAAATGTTTTGATCACTCATTAAGTTAAGAGCATTTAAGCTAGCTCCGATTCCAAGAGTAATAAAACATGCACTTGAAGTTACTCTAACAAAATCAATTCCATGCACACCTTGTTCTTGGGCAATAAGTCCTACAAAAAGGTAAGATAAAATTGAAGCTCCACCAATAATTGCACTGTGAATAACTAATCTTTTTCCCATTCCGTGAGCAAAAATTGAATCATTTTTGTTAAATGGTTTACGTTTCATAACGTCAATACCAGAGTTAACCATCCCAAGGGCAATTGCTGGTAGTCCATGAGTTAATAAATTAATTCAAAGAAGTTGTGAAGCTGAAAGAACTCAGAATTGGATTTCTTCACCTTTTGCAACATTTTCAATAGATCCTTTAAAAATAAATCTAAAGGCAAAAAGACCGATCATCATTACAATAATTTCAGTAAGCGAAGAAACAAGAAGGTTCATAATCACTGTTTTGATTTTATCGAAAGTTTCTCTACCGGTTCTAACTGATTTAACAATGGTGTTAAAGTTATCATCAGTTAAAATGACATCAGCAGCTTGCTTAGAAACGTCAGTTCCTGTAATTCCCATTGCACAACCAATATCACTAGCTTTAAGGGCTGGAGCATCATTAACTCCATCACCGGTCATAGCAACAACTTGATTGTGTGATTGTCAAGCTTTAACAATTCTAAGCTTATCGCTTGGGTTAACTCTAGCATAAACGCTAATTAAGCTAACTTTAGCTTTAAGTTCTTCATCTGACATATTTTGAAGCTCTTCACCAGTAATTGCTAAATCGCCTTCCTTAAAGATATTAAGACTTTTTGCAATTGCTACAGCGGTAGCAACGTGATCACCTGTGATCATAACTGGTTTAATACCTGCATTAATACTTTCTTCAATACTTGATTTAACACTGCTTCTTGGAGGGTCAATCATAGCTACAAGACCTAAAAATGTTAAATCATTTTCATCTTCGTGCACTAATTCATTTTTTTCTTCATCTTTAATGTTTTTGTAAGCAACCGCAATAACTCTATAAGCTTTTGCAGATCATTCTTCAAGAAGATTGTAATCTTCTTCAGAAACATTTTTACATTTACTTAAAAGCACATCTGGAGCACCTTTAGTAAACATTACTTTAATTTTTGGATCTTTTTTATTTTGAGCAAGCACAGACATTAATTTTCTGTCGCTATCAAATGGGATTGAAGATAATTTATCATATCCACTTCAGAATCTTTGAGCTGAATTATTATTTTCAATTCCATATCTTAAAATTCCTGTTTCGGTTGGATCACCAACTTCAACATATTCATTATTTTCAACAGTTACTGAAGCATCACAGCAAGCTACTAAAGCTGCAAGGGCTCTTGATTTTTCCCCTTTTTCTCCCTTGGCGCTTGCATCATATAAATCAACAACTGTCATTTTGTTCTCGGTTAAAGTACCGGTTTTATCACTACAAATAATACTTACAGAACCAAGTGTTTCTACTGAAGCAAATGATTTAATAATCGCGTGCTCTTTAGTAAGTTTGGAAACACCAATTGCTAATAAAACAGTAGTGAAAGTGATAAGACCTTCCGGAATAGCTGCAACAGCAAGCGAAATTCCAATTGTTAATGCGTCAGAATAACTTGTTGCGTTATTTCATGTTCCTGAAGGTGCATTAGTAATTACCACTTGTAAAATCACTGTAATTACTAATAATACAACTCCAGCAATTCCTAAGATTCTGCTTAATTTGTTTAATTTAATTTGAAGTGGAGTTAAGTTTACTTTTTGTTCTGAAAGTAATTTATTAATTTTTCCAATTTCTGTATCTTTTCCTGTTTTTGTAACAAGGGCTACCAATCTTCCATTTACAACGTTTGTACCTGAAAAAACACGGTTAAATTGTTCCGCAAGAGGTTTATTTTCATCACATTCACCTACTCTCTTGCTTACACTTGTAGATTCACCTGTTAAAGCTGATTCTACAACCATTAAATGAGAAGCCTCTACTAAAATTCCATCAGCACTAATGGCATCCCCAGCTTCTGCTACTATTAAATCCCCTACAACTAATTCGGTAGCTGGAATTAGCATAAGTTTTCCATCACGAATTACTTTAGCATTTAATTCGTTATTTTTTTCTAAAGCCTTAACAGCTTGATCACTTTTAATTTCCTGATAAGTACCCAGCATACTATTAAGTGCGATAACAATTAAGATAATAATTGGTTCAATAAACCCAACGATTACTTCAGTGTTGTGTTTATATCCAGTATTAGCATTTTTAACAGCTTCATAAATTGCAACTGAAAATGAAATAGCAGCAGCAATTAAAAGCAAGATAATCATAAAATCTTTAAATTGATTTAAGAAGATCTTGAAAACGCTTTTTTTCTCTTCACTTCTAATTGTGTTGGGACCAAGATTTTCTAATCTTTTTTTTGCTTCTATTACTGATAAACCTTTTTTTAAGTCAGTTTCAAGCAAATTCGAATCTAACATTTTCCCTCCTTTAAGTATTACTTCATTATACCAAAATACACAATAAATGTGTATTTTACAAGGTATTAAAATATAAAAAAGTATAGGTTTACCTATACTTTTAGTGATTATTTTTCAAGTTTAATTTTAACACTTGGCCCCATTGATGCTGAAACTGTTAAGTTAAGCATATATGTTCCTTTAACAGCAGCTGGTTTAAGTTTTCTAATTAAACTAATTAATGTTTTAGCGTTTTCAACTAAGTGTTCTGTTGGCATACTTGATTTACCGATAAGAGAGTGAACAATCCCTGCTTTATCTGTACGGTAGTTTGCTTTACCTTTTTTAAGTTCTTCTACTGTTTTAGCAGGTGTAGGTGTAACTGTACCTGTTTTTGGGTTAGGCATAAGACCTTTAGGCCCAAGTTTTTTCCCGTATTTTCCAAGTAATGGCATCATAGCAGGATCTGCAACCATTACGTCAAAATCAAAATCATCTTCTTTAATTTTTTGTTCAAGAGCAGGTCCATCAATAACAATGTCAGCTCCAGCTTCTTTAGCTGATTTAGCTGATTCTGGGTTGTTTGTAGCAACTAATACTCTAATTGATTTTCCTGTTCCAAATGGAAGTAAAACAGCTCCACGAAGTTGTTGATCAGCTTTACGAACGTCAAGGTTTAAGTTAAATGCAAGATCGATTGAAGCGTCAAAATTAGCATATGAAGTTTCTTTAGCAAGTTTAATTGCTTCTTCTAAATCGTAAGCAACTGTTCTATCAAATTTAGCACGAGCAGCTTCTAATTTTTTAGAAATTCTTTTAGCCATAATTATTCTTCTCCTTCTTCTGATTTTTCTTTAATTACATTAACTTCGATTGCTTGACCTTTTGTTTCAACTAATTCTTCTTCAGCAGCAGCAAGTGCAGCTTCTTTAGCTTTAGCAGCTGAAGCAGCTTTTGCAGCAGCTTTAGCTTCTGCTTTAGCTTTGAAGATATCGTCATATCCTTCAACTAAAACACCCATTTGTTTTGCTGTTCCAGCGATTGTAGCCATTGCAGCTTCAACATCATCTGTGTTAAGATCTGGAAGTTTGTATTCAGCAATTGCTCTAAGTTGGTCTACTGAAATTGTAGCAACGATTGTTGTTTTAGCATTTGCAGCACCGCTTTGGATTTTTGCAGCTTCTTTAATTTTGTATGAAGCAGGAGCTGTGAATAATTTAAATTCGAATGTTTTGTCTTTGTAAACTGTAATTTGTACAGGAACTGGTTCATCACCTCTATCTCTTGTTGCATCGTTAAATGCCTTTGTAAATTCTGGCATGTTAACACCCACTCCAGCAAGAGCTGGACCTGGTTTAGCTTTCCCGGCAGGGAATTGCAACTTAGCTATACGTTGAATTTCTTTTGCCATGTTGTATGTATCCTTTCGATATTGTGGTCTAGCGATTTTTATAAATAAAATCTTCCACTAGGCAATAATAAATATTGCTTGTTAATTATACAAGTTTTATTAAAAATTGAAAACAAAAAAGCATCATTTTAAGATGCTTTCTTCAAATGGGGCGAATGACGGGATTCGAACCCGCGAATGACGGGACCACAACCCGCTGTGTTAGCCACTTCACCACATTCGCCATAACGTGTAAACTTATTATACAATAAAGTAAGAAAACTAAAAATATTTTTTATAATTTTATTTACTATGACGCAGATTAAACCAACTATTTTTAAAGCTTTATTATTCATTTTAAAACTCACTTTCTTTGCCTTTGGTGGCGGAAATGCCTTAATGCCAATGATTAAAAAAGAAGCAGTGGAAAGCAAGAAATGAATTACTGAAGAAGAATTTGAAAAGATTTTAATTATCACCAACTCACTTCCTGGCCCTTCAATTATTCAAAGCATTTCATATATGTGTATTAAATGATTCGGGTTTTGGAAAGGAATATTTCTCACTATTTTCGCAATGCTCCCACATGTATTATTTGCTTTTGGAATGTTTTTTGTAATTAATTTACTTCCTCAAAAGTATTTAATTACTTTTGCTACTTCAGTTATTGTTACAATCATTTTTATTATTTGTAATTTTGCTTTTCATTACATTAAGCAAAATATTAAACAAATGAATCTTTATTTATGAATTGGAATCTTACTTTTTTCAATTCTATTTAACCTTTTTATTCCTGCCCCATTTAACTTGCCAGTTTTAGCCATTTTAAGTGTGCTATTAATTTACATTTGTTATTATTTTGTGAGCTTAAAAGTTAAAAAAGGAGATAAATAATGTTTATTTTAATCTTACTTTTAACAATAGCTTTATTAATCTTCGTATGTCTTAGTGTTTTTGGTGGTGGGCAAGTTTTTATCCCTATTTTTGTATGACTGTGAAAAACAATTGCAAATGTGTTTAATTTAAAAATGGCTCAAGAAACAATTGATAATGTTATTGCAGCTACAAATTCTTCACCAGGAATTGTGTCAATTAAATTCGCTCTTTTTACTGGTTATTTAATTTCTGAAGGCAATTGATGAGGATATTTAATAATGATCCTTACATATATAATCTTTATTTTTCCAGCTATTTTCATTATGCTTCTTGCAATGAAATACCTTAAAAAATTTGAGCAAAATAGGTTCTTAAAAAGCTTTTTAATAATTGTTAAGCCTGTAATTGCAGGGATATTAGTAGCACTTGCTATTCAACTTTTAATACCAATTGTAGCACCTGGATTTACTTTTAATACCCCTGAAAGTTATTTTAGTTTTAATTCTGATTCAGTTAAGAAAGTTTTCTTTAGTTCGTGAAGATTGATTACTTTATTTATTTTTATAGCAGTTGCTTTTACAACTACATCATTTATTCTTTATAAAAAATATTCAAGTTTATACGCTATTTTAATTAATATAGTTTTAGCTTTTTTACTTTTCCAACCTTGATTATAGTTATAAAAGCAATGAAAAACCCACATTGATATTAATGTGGGTTTTTTGCTAAATTGAACTTGAGAAAACACCTTCATCATTTTCAATAATTAAACCGGCAACTTTAAGGTTTTCTACCGCTAAATCAATTTGTTTTTTAATAGCTGGTGAAACAGTTTTAATTCCAACAAGTTCGATAAAGAGTTCTTGAAGTCCAAGAAGTGAAATTACTTTAGATTTAATAATTGTTTGGTAAACAAAATCTTGAATTTCTTCAGGAGCAAATTCATTACTTTTTCTTGTTTCCAAGTACTCAATGTTATTTTTTCTAAATTTAATTTCCTTATTATCTACATAGAAGAAGTTCTCTTTTAAGTAGATGTTATTTTGATTATTAATTCCTAATTTGAAATCATCTTCATTTGGAATATCTAAAAGCACATCTTTAAGTCATTTATTAATTTTCAAAGGTTGCTCAATGAAGTCTTTCTTAGGAAGTGAAGCAAGAATTTGTTTTAAAGTTCTTACGTGCAGTGGTGCATATTTGTTAATAATATCCACTAAAATTGACATTCTAATGTCTTTATCATCAAATGGTAAGCTATCATTTTGTGGATCATACATTTCTTTGTAGAAAGTGTAAAATGCATCAGATTTGATGTTTCAATATCTTGGAAATTCTTCAAAAATTGAATTAATTAAATCTTGTTCAATTACAGTTTCATCAAGGTTTTGCATAATTGAACTTTTAGCTTTATTAATTTCTTGAGTTTCATTAGCAATTTGGCCATTTTGAGCTTTTTCAATGAACCGAACTAACTTTTTAAGCTCGCTATCTTTGTTATTAAATCAGTCAGCTGATCATACTCTGTATAATTTTCAACCACGAGAATTTAAGATCATTTCTCTCACTCTATCACGTTCACGAGTTGAAAGTGAAGAAAGATATTTTGAACCATCACATTCAATACCACAAATAAAGCGATCTGGATTTTCTTTATCAAAGACAGCTAAATCAATTCTAAAGTCAGAATTTCCAATTTTTCTTTGAACTGAATATCCTTTTTTCACAAGTTCATTGTACACTTCAGTTTCAAAATCTTCATTAAATAATGAATTATTCATAAGTAAATCATATTTTGAATCAATTCCGTGCTCAGCTAAATTTAAGTAGTTACGTAATAATTTAACTCCTCTACTTGTTGAATCATCAACAATAATGTCGCTTCCATGAATTGAGGTAACAATGTGCATTTGTTCCCTTGCTCTGGTGATAGCGACATTTAGCCGTCTATACCCATTTGCTTGGTTAATTGGTCCAAAGCTCATTCTCATAATTCCATCAGGACCAGGTCCATAAATGGTATTTAAAATGGCAATATCGCATTCATCCCCTTGCACTGTTTCGATGTTTTTAATAAAGAATAAATCTTTATTATTGATGTATCTTTCAATTCCGATTTGGTTAGCTGCTTGTTGGTAAAGTTTTTTCTCAATAAGAAGTTGCTGTGAAATATTACATGTAATAACACCAATTCTTTTGGTATCTTTGTATTTTTTAAATAATGAAATAACTAAATTTACAACCACATCACTTTCAATTTGGTTAGTTGAGTTTTTATAAATACCATTGACTTTGTGATATACAAGTGCTTCTTTAGCTTGAGCTAAATCATTGCTTGGGAATGAAATAAGGTTTTTGTAAATTTCCTTATTAGAAGCATAAATTAAGTTTTCATTAAGTGAACGGTAGTGGTTTTGAAGCGAAATTGTTTTTAAAAATGATGAAGCAACATCTAAAATACTGTCATAATCATTAAGGTTTGTAACTTCATAATTTTCATTATATTCAGTATCGTCTTCCCCGATTCTTTCAAAGAAACTTGTAGGAGGAAGTTGCTCTTTATCACCACAAATAATAATTTGTTTCCCTCTAACAATTGAAGCTAAAGCAAATTCTGGTTTAACCTGTGAGGCCTCATCGAAAATAACTGCATCAAATTGTACAGGAGTATCTTTAAGGTAGCTACTTACTGATAAAGGAGACATCATAAGACATGGCTTAATGTCTGTAATTAAATTTCCAATTCTGCTGAAAAGCATTCTTAAAGGCATAAATTTATTTTTCTTATTAGCTTCTTTTTTAAGAATTGAAACTTCATAGTTAGCATCAGTTTTAATGATGCTATTTTTAATATTGTTTTTAATTTTGAAGATTGCAATTTCTTCAAGCTTACTTTCTTCTTCTTTATAAAGTTTAACTAAATCATTTTTAACACCTAATGTGTGGTTAACTTTAGTGTTTAAATCAGTAATTAAAAGTTTGTAGAATTGACGAAGGAAGATATCTTCAAGGTTTTTGTAAATTCTTTTTGAATCGGTTTTTTCAATAAAGTCATTAAGTTTTAAATCAAGAAGCTCTTTCTTAGATTTTAAAAAGTTAATGTAAATTGGAAGTGTGTTTTTATATACTTGTACTAAAAGTGATTTAAATTGTTTTTTAACTTGATCTTTAGGTAATTCATAGAAGTTAATTAGTGAAAGATCAAAATTACTTTGAATTTCTTTAAGTGAAGCAAGTAAATCATTTGAGTTGTTAATAAAGGTTTCAAATTTGTTTTCTGGAAGAGATTTCTTATATAAAATGGTGTTTTTTATATGTGGGAAATTCTTGTGGAAAAAGACTCATCGAAGTGATTGCAAGGTGTATTCATAGTCAAATTTAGATGGAACTATAAATGATAATTTATCAATGCACTCTTTGATTTTTTCTTCATTTAAAACAATTTGTTCAATCATCTTAGCAAGTTCAACTAATCTTTCATGACTAAATTTAGCATTTCCATCTAACCTGTTGTCATAAAGATCGTTTTTAAGTTTGCTATATTCTGAAGATACAATTCTTTTTAATGATGAACGGAACTTGATTTCAAAATCTCTATATTTAGAAAAATCTAAATTAAATACTGTGGTTTTAAAGATTTTAAGAAGCTCTTTTTTAAGTTCTTCATTTTCGTGTTGTTTAATGTTCTTGTAATCTAAAAGTCTTAAATCTTCTTCAATATTTAAAGTGTGTGATTTTCAATCTAAGTTAATAAGGTAAATGAATTTTTCAAACTCATGAAGCTCTTTAATAAATTCTTCTTCCATGACTGGATCAAAGTTTTGAATTACTGTTTCAAAGTGATTTCCAAGGGTATTGGTTTGGTTATTAGTAATTGTTGTGTTTTTAAATCCATATCAAGGGTTGTTTTTTGAGTTATAGTCAATTTCTTTTAAACTAAATTCGTATTTTTTAATCCCCAAAACAATTTTGTTTAAAAGGTTATCATCAATAGCTGAAATATTGTGAATTTTAAAGATTAACTCTTGAGCTTTCTTGAGATTAAAATATCTACCAATTAATTGATATAAGTTAACTTTTAATGGTTGATAAATTTCTAAAAGAAGTTCACCATAGTTAATAAGTTTTTCTTTAGCAGATGTATAACTATTTTTAACTGTTTCAGTGAAATCTTGTTTAACTTCAGAGATAATTCTTGAGTTTTCAAGGCTGTTATGCAAGTCATTAATAATATCTTTTTTATTTCTATCACTAATTTTGTGGATTGCAAGTACAAAATCACTAAGCCCATTTGAGTGAAGTTTGTTATAAACAACATCTAAGGCAGCTTGCTTTTCAGAAACAAAAAGAACCTTTTTATTTCTAGCAATAAGCTCAGTGATGATGTTGATAATAGTTTGACTTTTCCCAGTTCCTGGTGGCCCTTGAAGCACGTAACTTTTGCCATCAATAGCATATTGAATTGCTTTTTCTTGAGAAATATCAGCAGGTAAAAAGTGTCAGTATTTATTTGGATCTAATTTTAAATCCACTTGTTTATCTGAAAGGTCTTTAAAATCAAATTTTTCTAAGTTTGCGCTTTCGCCAAAAATTAACTTAACAAAATCATTGTTTAAAAACTTTTCTTGATTTTGTTCAATATCGTTAATAATGTAAAGGTTTTGGTCAGTGAAAATTGAAAGATAACAATCATTTACAATTGTTCATTTTTGATTTGGTAAATGCTTTTTGAAAAGTTTTGCATATTCCTCATAGTATTTTGCAAGTGATAAATTTTCTAAATGATGCTTATCAATTAATGAAAAATCAAAAGAAGATTCTTTTTTGATTTTCTTAATAAAAGCTAAGTTTTCAATAAAGTTAGATTCCTCAATAAGCAATTCAAATTGAGATTTAATACTTTTTTGAATAAGTTTTACTGGCAAGAATAAAAGCGGAGCATAGTGCTCAGTTTGGAATTTATCTTCTTCAGTTCACCTAACAAATCCTACAGCTAAATAAAGAATGTTAATATTATTTTCTTCTATAAAAGTAGCATGCTTACGAGAAAGGTTTTTTAAGATTCTGCTTTGCTCTTCTTTGCTACCAACTGCAGGAAGAATAATATGTTTAGGGCCTTCACTCAAAATAGGTTTTATATCATTTTTGGAAGCTTCAAAATAAATGCTTTTTTTCTTTTCAACACTATCTAAAAAAGCATTTAAATCATAATTAATTTTAACAGTAGAAGTTTTTGTTTCCCTGAAATTAATGTTTTGATTGTCTAAACCAATTTTTAACAATTTATTGGTTAATGTTTCAATTATATCAACCTTCATAGTTGTTTCCTTTTTTATTTTTTATCTTATTTTATTTATTATTTAAATTATATATTATCTATGTGCAAATGCTCCAATATTTGGGGAAATGACATAAAAAAATACAGCAAAATTGCTATATTTTAAAACTTTTTTTAACTACCATATCTTTATATTCTTCAATAATGCGATTTGATGTTTTACTATTAAGTAAATTAGTTATTTTAAGCACTTTAATTCAAGTTTTATCTGGTTTGTTTTCTTCTCTATTTTGTAATATTTTAAATACCACAAATAGGTTTGATCTTTTACCAATTATTCTTGTTATTAAGAAAAAGGTGATTACAATAAAGCTAAATGCAATAATCCCCATTACCGCAAGTCCTAAGTTTTTCTTAGTAACTGTTTTAATTTGAATTTGTTCGCTTGCAACTAATGCTAATAAAATGATAATTACAATCGCAAAAAGTGCAAATAAAGCTGATAAAACAAGTCCAGCTATAAAACTTTTTTTCGAATTTAAAACATTTGAATTCATAGTTAAATGATACTCCTAATTCTAATTTAAAAAAGAAAAAAGCAAGCGAATGTGCTTGCTTTTAGGTCATAAATGAAATGGTGCGAACGAATGGACTTGAACCATCGACCTCACGATTATCAGTCGTGTGCTCTAACCAGCTGAGCTACGCTCGCATGTATATCTATTATACACTAAAATGTAAAATAGATAAGAAAAATTATTAAATAAATTAACGTTTTGAGAATTGTCTTGCACGACGAGCTGCACGTAAACCTGGTTTTTTACGTTCTTTAGCACGAGCATCTCTTGTAAGCATTCCTGCTGCTTTTAATGCTGCACGGTAATCTGCACTAACTTCAAGTAAAGCACGAGCAATACCTAATCTAATAGCACCTGCTTGACCACTTAATCCGCCACCAGCAACATTTACACTAACATCGAATTGTCCCACTGTTTCTGTTAAAACGAAAGGTTGGTTTGCATCTTTAAGGTAAATATCTGAAGTCAAGTATTCTCTTGCATCACGTTTGTTGATTACAAAGTTTCCTTTTCCTTCTGTAAGTCTTACACGAGCAACTGAAGATTTTCTTCTTCCTAATCCACGGTATACTAATTCTTTAGCCATAATTATTTAACCTCTAATCTTTCTGGTTTTTGAGAAGCGTGTTGGTGTTCTGGACCTGCGTAAACAAATAAGTTACGACGTTGTCTGTTTCCTAATTTTGTGTGTGGTAACATTCCGAAAATTGCTTTTTCTAAAAGAGCAATAGGTTTTTTAACTCTAAGTTTTGCTGCTGTAATGCTTTTAAGACCACCTGGGTATCCTGAGTGTGAGTAGTAGATTTTGTCTTCTTCTTTGTTTCCTGTAAGAACAACTTTATCTGCATTAACAATAATAATGTTGTCTCCCATGTCAGCATTTGGTGTGAAAGTTGGTTTGTGTTTTCCTCTAAGTACGCTAGCAACAAATGATGCTAAACGCCCTAAAACTTGACCTTCAGCGTCAATAACATATCATTTTTTGTCAGCTTGGTGTGCATGTTGCATTGTTGTTTGTCTCATGACTGCCTCCTACGTTTAATTTATTTATTTTTAATACTTGTTGAGTGTTTAATATTTATGAAAATTGAAATTTATCTTCGGTCATTAAATAAATTGCTTATTTATTATAACACAAAAAATTATTTTATTATATTCAAAAAATAAGACATTTTTTATAGCTGATAATTAGCAACAAAAATTGCTAAATTAATTTTGCAAGTAAAGCAATTGCAGCTGTTTCTGCTCTTAAAATTCGCTTACCTAAAGAGATACATTCAGCTCCATTTTCAAGTGCTAAAGTAATTTCACTTTCACTAAATCCTCCTTCAGGACCTACAAATAAAGCAACATTTTTTTCGCTATTAAAAATACTTTCATTTGTAAGTTTTTGCTTTTCATGTGCAATTATATTAATAAATTCTTTATCAAATAATGCTTTAGAAAATTTCTCAATTTCATTAAGAGTTGGGATAATATTTCGAAAACTTTGCTCAGCTGCATTTTTTAAAATTTGGTTTCATCTTTGAGAAAATTTGTCTCATTTCGATTTAACCTTTTTCACTAACACCCCGTCAGTGAAATTTGTTTGAACTGGCACAATTTTTGTAACTCCAAGTTCAGTAGCTTTTTGAAGTGCTCATTCAAATCTTTCTAATTTGATAAGAGGCATATAGAGCACGACCTGAAAAGAATGTTCATGATTTTCTTCAAATTCTTCAAGAATATATGCCCTAGTACCTTCTTGCTTGCAAACAAAGAATTTGGATTGATAAACACAAATAAATGGTTTATCACCAATTCTTAACACTTTTAAATGATCCAAATTTTCTTTTGAGAGTTCAAAATACTTATTATCAATTTTTTGATCCACAAAAAAGCGATTCATTAATACTCCATAACTTCTTCGTATTCTTCAAGAGTACCTCTAAAAAGAAAACTCTTGGTTGGTGATTGAAGTTCTAAAATAACATCAGCACATTGGTTAACAAAAGCACGGTTATATGTTGTGAAAATTGCTCCACCTTTATATGCTTGTACCCCTTCAATTACAGAGTCAATGCTTTCAGTATCAAGGTGATCAAGTGGTTGATCTAAAATAATGAAGTTACTTTCTAAAAGCATCATTCTAGAAAACATTAAACGAGCTTTTTCACCCCCACTTGTTACTCCAACTTTTTTAAATACAGAATCATTACTAAAAAGCATTCTTCCTAAAAAACCACGCATTCTTGAATCTGAAACATCTCTATTTTCTTCAACAGTGTTTTCAAGTGGTCATTTAGAAATTCATTCTAAAATAGTTTCATCATTTTTAAAGAATTTACTGTTTTCGTTTGGGAAGAAAGTAGTTTTGATTGTTTGTCCTCATTCAACAGTTCCACTTGTTGGCTGTGTTTCACCTGCTAAAATTTCTAAAAGTTTTGTTTTAGCAATATCATCATCTCCAACAATAACCATTTTTTCACCTGGTCTTAAGGTAAATGAAACATTTTCAAATAAAGTTTGGCCTAATTCATTTTTATAAGTTAAGTTTTCTACTGTTAAAATTTGTTTTCCATGATCACGATTCATTTCTCAACGGATAAATGGATATTTACGGTTTGAAGGTTTAATTTCATCAAGTTGGATTTTTTCAAGTGATTTTTTTCTTGATGTAGCTTGTTTTGATTTAGAAGCATTGGCACTAAAACGAGCAATAAAGTCTTTTAATTTTTCAATTTGAGCTTCCTTTTTAAGGTTGCTTTGTTTCATCATTTCACGAGCTAATTCAGATGATTGTTTTCAGAATGAGTAATTTCCTGTGTAAATTTTAGCTTCAGAGTAGTCAATATCAACAATGTGTGTACAAATTGAGTCTAAAAAGTCACTATCGTGGCTAACAACAATAACAACATTTGGGTATTCAATTAAGAAGTTTTCAAGTCATTTGATACTTCTTAAATCAAGGTGGTTAGTTGGCTCATCCATAATTAAAATATCAGGGTTTCCAAAAAGAGCTTTAGCAAGAAGAACTTTAATCTTTTGGTTAGCTGTAAGATCTTTCATTTGCATACTTCATTTTTCTTTAGGAATTGATAAGTTACTAAGAAGTTCTTGAGCATCATTTTCTGCAGTTCATCCACCTAATTCACCGAATTTATCTTCAAGTTCAGCAGCTCTTTCGTAATCTTCCATTGTTGCTTCAGGGTTAGCATAAATTGCATCTTTTTCTTCTTTAACAGCATATAAATCAGTATTACCCATAATAACCACTTCAGTTACAATCATTTCATCGTAAGCATTATGATCCTGGCTTAATACCGAAATTCTCTTATTTTTTTCACGAATAATTTGACCACTTGTTGGTTCAATTTGACCTGACAAAATCTTTAAAAAGGTACTTTTACCTGCACCATTAGCACCAATAATTCCGTAAGTATTACCTTCAGTAAATTTTAAATTAACACCTTCAAATAACTTTTTATCACTAAAAATTTTGCTTAAATTTTGTACTTCTAACATATATCCTCCGTAAATTTAACTTATAAAGTTAATAAATTATAATAAATTTAAAAATAAAAATAAAAAAATAGCCTTTTTCAAGGCTGTTAACATTAAAGCATTTTACCTCAATGTCGGCTCGAAATAATCATAGCATAATTTTGCATTTTAACAAAGAAAAAACCAAGGGAGCAATGCCCTTGGTTTAATGTTATTACTTATTTACGGAAATCGATAACTGCTCTACCGATAAATTCACCTTTTTCTAATTTTTCAAAAATATCTGCAACTTCTTCTAATTTAACAACGCGTGTTACTTCTGATTCAACAAGTCCTCTAGCAGCATAATCAAGAGCTTCTTTTAAGTCTTTTCTTGTACCAACAATTGATCCAGCAAGTTCTCTTTCTGTAAGAACTGTTCAGAATACAGAAACCGGGAATTCATCTTTTCCAAGTTTATCTTTTGCAGGAAGTCCTACAAGAACTTGTCTTCCTCCCCGACGAAGCATTTCCATTCCTTGAACAGCAGCTGCTGTAGCAACTGATGTATTTACAACACCGTGTGCTCCACCCTCTGTAACTCTAATAACTTCTGCAACTGCATCAACTTTTTTAGAATTGAAAGCAAATTCTGCACCTGATTTAAGCGCTAATTCAACTTTTTCATCAGTTAAATCAATACCAATTGGACGGTAACCCATAGCTTTAGCATATTGGATTGCAAGTTGACCAAGTCCTCCCACTCCAATTACAGCCACAAAATCACCAGGGTGTAATTTAGCTTGTTTAACAGCTTTGTAAGTTGTAACTCCAGCACAAACAACTGGTGCTCCTTTGATTAAATCTAAGTTTTGAGGAACAACTCCTACGTAATCTTCATGTCCAATTGCATATTCAGCAAACGAACCATCTTTTGTATAAGCTGACATATTTTGGTTTGGACAAAGTGTTTCTTTTCCACTAAGACAAAATTCACAGTGACCACAAGCATCATGTAATCAAGCTAAACAAACACGGTCTCCTACTTTTAAGTGTGTACATCCTGGGCCTAATTTTTCAACAATACCAATTCCTTCGTGTCCTGGAATTAATGGGTATTTAGGTTCCACTAATCAATCAAAATTTGAAGCATGTAAATCTGTATGACAAATTCCACTTGTTTCCATTCTAATTAAAACTTCTTTTTCTTTTGGTTCAGGAATTGCAACTTCCTCAACGCTTCAATTTTTTGGTGAACGCACCACAAAAGCTTTCATTGTTTTAGACATATTTAAAAAATCTCCTAAAAAGTAAAAATATTAAAAAAATATAGAAAAATCTTTTTTAAATTAGTTAATTTATTTTTTCTACATAATAATTTTATTACTTTTGAAGTACCATTATATTTTTAGAAAAAATTTATGAAAATGTGCAATGAAATTAAAAAATTTTTGTGTTTTTGTAAAAAATAACCAAGCTTTAACTTGGTGCTCGATTGTAAGTTGCATTGCAACGCGGGGGAGGAAACAAAAACACAAGAAAAAAAGGCATGGCTATACGCCACGCTTTTTTTCTTGTGTTTTTGTTTCCTTGGTTTTTGTGGTTTTTTATAAAGGAAAAAATAATTAATAAAAAAGCAATTTATTTAAAAAACAATGGTAAAGCAGTGTTTATTTAAGTAATATTTCGCTTTTATTAAAAATTATAAAAATTAAAGATTTTTCAAAAGGCAGAAAGTTGAAAAGAACAAACAAAAGAGAAAAAAAGCAACAAAAATACCATTTCTATTGCGTTAGGAACGGTATTTTTGTTGCACTGGAGATTACACTCAAGCACCAAGCTTTAACTTGGTTATTCAGGTTTTTGTTCATTTTCAGGAGCATTTTGCTCTTTATTTTTAGCTTCTTCTTCAATTTCAGTCATTCTACGTTTAATTGAATTGTATAAGTCGATTAATTCAGTTTCAAATTCCTCAACTGTTTTAGTTGGATCAAAAGGCATTGAAGAATTAATTTGTTGGAAAATTGGATCAAGTCTCATTTCCTTTGTAATTAATGATTTTCTACCAATTTCGTTAGCGAATACCGCAAGGATTGTTCGATAAGCAATTGATTCAATCATTGCTTCGAAAATTTTAGTTCCTTCATCAGTATAAATTTGGTACGGATTTTTTTGTGAGTATTGAACTAAATTTACATTAGAACGAAGTTTGTCCATTCTGTTAATATGTACTTGTCATTTCGAATCTAAGATTCTTAAAATGGTGTTTCTTAAAATTGCTTCAACTTCTTCATTTGATAATTTTTCTAAAGCGTTTGCTTTTCATTGATCAAAAATAGTAAGCATAACTTGTGAAATATATTCAGGAAGTTCTTTATCGTGATATTTATGAAGCTCTTCTTCATAGAAAGTATGATTTAAAACTCTACCAATTCTTTCATTTAAATATTTAGCAAGTTCATCATATTTAAAGTTTCCATATTCAGTATAAAATTCAGGTCTATTAACAAAAACTTTAGCTGAAGATAAAATCATTCTTCTAATGATAAAATCCACATCATCACTTGTCAAAATAAGGTCTCTTTGTGAATAAATTAAATCACGTTGTTGACGAATAACATCATCGTAGTTAAGCACAGATTTACGTGAATCATAGTTGAATCCTTCAATTTTCTTTTGCGCTTGATTAAATGTCATTTTTAAAGTTTTATTAGTGATTTCTTTACCAGCTTCATCTGAATAAGCTTCTTTAAAACTTTCATAATTTGAGAATCTTTGCATTAACGAATCATCAAGCGAAATAAAGAATTTACTTGTTCCAACATCCCCTTGACGACCACTACGACCACGAAGCTGATTATCAATTCTTCTTGATTCAGCTTTATCAGTTCCAAGAACATAAAGTCCTCCTAATTTAATTGCTTCAGGAGTAGGTTTAATGTCAGTTCCACGACCAGCCATGTTAGTAGCAATTGTAACTGATTTGACCTCACCAGCGTGTGAAATAATTTCAGCTTCAGAAGCATTTTGTTTTGCATTAAGCACAGTATGTGGGATATTTGCGTCAAAAAGCATTTTGTGAAGAATTTCTGAATCTTCAATTTGAGCAGTTCCTACTAAAACTGGTTGACCTTTTTCATAAAGTTCCTTAATTTTTTCAACAACAGCTTTTCACTTATCTTCATAGCTAAAGAAAATTGAATCTGGTTCATCAATCCGAGCAATTGGTTTATTAGTTGGCACAACATTAACACGGATGTTGTAAATGTCAATAAATTCTTGCTCTTCAGTTTTTCCAGTTCCGGTCATACCACAAAGTTTTTTAAACATCCTAAAGAAGTTTTGGTAAGTAATAGTTGCCATTGTTTTAGTTTCTGGCTCAATTTCAACCATTTCCTTTGCTTGGAGTGCTTGTTGAAGTCCTTCTGAATAACTTCTACCATCCATAATTCTTCCGGTAAAAGCATCAACAAGTTCAATTTTCCCTTCTCTAACAATGTATTCAACATCGATTTTCATAACTTTATGTGCTCTTAAAGCATTTTGAATAAGATGCACAGTTTCTGAGTTTTCAATGTGGTAAATATTATCTACACGATAAAAATTATTAGCTTTTTCAATCCCTGAGTGAGTTAAAGTAATTGCTTTCGATTCTTCATCAATTAAGTAATCTTCATTTTTTAAAGTACGTACAAATTGGTCAGCTGAAAAATACATTGAAATATCTTCAGAATCACCTCCAGAGATAATAAGAGGTGTTTTAGCTTCGTCAATTAAAATTGAATCCACTTCATCAATAAGACAGAAATTAAGCCCTCTTTGGACTTTTTCTTTAATGTTTTGAACCATATTATCACGAAGGTAATCAAAACCTAATTCTGAGTGCACTGAATATGTAATGTCCGCTGCATAAGCTTGTCTTTTAGAATTTGGATCCATTTGTGCTTTGTTAATTCCTACTGTTAGCCCAAGGAAGTTAAACACTTGACCCATTTCCATAGCGTCACGTTCAGTAAGGTATTCATTAACTGTTGAAACAATTGCACCTTTTCCTTCTAAAGCGTTTAAATAAACAGGAGCTATCGAAGTAATAGTTTTTCCTTCCCCTGTTTTCATTTCAGCTACTGAACCTTGATCTAAAAGAAGACCTCCAAGTATTTGCACATCATAAGGTCTTTTTCCTAAAACCCGTTTGGTTGCTTCACGTGCAACAGCAAAAACATCATTTCTGATTTCTTCTAAAGTGTGGCCTTTAGCTAATAAATCCTTAAAAAATGCTGTTTGACTTTTAAGTTCTTCATCACTCATATCAACTACGTGTTTTTCAAGCTGATTGATCTTTTTTAAAGCTCTTTCAGCAATTCGCATTTCAGTTGATTTTATTTCAAAAAATTTAGTAAATTTATTCATATTTTTAAATTATAAACTAATAGAAAATAATTAATAAATATCTTAGTACTCTAATTTAGAGACGTTATTTTAAGAACATTAAATTTTGACGCGTTAAAATTTAAATATTATGAAAAAAGAAATAAAAATTTATGAACTATTTTCTGGTTTAGGAAGTCAACTTTATGCTTTAAAAAGAATTGACAAAAATCTAAAAGTAAAATCTTTAGGTGCTTGTGATTTTTATATTGATGCAATTGTCTCATATATGATAATTCATCATGGTGTTTTAGAACCAGAAAATACTATGAGCAAGCAAGAAATGGCAGAAATTTTAAATTCATTTCACTTTAGCTCAGATAGCAAAAATGTTGTCTCTGCAAATTACTTTAGCAAGATAAAAGAAGAAAAATTGAGAGGTATTTTTCCATACTTATATAGCTTTGTAAATAATGAATATTTAAATAGCAAATATAGTAAAGGAGAGAGAGAGAGAGAGAGAGAGAGAGAGTTTTACTGACATTAACAAAATGTCAAAACTCCCTAAAAATATTGATATTCTAACTTATTCTTTCCCTTGTCAAGATCTATCTCAACAAGGTAAGCAACGCGGAATAACTTCTGAAACAAGAAGTGGATTATTACTTCAAGTAGAAAGAATTTTAAAAGAAAATCAAGATAACTTACCAAAAGTATTATTGCTTGAAAATGTTAAGGCATTGATGAGTAATAAGTTTATACAAGATTTTAAAAATTGAATTAATATCCTAGAAAAACTAGGCTATAAGTCATATTATAAAATTGTAAATTCAACCGATTATGGATCAGTTCAAAATCGTGAAAGAGTCTTTTGTGTTTCATTTTTAGGAGATCATAAACCTTATGAGTTTCCACCAAAAATTAAAACAAGCAAAAACAAACTGCAAAAAATAATGAAAAATGAAAGCAATGATGAAGAAAGCGTGATTCCATACCGAGAAACACTTGAGTTTAAAGAAACTAAAAATGGTATTTTTAAAGCTTTTATTCCGAATTACACAAAATTTAATTCAGAAAACTATGTTTATTTACCAAAAGGTCTAGGACCTACACTTACAGCTAGCGGTGCAAATAGTAGATTAAAGTTTTGTTATCCAGAGAAAAAGAAAATCCTTTATATAGATGAAATTCAATCTTATCAATATATGGGTTTTGACAAAAAAGATGCATGAAAAGTGAAAAATACAAATTTAATTTCAAAAAGTAAAATGATTTTTACTTGTGGAAATTCAATTTCTGTCGAAGTGTTAGAACAATTATTTAAAAGCATTGTGGAGTCTTTAAATGTCTAAAGATTTACAAGTACTAGGTTTATCTAGCATTTCAA
The DNA here is from genome assembly GCF_012220205.1 of Mycoplasmopsis gallinacea. Classification (NCBI taxonomy): domain Bacteria; kingdom Bacillati; phylum Mycoplasmatota; order Mycoplasmoidales; family Metamycoplasmataceae; genus Mycoplasmopsis; species Mycoplasmopsis gallinacea. The sequence goes on along the minus strand of NZ_CP047225.1, from coordinate 470,748 downwards.
GAATTGTTCTACCAATAAAATCTAATTTTGCAGAAAATGGAATTCAATTTGCATTTGACTTAAACTTATTTTTAGATAAAGATAGCAAAATGATTGTTTTTTGATACCCTATGTTCAAAACCGCAAGCATTGATCTTTGTTCTACTCCTAGTTGATTTGAGAAAAATACAACACTTTTCAAAAGAAGAAATGAATTATTCAATTACTTAAATGGTGAACTTCAAAAAAGTAATATTCATAAAACTTTTATTCAACAAAAAAGAGAATTAAAAAGATCTAAAAATGTCATTTTACTTGAAGAAACAGAGATAAAAATTATTAATGAATGATTTTTCAAACAATCTGGAAAATTTACTTTTAATAGCATATCCGGAATTTTTAGTGGTTATAACCCAGCAGGCAAAATAAAAACTCCAAAAAGCGCTGAAATGATGATAGATTCAAAGGATGATAACCTATTAAATTACTTTATAAGCAATATTATTGATGCAATAAGTGTTAGAAATTATTTTAATTGATATAAAAAATGAAAATCTGATTTAAATGATTTGTATATTGAGAAAACAACACTATTTGAATTTATAATCCAAAAAGTTGATGAGGAAGATAAAAAAGCTCATATATACAAAAGTCTTTTAAATTCATTTAAAGAAGCTGACTATGAAAATAGAGCTGAAAAAATAAAAGTTTGTGTTCAAGACTTTTACAAAAACATATTTCTTGTAAATGAAAGAACTAAATTGCAACAAAAATTAGATAAAGAAATTTTAAAGAAAAGACAATTAGTAAGCAAACATAATCCATTAATTTTTCATAATGAATGAAAAAATAATAGATTTGAAAGGGCTCACATATATCCTGTAGAAGCTATTAGAAAAGAAATTATCTCAATACTTGATCAATTAGATATAAGTATCACGAAAAATGAAATATTATCCGAAAAACGTGTGGAAACTTTATTAAATGAAATAAATTCAATTGATAATCTATTTGATATGGATCCTACAACTCATTCAAGTTTTGATAAACCAGAATTTACATATGATAATGATGGTGAAATAGTAATATACAATAGTGAAGTTAATGATTTCATCGAAAAAAACTACTTAAAAATACCAAAAAACAAACTAAACAAAGATATTATCAAATTTATTCAGAAACGAAATGATTTTTATAAGAAGAAAAAACAAGATTTGCCTATAAATTAGTATAATTTAGACAATATGAAACTATTTACCAATGAATTTGCGAGTTTAACTGAATCAGAACGAAAAGTTGTGGATTTTTTGAATAGTGAAACAAAGTTTTTTTATGAAAAATCTATCGAAGAAGTCGCTAGTAGAATCCACATTTCAACTGGTGTGCTTACTAGAATGTATAAAAAACTAGGTTTTAAGTCTTTTAAAGAGATTCAATTCTTTGTTAAGTATAAATATTTAAATTCTGTTTCGCTTTCAGAAAAATCTTCAATTAGCGAAATTATCGCTTATCACTACATGACAGCAATTAACCTCACTTCTAAAAACTTAGATATGAAAAAAATTGATTACATTGTTAATCAGATTTTAACTACCAAAAAAGTTTACTTATTTGGTGTTGGTTCAAGCGCAATTGCTGCTAGGGAACTTGGATACAATTTACAAAAATTAGAAATCGAAGTTATTATTTGCGATGATTTCCATCTATTTTTAATTTCAATTGCAACAACAATGACCAAGCGCCCTAATAGTGCTTGCATGATTATGATTTCTAAAACAGCACTGACAAATGAATTCCAATTCTTGCTCAATAAGGTAGATCATTACAACATGCCTTATTTAGTAATTACAAGCAATAGAAGTATTGCAGCTAAATATAAACATGTTTTAGTTCATGAAAATTTAGAACAAAACAAACGTTATGATGCTTTAACAAGTAAAATTGTGCAACAATATATTTGTGACATCATTATGTATCGGGTAAGAGAATTCAAAGGTTCATCTTATAATGATATGTCTCTTCAGTGAATCAAGATGATTGATGACTGAAACAAAAAGTAAAAAAATATATTTTAAACTTATGATTGTTGAAAATTTTTTACAATGATAAGTATTTTTTATAAATCGTATTTTTATTGAAAAAACGCAATTTTTTTATATTATTATTTTTATTAGTAGGTAACCCTACAAACATTCAACTTGTAATTTAAAACTCATTTATTCATTGTCAATTTAATATATAAATTCCATTTCTTTAAAATTTAAATTTAATTTATTGCAAAATATTTTCATTTTTATATGCTTAAAATAATTCCTTCCGTTGAATGTTAAAATTTAACCTTTTTTATTTCAATATCACCCAGAATTTAGTTTCTGGGTTTTTAATATGTTTATTTTCTATGCAATCTTTACAAAGTACGTTATAGTATAATAATTCAATATGAAAGAAATTGTTTATCAATATAAAGGGATAAATTTTGTAATATATCCATTAATATCAGCAGAGCAACGTAAAATTGAAATTTTCCCTGAAAATAACTTTTGAGACAAACAAGATATGAAACCAAAAGATATTAACATAAAATTAAGTCTCTCGGAGTATTTGCAACTAGAAAAAGCGGAGAAAATTGAAAATTGATATTTTAAACCACAACTAGATAAGTATTTGGATTATCACATAAAACACAATTTAGATATTTCTGGAATAAAAAATGAATGAATTTCTAACCCTGGACAAATTTGCTTTTTAGGTAAAAAACATATTTTAAAGTGAGAATTTAAGGATGAAATTACCAACCCTTTAGAATACAAATTTGAAATATCAAGTGCCCAAATTACTCTTTTTGTCTCTAGAATTCTTGAAAAAAGAGTTATTAAAAGAAGAGTTGTTCTAATGAATTTCTTAAAAGAACAACTTGCTGAAGTAATTAAAAAAATTCAACCAAAATATGAAGATAAATTATCATTAAAACCGGTAGACTTTGAGATTTATGAACTTTTACCTCAATCTAAAAGTAACACTATTGCTTCAGCTTGATATTTAAAAAACTTAATACAATACACAATTTCTATGATTTGTTCTGACCTAGATTTAATCGAACATACAATCTTACATGAACTTTTACACCACATCCACAAAGACAAAGGACATAGCGCTAAATTTTATAAAGATGGTGAAAAATTTATTGAAGATTTTAAATTGCTTCATAAATTTGTTATAGCTCCTAATACATTTTATAAAAAGTTCTAGTTTCCCACTTGCTAGTATAAAAAACCGAATGTACCTAAAAATAAGGTATATTCGGTTTTTGTTTTATCAATTATTTATTTAATAAACTTTCAATTTTTGTTTCAATTCACTTTGCAAATTCTTTAAGTTGCTCAGTAATTTCAGCATCAAAACGATCTTTGATTGGGGAATCAATATCTAAAACTCCATATAAATTTCCATTAACAATAATTGGAAGAACTATCTCTGATTTGCTATTAGCATCACATGAAATATGTCCTGGGAACTCGTGTACATCTGGTACAACTACAACTTCTTTAGTAGTAGCTGCATATCCACACACTCCTTTGTTAAACGGAATAATTGAGCAAGCAACTTTACCTTGGAAAGTGTGCAAGTATAAAGTTTCATTTTCCGCTAAATAATAACCAACTCAATTAAGGTTTTCAACAGTGTCATTAATATAAGCAGTTGAATTTGCAAGTAATGAATTTACGTTAATTTCTTCGTTTAATAAACTAATATATTCTTGTTTTTTCATTGAATTATTATAAGCAAAAAATGCATTTTTCACCTTAAAAAATACTTTTTTGAACTTTTTTCACATTTTCAGGAAACTTTCAGAAAATTAAAATGCAAACCTAAGGTTTGCATTAATTATTAAATTAAGCTTGTTTAGCTAATTCAACTAAAACTTTGAATGTTTTAGGCTCATTTATAGCTAATTCTGAAAGCATTTTACGGTTTACAACAACGTTAGCGCTTTTAAGTCCTGAGATAAATCTTGAGTAGCTCATTCCTTCAGCTCTTGTAGCTGCATTGATACGAGCGATTCATAATTTACGGAAGTTTCTTTTAACTTGTTTACGGTCTCTAAAAGCGTATGTTCATGATTTAACAACTGCTTGTTTTGCAACTTTGTAACCGATTGATTTGTGACCGAAGTATCCTTTAGCTAATTTTAATCATTTTTTACGTCTTGCTCTTGTAACTGTTCCACCTTTAACTCTTGCCATAATTATTTCCTTTCTTAATTAAATTAATATATGAGAATTAATAATTTTTAAAAAAATAAATTAACAAGCAAATTAGAACATTGCTTTAAATCTTTTAAGGTCGCTTTTTGACATTAATACAGATTTACGGGCTTGACGTTTTTGTTTTGTTGTTTTATTTTGTGCTAAATGTGAACGGTAAGCTTGTTCTCTCATAACTTTACCAGTTCCTGTAACTTTAATACGTTTTTTTAACGCACTTTTAGTTTTCATTTTTGGCATTATTTTTCTCCTTCTTTGGTAACTTGAGTTTCTTTCTCAAGTTCTTTTTCTTTTAAATATTTTTGAATTTTTTGTTTATTAGGTTGGAGATTCATGTCAAGGAAACGCTCATTAACAAGTTTTGCCTCAGTTGTAATTTCGGCAATATCTTCTAATGTTTTATAGAACTTGTCTAATGTTGCTAATCCTAAATCTTTTCTCCCAATTTCACGTCCTCTAAGTTTAAGAGAAACTTTAATACGATCACCTTTAAGAAGAAATTCACGAGCTTTACGACTTTTAGTCATAAGATCATTATCACTAATCATTGGTGTAAGTCTAACTTCACGGTTTTGGATGTTAGTTTGTTTTTCTTTGATTTCTTTCTCTTTTTTCTTACGGTCGTATTTAAATTTTCCATAATCTAAAATACGAGCAATTGGTTTAGGATTTGCTTGAATTAGCACTAAATCCATTTTTTCATTTTTAGCCTTTTCAATGGCTTCAGCTGTTCTAACAACACCTACTTTTTGTCCTTGCGAATCTAATAAGAACACTTGTTTAAAAGGTATTGCTTCATTAACGTAATGTTCAGCTACTGGTTTTTTTCCTTTTGGTTGAATAATAAACTCCTTAATAATAAAAATTTAAAAAAGTGGTTCCCCACTTCTCTACCAAAAAAGTACCCAAAAAATAGATACATTTAATTGTAGCAAAACCCAAGACTATGGTCATCAGGTGAGAAGTGATTCTACTTTCTGCAATTAAATAATAAATATATATTGCTTTATTATTTTAACATAAAACATGAAGAATCAAAACTCTATTTTTGATTTAAATTTTGTCTTTTCTATTAGCATGTTTAAAAATAATTTTTGATTGCAATTTTTTGCTATTTTTGATGCTCTTTGACTATTTTTTCTAGCTTTTTAAGTCAGTGCCCAAGGCCACCTTTTGTAATAAAAATGTTATGCTCAACTTCTAAAATTTTAGATAAATCAGAAAGTGAAAACCCCTGATTTTCTAGCTTTAACCTAAAAAATACAAGTTCGTTTTCACTGAAATTAGCTTCAAGATTATTTTCAAAAATGTAGTTGATGTTTTGAATATGCTTAAGTGAACTTTTTGCAATTTTTTGCAAGTTGCTCATATCAATATTATTGATACGATTAACTACGTTTTCAAGGTCTCTTTGAATTTTTATATCTTGCATTTTTAATCAAGCTTTTTGAGCACCAATAGCTGCTAAAAACTCTAAGATATTGTCTAATTTCTTAATATATAAAAAGTATTTATCTTTTCTTTGCAGAATCTTAAAACCAAATTGATATTGGTTAAGTTTATCTTGAATGTGACTTGCAAAATCTGGGTTTTTAGTTGAAATATCAAGGTGATATGAAGTTGTATGAAGTCCTGAAACATTTCCTGAAGCTACAAATACACCTGCAAAAAAACTTGTAAAGTAGTTTTGAAATTCGTTTATAAAATCTGGATTATAAACGTTTTGTTCATTATAAATATTGCTTAAAAATGAATTATTTACACTAATCATAGTCTTAGAATTTTTTCATTTATCATAGCTAATATTGCTTTTTTTGAAAAACTTGGTTACTTTATCTAAAATAAAATCATCATTAATTTTAAGCACCATTTGGCTATCAATTAATTTGTAACTACTTAATAAAAAACCAAACGAAAAAGCTTTAGTTTCCTTTTCGTTTTTGATGCTTGATAAAATTTCATATTTTATATCGTGAGAAAATGTTTTATTTTTAGAATTCATTGCAAATTAATTATAATAAACTTATTATTTAAAATAAATGAAAAAAGAGAGACACTATGAGAAAAAATGTAGAAAATGGAACAATTGAGATAATAACAGGACCTATGTTTGCGGGCAAAAGTTCTGAATTAATTAAGCGTTTAACTTTATATAAAATAGCTAAATTTGAGCCAATTATTTTCAAACCAGCTTTAGATACTCGCTTTTCCGATTCTAAAATTGTAAGTAGAACTGGTTCGACTTTCCCAGCTATTTCAATCAATGAACCTAAAGAAGTTTTAAGCCATATTAACGAAAAAACTGAAGTGATTGCTTTTGACGAAATTCAATTTTTTGACAAGAAAATTATCACAATCATTGAGAAATTAGCTAACAAAGGTATTCACATCATAATTTCTGGATTGGATATGGACTTTGAGGGAAACCCTTTTGAAAATGTTGCAAAGTTAATGGCAATTGCTGATAAGGTCGATAAATTAAAAGCTGTTTGCATGGTTTGCTATGCACCTGCAGGTATGTCATTTAGAAAAATTGACTCAAAATTACGCACCGTTATTGGTGATGATATTTACGAAGCTAGATGCCGCTTTTGTCATAAAAATAAATAAATTTGGAATAACCAAAAATATATATAATTTTTTATTATGGAAATAAATACAAATAATTATACAGTCGAAACTTTGACTAAAGAACAAGCAAAAAGTAAACAACTTTTCTATTCAACTATTTTAGTTTCATTTGGACTTGGAATTGTTGCTATTTTATCTTTATCATTACTCTTTTTCCAATTACTTGTTAACAACGCAGCAAGTTTTGGAAGATCATTCCAAATGATTTTCTACATATCACTTTTTATTTTTGTTATTGTAAATATAGCTGGAATGTGATTGAAAAAATTTGGAGCTATAGCACTTACGATTTACTATCCATTTGCTATTCTTTCTGCTGCAGTTATTGCCGCAGGAGCTGTTGCTCTTTATGGCCTTTCTGAAGGTGCAAATGGTGTATATTCAATTAATAAAGGTGTAATTAATATTCTTTTAATTTTATTCGCGCCTGCTATTTTAATTTTTATTTTTGGACTTATTGGTTACTTTAATCTTTTTGATATTCGTAAGCTTTCAATCCTTGTAGGAGTTTTATCAGTAGGTCTTATTATTTCAATGATCGTTTCATTTTTTGTTCTTAATTCAACTCTTGAAATAATCATTGGAATTGTTGGAACAATTGTAATTTCAGGTATTACTGCTGTTACATGATTTACCATTAGAAAAGAAGCTGATATGATTCAATTTGAAAGTAATAAAGAAATTTATACCAAAGGTCTTTATTACGGAATTGTTCTTTACTTCAATTACTGACAAATAGTTATTTTCTTACTTAGAATCTTCACAAATGTAGGTGATAGAAGATAATTATTATTTTTACTCAAGCAAGCTGATTTAGCTTGCTTGTTTTCTTTTTAAGGTTTTTGGACGTGGGCATTCGAATTTTGCATCAGTTTTATATTTTTAATATAAAATTTAATACATGAACAAAAATAAGATTAAAAACTTTTCCATAATTGCACATATTGATCACGGTAAAAGCACACTTGCTGACCGTATTTTAGAACTTACACACACAGTGTCTCAAAGAGAATTAAAATCTCAATTTCTTGATTCGATGGAACTTGAACAAGAAAGAGGGATTACTATCAAATTAAATGCTGTTCAATTAAAATATAAAGACTATATTTTTCACTTAATTGACACACCAGGTCACGTTGACTTTACTTATGAAGTTTCGCGTTCATTAGCTGCTAGTGAAGGAGCTCTTTTACTTGTTGATGCTACTCAAGGGATCGAAGCTCAAACTTTAGCAAACGTGTATTTAGCCTTAGAAAATAACCTTGAAATCATTCCGGTTATTAACAAAATTGATCTTCCAAGCGCTGATGTTGAAGCTGTTAAAAGGGAAATTGAAGAAGTTATTGGAATCGATACTCAAAATGCTGTTTTAGTTTCTGCTAAAACAGGGCTTGGGGTTGATAAATTACTTGAAGCAATTGTTGAATATATCCCTTCACCGAAAAACGCTGATGATTCAAAACCTTTAAAAGCTTTAATTTTTGATAGCTACTTTGACCCATATCGTGGTGTTATTATGCTTGTTAGAATTTTTGAAGGTAAGTTAGCAACTGGTGATAGATTTAAATTTATGTCAGATAAAACTGAAAAAGAATATCACGTAATTGACTTAGGGGTTAAAAACCCATATGAAACTAAAAAAGAATTCCTTGAAGCTGGTGAAGTTGGATGAGTTTCTGCGGCTATTAGGGATGCTAAAGAAGTTCATGTTGGAGATACCATTACTTTAGTAGATAACCCTACAAAAGAAGCCCTTCCAGGTTATAAAAAAATGAAACCTGTTGTCTTTACCGGGTTTTACCCAATCGACACTCGTGATTATTCAATTTTAAAAGAGAGCTTAGAGAAAATTTCATTAAGTGATTCATCAATTTCTTGAGAACAAGAAACATCAAAAGCTCTTGGTTTCGGTTTCCGTGTTGGATTCTTAGGAATGCTTCATATGGAAATTCTTCAAGAAAGATTAGATAGAGAATACAAAGTTGGAATTATCGCAACTAGCCCTTCAGTTGAATACAAAGTACATATGACTAAAGGTAATTTTGAAATGATTTCAAACCCTTCTTTATTTCCAGATCGTACTTTTATTGACTATATTGAAGAACCTTACATTGAAGCAAGTATCTTCATTCCAAATGAATATATTGGAAATGTAATGGAATTATGTCAAAACAAACGTGGAATTTATAAATCTCTTGAAGCTATTGATTCAAGAAGATCTAAGGTAGTTTATGAACTTCCACTTGCTGAAACTATCTTTGATTTCTTTGATTTATTAAAATCAGGAACTAAAGGTTATGCTTCATTTGAATATGAATGAATTGGATATCGTGAAAGCGACCTTGTGAAAGTCGATATTCTTTTAAATGGTGATAAAATTGATGCTTTCTCAATTATTTCACACCGCGAAAAAGCTTACGAATCATCAAGGGAGTTATGTAAAAAATTAAAAGAAGCTATTCCGAGAGAAAACTTTGAAATCCCAATTCAAGCTACAATTGGTGGTAAAATTATTGCTCGTGAAACCATTAAAGCTTACCGTAAAGATGTTACAGCTAAGCTTTATGGAGGGGATGTTACTCGTAGACAAAAACTTCTTAAAAAACAAAAAGAAGGTAAAAAGAGAATGAAACGTCTTGGTTCAATTGAAGTTCCACAAGAAGCATTCTTATCAATTTTAAAAACTAATATTGATAACAAAAAATAATGAAATTCACGCATTTAGCGTGAATTTTTGTTTGCTAAATTGCTTAATAATTCCATAAATGCCTATTTTTAAGGCATAAAAATGTTAAGCAAAAAATTGACTGCTTAGCAAATTAGTTTATAATAAATTTAATGCTTTCGTTAATAACGAAAGGGTGAGATTTGCTTAGATCAAATCGCTGCTTGCGTATAGTTACCCGCCATTCGCAAAATAATATTAGTGTAAGCGAACATGCTTACATTTTTTTATGCAAAAAAATCGAAAAGCTAATTGAGCTTTTCGATTGCTTGAGTGTAATCTCCAGTGCAACAAAAACACCATCCCAATGCAACATATGGGATGGTGTTTTTGTTGTGGTGTTTCTTTAAATTTTATGAATTATTTTTTATATCATTTGAAGAATTTGTTTCTTTCAATATTGGACTTTATTTTTCTAAAAGCACGATCATATAATTGGATTTCTTGTATTTTCGAATCTCAAGGTTTTTTATAATAATTCAAATCGAAAAACAACTCATCAGCTGAAAAATAATCAAGAATTTCTCTTGGCATATTGTTTATTTGTTTTTCTGTTTCCATAATTTCTTCATCGGATATTTTGTTAAAATTTGTTTTCTTTGGATATTTTCTTCTTATTAAACCATTAAAGTTTTCAATTGATCCTTTTTAGAAAGAAGCATATGAATCAGCTTTATAAATTTTAATTTGCAACCTATAACCAATCATGAAAAACGACTTAAATTCAAGTCCGTTATCAATAGTTATAGATTTAACATTTAGTCTTTTTTCTTTGATTAATTCAAACAACACTTTTGCTACATTTCACGGATTTTTGTCAGGTACTTTCCTTATCAATCCATAACGAGTTTGTCTTTCTTCAAAGGTTAATAAATGTGCAGTGGTTTTTCCTTTTTTACCGACAATTAAATCAGCTTCTCAGTGTCCAAATTCAGATCTATCATTAACATTTTTAGGTCTAAAAGTTATTGGTATAACATATCTATTACCTACAAGTCTTGTTATTGTGTCACCAGTTCTTTTTCCACCTTTTTTATAACGCGGACGTAGCTTGTTTTTTATTGTCAAAGCTCATAAACCACTATTCATTCAATTGTAAATTGTTTTTATTGTAGGTATTGGAAAATCATAATGATTCTTTATTTTGAATCAGGTAATTTTTACCCCTGAATAAGTATTGTCAAAGTTTTCTAAAAATACTTTTGTGAAGTCTTTATAATAATAAAAATCAGATTCCAATTTAAATTGATATTTTCATTTTTCTCTTATTTTAGATTTGTTTTCAGCTTCTTCAGCTATATACCCATTTTCGGTCGAATTATTTTTTATTTCTCTTCATATTGTAGATTTTGAAAAACCAAGAATTTTTGCAATTTTTTCTAAAGAAATCGAATAATCTTTTAAAAAAAGTTCTAGTTGTGCCCTATTTTTGAAACAAATTCTTTTATAATTCATTTATGTGGATCCTTTGCAAAAACACCACAAAAAAATTTTAATAAATTTAAAAGAAACAAAAACACAAGAAAAAAAGCGCGGCGTTTAGCCATGCCTTTTTTCTTGTGTTTTTGACCCCTCGCGTTGCAATGCAAATTACAATCGAGCAATCGAAAAGCTAATTGAGCCTTTCGATTTTTGTTTTAATTAAAGTTTGTTTGGACAATCACCAGATTCTACAAAGTTTTTAAGGTTTTCATATGAAATTTCAACCATATTAGCAACTGCTTCATCTGTGTAACTTCCAATGTGAGGTGACACTAATACTCTTGGATACATACTTAAAAGCTTTAAGATCACTTCATCTTTAATTTCAGGCTGATTTTTTCCAAAGTAAAGCTTTTCTTCATATAAAACATCAAGTCCAGCTCCACTAAGTTTTCCTGATTCTAATGCTTCTAAAATTGCGCTTTCATCTTGGATTTGACCTCTAGCGCTATTGATTAAAATTGAACCATCTTTCATTTTTGAAAGTAAGTCTTTATTAATCATTTTATCATTTACACCTTTAATATAAGGCATATGGAATGAAACAATGTCAGCTTGAGCAAGTACTTCATCTAATGAAGCATATTCAAGAACTTCTTTAGCTTTTTCATTTGGATATGGATCATACCCAAGAACTTTAGCTCCAAGTCCTTTAAACATTTTAGCTGATTCATAACCAATTTTTCCAGTTCCAATAATTGCTACAACACTGTTTTTCATTTCTTTAGCAAATCCAAATGGATCGATTTGGAAATTGTGTTTTGAAGCATTGTAAGCAAAGTGAGCTGTTTTTCTTGAAAGTGATTGCGCCATTGATACAGCAACTTCAGAAATAGCTGTTGGTGAATAACTTGGCACACGAGCCATTAAGATACCTAATTCTTTACCTTTAGATACGTCCATGTGATCAAAACCAACAGTTCTTGTTAAAACATATTTAATTCCGAATTCTTTAACTTTCTCAAGCACATCACAGTTGATTTTATCGCTAGCACGAGCGATAATCGCATCAAACCCTTTAACACAATCAACATTATCTGCACTTAAAGATTCACGACGGAGTTCTAAATCATAGTTATAGTTTTTATTATATTTTTCGAAGATAGGTTTTTCAACATCCCTAACACCAAAACAAATTACTTTCATTTATTTACCCCTTTTTATCTAAAAGCTACTTCACAAAGGAAGATTCAGAATGGGATTGCAACAATTGCAAGAAGTGTTGTTAAAGCAGAGCACTCGGCTGCAAATTGTTCATTGTTTTTATATTGCATCGCGTAAGCAATAACAACTGTAGCAGGTGGAACTGCAGCAAAAATAACCATTGAAGCTGCAACTGCTTTTGTGACTAATGCACCTGCATTTAAGGCTCAGAACACTCCGAATACCATAGCTGGAAGAGCTACTAATTTTAAAACAGCAAAAATTCATACTCATTTATTTTTAGCAGCTGAAGCAAGGTTTGAAGTTGCTAAAGTCATACCAATTGATAATCATACTAATGGACTAGCAAGACCGCTTAAGTATGTAAACGGTTTATGTAATCATGGCGCAGTCACTGAAAGGTCAAATCAAGCAACAATTTTTCCTTTTTCATTTGCACCTTGGAAAAATTTTGCAGGGATTAAACCACTTAAGTAACAAACAAGCCCTACAAATGTTGCAATAACAATAGGGTTTAAAAGAGCAGTTTTTAATGATTTTGTAATATTTGCACGGTCAAATTTTAACCCTGCCATAAGCATAAAGCAGTATGAGTATAAAAATACTCTATATGGAATTGATCAGATATTAGCTGCTGCTACTCCAGAGTTATATACTGATTTAATAATTGGAAGCCCAAAGAATGTTGTACTTCCAAAGATAAGCATCATTCAAATAACAAGGGCTTTTCCTTGAGATACATTTTCACCACCAATTGTTTGCACAATTGAGTTATCTGTAATTTTTGAAGATACTTTTTTGTTTGAGTAATTCACTCAAACAAAAGCTATTAAACAAAGAATTGCATAAAATGCAACAGAGATACCAAGAACAACTCCTTGCTCTTGAAGCTCTTTAATTGTAGCTGTTTTCATAAATCCTGAAATAGCAAGTGCAGGAAGAGCTACTTTTAAAACAATCGCATTTAAAACACCTTTTCATTCAGCTTTAAATACTTTGATTTTAACAAGAGTAAATCCTAAAGCAACAATTAAAATTGTTGATAAGATTGCTCCCCATAATTGCGAATTGGACATAACAGCTTTTAATGTTTCTAACATATTAAAATACATCCTTTTTTATTATGAATGCTTATTTTATAAATAAGCATTAAAAATTTTACATTATTTAAAATTTTTTAAAAAAATTAAGCACCTTAGTTGCTGTAGTTTTTTTAAAAAAGTGTGGAAAAAAACACCTTTTACAAGGTGTTTTTGGACAATTTCTTGAAATGGTACGCCCTAGAGGATTCGAACCTCTGACCCAATGGTTAAAAGCCATTTGCTCTACCTGCTGAGCTAAGGGCGCTCATCTTGGTGCCCAGGACTGGACTTGAACCAGCACAGTCTTGCGACCGAGGGATTTTAAGTCCCTTGCGTCTACCTATTCCGCCACCTGGGCTTTTTTGTTTGCTAAATTATTATAGCACATAAATAAAATCAAACAAATATTTTTTTATAAATTTTTTATTTTTATAAATTCTTGCTTATTTATATGTGCGAAATTTATTATACACTAAAAAAAATTAGAGCAAGCAAAATTCTTATTTTCATTTTCCTTAAAAATTGGAAAAGTGACGCGCAAGTTAAGTGTCAAAAAAATAACAATGCTTTTTTAATGTTTAAATTATAAAAAAATTAGAGCTAAAAATGAATAAATACTGACAAAGGTAAAATCAAAATTGCAAGCCCTTGTGGCTTGTTTTCTTATAAATTTTGAAGTTCTTTTGCTTCTTTTCTCCGAAAGAAAAGAAGGCCTGTGCGGCAGCGCAATCTTTGAATCTGTAACAAAAGATAGACATAGAACAATACAGCGATAAACTGACATTACACATCAAATGGGCTTCAACCACAAAAATCTAGTTTAGCGCTTAAATACCAAGCTTTCTTTTATTGCTATTAATTTGAATTTTGAAGTTCTTTTGCTTCTTTTCTCCGAAAGAAAAGAAGAGAAGGCCGCGTGCCAACGCAATTAATGTATTTGTAACAAAAGACTGTCATTACAAGACTATTCTTATTTAAACTGATATTTACACAAAAAATAGTTTTTCTTCACATAAATTTGGTTTAGGTCATCATTCTTGAACTTAGCATTTATTGATATTAATTTTAATTTTCTATTGCTAATATTCTTTTGTATTCATCGATTTGTTCTTTGATTCAAAACACGTATTCTTGTGTGAGTGAATTGAAACTTTTACCCTTCGGAATAAATCTTCTAATGTATCTATGAGCATTTTCAATTGAACCTTTTTGATACGAAGCATAAGGTTTACATTTAAATAACTTTTTCTTACCTACCACTTTATGAAGAAGTGTGTTTTCACTACCGTTATCTACTGTTAAGGTTTTTATTTCGAGATTGTATTTTCTTATTAACATCCTTAATGCTTTGTTAATTGATTTTGCATCTCTTTTTGTTAAAGCAATGTATAACTCTCTAGTTTTACGATCTAAAAGTGTGAAAAGAACAAACTTATCTTCTCTTTTACCAACTACTGTATCAGCTTCAAAATGACCTTTTTCTAATCTTAAATTTGCTTCTTTAGGTCTATATTTTACGTCTCTAGCGTGTATCAATGACCTTTTACCTTGCTTTAATGTAGTTTTTGTATAACCACCTCTTGATAAATATAAAAGCGGGTCAAAAGAAAGTTTTATTCTTTGTTGCTTTAGAGCTTTGTAAACTGTGCTAAATGTAGGACAAAAAGCATTTTGATTTGTTTGTTTAAACGAGTTAATCATAAACTTAACAGACATTTTACATTTAATGTTTTTAGAGTTTTTGCTTGCTTTTTTTCTTAATTCTTTAGTTACATCGTTTCAATATTTCTTAAAGTGACTTCACTTATTTTTTTGTGATTCTGACACTATCATTAACCTTTTGGTTTTATAACTAAGCAAATGATTTGATAGTTTTCTGAACGAGAGAAATTTAGTTATAAAAATTTTAGATCCGCAAATTTTGCAAATAACTTTATTTTTTAGGCTTTTATGATAGTCATTTTTTTCAATCATTATTTCCATTTTTTGCTTAACCGTTCTAGATTGATAACCAAAATATTTCGCCGCTTTTGATACTGAATTCAACAATAGAACTTTCAAAATAATTTCCCACATTAAGAGTATAGATATTTGTTTATCTCTAAGCAACCTTTTAGACGAAACATTTGAGTGAAGACGTTTTATCTCATCATCAGATTCTTTGATGATGAAGTGACGGAAGTTTTCAGCATTATTTTTTACACAAATAATATTTTGTTTAGATAAATCTATTAATTTTTTCATATAATAAAAATGTGTCCTTTCTATTTAGCATTATTATTTTACACAATGGACACAAAAAAGTCACACGCATTAAATTTGCGTGTGACTTTTCTAATTTATAATTTTCATTTTCCTGTAATTTTGTCAGATAATAAAAATGTGTCTTTTCTTTTTAGCATTATTATTTTGCACAATGGACACAAAAAGTCACGCGTATTAAATTTGCATGTGACTTTTCTAATTTTTCTTTTTATTTTGCTTGATCGTCTTAGCTCAATTTTTTAATATCTATATTTTTATATATAATAATTATGTGCCTATTTATTTTTTAACAGAGGATAATTAGGCACATAATTGCTAAAATTTGTTTTCGCAATTTGGATCCTCTTTTTTTAACTGGAGATATTAAAAAGCGTAGGATTGTTGAAACTCTGTTTAGAAACAAATCTTTTATAATTCATATGGTAAGGTGTTTTTTCTAATTTAGAAACACCGGGGTTGGTTTATGGCCAGCCTTTTTATTTAACTTTTGCCCCTTAAAGAAAACTTTATTTCAGGGGTTTGAATTACTTATTGTATAAACATAAGGAAAGGACCTCAATTTTTTCTCCGAAAAAATTTAGCAATTAAATTACTTGTTTGCTAAATTTGTGATACAATATTATATATAAAGATGGAAGCAAGGAGGAAAGAAGATGAATATGAGTTATGAAAAAGAAGAAAAAGCATTAGTTAAATATGGCAAAAATTTAACTAAACTTGCTGAAGCAAACAAACTCGATCCAGTTATTGGTAGAGATGATGAAATTCGTAGAATGATTCGTATTTTAAGTAGGAAAACTAAAAATAACCCTGTTTTAGTTGGAGAACCTGGAGTTGGTAAAACAGCTATTGTTGAAGGTCTTGCTCACAAAATAATTGAAGGACAAGTTCCTGAAAACCTAAAAAATGCTCAAGTTATTGAAATTGACCTTGCAGCATTAATTGCTGGTGCATCTTACCAAGGTGAATTTGAAAAAAGATTAAAACAATTATTAAAAGAAGTGGAAGAAAGTAAAGAAGAGCTTATTTTATTTATTGATGAAATCCATATGTTAATTGGTACAGGTAAAACTGGTTCAAATTCAGGAATGGATGCTGCTAACATCATTAAACCTTTAATGGCTAGAGGGATGCTTCATTTAGTAGGTGCAACAACTTTTGATGAATATCGTAAATACATTGAAAGCGATGCAGCTTTAGAAAGAAGAATGCAAAAAATAGATGTGGAAGAACCAAATGTTGAAAGTACAATTACTATTTTAAGGGGGATTAAAGAAAGACTAGAGCACTACCATAAAGTTAAAATTTCTGATGATGCTCTAATTGCTGCTGCTAAATTATCAAATAGATATATTACAGATAGATTTTTACCTGATAAAGCAATCGATTTAGTCGATGAAGCAGCCGCCACTATTAAAACTGAAATGAACTTTGAACCTGAAGTTCTTGAAAAACTTAAACAAGAAAAAATCAAACTTGAAATGGAAAAAATTGCGCTTAGAGATAGTAAAAATCAAGCCGCAAGAGTTGAAGAGTTAACTAACTTAATTAAAATAGGTGATGAAAAAATTGCTCAATTAGAAAAACAATGAAAAACTGAGAAAGAAAAAGTGAATGAGCTTTCACAACTTCAAAAAAGACTTTCAGATTTAAAATTTAGTTTCCAAAATGCTCAAAATGAAGGGAATTTTGAATTAGCTTCAAAAATTAAATATAGCGACATTCCTAAAATCGAAAAACAAATTGAGGAAATTGAATTTGCTAAAAATAGTGCTAATGCATTATTAAAAGACATTGTTTTAGAAGAAGATATTGCCAAAATTATTTCTAAATGAACTAAAATTCCAATTAAAAAATTAATTGAAACTGAAAAAAATAAATTAATTAACTTAGAAAAAGAATTAAATAATGAAATTATGGGTCAAAAACAAGCTATTGATTTAGTTTCTCGTGCTATTTTAAGAACTAAAGCTAATATTAATGACCCAAATAAACCACTTGCTAGTTTCTTATTCTTAGGACCAACAGGAGTGGGTAAAACTGAACTTGCAAGAAAATTAGCACTTCAATTGTTTGATAGTGAAAAACAAATGATTCGTCTTGATATGTCTGAATATATGGAAAAACACAGCGTAGCTAAAATAATTGGAGCTCCTCCAGGTTATGTTGGTTTTGATGAAGGAGGACATTTAGCTGAAAGAATTAGAAAAAATCCTTATACAATTTTACTTCTTGATGAAATTGAAAAAGCTCATCCAGATGTGTTAAATGTGTTCTTACAACTTTTAGATAATGGGATGATTCGTGATTCAAAAGGTAAAATTATCAACTGTCGTAATTTAATTGTTATTATGACTTCAAATTTAGGGGCTAAAGAAATTATCGAAAACAAAGGACCTCTTTCAGATAAAGAAGTTAAAGTAATTCTCACTCGGTTCTTAAGACCAGAATTTATCAATAGAATTGATGAAATCATTTGCTTTAACCCATTATCTAAAGATAATGTAAAAGCTATCATTAAAATTGAACTTGATAAATTAGTAAAAAGAATTAAAGAAGCTAAAAACATTGATTTAACTTATACAGATAAAGTTATTAATAAAGTTTTAGATGATGCTTTTGACCCTGAATACGGTGCTCGCCCAATTAAAAGATACATTCAAAAAAGAATTGAAAGTGTTATTGCTCTTAAAATTATTGAAAAAGACTTGCACGATACCAAAGTTGAATTGAATGTAAAAGATAATGAATTTGAAATTTAATATTTAGGTAGCAAATGCTACCTTTTATTTTTAAAATTTATTTGCTAGCTAAGAGTGCAAATAAAATATAATTAAAATATTATTTATTGTAAATAAAAATAAAAGGAGTAAAAATGAATTCAAAACTAATTAAAAATGACTTTTTTGATGCAGTAAATAAAGAATGATTAGATAAAACAGAAATTCCTTCAGATCGTTCTGCATATGGTTCATTTATCATTTTGGATATTGAATTAGAAAAATTATTAAAGAATTTATCTAATGATTGAGCTACAGGTAAAGCAGATCTCCCAAATGATCAAAGAATTCACGAATACGTGAAATTTTATAGAATGCTTACAGATTGAGAAAAAAGAGAAGCTCTTGGAATGAGCCCTCTTAAACCAATTATTGAAACTATCGAATCTTTAAAATCATTTGCTGATGTTGACCAAAATTACATCGAACTTTCTAAAAAACTTAGATCAATGCCTTATGAAATTTACAGCTATTCAGATTTTGAAGATAGCTCAGTAAATGTTTTATGATTAGGGATTCCAGGAATTATCCTTCCGGATAAAAAAGATTATGCTAATGAAAAGAAAAAAGAAGAACTTTTAGGTAAATATCAAGAAGTTGCTACTAAATTATTAGTTAAATATGGAAAAAGCACAGCAGAAGCAAGTAAAATCGTTGCAAATGCCCTTAAATTTGATGCTTTATTAGTAGAAGCTCAGCTCTCAAGTGAGGAAAGAGCTATTGTTAAAAACTACTACAATCCTTACACATTAGACCAAGTTACAGAGCAATTTGGATTTAACGTAGCTAAAATTGCTAAACAATTAACTAAAAAAGATTTACAAAAAGTTATTTTAGGAAACCCATATATTTTTGAGCAATTCCCAAAAATCTTTAATGAGCAAAACTTTGAAATTTACAGAGACTACTTAATTGTAGATAATATCTTCGCAAATGCTCAATATTTAGATGAATACACAAGAGTGCTTGCTGGTGAATATTCAAGATTTATCTCAGGTGTTAAGGAAGCTAAACCTAAGGAAAAAGCTGCTTACTTAACAGCTATGTCATTTTTCAAAATGCCTATTGGACTTTACTATGGACTTACATATTTTGGGCCTAAAGCTAAAGCTGATGTTGAAAAAATGATCCAAAATATGATCCAAGTTTACCAAGAACGTTTAGAAAAAAATACATTCTTAAGTCCAGAAACAATTAAAAAAGCTATTTTAAAATTAAATTCACTTAATGTAATGATTGGTTATCCAGAGGAAATTGAAAGCTACTATGACCAATATAAAACAAAAACATTTGAAGAAAACGGAAGCATTATTGACAACGTTTTAAGTTTTAGTGCAATTTCTCACGAATATAACTTAGCAAAATGTGGTGAAAAAGTTAATAAGAAAATCTGATCAATGACACCTGCTATGGTCAATGCATACTATAGCCCAACTACAAACTCAATTGTTTTCCCAGCCGGAATCTTACAAAAACCTTTCTACTCACTTGAACAAAGCAGCAGCGCTAACTTCGGTGGAATCGGAACAGTTATTGCTCACGAAATTTCTCACGGCTTTGATAACAATGGTGCCCTTTTTGACGAAAAAGGAAACATGAAAAACTGATGAACTGAAGAAGATTTTGCTAAATTCGAAGAAAAAACTCAAGCAATGATTGATCTTTTTGATGGAGAAGAAATTGAAGCTGGAAAATGTAACGGTAAATTAACCGTTTCAGAAAACATTGCTGATGCTGGTGGATTTGCATGTGCATTAGAAGCTGCAAAAAGAGAAAAAGATTACAACCCTAGAAAATTCTTTGAAAATTATGCTGAAATTTGAAAATTAAAATATACAGAAAAAACAGCTAAATTATTACTTCAAACAGATGTTCATGCACCAGTTAAATTAAGAACAAATGTTCAACTTAAAAACAACCTAGATTTCCAAAAAGAGTATGAAATTTCTGAAGGTGATAAAATGTATTTAGCACCTGAAAAAATGGTAAAAATTTGATAATAAATAAGCCATGCTACGCATGGTTTTTATTATTTTTAAAAAGCTATTTCGCAATTTTATATAATTTAATTAATAGAGTATGGAGGGGTAAATGGAATACATATTATATATTATTGGAGGGTTAATCCTTTTAGCAGCTCTTTGAGGAGTTATTAAACGTCTTTTAAAGATTTTATGATCTATTATTTCACTTGTTATCGGTGCAGGGATAATTATTTTCGCTTTAACAGCCTGCACAAACTTCTAATTTAAAATTAGCTAACGAACATATTAAGCTGGCATTGCTGGCTTTTTTACTTACTTTCCCACTTGCTAGTATAAAAAGTTATGCTACTAAGTGGGAAAGGTTGAAAGTGCTTAGTTTTCCGCTTAGTAGCATAAAAAATAAACTTCATTTTGTTTCCAATTTATATAATCTAAAATTACTAATAAATCTATAAATTAATCATATTGGTAATTGAATTTCGATTTTTCCAATGATAGCGAGCTTGATGTCAAATTGAAAACAAATCTACTTTCAACTCTACTTTAATCTAAAATAAGTTGTGGATTTACCAACACCTTCTCTTTTAATATCACCTTGGTTTACTAACTTTCTAAGTGAACCTTCAATTGAACTAATACTTAACGAAGGACAAAGCTCTCTTATATCTTGCTTTGTAAATCTTCCTATTTTTTGCATAACAGCTTTTCTCACCATTTCCACAGCTGGCATTTTACCTTCAACAATAGTAAATCGATCCTCAAAACTTTTATATGCAGATAAAACAGTGCCTAAAAGATATTTGATAAAAGGCGTTGGATCTTCATTGCCTTCATACCAATTTACACCTGATTTATTAAGTGAATTATAGTAATAATCTTTATCTTTAGCTATTATCGCTTCTAACGATATATATTTACCAACATAAAAACCATTTTGGTATAACAAAAGAGTCGTAAGAAGTCTGCTAATTCTTCCATTTCCATCATTAAATGGGTGAATACATAAAAAATCATGAATAAAAACAGGAATAGCAATTAATGGGTTTACTTCTGCATTACCAATTACTTTGTTATATTCAAAACAAATTCTTTCTAAAGTTTCGGGGGTTTCAAAAGCAAATAGTGGAGTAAATAGCACTTCAGAACGACCATCAGGATAATTAGCTACAATAACATTATCAGAACTTTTTGTTTTTCCACCAGATCCGTTTTCTAAATGACTAAACAAAATTTTATGTAATTGTAAAATATAGTTTTTAGAAATAGGTATTATGTCAAAATTGTTATGAATTATATTTAAAGCGTCTCTGTATCCTGCAATTTCTTTTTCATCTCTGTTTTTTGGCGTTGTTTTTTCTTCCACTATTTGTTTTAATCTACTTTTAGTTGTTACAATTCCTTCAATTTCATTGGATGATTCAGTACTTTGTATTTTAGCAATTTCAATTAATTTGTTTAACTCATCATTTTTTTCTTTTAAATAAAATTCTTGCTTACCTTGATATCTGTAAATGTCTGCAACTAAACTTAAAACATCTAAATCCCACTTCTTTTCTTTTAATTTGGAATAGTTAAAAATTCTCATGATTTCCCCTTAAAGATATTTCTTTCCCTTAAAATATAGCACTTTTTAAGGGAAAAAGCATTTTTTAATGAGAATTTATATAAAAAAATCTTTCTCAAGCTTTTTTTGAAAAAGATTTTCATTTTTATTTATTAATCATTCCTATACATAAACACAACCGTTTCAATGTGATACGTATTAGGGAACATATCAAAACCTTGTACAAAGTCAATTTTATAGTTATAAACTTCAGTAAATCTTTTCAAATCTCTCACCAAAGTCCTTGGATCACAGGACATATAAGCTATATTTTTCACACCTTTTTTAGCGATAAGATCAATTAATGCGTCATTAAGTCCGCTTCTTGGCGGGTCTAAAATAACAAAACTATCATTACTATTTAAATGTTTTTCTAATTCTTTAGATTTAAACACATCTTCAGCTTCATAAAAAGCTTTAGAAAAATTATTTTTAAGCGCATTTTTCTTGGCTAAGAAGATTGATTGCTCTTCTATATCAACACCAAAAATGCTTATAGATTCTTCAGAGACAAGTTGACCAATTGTCCCTACTCCGCAAAAAAGATCAATAATTACTTTTGGATTTAAAGACAAAATTCTTTCTTTAATTTTAGAAAACATTATAGATGCTATTTCATTATTGATTTGAAAAAATGATTTGTCTAAAACTAAAAATTTCTTATCCAAAAGAGAGATAACAAATGGTTTTTTAGTTCAATTTAAAACTTCTTTAGAAGTATCTAAATTAACAATTTTAATTTGAATTAAATTACGAATATCCTTGATTTTCAAAAGAAAATGGTTTTGAAAAACAATTTTGCCAGTCACTTTTAAACAAACAATTGTTTCGTTATTATTGTTTGTTTTAAGGATTATTTCTTTGAAATTATCTAAATCAGAATGATCAAATTCCAAGTTAATTAAGTTAACTATTTTTAATAAAACTTGGTTAATTGATTTTTGATTAAGAACTAAATTATCTGTATTAATTAAAATGTTAGACTTTGCTCTATATTCACCATAACGAAGTTTATTTTGGTCTACAAAAAGTGGATAAGTTGCTTTATTACGATAATTGTAAATGTTTTTAGCCCCATAAAAAAACTTTAAAACATTTGGATCTATATTTAAATTTCTTAAAAATAAGGTTTGTAAGTAGTGTTGTTTAAGCTCAATTTGATATTCGTATTTAAGATTAATTAAAGGGTTAGAAGATACACAATTGTAAGATTTTTCATTTCTAATAGATTCATTTTGCTCAATAAATTCTTCAACAAGTGCAAAAGAAAATTTTGAATTGCTTTTAATAATTTTTGCTTTAACAACTTCGTTTGTAAAAGCATTATAAACAAATATTTTATGCCCGTTTTCTAGGGTTGCTTGACCTAGACCTTCATAAGTGATTTGCTGAATTTTAACTGTTAAAACTTGATTATTTAAATTATTCATGAGTTATATATAAAATATCTACTTTTCCATATCTTTTGCTTTTAAATACCCTTAAACCTTTAGGGATGATCACTTCTGAAACTTTGTTAGTTTCTACAATAATTTCACCATCTTCATTAAGAATATTTCGCTGAGCAATTAACTTTAAAGAATCATTTAAAAGAGCATAGTCAGCATATGGAGCATCAATAAAAATAAAATCAAAAGTTTCGCTAGTGTTTTGTAAAAATAAAAGTGAATCTTTTTTAATTGCGTTAATATTATCAATTTGCAAGCTTGAAATATTTTTTTTAATAATGTTAAAAGCTACATTGTTAAGTTCAAGCAATGTTACATTTGAAGCCCCTCTTGATATTGCTTCAATTGCCATTGAACCACTTCCTGAAAAAAGATCTAGAAAGGTTTTATCAACAATTTTAAATTGAATGCTTGAGAAAATTGATTCTTTTACCTTATCCATTGTAGGTCTAGAAATTTCAAGTGCTGGTTGCTCAATTTTACGATTGCGATATTTTCCTGAAATAATTCTTAGCATAATAACTCCTTATTTTTACTAAATATATGTTTATAAATTATAAATACTTTTTTATATTATAATAGTTAAATATGAGATTAAGACATGACAAAACCGCAGCTGATAAATTAGCTCAATCCAAATTTTTAATTAAAAATTTCCCACTCAAAGTTAATGAAAATGATGTTTTAGAAATTGGTGCTGGAAAAGGTGAAATGATCACTCAATTAGCTCTAAACAACCCAAATGTTACTTACTATGCGTTAGAGAAGTACCCAACAGTTGCTAATAAAATCCTTAAAAAAATTAATGAACTGAATTTAGAAAATCTTTTTATTATCACTGAAGATGCCACAAAAATTGATGAACTTTTTGACGGTACAATGAACCAAATTTGACTTACATTTAGCGATCCATGACCTAAAAACGCACACGAAAAACGTCGTTTAACTTACAAAACTTTCTTAGAAAAATACAGAAAGATAATGAATCCAAATAGCGTTTTAAAATTCAAAACTGATAATGATAAATTATTCAACTATTCTGTAGAATCTTTTAAAGAAAATAATTGAACAATAATTGACATAACCACCGATTTGCATAAAAGTAAATATAATGCCGATAATTATCAAACTGGTTATGAACAAAAATGATCAGCGCTTGGAAAAAATATTAACTTTTTAATTGCTAAGCCAAATTAATCAAAAAGACAAGCTAGCTCTAGCTTGTCTTTTGTTTTAATCAAGTTCAATAGCACCTGTATAAAGTTTGTAATACATACCTTTTTGAGCAAGAAGTTCTTTATGGCTTCCTTGCTCAGCAATTTCACCTTTATCTAAAACCACAATTTTATCGACGTTTTTGATTGTGCTAAGACGGTGAGCAATAATAAATGAAGTTCTATTATTCATTAAATTATACATAGCTTCTTGAACATGTTTTTCGGTTTCAGTATCGATTGTACTTGTAGCTTCATCAAGGACTAAAATCATTGGTTGAAGCATACTTGTTCTAGCAATTGAAAGCAGTTGTTTTTGACCTTGAGAAATGTTTTCTCCAGCATTTTCAAGCTCAGTTTCAAATCCATTTTCCATTAAACCGATAAAACGATCTGCGTTTGCAACACTAGCTGCGTATTCAACATCTTCTTTAAGAGCATTTTCAACTCCATAAGAGATGTTTTCTTTAACACTTTTACTGAAAAGAGAAGTATCTTGAAGTACAAAACCAAGTGATTTTCTTAATGAAGATTTTTTAATTTCTTCAAGATTAATTCCATCAAGTAAAATTTCACCTTGATTTACATCATAGAAACGGTTAATTAAGTTAGTAATTGTAGTTTTTCCAGCTCCAGTTGCACCAACAAAAGCAATTTTTTGACCAGGCATTACTTCTAAATTAATATCTTTAAGAATCATTTTTTGGTCTGTATATCCAAAGTAAACATTTTTAAATACTACCTGTCCTTTAGCTTCTTTAAATATTACTTTTCCATCTACAAGCATTTTGTAGTAGAAATTAGATTTTTCAAGGTTTAACACAGCTAAAAGCTCTTTTTCAGTTTCATTTAAATCTCTTTCACGAACTATTTCAATAGTCCCAAGATCTTGCTCTTCTTTTTCTTCAAAAACAGCAAATACTCTTTGAGCTCCAGCAATAGCTACTGAAATTGTGTTAAATTGTTGGCTAATTGTTGCAATTGGGTTTGAGAAACTTCTTGTATATTGAAGGAATGAAACTAATACCCCGATGTTTAAACCTATATTTAAGGTTCCAACGTGTCCGTTATTAGCCAAAACAACTCCACCAATAAGAGCAACTATTGCATAATTAATGTTCCCCATATTCATAAAAAGCGGGAATAAAATGTTCATTATAGCTTTAGATTTAAAGTCACTTTTGTAAAATTCATCATTTTTCACTGTTAAATCAGATACTGATTTTTGTTCATGATTAAAGACTTTAATAACTTTAACCCCATTAATCATTTCACTTATAAATCCATTTAATTTACCTAAGCTCTTTTGTCTTTGCACAAAGTATTTTCCTGAATAAATAGCAAATTTACTTGAGAAAAACATAAGTACAAACACAAGTAAAAGCACTATAAGTGTCATAAATCAGCCGTAGTAAAACATTAAGAATAATAAAATGAAAATTGTTGCAATTGAGTTAATAATTTGCGGGAAACTTTGAGAAATCATTTCTCTTAAGGTATCAATATCATTTGTATAAATCGAAATTAAATTTCCATTCAAATTAGTATCAAAGTATTTAATTGGTAGTTTTTGCATTTTTGAATATAAACTGACTCTTAATTTTTGAATTGTCGAATGAGCAAGTGAAATTGACAATCTTGAAGCAACAAATTGACAAGTTACACCAATTAAATACATTAGCCCTAAAAGTATAATCGCTATTGTAAATCCATATCAATCGAATTTTTTAGCACCACTAATGAAATATGGGACTAAAAATTTATTGAAAAGAACAATACCTAAAAATGATTGGCTAAGTGAAAATGTAGCAGCTGTTACAAGCATCCCAAATATAATTAATGAAAAGTAAACTTTATTAGTTTCTCACATGAATTTCATTAATTTTTTGAAGGTTTGTGAATCGAATTTAGATTTTTTTCTATTCATTTCCACCTCCTGCTAATTGGTCTTTTCAAAGGTTTGCGTAAAATTCATTATTTTTTAATAAATTCTCATGGGTATCATATCCAGATACTTTTCCATCATCAAGAACAATAATGCGATCTGCATTTTCAATTGATGTAATTCTTTGAGCAATGATTAATTTAGTTACATCTTTGAGATTATTAGAAAATTCTTCTCTAATTTTACGATCTGTATTATTATCAACAGCGCTTGTTGAATCATCAAGTACAATAATTTTTGACTTTTTAAGAAGTGCTCTTGCAATACATAAACGTTGTTTTTGCCCACCTGAGAAATTATTTCCACCTTCTTCAACTTTTGAGTCTAATCCATTTTCTTTTTCGAATACAAATTCATATGCTGAAGCTTGTTTTAAAGCCTCAATAATTTCACTATCAGTTGCATTTTCGTTTCCTCAAAGCATGTTTTCACGAATAGTTCCGCTAAAGAGTGTATTTTTTTGAAGCACCATTGAAACTGCATCTCTTAATGATGCTACATCATAATCTTTAACGTTGTGACCATCAATTAAAACCTTTCCACTAGTAACATCATATAAACGAGGTAAAAGTGAAACTAATGAACTTTTTGAACTACCTGTTTTACCAATAATTCCAATTGTTTCACCTGCATTAATTTTTAAATTAATATTGCTTAAGTTTTCTAATTGAGCATTTGTGCTATATTTTAAATAAACATCAACAAATTCAATTGAACCGTTTTTAACTTCTGTAATTGGGTTTTCTGGGTTTTGAATGTAACTTTTTTCACCTAAAATTTCTTTAATTCTACCAACACTAGCTTTAGCAATTGTAATTGTTGCAACACTCATAGCAACAAGCACAAATGAAATAAGCACTTGAAACATATATCCAAAAAATGAAACTAAAACCCCTGGAGTAATGGTTCATTCATTAAATGGAGTAAAGACCATATGGTTTGTTGCAATTAAAATAAACGCAAAAACACATAAATAAATAGCTCCTGAGAAAATAGGTTGTGAAAGCGACATTAATTTTTCAGTATAAATTGAAATTCTTTTCACATCCTTGGTTTGCTTTTCAAATTCTTTAAATTCTTTTTCTTCTTTTGCAAATGCTTTAATTGTTCTCATTGCAATTAAATTCTCAGAGATTTTATTATTTAATTTATCGTAAGAACTAAGCATTAATCCGTATCTTTTAAATACTAAGAACATAATTGTAAAGACAATAATCGCAAGTACAAATACAACTCCGATCAATACTGAAGCAAGCATTGCTGCATTTACAAAAGCCATTATGATTGCAAAAACAATCATAATTGGCGCTCTAACTAAAGTTCTAACAATCATTAAATATGCATTTTGCACGTTAATAATGTCATTAGTCATTCTAGTAATTAAGCTTCCGCTTGAATATTTGTCTAAATTCTTAAATGAAAGTGAGACAATATTTTCGTAAATAGCTTTACGAATATTTTTACCAAGTCCAGCTGCAGCTTTAGAAGCGCAGACACCACTTAGAATACCGAAAATAAGAGAAATAAATGAAAGACCTAAAATAATAAGTCCGTATTTCACAATAGCATCCATATCGGTTTTTGGCATTCCAACTTTTAGTCCTTTATCCATTAATTCACTAATGAAAAATGGAATAAGAACTTGTGCTACAACTTCTAAAATAACAAAGAAACCTGATAAAAAAGAAACAAGTCTATACCCAGCTGTAAAAGGATATAAATGTACTTTTTTACTATTTTTTTGCATTTTTCCTTCCTTTTTTATTTTTTTATAATTTATAAATTATTTTATGCTTTTTATTTTTTAAAAAAGTATTTTCAAATTATTTTGAATTGTACATATGTAATATATTCCACATTAAAAAACCGAAAACTTGAGTTTTCGGTTTTATGCGATTATTTATATTTTTTAAGCAAAACAAAGAGATAAGCTCGCTTAATTCTACTACGAGTATAGCGCTTAGAAACGCAAGCTTCTACAAACTCTTCATAAGTTTCTAAATGAATGTTTTTCTTAAATAAATTTTCCACCCCCTCAGAGATCATCTTCATTTTCGCGAGCTTTTCTTTTTGAGTATTAATAACAATTTTTTGAAACTTTTTGTAAGTGTCACTAATATTTTTAGAAGTCATTTTCTCCCTAGGTATAGGAGTAAAAGGAGAAATATCTTCGCCACTCACAAGCATTGAACGAATTTTTGACGCTGAAGCAAATTGATTATTTGTCTCTTCAGAATGAAAATCAATTGTTCTTAAAATTGAAATTGGAATGATATCCAAATTGTGATTAACAATGGTTTTGACATATTCAAGGCCTAAAATGTCATTAGGCATTGTGATATTACTTCCTGAAAGCTCGCTTAAAGCTAAATTGGTTGCTCTAGGAAACGAATTACCTTTTTGTTTTAGATATTTTTTAATAAGAAGGTTGTATTGATCTAAGTTATTTTTGATTAAATTAGCAATTTTTAAAAATAAATTCACATCGTTTGTTTCAGAACCAAAAACTAAGTAATTGATACCTTTTTTAGCTAATTTTAAGACAGCTTCGGATGCAAAAATATGGGCAGCTTGAGCTGAAATATCGGTATGAAGCTTGACAAATTTATCTACACCATATTTTTTAGCATACTTTTTTCTTACTCTTCAAGGAGCTATGATTATCTCACCTCTTTGAGAATATTTATAGCTCATTGCAACAGTTATTTTGCAATTTGGAAACATTTTTTTAATTTGCTCAATTTGATAAATGTGGCCATTGTGAAAGGGATTATATTCTACAACTATACCCACATGTGGCCTTTTTTCTCTTAAAAACATATATTAAATAATACTAAATTTAGTATTATTAGAAAACAAAGAAAAGGGGAATGATGAAAAAGAAAAGAAGTAAAAAAGCACCAGTAATTTCTTCGGTTGCTTCAGTAGCAATTGCTGCTATTGCAATTGGTGGATATTTTGTTTATGATAAATTTTTCAAAACAGAGCAAACCACTACAAATAAAAACATTTCATTAAATAAAGAAGGGTTTAACGTTACTCATTGAAACATCCTTAATTATGGTGGTAAAAATTCAAATAAAGGTTCATTAAAAGTAACAGGAATCACTGAAATTCTTGCTAATTTAGATTCTTCAATTATTGGCTTAACTGAAATTAATCACGGAGCAGGGAATAAAGTCGCGAACATTGTTGAAGGGTTAAATAAACTTCAAAATAAGCATAATTACGCTTCAATTATTCAAAACGAAAATGATGCTATTAATCCGACTTTTGAAAACTCAAAAGAACAAATTGCTGTTCTTTATGACCAAAACGTTTTTCAACCAATTAATTTCAATGGTTTAGCTCAAAACCAAATGTCATTTAAGCAACCTATCAAATTTGTTGGTGCAGACAGAAATACAACTTATACAAGATTTCCAATGATAAACTACTTTGAAAATAAAGTTAATGGTGCAAAAGTTGCTACTATTTTTGCACACTTTGATTCACCAGATAGTAATTCTAAAAATGGTGAAAGTGATGTAAAACTACCAGATAGTTATCAAGGAGTAAATATTAGTAAATCAGGACAAGGAAGTCAAGAAGTATCAGAAGCTTTCGGGCTTGAACAAGTATTTGAGTTTGTTAAAAAATATGTTGATCCTAAAACTACTATTATTTTTGGTGGTGATACAAATATTAAACCTAATAATAACACTATTTTTCAACACTTTGAAGATATTAATAAATACCAAACTTACTACAATTCCGTTGATTTAGAAATTTACGAAACTAGTTTAGGATCAAGCAGTTCAAACCCTTATGCAAACCCATATGACAAGTTTCTTTTTATAGAAGGTGAAAAACTTGATGTAATTGATGCAAATGAAAATACTTCACAAGAATATAAAGAGCTTTTCAAATACGATATTGTCAATATGTTCAATAAATATTCAGAAAAATATGATCGTTTAAAATACCGTCAGTTATTTAAAAAAGAAAATCCAGATGGATCTGACTCAGATTTTAATATAGTGAAAAAAATAAGCGACCATGCTCCTATAACAATGACTGTTGTGTATAAAAAATAAATTTTTGTTATTTTTTGATATTTGATAAAATTAAAAAGCAATCTTTATTAACTAAAAAACTTAGTGTTTAAAAAATATTGAGTATAATAGAGAAAACAAATTTTCATGAAAATTTTTAAAGGAGGTGAAAATGGCTATTGTTCCTAAACGTAAGACTTCTAAACAACGTAAACACAAGAGAAATTCTCACAGTGCATTAACAATGCCTAACCTTGTAGCTTGCCCAAACTGTACAATGATGAAAGAACAACACGTTGTATGTAGAGAATGTGGATTCTATAAAGGACAAAAAGTTGCTGGTTTTGTTTCAAACCAAGACCGTATTGCTAAATAATAATATAAAATGCATTAATGTGAACAAAACGACGGTTTTGTTCATTTTTTGTACTTTTTTAAGCAAATTCTCCAATTTTTATATGTTAAAGATGGAGGCAAAAAATGATACTTTATAAAATTGGAGAAATTGTATATAAAAACTTTAATAACTTAATATTAGAAAATAAAGGGGAAGGGCACATTGTTAATGTAGCAAATGAATCTCGCTATAATGTAGGACAAAAAATTAAGTTATATTTATATGATTACAGAACTGATTATTTATGTAATACATACGGATTTAAAGACTTTAAAGAAAGACTTCTTTTTGTTGATTTAATTGCAATTGACAAAGTGGGTCCAAAAATAGCTATGGCAATTCTGGATAAAGGATGAGAATTAGTAGCTTCATGAATTGCTGAAGATAAATGAAGCGATCTTGCTAGCATTAACTTCGTTTCAGAAAAAGTTGCAAAAAATATTTGCAATGAATTACAAAGAAAATGAGCAAAAATTACTTCTAATATTTCTAAGAAAACTAAGGAAGATTTAAATAACATCTCTGAAGTTTCAAAAACGCTTGAAACATTAGGATTTAAGAAAAAACAAATTGAATATGCTTTAGAGAACTTAAAAGCAAAAACAAATATTGACCAAATGGTTGAAGATAGCATTAAAATAATAGCAACTAAGGGTCAAAATGAACTTGGATCTAAGGCCGCTTAATTTTAAGGAATTTATTGGTCAAGACAAAATTAAAAAGACACTACAAGTAATGATTAAAAGTGCGAAAGTTCAAAATAAACCAATTGATCATATTCTTTTTTATGGAATGCCAGGGATGGGAAAAACTACTCTTGCTACTATTATCGCCAATGAATCAGATAACAACATTCACTATGTGCAAGGTTCGAACATAGAGAAAAAGTCTGATTTAATCAGTATTTTATCAATACTTAAAGAAAATGATATTGTCTTTATTGATGAGATTCATAGCATCAATAAAGGAGTTGTTGAATTTCTTTATTCAGCAATGGAAGATTTCGTTTTTGACTTAATTATAGGTGCAGAAGGTAATAGCAAAGCAATGAGAATGAAGCTTAAACCGTTTACTTTAATTGGTGCTACGACTAAATTAAATGAAATTGTCCAGCCTTTTAAAGATCGCTTTGGTTATTTATGTAGACTTTCATCATATACACTTGAAAATATGATGGAGATTATCCAAAAATCTTCAAATGCACTCAAAATCGAAATTCAAGAAAACCTTATCCGCTTAATTGCTGAATATTCAAGATCTACACCTAGACTTGCCAATCATTTATTGAAAAGAATTAACGATTTTTCAATTTCACAAGAGCAAAAAGAAATTGATAAAAGAATTATTATGAAAACCTTTAAGAATTTGGATTTATATGAATTTGGACTCACAAAAGATCACATTGAATATATGAGCATTTTAAAAGATGGATTTGAAGAAAAATGTGTATCATTAGATACACTTTGCGGGCTTTTACTTAACTCAAAAGAGAACATAATAAACGAAATCGAACCTATTTTGCTTTATTTGAAGCTAATTGAAAAAAATTCTAGAGGGAGAAGAATTACAAGCAAAGGTATTGATTATTTAATTAGACAAAAATTGCATAAATAACTCTTCTTTTGAGTAATATTTAATACTAATTAAAAGCTCAAAATATGGTAATATTTAATAATATGATAGAAAGAATAAAAAAATTCTTTGCACTTACAAATTGAAAAAGATGATTAATCAGTGCAATCACTATTATTTCTACTTTTTTAGCTATCACTTTTGGTAGTGTTTTTTTTGTTAGCAAAAACGTTAATAAATCAATAGATTATGGTGGTGGTATTGAAGTTCGTGTTCAAATTAAAGATAGTAAAACTAATCAAAATGCTGATAAAACTTTAACTGAACAAGTTAATACTTCATTATTTAATCGTCTTACAGGTGGTACAGGTTTAAATGGTATATCTGTTTCAACTGAAGGTGATGGAAAAATTAGAATTACAAAAAGTGGTGAAATTTCAGATGCAGAAAGAAAAGAATTCGAATCTGAAATTGTTGAAAAACCACTTTTAACCATTACTGACATTAATATGAAACCTCTTTTTTACAATGGTAAATTCACTGAAGAGGGTTCATTAGAAAATGGTGAACCAATTAATTGAGTTCCTCCATTTCAACAAAATGGTGCTAAGTACACAAATCAAAACGGTAAAGAATCAGTTCAAATTACATTAAGCGATAATGATGCAGTAGCTGAATGAACAAGAGCTACCCAATACTTATCACAACAAGATAAACAATTAACAGGTCAAAACTTAGTGTTAATGTGACTTGATATTGAAAAACTTATAAATATTGCTAAAACAGAGTTTCCAGTTGAATGAGACAATGCAAATCACAACTTATGAAACTTTATTCACGTTAATGAAAAACCATATCAAGAATATGAAATTGATGGAAGAAAACAATATAGAGCTAATGCTATAAAAGAAAATGTTATTGCTATTAATGAACTTTTCTTAATTAGTTCAGCTTCTGTAAATTCACCAATTAACTCAAAAGAAGTTATTATTAATGGTAATTTCACAGCTGCTCAAGCTCAAAAATTAGCTAATAAAATTAACTTTGGTTTAAGTAGTTATGATTTAGAGTTATTATCAAGTGTGTATGTAAATGCAAACTTAAATAACACAGCATTTGATTATGCAATTATTGCTGGTATTGTTATTTTCTCTGTAATTTCTCTTTTCATGATTATAAACTATGGTCTTTTAGGCGCATTAAGCACAATCAGTATAGCTTTATATATTTTCTTAACACTTTTAATGTTCACAGTGCTTAGAGGTGAATATTCACCAGCTACAATTGCTGCTTTAATTATCGGAATTGGAATTAGTGTTGATGCAAACGTAATAACGTTTGAAAGGCTTAAGAAAGAAGTTTATAGTGGTGATACACTAAATAAAGCCTTTAAAAATTCAAACAAAATGTCTATTTCGTCAATTATGGATGCTAACATCACAACCATCATTGTCGGTTTTATCTTGTTCTTCTTAGGAACAAAAGATGTTAGAGGATTTAGTATAACTCTTATTTTATCTATCCTATTTACGTTATTAGTTATGCTTGTCTTTACCCGTTTCTTAGCTACTATGCTTGTCGGCACCGGTGCATTCAATGATCGTTTATACCTTTTAGGAATTAGAAAAAGATATATTAAACACACTTCAAAATTAGGTATTTTGGTTAACAAGTCAAATTATCTTAAAAATGCTAAATGATTCGCTCTTCTTTCATTAATATTTATTATCGCTGGTTCAATTGTCTTTACTATTTTCGCAGTCCAAGGACAAGAATTTAGTGCAGGAATTAACCGTTCAATCGAATTTAGCGGTGGAATTAACTTCTTAGTAAATGCTGATGTTGCTAAAGGTCAAGAATTTACGCTTGATCAAGCAAATGAATTAAAATCTTTACTTGTTAAAAATGCAAGCGATTTAAATTTACTAAATCCAGAAAACGTTATTTCAATTCAAAGCGCTGATTCAAATTCATTAAATTATGTTTTATCAATTAAAACATCACAAGATCTTACAAATAGTGCAGATAAAATCAAAAACTTAATTAATGATTATAATTCTGATTTAATCGTAACTAACTACCTTGTATCTGCAGCTGAAGCTAATAAATTAGTGCTTAATGCGTTTATCGCTACAGGAATTAGCTTTATCGGTATTGTTATTTACATTCTTGTAAGAATGAATTGAACTTACTCAATTGCTGCAATTATTGGTTTATTACACGACTTTTTAATGGTAATTGCTTTTGTTGTTATTACAAGATTACAAGTATCAACAATTATTGTTGCTGCTGTGCTGTCAATTCTCGGTTTAAGTATCAACGATACAGTTGTAACATTCGATAGAATTAGAGAAAAAATCCAAAACAAATATGCAAACAAAATTTTAGATAAAAAAGATATTAAAGACATAATTAATTCAAGTATTGCAGATACTTTAAAAAGAAGTTTATTTACATCAGGAACAACTCTTTTTGCAGTAGCTACCTTGCTTGCATTTAAAAACGCAACCAACTTTACCTTTAACATAGTTATGCTTTTTGGTATTTTAATTGGGGTATATTCATCGATTTTCATTTGTTCATGAGTATGAAGCAAATTAGAATTATTCAGACAAAGAAGAATTCAAAAGAGAATTCAAACTGGTTATTGAAATATCAACAAACCTGAAGAGCAAACATTTAAAGGAATTAATGATTTCAAATATTAAGCTAGTGCCAAGCTAGCTTTTTTCTTTACTTTCATGGGAATTTTGTATAATTTAAATTACATTTTAAAAAGGAGTAATATGGCGCGTTTTATAGATGAAATTAAGATTTTTTTACAAGCAGGAAAAGGTGGAGATGGAATGATGTCATTCCGTCGTGAAGCTCACGTTGATAAAGGTGGACCTGATGGTGGAGATGGTGGTAACGGAGGTAATATTTACTTCGTTGGTGACCTTGGTAAAAATACCCTTTTAAGCTTTTACAAAAATAAACACATAGTAGCTGAAGATGGTGTAAAAGGTGGTCCAAAAAACTTATACGGGGCTAATGGGAAACACACATATGTTAAAGTTCCGATTGGAACTTTAGTATACAAAGGTAAACAACTTGTTGCTGATGTTATTGAACCTGACAAACCATATTTAGTAGCTAAAGGTGGAAAAGGTGGTAGAGGAAACACTAAATTCAAAACCGCTAAAAATACTGCACCTAGAACTACCGAAAATGGAATGCCTGGTGAAAAATATGAAGCAGAAATTGTGCTTAAAATTCTTTCAGATGTTGGTCTTGTTGGTAAACCAAGTGCAGGTAAAAGTACCTTTTTAAATGCTATTTCTAATGCTAAAGCAAAAGTCGCTGAATATGAATTTACCACTTTGGTGCCTCAACTCGGAATGGTTCAATGATACGAAAATTCATTCACCGTTGCTGACTTACCAGGGCTTATCAAAGGTGCTGCTTTAGGTAAAGGGCTTGGTATTCAGTTCTTAAAACATATTGAACGTTGTCGTGTTATTGCTCATATTATTGACTTTGGTTTAGAAGAAAAAAATCCAATTGAAGATTATGAAACAATCAACCAAGAATTACATAGTTATAATTTAAAACTTGAAAAGAAAAAACAATTAATTGTTGCAAATAAATCAGATCTTCCTTCTTTTGAAACACATATGAAATCATTCAAAGAAAAATACCCAGATCTTGTTGTAATCCCTATTTCAGCAATTAATAAAGAAAACCTCAACCTTGTGAAAAAAGGTTTATGAGAAATGATTCTTCATACAGATTACGATCCAATTGATAATAGTGAAAATGAAGTAAAAGAAATTACTTTTGAGCCTGATTATGTAGTAAAAAACCCTTACAAAGGATACTTCGAAGTTAGTGGTAAAAAAGTTGAAGAGCTTTACCACAAAATTCCAATTAACACTTATGATAACCTTGTTCGCTTTAACAACATTTTAAAGAAAATCGGTGTATGAGAAGAACTTGTACGTCAAGGAGTAACTAAGGGCGATACTATTTCAATTTATGGATTCCAATTCGAGTGAGAAGATGAACAATAATTTTAGGCAAATAGTTTATTGGTTTGACACTTAAATAATTCAAAATGACGAATAACCCTAATACATAGAGTAATTCGTCATTTTTTGTAATAATATCCCTATATATTAAAATGATTGTAAATAGCTTTTTAGATAAGTGAAAAAATATAAAATTTAAAAATAAAAATATTAGGGGAAAGGAATAAATTATGATGAAACAAGCGGTAATAAATTTTGTTAAAAAAGTTTCGCTTGCTGAATTATTTTATGATTTAGTTTTTGTTTTAGCTATTTCGCGGTTTGTAAATATTTTTGAACATGATGACCATAGTAAAATAGTTTTTCAAGATTTTTTAAAATTTGGCTTAGTGCTTATCAGTTTAATCAACGTTTGGGTTACTAAAACCATTTTTATCAATCGGTATGGTAGGGATACCTTTGTTGAAAAACTATTTATGCTAATCGATATGGCTATTATTATGTATATTTCTTATTCAATTAATAATAATTGAGAAGAAAGTTTTACCAGGTTTAATTTAGCATTTAGTTTTATAGTATTTAGTTTTGTAGCGCAGTTTATTTACTTTTTATTTGCAAACAAAGAAGTTTGCGAATATCGGAAAGCATTTTATATTCACATTTCATTTTTCTCTGTAATTGGGATTGCAATAGTTTCAATTTCACAACTAAGCTACTCAATAGGTATTTATCCTGCAATTGTGATTTTAATTATCACTTGACTTGTGCCTCACTTCATTCGTTTTATTGTTAAGGAAAAACCAATTAATTCACCACATGCAATTGAAAGATTAAATCTTCTTACAATCATTTTCTTTGGTGAAATGCTTATTGTTTTATCACACTATTTTGAACACCTAGATTGAAAAGGGATTTTGGCTATTTTATTTTGCGGTTCTTTATTTTTATATTACACATTGTTTTTTGACAATATGATTGATCATCACAAAGGCAATAAAAGAGTTTATTGGTTATTCTTTATTCACTATTTAATATTTATAGCTCTTAGTCTTTTAAGTTTAGATTTTGAATTTAGCATTCATAATCAACTTTCATCCACTTTAATTTGAGTTATTTGTTATATAGCTTTAATTATTTATGTACTTTGCTTATTTGTCATTCTTTATCTTTTTGGAAAACCAAAATATCGTTTTAATTTAATTTACATTGGAAGCACACTTTGAATTCTTGGTTTTATTTTCGGAATAGGATTTATCAATATTGGCTACCTATTTTACCATTTCTGTTTAACTAGTTCTTTTGCTGTAATAATGGTAATTCAACTTTATGCTTTCATTTATTCCAAAAAAAGATACTCAAAAACAAATTAATCAAGAGCATTAATAAAATAAACAAATTACGATATACAAAACACCGTTTCCCATTTAATTAGGAAGCGGTGTTTTTGTGAATATTATTTATAATAATCGAAAATGTTAGTCTTTAAGTCAATCAAATCAACATTTAGTGATTCCATTTAAAGGTTCTTTTCCTTCTTTTGCACGAACTTTATTTCTAAGGCATATATTAAAATAAAGTCATAATCAGACAATGAAATAAGCCATTAATAAAGTATAAAACATAATTAATGTAAACAATAATGAATAAAGAGGGCTTTGGCTGCTTTGGCGTTCTCTTTCATGAATCGAATCTAATATTGTCGATCAACTCACATAGGCTGCAAAAATAGAAATCCCGAACACTGCTATCACAAATAATAAAGCAATAATTCA
This sequence comes from Mycoplasmopsis gallinacea, assembly GCF_012220205.1. Classification (NCBI taxonomy): domain Bacteria; kingdom Bacillati; phylum Mycoplasmatota; order Mycoplasmoidales; family Metamycoplasmataceae; genus Mycoplasmopsis; species Mycoplasmopsis gallinacea. The sequence goes on along the minus strand of NZ_CP047225.1, from coordinate 432,395 downwards.
ATAGAAATTATCTATAAATTGTCTAGTATCATTTAATTCATCATTTTCATACTTTCTTCTATAGAAAAATTTGCAAATTCAAGAACAAATAACTAAAAATGGGTTTATGCATGCTAAAGTAAAACAGAATATTTTTCTGCTAAATTCACACTGTCATTGCCAGAATAATACGAAATTAAACAGAAAAAATATAACGAATTTATAACTAGTATAGTCTGTAAAGAGGCAAAAAATGCATTTACATTCCTATTTTTGGATACAGGATAAAAAATTGCTTCGGTAAGAATCATATAATCTCCACTCTTTTTTTAGATATTTAAATGCGCAACTTTATAAGTTATAATTCACTTTATTTTGAGTATCAAAAAGTTGCTCATTTAGTTGTTAGTTCAAAGAAAAATATTTTAGGCTCCTTCCATATATTAATATTCTACAATTAATATAACCTTTGCCCCAATTATTTCTTTTTTTAAAAAATCTTTTTTTCCAAATAATAACCTATAAATTAAAAAAATTTTGAAACACTCTTTTAACTACTAAATATAAGAGTGTTTCAAAATCTAAGTCATTTTTATAATTTTATTGTGCAATTTCAGCAACTACCTCATCTAAAATTTTTTCACTATAAGCAATTGAACCCATTTTTTTCATCTCTGGATCTACATCTGTATTTTCAATTATTGTGCAAGCAAAATTTTGGAATCCTAATAAAATCATCACATTTCTAAAGTAATAAAGCGGGCTAGTTAGATCACGCGGATCGTTTTCTCCACCTGATTCAATGATTAAATGCACTTTCTTTTGTGAAAAATCATATTCTGGCTTTTGATCTTTTTTGTATGTAAAAGTTTTCCCTGGAATAGCAACGGAGTCTAGAAAGTTCCTTAAAATTGGGCTTAAACTACAATTTATAATGGCTGAAGATATAATTATTTGATCATGATTGTTAATTTGATTTAAAAAGTTTTGAACATCTGGATGATTATAATAAGAATCTAAGTTGTTTTCGTGTAACACACTTTTATAGTGCTCAATTTCATTTAAATCTACTTTTGAAACCTGAAAATCACTATGTCTTTCAAAGTGATTTGCTAAGCGATTTAATAAAGCTTTTGAAAAAGATCTTTTTTCATCTTTGAAAAAAGAACCATCAATAAATAATAATTTTTTACTCATTATTAAAAGTTTTTAACTAATTCTTGTAATTCTGCTTCTCTTGATTTTAAGTATTCTGCAGGTGTCGTTTTTGAAATTGGCTCAACTTTTGTGCCTGCTATTTCGATTGTTTCCACTTTATTAGCTCCCAAGAAATTTCAAGTTCCTTTTAATCATTCAATATGACTACCTCAAGGATATCAATCTCTTGGCGCTCCTTGTGAAGCAATAATAAGTACTTTTAAGTTATTTAAAAGACCAATTGCTTCACCTTTTTTAGAATATTTATAACTAAAAGTTTTATTTGCAACAGCGATTGAATCAATAAAGTTTTTCACAACTACAGTTGGCCCAAAGTTTGTCATTGAACAAGAAATTACTACTTTATCTGCGCTTTTTAATAAATCGATTCACTTATCAGATTCGACTTCTTGTCAATAAGTAGTCATATTATTTTTGTTTAAAAATACTTTTGAGTGTGTTTCGTTCAAATCAAAACGTAACACTTCATCATTAGGATTATTTTTTACATATTCATCATAAACAAAGTTTGTTGCATGTTTAGAAAATGAATTTTCGTTATTAATTAAGTTTCCATCAAAAAATAAAATTTTTGCCATTTTTTAGCTCCTTTTTTAATCTTTTTGCAATATTTATATTACATTTTACACAAATAAAGTCAAAAATATTTAAATTAATTGAAATAAAAAAGTTTAAAATTAATAATATATATAATTTTTATATATTCAATATATTTAAGGAGTCAAAATGGCTAAATTTAAACGTGTTTTTATGATTGTTACAGATGGTTTAGGAATTGGACCTGATCGCGATCAAAAAGCATTTGGTGATGCTGGTGCTAATACAATTAGATCTGCTTCATTTGCAGATGAATTCAAAATTGATACTTGAAAAAAATTAGGTATTGGTAACATCACAAATTTAAATGGTAATTATCATACAAAAAATCAATTAGCTTACATGGCTAAAGTTCAAGAGGTGTCAAATGCTAAAGATACACTTGCAGGACACTGAGAAATGATGGGGATTAAAACCCTTGTTCCTTTCCCTACCTTCTTTGAAGATGGATTCCCAAAAGAATTAATTGCTGAATTAGAAAAAGCATTTGATGGGCGTAAAATTGTTGGTAATAAAGCAGCTTCTGGTACAGATATTATTAACGAGCTTGCTCATGAAGAAAAAAACAATGGATCAATTATTGTTTATACTTCAATGGACTCTGTGCTCCAAATTTGTGCTCACGAAGAATGAACAGGTTTAGATAATTTATACAAATATGCTAAAGCGGCAAGAGAAATTTGTTCAAGTAGACCCGAATGAAACGTAGGTAGAATTATCGCTCGTCCATATGTGGGTGAAGAAGGAAATTACACTAGAACATTCAACCGTCATGATTATGCAAATAAACCAAAAGAAATGATTTTAAACGAACTTCAAAAACAAGGTGTTGAAGTTATTTCTGTAGGTAAAATCAATGACATTTTCGTAGGACAAGGAATTTCAAGACACATTCCAAGTGGTAGTGATGCTAAAGGTATGGATATCACAATTGAACTTGCTCAAGAAGATACAGAAAACAAATTTATCTTTACAAACTTAGTGCAATTTGATTCACACTACGGACACAGAAGAAATGTACACGGATTTGCTCAAAACATTGCTGATTTAGATATCAAATTAGCTAAATTAATTAATGTGTTAAGAGAAGATGATTTATTAATTATGACAAGTGACCACGGAAATGATCCTGCTTATCCTGGATTTAATCATACACGTGAATTCTTACCAGCTACAATTTATTCTAAATCATTTAAAAAACCTAAAACACTTGAAAACTTCAATGGTTTAGGAACTCTTGGAAATATTGTTGCTAGAAACTTTGGTGCAGAAATTGTAACCGAAACTGGTGATGATATTTTCGATAAATTAGTTTAGTTCTCATTCTCTCTAAGTTAAAAAACTTAGAGAGTTTTCTTTTATATTGTTATAATTAATATATGAATGAAATTAACTTAAAAAGAAAAGAATCGCAAGCTCATCAAATTGTAGCTGATATTTTAGCAAATGGAATCAAAAACGCAAACGTTGTGGATCCTATTGTAATGGATGTAGTTCTTTCATCTGACCTTTCACACCTTAAAGTTTTTGTTAACCTTTCTGGTAATCAAAATAAAGGGATCGAAGCATTAAACAACGCAGCTGGTTATGTAAGAAGTATTCTTGCTAAAAGATTAGATTGAAGAAAAGTTCCTCAAATTGTCTTCAAAATTGATGATGTTAGTGCTAATGGATTTAAAATTGATGAAATTTTAAGAAAACTTAACTCAGAAAACTAATACCTTCTTTAAGGTATTTTTTTATGTTATTTTTATTTGCGAAAATAAAAAAAGAACCATTAGGTTCTTTTTGGTCATAAAAATGAAATGGAGCGAGTAAAGGGAATCGAACCCTCATAGTCAGCTTGGAAGGCTGAAGTTCTGCCATTAAACTATACTCGCATTTGTTTGCCTAATTATTATAGCATATTATTTTAAACTCTCAAAATATTTTTTTGAAAATTTTAATTTTATATATTTCTTGCTAACAAGCTATATTATTATAGCACAAAGGCAGAGAATGCGAATAAAAAAATATAACATTACATTTAAAATTGATTTTTACAATAATTAATCCGTGAAATATAACAGAATTGACATAATAAGTCAAGTTTAAAAAGATAAAAGTTGTAAAAAATCTGATTTTTATAGTATTTTTATAATTTTCTAGAGAAAATCAGCAAGAAAATTTATACTTTTGAACCTATAATCAGTAAATATAGTTAAAATTTTCTAAAAATTAGATAAATAAAACTATTTTCTTACTTTTTTGTGTGGAAATTTTTCAAAAATTAAAGTTAAAATGTTCTATAATGTTTTTTTGTAGTTATAATTATAAAAAAATAAAAAAGGAAATAAGTTTATGATCAAACTATTAAAACGTAAAAGTACAGAATATGAGCGTAAACTCACGAAAAGGCTTAGATTTTTAGAAGAACACAAAGATTGATCAAACGTGAAAATCGCTAAAAAACTCGGCGTATCGCCTGAATCTGTGCGTAAATGAAGACTTAAAATCGAAAAAGGGGAAGAGATTTTAGTGCTTCACAAAAACAGAAAGAACACAAATGCTTCTAAACACTCATCGGAAGAATTAAATGAAATATTTATTGAATATCAAAACTTTTGTAACACACAAAATAACTTTAAATGTGTGCCATTAAAACAATATTATCGTGATTATCTTCAAGATAAGATTGATATTAGTTATGTTCAACTTTTCAGAAGATTTAAAACACTAGGGCTATCTAGTTTTTGCAATAGCAAAAAACAAAAATAGGGGAGAAGAAAAATCGGGAGCATCCGATTTTTTGTATAAAAAAACATAGCAAATGCTATGTAAATTTATTATTTTTTCTCTTTGTGAAGTTGGTGAGCATTACATTTTGAACAATATTTTTTAGTTTCTAATTTTTCTGGGTGATTTTTTTTGTTCTTTTTAGAAATGTAATTTTCCATTTTGCATTCTGTACATGCTAATGTGAATCCTTCTCTAGCCATAATTGCTCCTTTATGTATTTTATAACGTTATAAATTGTATGTATATTATACTATAAAACTACTTTTTATATAAACACTATTTTTTAAGTAATAATTCGATTTCTTCTTTATAAATTGGTCCAAAATCGCTTCATGGTGTTTCTAAAATAATTGGAATATTCTCAAAATCTTTATCATGCACAATTGCTTTTAATGTCTCAAGTCCGATTTTTCCTTTACCAATATTTTCGTGGCGATCTTTTTGAGATCCTTTGTCATTTTTTGAATCATTTAAATGGATAACTTTGATGTGTTTAAGTAAATCTCATTCAATCAATTCTTGTTTAAATTTCTCATAATTTTTAATGTCATATCCAGCATCTCAAACATGACAAGTATCTAAACAAATTTGAACTCTATCATTATTAATTCAGTCTAAAACATATCTCATTTGCTCAAAGTCAATACCAATTTCAGTCCCTTTACCGCTCATTGTTTCGATACAAATAACAACATCTTTAGTATTTTCTAAGATATATTGAAGGTTTTCAATTAGAGTATCAAGACCTTCTTGAGGTGAAAATACTGTATATGCTCCTGGGTGTAATACTAAATATTTAGCACCAATATAGTTCATTCTTTGAATTTCTTCAATTAAGAAATTACATGCAAAGGTAGTTTTTTCAGGATTAGCTGGGTTAACAATATAAGGTGCGTGCACAATAATATCTTCTTTTGCAATATGCTTTTCAAAAAGTTCTTCATATTTATCTAACTGATATTCTGAAGTATCCACTCTTTTTGATGTTTGTGGAGCCCCTAAATAAATCATCATTGTATTAGCTTTATTTGAATAACTTTCAGCAGCTGCACCGTGAAGATAATCAGGTTTTTTAAATGAAACGTGGCTTCCTAATTTAATCATTTTTTTGTTCTTCCTTTTCTTTTATTTTAGTTTCTTTATTTTCTTCTTTGGGCTCTTCTTTACTTTTTCTACCAAAAAGTTTGCTTGGTTTTTTGTTTTGTAAATGACTTTGGATATCTGTTAAGAAAGAACCAGCGATGATCCCGGAAGGAATTGCAATAATAGCTACTCCTAAAAGAGCCATAACACTTACTAATGCTTTTGAAATTGGTGCATGTGGTGAAAAATCTCCATAACCAATAGTTGTTAAAGTAATTGTTGAAAAGTAAATAGCATCTATAAAATTATCAATATATCCAGATCCAATTGCTTGATAATCAGCAGAGTTTTTAGCTGCTTCAATTGCAGCTTCTTTATTAGCAAATTCTTTATTTGCAAAAATAAAGATTGTGTTATTTTGTGATTTTACATTATCATCTAAGAAATTCTCACGTAATTGATTTACATACTCAAGTTCATTATTTCAAATAATAAGTCCAAAAAGGATAATTAAAATGATAATAAAAAGAAAAATGTAAGTAAGGAGTTTTCTTTGTTTTTCAAATACGTTAATAATGATTCTAAATGGAGCAATAAGTTTAAACACTAAAAAGATTCTAAAAATCTTTAAAATGTTAAGCCCTTTTAGGACTCCAAAGAATCCTTTTCCATCCATATTAACACCAATTAAGGATAGAGCATGCACTGAACTGAACACACAAAGAAGAAGCAAGATTCCAATAAAACTAATTGGGAAAAATAAAAGTGAGTACTTAATTTTTAATGGGCTAGTCACTTTAAAACGATATGTGATTAGGTGCGCAAAATAATCAAAGGAAAATACGAAAAATGATAAGATTTGTCCAATAAACACTAAACTTTTTCCAAATGATCCTAAACTATTTAAGTTAAATAAAGATGCAAACGAAATTGAACATACAAAAACAATTAAACAAGCATAACTCAATTTAGCAAATCTAACTTCGTTTTTGATTTTGTCATATTTTTCGTTAATTTCTGGATTAGATCAAACAATGTCAGATAGAATTTCTAAATTAAAATATTTTTTTAAAAACTTTGTTAATTTCATTTTTTACTTTCTTACATAATTTTAATAATATAAATAATAAAAATGCTACTAATTAGCATTTTTAAATTATTCTAGCTTTAATTTTCTTTTCTTGGGTAATTCCGTCAACATTGTTTAAAAGAATCATCTTTTCAATTTCCACACCAATAAGTGGGTAATCAATAAACACTTTAGCTTTGTAATGCTTGATGTAATCGTAAATTGATTTATAACCAATATCAGTTAATCTTAAGCTATTTCCAGCTAAGTTTGCAAGTACAATGTAAATTTCATGGCTTGAACACACTACATTAGATATTCCCTCAGCTCTAATGAAACGAATAATTGAGTTAAGATCATTCCCGTCTTTTGTATTAACTTCTTTTCTAATGTATTCAACATTTGAAGCTTCACAGCTTTTTACAAACCCTTCATAACGTTCTTGCATTTGCTGTGAATTGATTTTCTTATCAGCAAGGAATAAGATTTTTGATTTATCTTGCACTTCTCTAATGAATTTGAGAGTAACTTCTTCAAAACCTTTTTTCTCATCTACTTTGATTCAATTAAGCCCTGGCACTTCGTGTCCAAATACAACAATTGAAACATCATCAATGTCTTTTAGAAAATCAAATAATTTAATATCATAATTAGCCACAAAAACAACAATAGAAGTAGGTCTTCATGAAAGAATATATCTAATTGTTTCAATATATTCTTCTGTTGAAACACCTGTGTAAGTTGTATTTACTCTTCTTCCGTTTTTCTTACATGCTTGCACAATACCGCTAGTAATTGCTAATGAGACATTTTGTTCTCATTCAGGCATAATAACAAAAACAGAGTGATCTTTACCTCTAATCATTCTAGCACCGTGATTTGGGTAATATCTATGTTGTTTTACTACTGATTCAATTTTTTCTTTCGTTTTCTTTGATACGTATCCATTATTGTAATATCTACTAATAGTTGATATTGATACACCCGCCATCTCTGATATATCTTTATAAGAAATTTGTTTTTTCATAAAATGAATTTTAACAAATTATGGAAAATTTCCATATTTTAAGTTTCATTATTTTTTAAAAAATTCAACTTCTTAGCGATATTTGAACTAGATTAGAAATTAAAATCAACTTTTATTATTTTTTACAAATTTATAAAATTAAGTTGAAAAAATCGAAATATTTTTTTATTTTAAGAAAAAACATTTTTAGTACTGAAATATAGCTGCAAAAAATTAAACCATTTTTTAGAGTTAAAAAACAAAAAATTTAAAATTTATTATGTGAAATTAATATATTTACATATAAATTAAAAAAAACTTCAAGATTATTTGTATAGTTTTATAATTTAATTATATGGATACAATAAAAACACTTTATTTTTGAAAAAGGTAATCATATTTTAAATTTAATAAATACAAGTTTTTGTTGTATTTGTTGTAAAACATAAAAAAGTATGAAAGAAGGAAAAATGTTTAAAAGGACATTATTTTTAGGCATATTATCAGCTACAGGATTCGCACCAGTTGCTGCAACGGCAATTTCAGCAGCTGCACCAGTAGCTGAAGAAAATGCAATGATTGCAGGTATGAAAAAGACAATAGATCAAACTAAAACAATTTTTGATAGACTTGTTGAATCGCAATTAACTCCAGTTTTTACAAAATTCCAATCTGATCACAATGTGGAATTAAATTCAAAATACATTGAATTTCAAAAACAGAAAATGGAATATGCTAAAACCTCTTTTGATAAAGTTGCAAAAGAATATAAAAAATTATCTGCTGCTCAAGCATATACGAAAAAAAATGCAGTAGAATGACTTGTTCAAACTTTTATCTTTGCAATTAATATTTATTCAGATGCACAAAAAGAATTAGATAAAGCAAAAGCTTTAGCATCTGTTGTTGATAAATATAAAGTTGTACCAACAGAAGGTGAAACTTTAACAGAAGAACAACAATTAGAAAGACGCAAAACACAAGAAATATACGAAAAATTACTTGAATCTTTAAAACAAACAGAAACTCAACAAAAAGAAGAAAGAGCTAAAAAAGAGCAATATATTGAAGAATTAAAAGCTGAAAGAAAAAAAAGAGGTGCAACTGATTCAGAAATTTTTGACTTGTTTGTAGAAAGTGAAGATGAGCCAGGTAACTACACTTTTACATCAGCTTACTTACAAAATCTTTCTGTGGATTTCTCAAGTAAATGAGTAGATGCAAATGATGAATTAAAAGAAACTAAAGAAGAGTTAACAAAAGTTAACACTAAGGCTCAAGAATTAGATGCTGAAAAAGAAAAATTAATAAACGATCTTAAAGCATCTAAAGATAAAGTTGTTGCGCTTGAAACAAAAGGAACTGATTTAAAAACTGAAATTAACAAAATATTAGAAGGTATGGGTTCAAAAGAAAGAATCGCTGATAACGAAGATACTAAAGACGGAATTAGAAGGATTTTACATCTTCAAAAACAAGAAATTGAAAGCCTTAAAAATGATCTTGCTGGAGCTAAAGAATCAAAAGGAAAATTAGCTACTTCAGAATCTAAAAATGCATCACTTTCAAAAGAAAAAGATACATTAAAAGAAAAATTAGATGCAGAACACAGAAATAGAAATATTTTAGTTGCTATCCTTTCAGCTTGCTTAGCAGGTACATTATTAATGTTAATTTTATTGCTTGCTAAATTCTTAAATAAGAAAAAAGAAGAAAAATAAAACTCAGTTAGTTTGCGTAAGACTATTTGGTCTTACGTTTTTTCTTGCCCTTAAAAAGGCTTTTAATAATATTATGTATAATATTATTAAATTAATGATATTAGAAAAGAGGAAAAATGAATCGTTCAAGATTAGACAAGCTTTTTACAGAGCATGGTGTAGATGCTTATATTTCTGAAGCTCCACAAACTAGATTATGATTTGCTGGTGTTCAAACCTCAGATGGTTTAATTGTTATTGAAAAAGATAAAGCTACATTATTCGTAGACGGAAGATATATCGAATACGCACAAAATCACGCTAAAAACGTTGATATTGTGTTAATGCAAGGCAATTCTACAAAGGAATGATTTGCTAAAAAAGGATTTAGGAAAATAGCTCTTGACAATAACTATTTAGTAAAACAAGTGCAAGATCGCATTTTATACTACACAGGTAAAGATGTACAAATTCATTGAGTAGATGCGCAAGAGCTTAGAATTGTGAAAGATGAAAAAGAAATTGAAACACTTCAAAAAGCTATTAATATCTCATTAAAAGCTTATGACAAACTTATGGAGTGATTAAAACCTGGTGTAACTGAAAAAGAAGCAGCAGCTTATTTAAATTACCAATTAAAACTTAACGGGTGTCAAAAAGAAGGGTTTACAGAAATTATTGCAACAGGTGCAAATAGTGCTGAACCACACCATCATCCAACTGATAAAGTTATTGAAAACAACACTTTATTAAAAGTAGACTTTGGTGGTGAATATAACGGATATACAGCTGATATTACAAGAACAATTATTTTAGGCGGAGAAGAAAATGCTAAAGATCCTAAAATGGCCGAAATTCTTAATATTGTAAAAGAGGCAGCTGCAGCTGGTAGAAAAGCAGTTCGTCCTGGTATTAAAACAAGTGAAATTGACAAAATTTGCCGTGATTACATTGCGGAAAAAGGGTATGGAAAATACTTTGTTCACTCAACAGGTCATGGATTAGGAATTGATGTACATGAATATCCAAATGTTGGTGCAACTTCTAATTTTGTTTTAGAACCTGGAATGGTTATTACTGTTGAACCTGGTATTTACATCGAAGGACTTGGTGGTGCAAGAATTGAAGATGATGTTCTTGTTACTGAAAATGGACATAGAGTTTTAACTCGTCCAAATGAATAATAAAAACGTAAAATTTAAGGAAAACTATTTGGAGCTTGATTCAAAAACCAAAATGTGGTATGCCACATATGGTAATCCAAAAGGTTTTCCTATTTTAGTAGTCCACGGTGGCCCAGGCGGTGGATCACACACCGCACTAACAAAATTTGTAGATGTTAAATTCTTTAAATACATATTTTTTGATCAAAGAGGGTGTGGAAAAAGCACACCGCATTTAGAGTTAAAAAATAATAACACACAACAATTAGTTGAAGATATCGAAGCTTTAAGAAAATATTTAAAGCTTGATAAATTAACAATCTTTGGTGGCAGCTGAGGAACAACACTGACTTTAATGTATGCTATTAAATATCCACAAAATGTTGCTACAATGATACTTAGAGGTGTTTTTTTAGCCCGTCAAGAAGATGTGGATTTTCTTTATGAAGGAAAAGGTGCTAATTGATTCTTCCCTAAAGAATATGAAGTATTTAAAAATGCAGTAGTTAATTTAAAAGGAAGAACAAACATTGCTAAGTATTATAAAGCTTTAACAAATAAAAATCTTGATCTTGAATATAGAAAGAAGTTTGCTGCTATTTTTTATAAATGAGAATTTTCTCTTGTTAGTGTTAGAGAGCGTGAATTTAAAAAAGAATATGAGCAGGAAGCTTATGATTTAGCTCTTTTAGAAAGCCATTATTTTTACAATAAATCATTTATGCCAAGTGATAACTACATTTTAGAAAATGCAGATAAATTTAAGCATATTCCAACTTACATTATTCACGGGCATTTTGACATCGATACCCGTTTAATTGGGGCTTATTTATTAGAGCAAAAGTTGGATAATGTCAAAACTTATTACAATCACATGGCAGGGCATTCGCTTTTAGATTCAGCCAACTTACAAGCCCTTGAAGATATTTTAGAGCAATTAAAAAACAAAGCTAGTTAGTTAGCTTTGTTTTTTAATTGGTTTAATTTGAATTTTGATAATTATAATTCGTTAACTGATCCACCAGCTTTTTCTACTGCTTCTTTTGCGGCTGCACTTACTTTGTGAAGTGAAACTGTAACTTTTTTAGTTAATTCTCCATTTGCAAGTAATTTAACAGGTAAGTTTCTTTTTGCTAAGTTTTTTGCTTTTAATGTTTCAACTGAAACAACATCGTTATCATTAAATCTTTCTTGAATATCTGAAAGGTTAACTACTTGATATTCAACGTGATTTACGTTTGTGAATCCACGTTTACCAATACGACGGAATCATGGTGTTTGACCCCCTTCGAATCCAAGTCTGTGTCCTTTACGTTTGTTTTGTCCTGATTGCCCTTTACCAGCTTGTTTTCCTTTTCCAGCAGCGTGTCCACGACCTTTACGGTGTTTTTCTGGTCTTGAACCTTCTGTGAATTTAAGTGAATGTAATTTAATAGCCATAATTATATTAAGTCCTTTACATCTTTGTCTCTAATAAAAGCAATTTGTTCAGGTGTTCTAAGTTCTTGTAAAGCTTTAACAGCAGCCTTAACTGTATTAGCTTTTGAACGTGAACCGTATGTTTTTGTAACGATATCTGAGTATCCTGCAAGTTCTACAACCGCACGCACTGTTCCAGAAGCAATAAGCCCTTTCCCTTTAGGTGCAGGTTTAAGCATAACTTTTGATGATAAGAATTTTGCTCTTGTTTCGTGTGGCACTGTTCCATTTAAAACTGGGACTTCAACTAAGTTGTTTTGTGCATCTTTGATAGCTTTTTTAATTGCATCTGGAACTTCATTTGCCTTACCATGTCCATATCCAACGCTACCTTTTTTGTTCCCAACAACAACAAATGCTGAGAAACTAAATCTTCTTCCACCTTTAACAACTTTTGTAACACGAGCGATATCGATAACTTTTTCTGAGTATTCTGACACTGCTTGTTCTGATCTTGGTTTACGAGGTTTTCTTGAAAATTCTGAACGATTTGAACGAGGTTTTGTCTCTTTGTTTGAATCTTTAGCAAAAGAATTTCTTGGTTGTTTTTTAGCTGTAACTTCTTGTGTTCCAGCAGCAACTTTTGTTTCTTTTTGGTTTTCCATTAGAACTTAACTCCTTTTTCTCTTACTGAATCTGCAAATGCTTTAACTCTACCGTGGTATAAGTAACCTGAACGGTCAAATACGATTTCTTTAACTCCAAGAGCAACAATTTTGTCACCCATAGCAAGTCCAAGTTCTTTAGCAGCAGCGATGTTTCCGCTGTATTTTGAATCTTTTAATGTTGATACACTAGCAAGTGTAACACCTTTTGTATCATCGATAAGTTGAGCATAGAAGTTTTGGTGTGATTTAAACACACTTAAACGAGGTTTTGTTGCTGTACCAAAAATGTTTTGACGTAAACGAACGTGTTTAACTTTTCTAGCAGCGTTTCTTGATAAGTTTGCCATATGTAATACCTAAGCTCTAAATTATTTAGAAGCTGTTTTCCCTTCTTTACGTCTAATTTTTTCTCCTCTATAAGAAATACCTTTACCTGAGTAGACATTAGGTTTTCTTACAGCACGAACGATTGATGCAAATTGTCCAACACTTTGTTTGTCAATACCTTCTACAGATACTTCTGTTGGTTTTGCAACTTTAACTGTAACATCACTTGGTACTTGTAATTTTACTGTATGTGAGTATCCAGCAGCAATTTCTAAAACATTACCTGCAAGAGTTGCTTTGTATCCAACCCCTTTAATGTCAAGTTCAATTTTGAAACCTTCTGAAACACCTTTGATCATATTCGCAATATGAGCATTTGTTGTTCCGTGTAATTGTTTTGTGTGTTTTTCTTCGTTTGCACGAGTAGTTGTAACTTGTCCGTTTTCTACATTAACTGTAATTTTGTCGCTAAAAATTCTTTCAAGAGTTCCTAATTTTCCTGATACTGTAACTTTTTGTCCGTCTACTGTAACAGTTGTTCCAGCAGGAATTGTTAAAACACGATTTCCAACACGTGACATACTGTTACCTATCAAATGATGGCGATAGCTTCACCACCAACATTTTCTTTCTTAGCTTGTTTTCCAGTCATAAGACCTTTTGATGTAGACATAATTACTGTACCGTATCCTGAAAGTACTGAAGGAATTTCTGTTGATTTGTAGTAAACTCTAATTCCTGGTTTTGAAACTCTTTTGAAATCTTTAATAGCAGCTTGATTACCTTTGAATTTTAATGACACAACAAGTTTTTTCTCTGTTTTTTCACCTGTAACTTCGTATGATGAAATGTATCCTTCTTCTTGAATAAGTTTAACAATAGCTTCTTTTTTCCCTGAGTAAGGAATTTCTACAGTTTTGTGTTTTCTCATGTTCGCGTTTTTAATACGAACGATTAAATCTGAAATAGGGTCTGTAATAAACATAATTATCAGCTCGCTTTCTTAATGCCTGGAATTTTACCTTCGTGTGCAAGGTTTCTAAAACAAATACGGCATACTTTATATTTTCTTAAAACTGCATGTGGACGTCCACATAATTCACAACGTGTATATGCACGTGTAGAGAATTTAGGGTGACGTTTAGCTTTTTCGATTAATGCTTTTCTAGCCATTATTTAATTCCCTTTCCTTCAAATGGAATTCCTATGTTTTCAAGAAGTGTTTTTGCTTCATCATTTGATTTTGCTGTTGTTACGATGATAACATCAAGTCCTTTGATACGACGAATTTTATCAAATTCAATTTCTGGGAAGATAATTTGCTCTTTAATTCCTAATGAGTAATTTCCTCTTCCGTCAAATGCTTTAGGGTTTGCTCCACGGAAGTCACGAATACGAGGCATAGCAACATTAATTAATTTGTCTAAGAATTCTCACATTCTGTCTCTTCTAAGTGTAACTTTTCCACCCATTGGCATTCCTTCACGAAGTTTTCATGAAGCGTTTGATTTTTTAGCAACTGTTTGATATGGTTTTTGTCCTGAGATTAATGTAAGTTCGTTAAGAACTTCTTCAATAGCTTTTGAGTTTGAAACTTCTTTACCAGCTGTCATGTTGATTACTACTTTTTCAATTCTTGGCACTTGCATTGATGAAGAATAATTGTATTTTTCTTTAAGAGCAGGAACTGCTTTTTCTAAATAAACTTGTTTTAACATAATTAAATTTCCTTCTTAGTTTTTTTAGCAATTCTAACTTTTTTGCCATCTTTGTTTAATGAGTAACCAATTTTTGAATATTGAGCAGGTTTATCTTTGCTAGCTTTTTTAACTAAAATAGCAACATTTGATGCGTGAATTGGAGCTTCGATGTTTGAGATTGAACCATCTTGGTTTTGTTGTGAAGGTTTGTTGTGTTTTGTAACGATGTTTAAGTTTTTAATAATAACTTTGTTTGCTTTGTGTAATACTTTTTCAATTCTTCCTGTTTTCCCTTTTTCTTTTCCAGCAATTACGATAACTTCGTCATTTTTCTTAAATTTAACTTTCATCATAACTCCTTAATTAAAGCACTTCTGGTGCTAATGAAACGATTTTAGGGTATTTTTCACGAATTTCACGTGCTACAGGTCCAAACACACGTGTTCCACGTGGTGTTCCATCTTCTTTAAGTAATACAACAGCATTTTCATCGAAACGAATGTATGACCCGTTTTCACGAGCAATACCGTATTTTGAACGAACCACAACAGCTTTTACAACTTGACCTTGCTTAACGTTCCCATTAGGAATAGCTTTTTTAACTGAACAAACAACAACATCACCAATTTTTGCAACTTTTTTCTTTGATCCACCTAAGATACGAATAACACCAATTTCTTTAGCACCTGAGTTATCTGCAACGTTTGCTTTTGATAATTCTAATAACATTATTAATTATCTCCTTGTGCTGATTGTTTTACTTCTACTAATCTAAAACGTTTTGTTCTTGATAAAGGTCTTGTTTCCATAATAACAACAATATCATTTAATTTTGCTACATGGTTTTCATCGTGAACCGCGAAACGTTTTGTTGATTTATAACGTTTTGAGTAAAGTGGGTGTTTTTTGTATGTATCTACTGCAACAATAATTGTTTTAGGTGTTTTGTTTGCTGAAACAACTGTACCAACTAAGGTTTTTCTTGTATTTCTTTCCATAATTATTTAGCTCCTTTTTCATTTAATGCTGTAAGAACTTTTGCTATGTCTTTTCTGATACTTGAAATTTTGTGTGTTTGGTCTAAACTACCTGTTGAGTTTTTGAATCTTAAAGTTCAAAGTTCTGCTTTTAAATCATTAACAAGTTTTAATAACTCTTCTCTTGATTTAGCTTTAATGTCTTTGTATAACATTATTTATCTCCTTCTTGATTCTTTGTAATAATTTTTCATTTAACTGGAAGTTTGTGACCTGCAAGTCTAAGAGCTTCTCTAGCTCTTTCTTCTGAAACACCACCAATTTCAAACATAACTGTATTTTCTTTTACAGATGCATATCATAATTCTGGAGCACCTTTACCTGATCCCATACGAACACCAATAGGTTTTGATGTTTTAGCAAAGTGTGGGAAGATACGGATAATAACTTGTCCTTCACGTCCAAGACTACGTGTAGCAGCAATACGAGCTGATTCAATTTGTCTTGATGTAATAAGTGAAGGTGTTGCGGCTTGAAGTCCAAATTCACCGTATGATACTGTGTTTCCTTTGTGAGCTTTACGTTTGTTTGGGTTTACTAAAAATGGTTTACGATATTTAGTTCTTTTTGGTTGAAGCATGTTTTCTTTCTCCTTCCAAAATTTCTCCTAATGATACTCAAACTTTAATTCCGATTGCACCATATGTTGTTCTAGCTGTTGCTGTTGCATAGTCAACATTTTGTCTAAGTGTGTGAAGTTTCATTTCTCCTTCAGAATATCCTTCTGTACGAGCCATATCAACACCATTTAAACGACCACTAACGGCTGTTTTGATTCCTTTTGCTCCAGCTCTAAGTGCGCTACGAATAGCGATTTTTTGAGCTGAACGGAAGCTTTCACGGTTTTCTAATTTAGTTGCAATCATTTCTGCAAGTAATTTTGCATTAAGATCTGGGTTTGCAAGTTCTACAACTTGTAAATTAACATTTAAGTTTCTGTTTTTTAAGAATTTCTTTAATTTTAAAGTTAATTCTTGAACGTTTTTACCTTCTTGACCTAAAACGGCAGCAGGTTTAACTGTGTGAATATACACTGTTACTTTGTTATCTTGTGTTCTTTTTACTTGTACTTTTCCGATTTGGTATTGACGTACTAATTTATCAAAGAATTTATAAATTTTAGCATCTTCAACTAAGTAGTTTCCGAATTGCTCTTTACCAACAAATCAAGTTGAGTTATGTGCTTTAGTTACTCCGTAACGAAAACCATTTGGATTAACCTTTTGTCCCATATTAATTTCTCTCCTCTAATGTTATTGATAAATTTGATGTACGTTTTAAAATTGAGTAAGCTCTACCATGACTTCTAGGTTGGAATCTTT
The DNA here is from genome assembly GCF_012220205.1 of Mycoplasmopsis gallinacea. Lineage (NCBI taxonomy): Bacteria > Bacillati > Mycoplasmatota > Mycoplasmoidales > Metamycoplasmataceae > Mycoplasmopsis > Mycoplasmopsis gallinacea. Next base: position 415,329 of record NZ_CP047225.1, on the reverse strand, counting down.
TAAGAGTTGGACCTTCATTAACATAAACTTCTTTAACAAATAATTTTGAAGCATCCATACCATGATTGTTTGTAGCATTTGCAATTGCTGAGTTTAATAATTTAACGAAAATTGGAGCAGATTTTTTGTTTGTATTTTTAAGGATTCCTAATGCTTTAACAACATCAAGTCCTCTAAATAAGTTAGCAACTAAAGCTGCTTTTGAAACGCTAACTCTTTGGAATTTAACGTGTGCTTTTGCTTGTTGTGCCATTATTTTTTCTTACCTTTATCTGCACCGTGACCTGAGAAGGTTCTTGTTGGTGAGAATTCACCAAGTTTGTGACCTACCATATCATCTGTTACGTATACTTCGTTAAATACTTTTCCGTTGTGCACTGCAAATGTAAGTCCAACGAAATCTGGGAAGATTGTTGAACGTCTTGATCATGTTTTAATTGGTTTTTTAGGTGCTTTACCTGATACAATAGCATCTACTTTTTTAAGTAAGTGCTCATCAGCGAATGGACCTTTTTTAAGACTACGTGCCATTATTTAGCATCCTTTCTTCTTCTTAAAATTAATTTGTTTGAAGATTTCTTAGTTTTTCTTGTCTTAACTCCAAGAGCTTTTTTACCTCATGGTGTAAGAGGAGCTTTACGCCCAACAGGTTGTTTTCCTTCTCCCCCTCCATGTGGGTGGTCTACAGGGTTCATAACTGATCCACGAACTGTAGGTCTGATTCCTTTGTGTCTGTTAATTCCAGCTTTACCAACGTTTACAAGTAAGTGTTCTTCGTTTCCAACAACTCCAATTGTTGCACGGCAACGAGCTAAAATACGACGTGTTTCACCTGATTTTAATCTTAAAACAACGTATTTTCCGTCTTCATCTTTACCAAGAATTTGAGCAGAAGTTCCGGCACTACGTGCAATAATACCTCCACCTCCTGGTTGCATTTCAATGTTGTGTACAAATGTTCCTTCTGGGATGTTTGCAAGTGGTAATGAGTTACCAACAACGATATCTGATTCAGGACCTGAAACAACAACTTGTCCTAATTTGATACCTTTAGGAGCTAAAATGTATCTTTTTTCTCCATCTGCATAAGCTAATAAACAAATGTTTGCTGATCTGTTTGGATCATATTCAATTGTTTTTACTGTAGCAGGAATGTTATCTTTATTACGTTTGAAATCTACAAGTCTGTAGAAACGTTTAACACGTCCTCCATGATGTCTTACAGTAATTTTACCTTGGTTGTTACGCCCTGCATTGTTTTTTAAATTCACAAGAAGTGATTTTTCAGGAGCGTGACCTGATAAGTTCTGTTTAAAATCAAGAGTAGACATGTTTCTACGACCATTTGTCGTAGGTTTATAGTGCTTAATAGCCATATTATTTGTCTCTCCTTTGCTTAAAAATAGTTGCGGATCTTCTTTTAAGCATGCATAATTCCGCATTTATCGCAATTTTAAATCTTGATTTAAAATTAGATTATTTATTATTCTCCACCAACTTTTCTTGATGAAGTTGATTTTTTAACTGATGATGTTTTGTTTGTTTTAGTTGCTGTTGCTTTTTTGTTGAATTTAGCAGCTAATTTGCTTTCTTTTTCAGCAACTTTTGCTTTTGTTTCTTTTGATGAAGCTTTTGCTTTAACTTCTTCTACTTGTTGTTCTTCACCTGGGAATAAGTTAATTACTTGTCCTTCAGCTACTTTAACGATCGCTTTTTTGTATCTGTTTGTAAATCCATGGAAACGACCAATGTTTTTTGGTTGTTTTTCAACTTTGATTGTATTTACACTAACTACTTTAACTTGGAAAATTGTTTCTACTGCTTGTTTAATTTGGTGTTTGTTTGCATGGTAATCAGCAATAAAAGTATAAACACCATTACTCATTTGTGAGTTTGTTTTTTCTGTTAAAAGAGGTGCACTAATAACTTTTGTAAGTTCCATTATTTAGCCTTCCCTTCTAAAATTTTTAATGATTCGTTTGAGATGATCATAACATCTGCTCAAATAAGTTCTTCAACGCTAATTGAGTTAGCTTTTGTTGTTTTAACATTTTGAAGGTTTCTTGATGAGTAGAATACATTTCTATCTTCTGTAACAATTAAAACGTGTTTTAAGTTTGCTACTTGTAAATCTTCAAGGTGTTTTACTAAAGCTTTTGTAGAAATTGATTCAAGTGTAAGGTCATTTACAATAACAGCTTTATCGTTTGCAAGAAGTGTTAATCCTGAAACAAATGCAGCGTATCTAACTTTTTTGTTAACTTTTAATGAATAGTTTTTAACTGATTGAGGACCAAATGCTCTACCTCCACCAACTCAAATAGGTGAACGCATTGAGCTGTGACGTGCACGTCCTGTTCATTTTTGTCTTCAAGGTTTTTTACCACTACCGCTAACTTCAGCACGGTTTTTAACTTGGTGTGTTCCTTGTCTTACGCTAGCTCTTTCTGACATAATTGTGTCAAAAATTGCTTGTTCGTAAATTTTTTCACTGTTGAAAAGGTTTTTTGGTAATTGAACTTCTACTGATGGTTTTGCAACTTTAGCTGTTTTTTGAACTTTAACTGCAGCAGGTTTTGAAGGTTTTTTAGCAGCTGATGCGCTTTTAGCTTTTGCAGCTGGTTTAGCTTTTGTTGTTGTTTTTTTAGTTTCAGCCATGATTATTTGTCCCCTTCTTTTGCTTCTGCTTCTTCGATTAATTGTTTAAGTTCACTTGAGTGCATTCCAACTGTAACTTCAATGTTGTATTTTTTAGCTTTTTCAACAAGTTCGTTCATTAAAATAACTTCTTGTACATCAACAAGTTTAACTGCTTCACGGTTTGGAAGCCCTTTAACAGCTTCTTTAACCATAACAAATGATTTTTTAGGACCTGGAATTGATCCTTTAACAAGAATGTAATTGTTTTCTACATCAACCTTTACAATCTCTAAGTTTTGAACTGTTGTTTTAACATGTCCAAGGTGTCCAGGCATTGTCATACCTTTGTAAACACGGTTACCTGAAATATCTCCAAGTGATCCTGTTTGTCTAACTGGTTGACTACCTCCACCTCCACCGTGAGATTTAGGTCCAATGTGTTGATTGTGTCTTTTAATTGTTCCAGCAAATCCTTTACCTTTTGAGATACCTGTTACATCAACAAGTTCTCCTGCAGCAAATAAATCAGCTGTAACTGTAGCACCGAGTTCGTATCCAGACATATTACGAACTTCTTTTATGAAGCGCTTAGGTGTTGTTTGCGCTTTAGCAAACTGACCAGCATCTGGTTTGTTTGTACGTGAAGCTTTTTTATCAAAAACTGATAATTGAGTTGCAACGTAACCATTAACTTCGTCAGTTAAAACTTTAGTAACAACATTTGGTTGAACTTCTATAACAGTAACTGGTATTCTTGAACCAGTTTCACTGAAAATTTGAGTCATCCCAACTTTACGTCCTAAGATTCCTTTCATTCTAGTCTCCTTATTTTTTTATAAATAAATTTTAAAATCACTAAGTGTGATTATTTAACTTTAACTTGAATTTGAACACCAGCTGGTAATTCAATTCTTTTAAGTTTTGCAAGAGTTTCTTTTTCGTTTGCAAATTCTGAAATTACGATTAATCTTTGGTGTGTTCTACTTTCGAATTGTTCACGAGATGGTTTGTTAATGTGAACAGATCTTAAGATTGTAATTTCTTCTCTTTTTGTAGGAAGAGGAACTGGTCCACTTACCTTAGCTTTTGTTTCTTCTGCTAATAAAACAATTTTTTTAGCAGCCGCATCCACTAATGCGTGGTCGAAACCTTGTACTTTAACATTTAATTTATTCATGTTGTCTCCTTTGTTCTTTTTTGAACATAGCTCACTATAAAAACTCAATAAACCCTCAACAACTTTTTTTGGTGTATTGACAACCTTATAGGTCCTCGCTATATTGCTAATTAATTATAAGTTAAAAAATAAAAAACGGAAATGAAAATTCCGCTTTTTTTATTTGAACAACTCTTCTTGGTGTATTGAGCGCAAAAATTAATGTAAACTTTTCTCAATTCAACTTTTTAACACAGGTGCAGGAATATATTCGTACCCTTTTTCTAAGATTTCTTCGTTTTTAATCAATAAAATTGTAGGCACTTTCAAAACTTTTCATTTAGTATCTGGGTTTCTAAAAAGTTTTGCTTCTTCAGCATCTACATTAATAAATGAAATGTTGTTGTTATCTTTATATTCGCTTGCAACTGAATCTACAACTGGCTTCATCATTTTACAATCACCGCATCATTCTGTAGTAAATTCTAAAAAGATTAATTTATTTTTATTTGATGCAAGAAACTTTTCTGCATCTTGTCATAACATTTTTTCAAACATAATTATTCCTCGTTATTAATAATTGGTGAATGTTTTTCTAATATCTCAAAAACATTTAGGACTTTTTTATCTTCATTTTTTTGTTCTAAGTTTCCCTCTAAAGTTTCGTCAGTTTTATTAGTTATTAAATAACTAGTAGTTGCTTTTTTTGCTTCAGATAAAGAATTCATTTCTTCTTTTGATAAGTTACGTTCTACTTCATTAAATTTAATAAGCTCTTGAATAAGCTTTAAAAAACTAATTGAGTTATATTGTAACTTTGCATATTTTGCATTTTTAAAAAATACATCAAATCATTCCACTGTTTTTTCAGTTAGCACAAAAGGAAGTTTTCTATTTTTAAGTTTTGAATAATATTCAGTAGCTGTAATCTTGTAGATTTTTTGCTTAAACATTTTAAATGGAAAAATAAATCTAAGTTTGACAATGATAAAACCTAAAAATAAGATTAAGAGAATAATTGAAAAAACAAACGCAAGTGGTAAGTAATATAAAATGTTAAAAATAGTATCAAAAAGAAAACCAATATGATTTCAGAAAAAGTTTTCTTGAACTACATATTGCTCTCAAAATCCCGTTTTAAAGATATTCTCGGTTAAAATGATTTTAAATTGGAAATCCTTGTTGTATGCATAATTTAAAATCATATGATCAAAAAAGCTTCAAAAAATAAAGATATTTCAAATGAAAATAAGAATTTCTCTTTGGGCATGGAAAATAGAAACTTTTCGATATTTTCCAAATCACCCTACACATTTACCATTATAAGCATTACTTATAATAAGCACACCACAAGTAGCATAGCCACATAAAATTAAAGGTAAAACTAAGTTACCAAAAATTAAATCAATGGTGTAAATGTAAAACTTCACAAATCAATATGAAGCACCAAAAGAAGCATTTAAAGCAAGTGCAGTTATGTTAAAAAACAAAAGAAAAGTTGTAAGTGAAAAAATAAGAGCAATTTTTCATCTTTTGTTCTTTTCCACGAAAGTTCGATAATCTTTTGGTTCATCTTCAATTTTAAGATTTTGAATTTCTTTATTTATATCTTTTAATTTCATAATTAAATAGTTGTAAATGTAACTGCAACCATTGGGTCTTTATCAGTTAATTTAAAAATTCTCTTTCTTATGCTTTTTCTAAGTTTTTCAGTTACTTCTTTTAATGAAGTGAAGTCATTTTCTTGGAATACTTTAATGATTGTTTCTTTAACTAAAGTGTCAATTTTTTCTTTATCAGATTCATCAATTACACCGATGTAATTAATGTGTAAATTACTAATTATTTTCTTTGTTTTAGGAGAATAAATAGAGTTAATAATCACCACTCCTTCTCTACCTAAAGCTTCTCTTTCAGAGATAACTTCACTTGAAATATCTCCTACCCCAAATCCGTCAATAATTAAATCTCCAACTGGTTTTACTTTACCATTTGTACTAAATAATTTTCCATCTACAAAGTGAGCAATTCTTCCATTTGATAAAGAAATAGAGTTAATTTTTTGATTCTTTTTAAGATTATTTTCAACATACATTATTGCGTCTGCTAAATATCTATAAAGACCTTGAGTTGGAATAAAGTGTTCGGGTTCCAGCATATTAACTAGGTTAGAAATATCTTCCTTTGTAGGTCTATTTCTGTAATATTCATTATCCGGAATATCGTATAAAATTGGAAAATTCTTTGCGATATTATCAAGCACAACAGCTGCAGTTGATTCAAGACCATTTACTGGTGGAGCAAGCATTAATACTGTATCAGTTGGTAAGATTTTTAAATAAACATCTTTTTCATCTGTGATTCTCATGAAACGTAAATATAAGCGTTCAATTGAACCAGTAACTAAAATAACAGCATTTTTGTGTTTTGAAACTTTCTTATAATCAATAAATTCAGGCATTTCAAGCTCTGGGTTTGCTTTCTTAAGCAAATCAAGCAATTGACCGTAAGTCTTCCCATAAGGAGCTACAGGGCGATTGTATTTTTTAGCAAGGTCTAAAATTTGCTGTAAAACAACCATTTCTTCATCATAAGCACCAACAATAATTCTGCTTTCTTTATTTGTTTTTTCGAAAATGTCTAAAACTTCAGAAGGAAGCCGGAGTTTATCGATTGCTTTTCCTGAAAAATTACTTTTACCAGCATCAGAAATTAAAGCAACTATTTTACGATTATCTAAAAGCTTTTTAAGGAAAGAAAAACTTGTTCTTCCATAAATTCCAAGATTCCCTTCAATATAGTTAAACATAAAAAGGTAATCTCCATTTGGTGTTATGAAATCAAAAGCATTATTTCCTGGCATACTTCCAGTAAGCGGAATCGGCATAACTTCTAAAGAACCAATTTTAGTTCGAGCATTTAAAATAACAATTTTATAATCCTTTGGATTGATTTTGTATTTATTTAAACGATCAATAATCATTCATTTATTAAATGCTGATGTATAGATCGTTAAATTAGGAATTTTCAGCACAAGTCAAGGAAGTGCGCTAAAAGTTTCATTTTTAACATCAGAGATAAAAATTCCCTTGATTTTCTTTCTTTTTGATTCTAAATAACCAAAATCTGGAATTAAGGTATCAACACCATTTTGAGAATTAATCGGAATTTTCACACCCGCATTGATTACAAAGATTTCATCATTGTATTCAAACACGTATGAATTTTTACCATTTTCATCTTGCCCTCCTAAGGCAAAAATATTTACGTGATTCATTTTTCTCCTTTAAAAAATTATTTATGTGAATTGAAAAAATATTTAATTTATTAAATAATTAATTTAATTATAACAAATGAAAAAATAATGTGAATTTTTAAATTTTAGAAATGCTTTTTTACTCTTTGAAAATTTTCATTTTTTTCTTTAAAGGCCTAAAATATAGTATAATTTGTACAATAAAATTCATTTAGGAGAGAAAAAAATGACAAAAAAAGAATTTATTGCTCAAGTAGCAGAAAGAGCTCAATTCACACCAAAAGAAGTAGAGAAAGTTTTTGACTCAATGGTTTTTGTGCTTAAAGAACAATTAATCGCTGAAGAAAAAGTGCAATTATCACACCTTGGAATCTTCTCAACAGTAATTAAACAAGAACGTACAATTACAAATAGATTTACAGGTGCAGAACAAGTTGTTCCACAAAAACGTGTGATTAAATATAAACCTTCTAAATATTTACGTGAAACAGTTGATATTAGAAATGACTAATATTAATTTGTAAAAATTTAGTTTTTCCAAAAATTATAAAAGTGGCAATTTGCTGCTTTTTTTACAAAAATGACAATAAACCTGGAAATTCTAACTCTAAATATAAACAATTGCTTTTTACATCATTATAACTAATATGTTTTTTACCTTCCTTGATTGCCTTCTCAATAAATTCTAGACCAACCTTTCAAAAAGTATTATTGTGCGAGAAAAACAAAACTATAAAAGATTCTCCACCACTTTGTTTAATAATCCTTAGATATTCTAATTGGTGCTTTTGGATGTTCGCTAAATAGAAATTATCTTCATTGCAGGTTTTTGCTTCAAAACACACAAAAATACCCTTATAACACCCTATATAATCAACAGTGCTTTTTCCTGATAGATAGGCTTTTGAAACATTTTTCTTTTCTCCGTTTTTAGTTATATCCACAAATTTTATAGGTATTTGTTTTTTCTCAATATAAGCAATTTTATTCTTTCAATAAAAATCAATTGTTTTATTGATTATTTTCTCAAGTAACATTCCTTTATTTTTCATAACATTATTAATATAATTTTTTTATCTTTGCGCACATTTTTTAGGAAAATTGGAATTAAAAAATGTGCGCTCGTAAAAAAATAATTAATAAAGTCACGAAGATAATTATAAAAACAATTCTTGTGTGAAATCGTATGCTATATGAATTTTAAATATAAAAAACAAGTTAAATAAAATTTTTAAATTTTCTTTGGTTAATGAATCAATTTTTTAAGCCTTATTTTCATAAAAATTGCTTAAAAAATTTCGTTATATTTGTATAATAATTAACAACAAATGAAAATATTTTAAGGAGTCAAAATGCGTAAAACAGTTATTGTTGGTAACTGAAAAATGAACAAAAATTTTTCTGATACTAAAGCTTTTTTAGGGCAATTAGAAAATGTTTTTGAACAAAATAAAAACAAAATAATTGATAACCTTGACTTTGGTATTGCAGCACCTTTCCCAAATTTAGCTGCATTTAAAGAATCAAAAGTTGAAGGTTTAAAACTTGCAGCACAAGATATGTCACAATTTGACAAAGGCGCTTACACAGGTGATACATCTGCAGATATGCTTTTAGATTTAAATGTTAAATATGTAGTTTTAGGTCACTCAGAAAGAAGAGCATACCACTTTGAAACTGATGAAGTTGTTAATGCAAAAGCTGCTAAAGCTATTGAAAAAGGTTTAACACCTATTGTTTGTGTTGGTGAAACACTTGAACAATATGAACAAGGTAAAACAAAAGAAGTTGTTAAGGAACAAGTAGAAAAATCATTAAAAGGTTTAGATTTATCTAAATTAGTGATTGCTTACGAACCAATTTGAGCAATTGGAACCGGTAAAGTTGCTACTCCTGAAGTTGCTGAAGATGTATGCAAATACATTCGTTCAATTACAGCTGATCATGCAATTATTCAATATGGTGGATCTGTTTCACCTAAAAATGTTGCTGAACTTCACTCAATGCCAAATATCGATGGTTTTCTTGTAGGTGGAGCTTCATTAGAAGCTGATAGCTTTGTTCAACTTTTAACATTAGGAAAATAAAAGATACTGAATTGTTATTATTTTTAATAGCAATTGGTATTTTTTTATAACAAATGAACAAAAAAATAATTTATATTGATTTTGAAGCTATTACAGAAAATTACCTCAGTCCTTTAGGGATTAAAAAAATTCATGATTTACCTTTTATGTATACCATCGGGCATTACAACAAAAATAATAAGTTTATAACTAAAACATCTTTTTTTAAGTTTGATAAGCTTGTTAAAAAAGTGAATGAACAAAATAAAGCTAACTGACCCTACATTAAAGAGCACATTGTTAATTCAATTAATACTTTAATTCACGAAAATTGAACAGCGCAAAAATTAGAAAATCAAATTGATTTTGCTGGTTGAAACCCTGGTCTTGAAAAGAAAATTCTTACTGAATATTGTAAATTTGATAATTCAGTTTTTAATGTTATTACTCACAAAACACCAATAGCTTTAGATAAAGTAATTCCAAAAAATTTATTTCTTAAGAAACAAAATACAGACTATTTTTCATATACTAAACCATTTTTAAGTCAAATGGGAATTCATAAATTGCAAATCGATAAATCTGGTAATATAGCTGCATTTTTAGGCTCAGTTTTGCTTGGTTCAACAATTCGCTCTTCATATATTTTTAAGAAACTTCGAAAAACTGGGGATAATTTAGAATTCCAAAAAGTGCGTCAAGAACTTATTAAATATAACTTAGATGATGTTTTAAAGCTTGATTTTTATGAACAAAACAAACAAAAGTTAACTAAATTAATTGATGAACAAGATGAGCTTGTAGGCCCAATTAAACTTCAAAGAAAGAAATTTAACAAAGTTATTTTAGATATTGCAAAACAATTTCGTCTTGAAAACTTTAAAAAGTTTCATAAAGCATATTTAGATAAGTTTAAAAATTTAGACTCAAGTAATTTAATTAAAAAAATTCAATCCGTCTTTGATACATTTAAATTGAATACTGAATTTCTCTTAAGCTTCCAACAAAATTACTTAGGATCAAATCTTGAAATTATTTCACAAGGTCTTGTAACTTTCTTAGAAAAAGTGAAAAACATTGGTGATGATGTTCTTTTAGAACAAATTACCGAATCACAACTTCAGCCAATTGAAGTTGTGATTCTAAAAAATGTGATTGCGCTTGAAATTAAGAACACTAATCCAAACTTTTTCAAAATCACTGATATTTTAAACAAAAGAATTAAAGCCTTTAATCAATTTGAAAGCTACTTAAAAAACAACTTCAAGCTAAATACAGTCTTAGAAGTAAAAAATATGATGCTTACAATTGGTTCTGTCCTTGAATTTATTCAAGAAAATGATTATCAAAATGGTTTTGCTTCCCTTAAAAATGATTTCATTGAATTTACTAAAAACACACGTGATGAAAATAAATTAAAAATTGAATTACTTAATAAAGAAGAAGAAAAAGTTGTCTTTAATTTATTTAAAAAATACTTAAATATCTCAATCAAATAACAGGTATTTAAGTATTTTTTATCACTAAAATTTAGGAATATCTAGAAAAAAAGTAATAAAAAATAGAGCCAGGCTCTACTTATCATTTCTTGAAATATAAAGTAAATATGGAATAAAAAACATTCCATAAATACTTCCAAGGATCGGAACTACAATTAAAGATAAAAGAAATAATGTAAGGTTTTGAACGTTCCGTTGATAAAAAGTAAAAATTAAAATAAATAAAATGATAATTTTAAAAATGAATACCATTATTGCAAGTAATAAAAATAATGGATTAGGGTTAGGTAATTGAGTAAGGAATATAATTCCAAAAATCACTTCTAATAAACCGAAGATAAGTGTTGGAATTCCAAAAAATTTTAAATTTAATCTAAGCATAGAATTAATAGTATACTAAATTTGAAAAAAGGTATAAAAAAATGGCGATCACGAGAGGATTCGAACCTCCGACCACAAGCTTAGAAGGCTCGTGCTCTATCCAGCTGAGCTACGCGACCACGTAATATTATTTTACAACAAAATCAAAAAATCAAAAACATTTTATTGAATTAAAATTGTGATATTTACTAATAAAAAAGACCACTAGACACAACACTTCCTCATGTGGCTGCTACATTTCTGTCCTGACCAAGTTAGTGGGTTATTGTTCTAATGGCTATAAAATTATAGCACATAAAAATGAAATTTATAAATTAGAAAAATCACTCGCATATTTTTATTAAATAGCAAACGAAATGTCACATTAGTTAAGTTTATTTTGTATAATTGTTTTGCTATATTAGTTGCACACTTAAACAAAAAGATTTTTATAGTAAAATTGATAAAAAATATTTTTATAAATTAGAAAAGTCACACGCAAATTTAATGCGTGTGACTTTTTTGTGTCCATTGTGTAAAATAATAATGCTAAATAGAAAGGACACATTTTTATTATATGAAAAAATTAATAGATTTATCTAAACAAAATATTATTTGTGTAAAAAATAATGCTGAAAACTTCCGTCACTTCATCATCAAAGAATCTGATGATGAGATAAAACGTCTTCACTCAAATGTTTCGTCTAAAAGGTTGCTTAGAGATAAACAAATATCTATACTCTTAATGTGGGAAATTATTTTGAAAGTTCTATTGTTGAATTCAGTATCAAAAGCGGCGAAATATTTTGGTTATCAATCTAGAACGGTTAAGCAAAAAATGGAAATAATGATTGAAAAAAATGACTATCATAAAAGCCTAAAAAATAAAGTTATTTGCAAAATTTGCGGATCTAAAATTTTTATAACTAAATTTCTCTCGTTCAGAAAACTATCAAATCATTTGCTTAGTTATAAAACCAAAAGGTTAATGATAGTGTCAGAATCACAAAAAAATAAGTGAAGTCACTTTAAGAAATATTGAAACGATGTAACTAAAGAATTAAGAAAAAAAGCAAGCAAAAACTCTAAAAACATTAAATGTAAAATGTCTGTTAAGTTTATGATTAACTCGTTTAAACAAACAAATCAAAATGCTTTTTGTCCTACATTTAGCACAGTTTACAAAGCTCTAAAGCAACAAAGAATAAAACTTTCTTTTGACCCGCTTTTATATTTATCAAGAGGTGGTTATACAAAAACTACATTAAAGCAAGGTAAAAGGTCATTGATACACGCTAGAGACGTAAAATATAGACCTAAAGAAGCAAATTTAAGATTAGAAAAAGGTCATTTTGAAGCTGATACAGTAGTTGGTAAAAGAGAAGATAAGTTTGTTCTTTTCACACTTTTAGATCGTAAAACTAGAGAGTTATACATTGCTTTAACAAAAAGAGATGCAAAATCAATTAACAAAGCATTAAGGATGTTAATAAGAAAATACAATCTCGAAATAAAAACCTTAACAGTAGATAACGGTAGTGAAAACACACTTCTTCATAAAGTGGTAGGTAAGAAAAAGTTATTTAAATGTAAACCTTATGCTTCGTATCAAAAAGGTTCAATTGAAAATGCTCATAGATACATTAGAAGATTTATTCCGAAGGGTAAAAGTTTCAATTCACTCACACAAGAATACGTGTTTTGAATCAAAGAACAAATCGATGAATACAAAAGAATATTAGCAATAGAAAATTAAAATTAATATCAATAAATGCTAAGTTCAAGAATGATGACCTAAACCAAATTTATGTGAAGAAAAACTATTTTTTGTGTAAATATCAGTTTAAATAAGAATAGTCTTGTAATGACAGTCTTTTGTTACAAATACATTAATTGCGTTGGCACGCGGCCTTCTCTTCTTTTCTTTCGGAGAAAAGAAGCAAAAGAACTTCAAAATTCAAATTAATAGCAATAAAAGAAAGCTTGGTATTTAAGCGCTAAACTAGATTTTTGTGGTTGAAGCCCATTTGATGTGTAATGTCAGTTTATCGCTGTATTGTTCTATGTCTATCTTTTGTTACAGATTCAAAGATTGCGCTGCCGCACAGGCCTTCTTTTCTTTCGGAGAAAAGAAGCAAAAGAACTTCAAAATTTATAAGAAAACAAGCCACAAGGGCTTGCAATTTTGATTTTACCTTTGTCAGTATTTATTCATTTTTAGCTCTAATTTTTTTATAATTTAAACATTAAAAAAGCATTGTTATTTTTTTGACACTTAACTTGCGCGTCACTTTTCCAATTTTTATAAAAAATATTTTTTGTTTTTTGTTTTTTATGTATAATAATTTAGCAACCAAACAAAATGGGGGGATAGCAAAGCGGCCAAATGCGGGTGGCTGTAACCCACTTTCTTAGGATTCGGGGGTTCGAATCCCTCTCCCCCCACCATTTTGCCCCATAGCCAAGCGGTAAGGCAGCGGGTTTTGGTTCCGCCATGCGTTAGTTCGAATCTAACTGGGGCAGCCATATCACCGGAAGGTGATTTTTTTATACCTTTTTAAAATAAAAAATAACTTTTTGTTTAAAATTAATTTAATATGAAAAAAGAATTAGAAAAAATTACTCCACTTGAAGTGGACTTTGCCAAATGATATACAGATGTAGTAAAAAATGGGAATTTAATGGCTTATGGGCCAACAAAGGGAACTATCGTTTTTAAACCTAATTCATATGGGATTTGGGAAATTATTCAACAAGAATTGAATAAAATTTTTAGGGAAAAAGGTGTTCAAAACGTTTATCTTCCACTTCTTATTCCAGAAAGATTATTTAACTTAGAAAAAGAACACATTGAAGGATTTAACCCCGAATTAGCCACAGTTACTAAAGTGGGAGATAGAGATCTTAATGAAAAACTTTTTATTAGACCTACTTCAGAGGTTTTATTTGCTGATTTATTTAAAAATTCAATTGAATCTTATAATGATTTACCACTTATTTATAACCAATGATGTAGCGTTATGAGATGAGAGAAAACAACTAATCCTTTCTTAAGAACTCGTGAATTCTTATGACAAGAAGGGCACACATGTCATTCAGACCCAATGGAAGCTCGTAAGTTCACAAGAACAATGATTTCAACATATGCTAAATTCTTACAAAAATATTTAGCTATTCCTACAGTTGTGGGTAAAAAAACTCCACATGAAAAATTTGCAGGTGCTTGTTCAACTTACACAATTGAAGCAATGATGAAAGATGGTAAAGCTTTACAAGCTGGTACAAGTCATTACTTGGCTCAAAACTTTTCAAAACCATACCAAATTACATTCAAAAATAAAAACAATCAACTTGAAAATGTGTATCAAACTTCATGAGGTGTAACTACAAGGCTACTTGGTGCAATCATTATGACTCACGGAGATAATAGAGGGATTATCATTCCGCCTAGAGTTGCTCCAGTACAAGTAGATATTTTAGAACTTTTTGCAAATAAAGAACCAAAAGTTAAAGACGTATCAAAACAAATTTATGATCAATTGAGCAAGAAATTCAGAGTAAGAGTTGATGCAAGCGATAAAACAGTTGGTTTTAAAGCTTCTAATAGCGAAATTCAAGGTGTTCCATTAAGAATTGAAGTTGGACCAAGAGATTTAGCTAATAATCAAGTCACATTAGTTAGAAGAGATACACTTGAAAAAATAACTGTTGATATTAATGATATTAAAAAAACAGTGACTACGCTTCTTAATAACATTCATGACAATTTATATAGCGCAGCCAAAGAAAGATTAGATTCTAGAACTGTACTTGTTAAAAATTACGATGAATTTAAAGAAAAAATTGCCCAAAACTACTTTGTTATTGCTCCATTTTGCTGTGGATCTGAAGCAGAAGAAAGAATTAAAGAAGAAACTGGTGCATCAACAAGATGTATTCCAAAAAATATGGATAAACCAGGTAAAGATGTGGAATGTATTTTCGAATCTTGCGACACAAAAACAGCTAGATATGTTGTTTTCGCAAAAGCGTATTAATTTTTTAAGCTAAAACTTTCAATAGTTTTAGCTTTTTTATTTTTTCTTTTTAAAAAAGACGAATCATTGAAAATGTGGAACAAAAATGATCCAAAATCAGATATTTTTTGCAAAGAAAGCCCAATTTTTGTACATTTAAAAATGAAAGGAGAATAATAATGAATTCAATTCTAACAAAGGAAGAAAAAACATTTTACAATCAACAATGTAGGCTTACTAGAGAAATTTGCAAAATGCACCTACTTTATTTAGACAACATTAAAAAACAAATATCTTGTCTTAAGTTTAAGGAAAGATTTGAAAAAACTAATCCTGAATTTACCGCAAAGAGACAATTACTTGAAGAAAAACTTCAACAAAATGATAGTTTGATACAAATTGTATTATCGAATATGTCTCCAAAAAATGCATGAATAATCGAAAAAACCTATTTAAGTAATAATTACAATAGTGAATGATACTTAGATTATTTTTCTAAAACAACTTTTTACAAAAGAAAACGTGAGGCAATTAAAGAATTTGTTGATCTTTATTTTAGTAACTAATTATGATAGTTTGAGATCACGTTTATAACGAACATAAAATCTTTGAAGTAGACAATTTTAACTACAGCCACAAAATCTTAAAGCACCATCCTTATTTATCAGGTTTTGTTAATGAAGCATTTATCAGAATTAATAAAAACTTGGAAAGTGGGTTTTTTGACATTGATTCTAAAATTTCTACCAATTTCCCAAGTTATTACCAAAGTCGATCTAGTTATGTAATTTATATTAATGGTAAAAAGATAATTAATAAAACTTCAGTGAGCAAAGAACATGTTCACATTGATGAATCTGTTTTAAACCTGAAATACACCCAAATTAAGGAAGTTACTTACGAAATTTATTATGAAAACCAAAAAGTTTTAACTTATGCAACCTTATTTTCAGAATTTGAAAAAACAAGAGTTGAAGAAGTGATTAATACACCTAAATTTATTGCAAAAATTCCAAGAAGCATTGAACTAAATTATCGAAACGCTAAAACAATTTATGTTAATAAATACTTTGCTTCATATATTTTAGATATCAACAAATTAGATAATCAAAATTATTTAAATAAAGTGGCTCATTTAACTATCGGCAGCAACCCAAAATGATATCCTCTCTCGGATAAAGAAAAGCCATTTAAAAATTTAAATTCTCTAACTTTAAAGAAATTCCTAGTTCCAGGTTTATATAAAAATAACTTTGAAGTGCGAGTGAAAGAAATAAGTAAAAAAGAATACAACATCCGTGCGCGTGAATTTGAATTATTAATTGACTCTTTTTACATAACTGATGAAAATACAGGAAAAATTGTTAAAAGCAGTTCATTTGGCTCTAAAAAATCAATCAAGGCTCCTTTTAGATACAAAGGCCAAGTAGAAATGCAATTTTGACTAGATTGTCCTGATATTGAAATGTTAGTAACTTACAATTATTTGCTTAGTGAAAATACGCAATACCAAATTCCAAAGAAACCAAAAATTCAAATTGATCCAATTAACCAAAAAGTAACTAACTTCAGATATAAAATTGACTTTGACAAGCTAACTGACAAACGCAAAGAAGGTTATGTGTTTATTAAAGATGATTGAATTCTTGAGCAACCTTTTATCCTAGAAAATAAGGAAAATAAGCAAAAAGATGATTAAAAAAATCTTCATTTATTTAGCATTAATGCTTTCAGTTTGTGCAATTTCCTTTGGTTGCTATTTCGTTATAAAATCAAATACTACTAACAACGAAACTAAAAATAAAGAGTTAAAACCAAGTGAAGAATTTTTGCGAATTTTTCCACTTGTTGATGCAAAATATTTCCAAGATTATTTGCTAGAAGATGGCGATGGAAGCTTTTATATTAATACAGAAATTATTGATAAATTAGTTGAAGATATTTCTCGAAGAGTGAGCACTTATGACGGCGATTTATACTTTGATTATGAGATAGTGAGCAAACAACAAATTCTGATTCACTTCTTATTTGGACACCAAAATGGTCAAAAACTTACTCAAAGTTATAACATTCACATTTAATTAATTGGTATATAATAAAACTATGAACACAAGAGAAATTATTATTAAAAAATTACAAAATTTAACTAAAGTTAAATTTAATGAAGATTCTTTGTTAGAAGATCTTAAAATTGATTCATTGGATTTAGCTGAATTAATTATTGAAGCTGAACAAGCTTTTGACATCAGTATTGATGATAATAAATTAAATGATGTTAAAACTGTAAAAGATGTAATTTTACTAATTGAAAATTCTAATTAGTGTATAATATAAAGGCTTAGGAGTATAGTTCAACGGTAGAACAACGGGCTTCAACCCCGTGTGTTGTGGGTTCGAATCCTGCTACTCCTGCCATTTTTTTTATACTTTTTTTTACTAAATTAATATAATTAAAATTATGAATAATAAATTTTCAATTATTGGCACAGGTGCTTGAGCAACCGCTATTGCAAATGTTTTAATCGATAATAATGTACAAGTTAAAATGTACGGAATTAACAAGCAAGAAATTAGTGATATTAACAAAGGAAGAAACACTAAATTCTTTGGTGAAACACTCCTTACAAATTCACACTTGCTTTCTGCTACAAGTAGTTTAGATGAAGTGCTCCAATTTTCAAATAATATCGTGCTCGCAGTTCCATCAGTTGCTTTAGATTCAGTAACAAAAAACATTAAAGCACAGCTTAAGGATGCTAAAATTAATGTAATAAACGTAGCTAAAGGTTTTGATAATACAACCGGAAAATTCTTATCAGATATTATTGAAGCTAACCTTGGTGATTCAATGATTAATCTTGCAACTTTTATTGGTCCTTCATATGCAATTGAGGTTTTTGAGAAAAAACTCACAATGATTAATGTAGCTACTAAAAACGAAATTTATGCTAACTTTTTATGCGAAATTTTTGATAATCATTACTTTAAATTGGAATGAATTTCAAATGAAATGGGAGCTCAAATTTTCGCAGCTCTTAAAAACGTTTTAGCTATTGGAGTTGGGATAATTGCTTACAATAATCCTGGTAAAAACACTCACTCAGCAATGATTTCACTTGGAGTTAGAGAAATTCTCAAGGTTTATCACGTAATGAGTAATGATAATAATGATATGGTTGGGTATGAACTTTCAGGAATTGGAGATGTGTTTCTTACTTGTTCATCAACTAAGAGTAGAAATTTTAGTTTTGGACAAAAAATAGCACAAATTGGTGTGGATCAAAGCCTAAAACAAGAAAAAATGACCATTGAGGGTTATGACACAGCTAAAATTCTTAAAAATATTTTAGAAAGTCATAAAGTTTATGTTCCGTTATTAAAAAACATAGTTGATGTTCTTTTTAATAGCAAGGAGCCAAACCAAATCTTGGACTTTCTAAATTGATAATTTAAACCTTGAATATGGTAAAATATAAAAAATATAAATCATTAAGAATCATTAAGGAGAAAAATGATTAAGTTTACATTAGATAAAAAAAGTGCTGAAGTTGTTGCTACTTCAGTTGTTAATAAAGAAGACTTTACAAAAGCATTAGAAAAAAACATTGATGCTGCTGCTAAAAAAGTGGTTGTTAAAGGTTATAGAGCAGGTAAAGCGCCTCGTGAAGAACTTTTAGCTAGAGTAGATTCATCAAAAGCTATTGCTAAAACAATTGAAGAGTTTGCTTCAAAAAGATTCCAAGATGTTTTAAAATCATTTAGCGAAAAAGAAAACGAAGAATTTGCAAAAGCGGCTTTCGGGCAACCTCTTTTAGATAATGAAACAGACAAAGATGGAAACGTAATTCTTAAATTTGTTTTCCCAGCTCTTCCTGATACATCAGAATTATCATTAGAGAAAGTAAAAGTTAAATACCACTTGGATAAAGTAACAAAAGAAGTTGTTAATAGTGAAATTGACAAGCTTGAACAATCACTTGGAACAACAAGAGATCTTAAAAAAGGTGAAAAAACACAATTAGGTGACATCGTTACAATTAACTTCAAAGGATTCATTAACGATGAAGCTTTCGAAGGTGGAGAAGCTTCAGAATATGACCTTGAACTTGGTTCAAAAGCTTTCATTCCCGGTTTTGAAGATCAACTTCTTGATAAAGCAAAAGGATACAAAGGTGATGTTACAGTTACTTTCCCAGCTGATTACTACGTTAAAGAATACCAAAGCAAACCAGCTGTATTTAAAGTAGAAATCTTAAAAGCAAAAAGAAAAGAATCAGCAAAACTTGATGAAAAAACTTTAAAAGAAATATTGCCTCACTTAAACGTTAAATCTGTTGAAGAACTTAAAGAAGTAATTAAAGAGAACTTATCACTTCAAAATTGATCACAATCACAAGATGCTCTTCTTAAAAGCATTGTTGAACAATTAACAAAAGAATCAAGCTTAGTAATTAACAAAGCTCTTTACCAAAAAAGAGTTGCTGAATTAAACAAAAACTTCTCGGATTCATTAAAACAATTTGGTGTTAAAAAACACGAATACTTACGTGTAACAAAAACAACAGAAGAAGATTTAAATAAACAATTAGAAGAACAAGCGCTTAACGAAACAAAAGAAAGTGTTGTGTTTAACTGATTATTATCTCTTTCTCCACAAGCTAGCGAAGAAGACGTTAAAGAATTCCAAGAACAACTTGGTAATAAAGAAAAATTAGGTAAAGCTGATCTTACTGCAATTACTTCAAGATACAAATTAGTTAAATTTATTCTTTCAGTAGTTGATAAAAAAGGTTTAGAAGCATTTGAAAAAGCAACAAAAGAAGCTTTTAAATAAGAGTGCAAAAAATAATCATCACTTCTAGTGGTGATTATTTATAAAAAAACGAAGACAAATCCTGAGTTTCCAAGTTGAGCCTATTTTTAGGCTCATTTTTTTATACATATATCAAAGATATATGAGCTAAAGAAAAAAATATTTTTTACTTACATTACACACATAAAATGATATAATAAGAGCATGAGTTACAGTTTATGCAAGAAAAAACAAAATGGAAAATATTATTTAGTTTTAGCTATTTCTAAAGGTTTTAAAAAAGGTTATGGAAATCAGATTGGTCTAGGATACTGAGAAGATATCAAAGAAAAGTATGGATTATCTTCAATTGATGATCTGAAAGAAATAGCGAAAAAAGTAGATACATCTTTAGATAAAGCTGTTGCAAAAGAAGAATTTTTTAAATTATTAAAACCCACTTCTGTAAAAACAAGTATCCAAAATATTGGAGTTGATTTAATTTATAAAGTTATTAAAGAATTAAATTTATTTTCAGCATTACCAAAAAGTAAACATAAATCGTTAGAAGAGGTTTTGGAATTTTTCATAGCAACTAGAATTATCCTTCCAAGAAGCTATATGTCACAATATAAAAATAAAAGTGATTTTATAAATGATATTAATGTTAAAAAATCATCAATATATAACTATCTTGATGTTATTTTCGAAAATAAGAATTCTGTTTTAGTCAATTTATTTCAAAAAATAAATGAATTTACAAATCGTAATAATAAAGTTATTCACTTCGATAACACAACAGTTTATTTTGAAAGCTTTACAAGAGAAGGGATAAGAAAAAACGGTTTTTCAAAAGACGGAAAACACAATGAAGATCAAGTAGTCATAGCAATGGCTGTAGATGAAAACGGAATACCAATACACTATAAAGTTTTTCCAGGTAACACAGCTGATGGTAAAACAATGTTATCCTTCGTTTTAGAACTTCAATCAATCTATAAAATAAAGGATATTACAATAGTTGCAGATCGTGGAATAAATAACAACGCAAACTTACGTTTCCTAGAACAAAAAGGAATTAAATATATATTCCAAAAAAGATTAGATACATTAAGTATCGGGATGAAAAAATTCATTCTTGAAGACAAATATTATGTTTTTAGAGACGAAATGTTTTGAAAAGAACAAATTGTTGAATCTGTTTGAAACAAAAATAGATTTAATGGTAAATACAGAAAATGATGTGTGTTTTTCAGTCCTGGGAAAAAGACTTTAGATAAATTAAAAAGAAATAATTTTATTGATAAATTGAATAAGAAAACTGTAAATGGAGAACTCCCACTTAGTTCTTTAGTTCCAGAATATAAAAAGAAATACATGGACATTGATGGTAAAACAGTAGGTAAATTAAATTGAGAGAAAATTAAGAAAAAAGAATCTGAAGATGGTTTTTACATTATAGAAACCAATATTCTAGATTTAACACCAGAAAAAGCTAATGAAATTTACAGAAAACAATGAAAAGTAGAAGAAAATTTCAGAACATTAAAATCTTCTTTACAAGTTAGACCTGTTTTTGTTCATAATGAACAGCATATACTTGCGCATCTTTTATTATGTTTCATTGCTCTTGTTGTTTTAAAATACTGTCTTTACAAATTAAAGAAATATTATGAAATCAATGGAGAAATACAAAAAGTGACGTTAGATTTATTTGTGGATTCATTAAGAATGATGACTATAACAAAAAAAGAAGTAAATGGAAAAGTGGTACAAGAAATAATTAATGATTTGGATGAAAACCACAAAGAAAATATAAAAATTTATAAAGATTTTATCGCATGTATGAGTTAATTCTATGTGTGTAATTTTAAATGTAAAAAAACGAATACACCTCATTTATAGATGTATTCGTTTTTTATAGTGTCTCAACTTGGAAACTCAGGAAGCATTTGAAAAAGCAACAAAAGAAGCTTTTAAATAAGAGTGCAAAAAATAATCATCACTTCTAGTGGTGATTATTTATAAAAAAACGAAGACAAATTATCGATGTCCTCGTTAGATAAAAAAATATAAGAAATAAGTAAAAAATAAAAAATTAAAAATTTAGGATATTTTCGCGTTTACAAAATAAATAAAAGACTAGGCTAAAATCCTGAAATACACAAGCAGGAAGACTGGAGGGAAAGAAAGGGAATAAAAAAATAAAAAAGGGGAATACCAATATTACAGCCTGTAAAAATACAAAATTCAAGAATGTTTTTAACAGTATTTTAAGCCTTTGTTTAATAACATTTTAAACAATCAACGAATAAAAAATATTTGAGTGAGAGAACATAAAAGAATTTACTTTTATGTAAGTTGAGAAATATCAAATTTTTAACTTTAAAATACGATAAACGGGGGTATTTTCACCCCGGTATTAATTATAATACAAAATAAAATTAAAAATTGGAAAAGTGACGCGCAAGTTAAGTGTCAAAAAAATAACAATGCTTTTTTAATGTTTAAATTATAAAAAAATTAGAGCTAAAAATGAATAAATACTGACAAAGGTAAAATCAAAATTGCAAGCCCTTGTGGCTTGTTTTCTTATAAATTTTGAAGTTCTTTTGCTTCTTTTCTCCGAAAGAAAAGAAGGCCTGTGCGGCAGCGCAATCTTTGAATCTGTAACAAAAGATAGACATAGAACAATACAGCGATAAACTGACATTACACATCAAATGGGCTTCAACCACAAAAATCTAGTTTAGCGCTTAAATACCAAGCTTTCTTTTATTGCTATTAATTTGAATTTTGAAGTTCTTTTGCTTCTTTTCTCCGAAAGAAAAGAAGAGAAGGCCGCGTGCCAACGCAATTAATGTATTTGTAACAAAAGACTGTCATTACAAGACTATTCTTATTTAAACTGATATTTACACAAAAAATAGTTTTTCTTCACATAAATTTGGTTTAGGTCATCATTCTTGAACTTAGCATTTATTGATATTAATTTTAATTTTCTATTGCTAATATTCTTTTGTATTCATCGATTTGTTCTTTGATTCAAAACACGTATTCTTGTGTGAGTGAATTGAAACTTTTACCCTTCGGAATAAATCTTCTAATGTATCTATGAGCATTTTCAATTGAACCTTTTTGATACGAAGCATAAGGTTTACATTTAAATAACTTTTTCTTACCTACCACTTTATGAAGAAGTGTGTTTTCACTACCGTTATCTACTGTTAAGGTTTTTATTTCGAGATTGTATTTTCTTATTAACATCCTTAATGCTTTGTTAATTGATTTTGCATCTCTTTTTGTTAAAGCAATGTATAACTCTCTAGTTTTACGATCTAAAAGTGTGAAAAGAACAAACTTATCTTCTCTTTTACCAACTACTGTATCAGCTTCAAAATGACCTTTTTCTAATCTTAAATTTGCTTCTTTAGGTCTATATTTTACGTCTCTAGCGTGTATCAATGACCTTTTACCTTGCTTTAATGTAGTTTTTGTATAACCACCTCTTGATAAATATAAAAGCGGGTCAAAAGAAAGTTTTATTCTTTGTTGCTTTAGAGCTTTGTAAACTGTGCTAAATGTAGGACAAAAAGCATTTTGATTTGTTTGTTTAAACGAGTTAATCATAAACTTAACAGACATTTTACATTTAATGTTTTTAGAGTTTTTGCTTGCTTTTTTTCTTAATTCTTTAGTTACATCGTTTCAATATTTCTTAAAGTGACTTCACTTATTTTTTTGTGATTCTGACACTATCATTAACCTTTTGGTTTTATAACTAAGCAAATGATTTGATAGTTTTCTGAACGAGAGAAATTTAGTTATAAAAATTTTAGATCCGCAAATTTTGCAAATAACTTTATTTTTTAGGCTTTTATGATAGTCATTTTTTTCAATCATTATTTCCATTTTTTGCTTAACCGTTCTAGATTGATAACCAAAATATTTCGCCGCTTTTGATACTGAATTCAACAATAGAACTTTCAAAATAATTTCCCACATTAAGAGTATAGATATTTGTTTATCTCTAAGCAACCTTTTAGACGAAACATTTGAGTGAAGACGTTTTATCTCATCATCAGATTCTTTGATGATGAAGTGACGGAAGTTTTCAGCATTATTTTTTACACAAATAATATTTTGTTTAGATAAATCTATTAATTTTTTCATATAATAAAAATGTGTCCTTTCTATTTAGCATTATTATTTTACACAATGGACACAAAAAAGTCACACGCATTAAATTTGCGTGTGACTTTTCTAATTTATATACAAAATAAAATAAAAAGTTCTAAATTTAGGGTGTGAAGTTAATTATTTTCCAACTTTTGATTTTTGATATTTCTTAAAATAATTGCTTATTTTAAGCTAAAAAATAAATAAAAAATCGCTTGATCAAGGCGATTTTTCAATGATTAAATTAATCCTTTTAATTTAAGAGTTTTTAATGTTTTGGCACTAACTCTTAATGTTTGAGGTGTACCATCAATTGTAACTTTCACTTTTTGAAGGTTAACATTGAATTTACGTTTTGATGCGTTCATAGCATGTGAACGTGTGTTACCTGATAAAGGTCCTTTACCTGAAAGAACGTCTCTTCTTGCCATATTGAATCCTTTCTATTTATTAGCTAATAATTAGTCTTGTTTATTCATATTTCAAGACGTGCCTTTAAATTATAGCAAAAAAGTTAATTTGTGAAAAATAAAATTAACCAAGGTTTTTCTTTATTAAATAACAAACAAAATGTCACATGTTTTCTTTCTATTCAAAAATTTACCGATTGTAAAAAAATTTTACAAAGGTTTTAATAAGAAAATTTTGATCCAATATTTTTTCCATAAATTTAAAGTGAAATATACTTGACTCATTATTAAATAAATAATAGTTAACTTAGTAATAATATTTATTTAATAATGGTTTTTGAATATATTTTGGAGCGCTCAAAAAATAGCTCTATTTTGCATCAAAATTAACAAGATATATCAACAGTCATTTTTAGTTTTTTTTGTAAAAATTCTGTTATTTCTGACCTTCTGAGAGTAAAGGTATATATAATTAAATTAGATATACGGAGGTGTGATTATGGCAAAAGAAATAAAAATTAAATTAATTGATAGTAAAGAGTTAATCTTCCAAATTGAAGAAGATGCTCAAAAAGGTGATTATTTTAACATTAAAGAGGCATTTGATGTTGATTATTCAGAATTAATCAAAGCAATTGAAGAAGGAAAAAATGATGAATATAAAAGATTAGTTGAAAATGAGAAACAAAACTGAGAATCTCAAATTGAATTAAATCCTAAATTCAAGCAAGTTAAAGATTTGCTTTCACAATTTGAAAAAAGAAATGAATTGTTACAACAACAAATTGAACAAATCAAAAGTGATAGCAAAAAGAATGAAGAATTACTTAAATCAAACCATCAAAATGAAGTTAGTGCAAAAACTACAAACTTAAAAGAAAGTTATGAACAAACAATTAACCAGTTAAGATCTGAAGCTGAGTTATTGAAAGTTGAACTCCAAAACACAAAAGAAAATCTAGAATTACAAATTCAAAATAAAGTAAGCGAAAAAGAAAAACAAATCCAAGATAAATACTTACAAAGTATTGAAAAAGAAAAAGAAAAAATTAGCAATTTAGAAAAAGAAAAAGAAAAAGAGCTAGGTGCGTTAAAAGTTCAAATTACAGAACTTCAAAAAAATCAAGAAAATGCCGAATTACAAGTAGAGAAAAAATACTTAAACCTTCTTGCCGACGAAAAACAAAAAGTAACTCAATTAAAATCTGAGCAAGAAGCTCTTAAATTAAAATACGAAAAAGAAGTGCAAATAGAGTTAGAGAAAACTAAAAATACTTATGAAGAAAAAATCTTAGAAAAAGAAAAAGCAATTGCGAAATTAGAAAATGCAAATCAGGAATTATTAACAAAAAAAACATACTTAAGTACAAAACAGCTTGGAAATAGCTTTGAAGATGCTGTTTATCAAACTCTTAGAGATTCTTTCGGATATTCACAAACAATTAAAATTGAAAAAGCTAAAATGGTTGCTGATGAAGATGGTAAAAAAACAGCAGCAGACTTTTCTATTGAAATTTATGAAAATGCAGATTCAAAAGAACCTATCGCAAAAATTGCTGTAGAAGCTAAAACAAAACAAGAAAATTCAACAACTAATATAAAAAATGAAGATCACCTTAAAAAATTAGAAAAAGATAGACAAAAATCAAAATCAGATTATGCTATTTTAGTTTCTGAACTTGATTTTAAGGAGGGGAACTTCTACATTAATAACCCTCGTGATTACAAAAACATTTACATCTGTAGTTTAGACTTAATCGTTCCGGTTGTAGGACTTTTAATTAATATTTCACAAAAAACTCACTCAATTAAAGCCAGCGAAACTAGAATCGAAGAAAAAGTAAAAATTCTAAGCAAATTTGAAGACTTAAGAGAATATCTTGCAAAACATATGGAAGCTATTAACAAGAGCTTAAATGATATGCGCGCAAGTGCAGAAGCAATTCAAAAATCAGCTCAAAAAATTAAAGATAATGCTGACAAAATTCAAGATAAAGAATTCCGTTTAATGAATAATAAAGTTGACGGATTCAAAATTGAAACACAAGTTAAAAAACTTGAAAAATTAGGAGCTTTTGAATCTTCTGATCCAAAACAACTTCAACATGTTATTGAAGTAAATCCAGAAGAATTCTCTGAATATAACGAGAAAGATGAAGAATAATTAATCATTTCCAAGTTATAAATATAAAAACACCGAATGTGTCTATAAATAAGGCATATTCGGTGTTTTTGCGCAATCTAATTACACACATAGAACCTAAGGCATTTTAAAGTAATAAAAAATCGAAACATTGCTGTTTCGATAATTATTAAAAGTAGTAGAAGAAGCTTTTTTTAGAAATAGTTCTACCACTAATAAAGTTAGAATAATAAGCTTTATTAAATGTAATTCCAAGGAACATAAAGTAAGTAAATAAGTTAATAAAGAAAGCGATAGTAAGGAAAAATCCTACTGCTCCACCGAATTTATCATAACTGAAAAGTTTGTTAATTGACGAGAAAATAATAGCCAAAATCGTAATTGGTAGCGCAGAAATAATAGCTCCACGATATACTGAATTCATCTTTTGTTTAAATGAAGGAGCTAATTGAAAAAGACCTATAAATAGGATGACAAAGAAAATAAATGACATCATAATAAAGTGCACTTCTCTCACAATTGAAAACACGGAAGAGTCTTTATCAAAAATATTTTTTGCCATTAAAGCATCGACTAAGATATGGAAAGTTGAGAAAAATCAAAGAAGCACAGACACAAAAAGCACTAAGAAAAATCCTTTAAGTTTATTCCCGATAAATGTTCCGATTTTTTTATGATCGTAAATGAAGTTACATGAAGAAATAAGTTTAGCATACCCTTCGCTAGAAATATAAAGAGCTGAACCAAGAAGCAATAATTTAGGGATTAAAGTAGCATAAGAGGCTACATTGCTATTTTCTTGGAAGTCTTGAATACCAATAAGGTATTTGACAGATCCAGGCATAAAACGTCCTAAAATGATGCTTCCAAATGATTCTTGAAACTTACTTGATGAAAGACCGATAAATGGTGTAATTGACACTGTTAAGTTATTTAGAAGAAATACAACATAAATAACAGGTACGAATGAAATTAACAAATAAAAAGCAGTGGAAAGTCAAATAAAATTATATTGTCTTGATGAAAAATCTTTATAAACGGTATTGATAACATTTTTCTTTTTCTCACCTTCATTTTCATCTCTCACTCTAATGAAAATAGTGGAAACTATCTTGATGAAAAACTTAATGATTTTTTCATAAAACTTCTCAATAGCATCAAATTTTTCTGGTCAAATTAAGTTAAGGTGAAAATCTTTAAAAACTTTTCGTTTTTTATTGATTTTCACAAGTTCTTTATAGTTTAAAGTTTTTTTTCTTTTTCAAAACATAACAATTATTTTTTGAATTTATTTTTTAAAAATTCAACTGTTGAATCATTTGCAAGTTGTGGGTTAATTTGTCCACCAGTTTTTTTCATCATAGCACCTAAAATAAATTTAACAACTTTTTCAGGACGATTTGGATATTCGCTAATTAATTCTTCATTTCCGTTAATAATTTCTGAAATAAGATTGTTAATTAATTTAGGATCTGAAATTTGTTTAAGATTTTCTTTTTCTAAAAGCTCGTTAACATCACCTTCAAAGCCAGCTAAAAGTGGAATAAGTTTTTTAAGTGACTTACCTGAAATAACACCTTCTTCAAGTAATTCTAATGACTGCTGGATAAATTCAGGTTTGATTTTAAGCTCAACTGGATGAATTCCTTTGGCATTAGCAAGGGATACAACTTCAGCAAAAAATACTTTAGAAAGTTTATCTTTATCTGGATAAGGAATTGAATCAAAATATTTTGAAAGCTCAATATCGTCAATTAAGCTTTGAACATAAATGTTTTGGATATTGCATTCTAAATATCTATTTTTCTTCTCTAAAGGAAGCTCTTTTAAAATCACTGAATCAATAAATTCTTTTGACAGCTTAATAAATGGAATATTTGGCTCTGGGAAGTATTTATAATCAGTTGTTCCTGTTTTGGTACGCATAACAACATTGATGTTTTTTTGGTCATCAAAACGCTTGGTTTGTTGAAGAATTTCTTGGTGAGTAAGAATTTTTTCTCTTTGAAGCGCAATTTCATATTCGATTGCTTTTTTAATATTTGAAAGCGAGTTCATATTTTTAATTTCAACTTTTGTCCCAAATTCTTTGGTTCCAAAAGGTCTAAGCGAAATGTTAATATCAGCTCTTAATGATCCTTGCTCTAATTTACCTTCAGAAATTTCTAAAGCAAGCACTGTTTTTTTGATCATATCGACATACGCCGCAGCTTCATCTGCATTTTTAATTGTTGGATAAGACACAATTTCAATAAGTGGAATTCCAGCGCGGTTATAATCGAGCTTTGTTCCGTTTTCATCATGGTGCTGTCTTGCAGTATCTTCTTCAAGGTGAATTCTTTCAATTTGAATTTCTTTAAGTCCATTTGAAGTTTCGATGCTTAAGACACCATTTTTACCAATAGGTCTATAATACTGAGTGATTTGGAAACCTTTAGGTAAATCTGGATAAAAATAATTCTTACGGTCAAAGTGAAGTTCATCATCAATTTCCATTTTTAAAGCTTTAGCTAAAGCTACAGCGTATTTAACTGCTTGTTTATTAATAAGTGGAAGCGTACCTGGATAACCTAAATCAATTTGATTTGCACAAGTATTTGGAGCCGCTTCAAAATCAATTCTTGAAGGAGAAAACATTTTAGTTTGGGTTTTAAGTTCAACGTGGATTTCGATCCCAATAACTGTTTCAAAATTATTCATTAGTTCCCTCCTTTAATTAACTGTTCAAAGTAATTAGCATAGTTTAATAACTCATTATCTTGATAAATTTGTTTTTCTAAACAAAGGTTAAATGGCATATTATCAAAGCTTCCAAACGGAATTGTAATTGAAGGAATACCCGCTAAATTAGCACCTGTAAGAATATAATCCATTAAGTTTGGTTCTTGCACTTCATCAAATAATGGAGCAATTCCACGATAAGCTGGGTAAATAACCACATCACCTTGCTTTTGAAGAGAGTCAATATAATCTTTAATCACTCTTCTTGCTTTTTGAGCTCTAATAAAGATTTCCTCTTGGTTTTCACTATATAAGAAATAACTTCCTAAAGTTAATCTTTCTTGCACCATTTTTCCAAATTTCTCAGAACGAGTGTTTTTCATAATTTCTTCTCAAGTGTTTCCATTCACTCTTGAACCAAAGCTAATTCCTGTAAGATTTGATAAATTTGAAGAAGCTTCAGAGAAGCTTACTACTTGGTACACAATTTTAATAGCTTTTAAAATGTCATAATTAGGATTAATTTTAAGAACTTCAACTTGCTCATTTTCAAGCTTTTTGAGTAAGTTATCAAAAGCTTCATTCACATAAGAATTACAAAAGATACTAAAATCTAGGGCTACAACTTTTTTAGGTTTGCTTGTTTGAAGTTTATTAAGCTCAACATTAACACTTGTCATATCTTTTTTATCTTTACCAAACATCGCTTTAGATGCAGCAAAAATATCATTTACATTGTGAGCAAAGTAAGCTACTGTATCAAGCGAAGAAGCATAAGCAAACATTCCATATCTACTAATTGCTCCATAGCTTGGTTTAAACCCTACAACCCCTTGGAATGAAGCTGGAAGACGCACACTATCACCGGTATCACTACCTAAAGCAATTGACACATTTTCAGTAAGAGTTACAACTGAACCTGAAGAGCTTCCTCCTGAAAATCTTCTTGGATCTAGTTTATTTTTTACAAGACCAAAAGCACTATAAGTTCCAGTTCCACCTAAAGCAAGCTCGTCATTATTTACTTTAGCAGCAGCAATAGCACCTGCATCTAAAAGTTTTTGCACTGCAGTTGCATTATAAAATGGATTGAAGTTTCCTAAAATTTTACTTGAAGATCTTGTTGGAGCATTTTTAGTAGCAAAAACATCTTTGATAGTAATTACGCTACCATTTAAAATACCTTCGCTATCTTCTCTATAACCATTTTCATACACAAAAGCCACAGCATTATTATGATCATTTTTAAGCTCAATGAGTGCTTTTTCTAAGTTTCCTTTTTGTTTTACTAATTTCATTTTTAATCGACCACCTTTGTTGTAATTACAAATGAATCATCTTTTTCAGTTGCGTTTGCTAAGATTTGTTCTTTATTAATGCTTGGTAAGCTTGCTGGTTCATCTTCTCTTAAAAAATCAATGTGTAACTGTTCATTTATATGTGTCATTGGCTTAACATTTTCTAAATCTCAAGCTTTAATATCTTCAAGATCATTTTGGATTGTCTCTCATTTTTCTAAGATACCTTCAATAACTTCTTTGCTTGGTTCAAGCATTAATGAGTTAACTATTTCATAAAGTTTTTCTTTACTAATGTGTTTCATTGTAGCTCCTTTTATCATTTAGGGTGCGAGATAAACTCTAAACCATTTAAATATTTTAAAGCACCTTCAAGGCCATTTAATTTTAAATAATATGAATGTAGCATTAAGCGCTTAGCTTTTTTGCCACCATATTTTTTATCTCCGTAAATTGGATAACCTAGGAATTTTAGGGCAATTCTAATTTGGTGCTTTCTTCCAGTAAGAATTTCTGCTTCTTTTCTTTTACCATCATAAGTTAAAATAGTATGTGCCATTTTTGAATTTTTTCTTTCTTTAGTGCTAAATTTTAACTTCTGAGTTTCTTTATCAATATATTGATAAAGCACCACTTCTTTTTTATCATAATTAAAATCGCTTATAAAAAGATATTTCTTAGTGAAGTTATTAGTTGCATTATTGAATTGCACTACAGCTTCATAAGTTTTTCCGTACACAATAATTCCGCTGGTTTCTTTATCTAACCTTCCTATGTGGCTTGGTTTAAAGCTATCAGTTTTTTTGTATTTTAAATAGCTAAGAACTTGATTATCTAAGCAATTATCACCATCATGGATGCTAATACCTTCTTTTTTGTCAATGACTAAAATATTAGCATCCTCGTGTAAAATAGTGAAATTGTGATTTACCTTGATAATTTCTTCTTCTTTAGAAACATCGCTAATTCCATAAACTCAAATTTGATCACCTTCTTGAACAACGTAGTCTTTAGGAAGATTTCTTCTACCATTAACTTTGATATCTTTTTTTCTAAAAAGTTGCTCTAATTTGCTTTTAGGAACATTGTCAAAATATTTACTTAGAAGTTTATATAAACTTCTTCCTTGATCATTTTTAGTAGCTGTAATTTTTTCTAATTGCATAAATTTCCTTTAAATAATAAAAAATCCTATTAAAAAATAGGAAATTTAATCTTGTCTTTGACTTGTAAATAAATTGAAGTCTTGATCTTCGTTTTCAACTCCATCAACATAGTTGAAGTCTCTCATTTTAGGTAAATCAGTCATGTTTGTTAATTTAAAGTGGTCATAAAATTTAGGAGTAACTCCATAAAGAACAGGATTTCCTTGTGTTGGTGAAACCCCAACTTCTTCAATAACTCCTTTAACTAAAAGTGTGTTAACAACTTGATCAGAAGCTGCACCTCTAATTTTTGCAATTTGGCCTCTAGTAATTGGTTGCTTGTAAGCAACAATTCCTGCCACCTCAATAGCAGCATTTGAAAGTCTTTGTTTTTTTGTAACATTTACCATTTTGCTAACAAAATCTTTAACTGTTTCTCTAGTTGCTAATTTATACACTTCATTAAAAGCAACTACTTTAAGCCCTCGATCTTGCTCGTTAAAATCTTTATGAAAATCTACTAAAACTTTTTTAGCTTCGCTTAATGTATTTAAGTTAAAAATTTCTTTTACTTGCTCTAATGTTAACCCTTCATCCCCTTGAATGTATAAAAGAGCTTCTAAAATCTTATTTTTCATATTCAGGCCCCCTTTTGATAACAATTTCCCCAAATTGTTCTTCTTGCTCAATAATTAATTTTTGTCTTCTTGAAAGATCAAGCACAGCAATTAATGTAACCACAAAGTGATTTAAGCTAGGTAAAGTAAAAACTTCTTCAAAAGAAAGGGTTTCTTTCTGTTTAAGTAAGTTCATAATAAAATCAAATTGATCTGCCGGTGTAAGCTTAAATGTTTCTAGCTTAGTCATTCTTAATTTTTGAGCATACACTCTTTCAAACATTTTTCGAAGTGTGCTTACAAGTTTAACAATGTTTGATTTTCCATCAAGTCGTGCATCATTTGAATCCACCACAAATTCATCAATGTTACTTGGTTTTTTAATAAAAATATCCTGGCGAGCATCTTGGAAAGTTTTTAAAGCTTCCTTAATTTCTTTAAATTGTTGATATTCAATAAGTTGTTGAATAAGGTTCTGTTTTTCTTCTTCAACTTCAGCTACTTCTTCCGGTTCTTCAAGAATCATTTTAGCTTTTAATTGAATCAAGGTAGCTGCCATTAAAAGATAATCTCCAGCTAAGTTAATTTCGCTATCTTGAAGGTGTTTAATAATTTGTAAATATTGGGTTGCTATTTCAGCAATGTCCACGTCCATAATGTTTATTTTTTTATCCTTTACAAGTGAAAGCAATAAATCTAATGGACCATCAAATTTACCGATTTTAAATTTATACTCTTCTAGTTTCTCAAATTGAAGTGTATTTTCTGTATTATTCATTTTTATCTATTTCCTCTTGAATTAATTTTCTTACTCTTTCAGCAACAGCTTTAGGATCTTGAGTCATGTAAGCAATTGGTTTTAATGGATTTAAAAATGATACTACTACTTTTAAACGACCTTTTCTACCTTTATTAAATACAGTTTCGCTACCGTTAATTGCGACTGGAACAATTGTGTAATAATCATTTTTTGCTACCTTGAAAGCTCCAGAATTAAATTTACCAAGTTCTTTACCTTTAACTCTTGTCCCCTCAGGGAAAATAACACCATAAGTTTTATTTTCCTTAACAAAAGCTGAAAACTCTTTAAGAACTTCTAAACTTTCTCTAAAGTTACTACGATCAATAGCAAAAGCATCATTTAATGAAAGTGCATTTCTAAGAATTCTTCAATCTAATAGCTCTTTTTTAGCTAAGAAAGTTGGAACTTTTCTTTCTTTATTTGGATCATCTTGCACCTTTCATAAAGCTGCCATAATTGCTAATGAATCAGCGTTTGATTTGTGGTTTGGTACAAGCATTACATTACCTGAACTAGGAAGATTGTCAGCGCCAAATACTTCTAAATCAACATTATAAATGTCTAAAATTTTACGTGAAAGCTTGCTTAAAAAATCATTTCTTAATTGTGCAGGCACATTCTCAGGTGTTTTACGATATTTTCTAGATAAAGAAAAAATCCTTCTAAGTCTATTTAATCATGGAAATACAAATAAAATTTTCTTGAAAATTGGTTTTATTGTTAACTTCATTTCCCCTCCCTAAAATTAATCATTTTCAACCACAAAAGCAACAATGAAGTCATCATCATGTGAAATTGAAATGCTAAAGTTTTTAAAAACTCATTTTTTATCTTCTTTAGACAAATCAATTTCGGTAAATTTAGCATAATCATTATTTGCTTTAAAAATTGCTTCTTTAATTGCTCATGAACGAGCTAAAAAAAGAGGTTTTCTTTCTTTTGGTACTTTTTTATAAATTGCTAATTCTGAAATAGATAAAATTCGCTTTGCGAAATTAATGTCTTTGTTAGCAAAGCGAGATATTTTAGTTAAATCTACCCCAATATTTTTCATATTAAAAATATTATAATTTATTAATTAAATAAAAATAATAAATTTATGCAAAAAATAGGCTTAAAAAGCCTTTTGCAATTTGTTATTTTGCTTTAGAAAATCCTTTAAATCCTTTAATTGAATATTCAAATTCATCGTAAGTTAATTTATTTTTTAAACCTTTAATTTTGACATTCACATCAATTATTCCAGCTTGGTTTTGGTTTATTTTTGCATCACTAAATTCCACAATAAGGGGTTCAAAAAGTTCTCCTGGCATATCAAAATTAATTAAGTATCCATTAATGAAAGTTGAAGCTACTCAATTTAAAAATAGCAGTTGATTTTGATTAGAATAATAAAACTCATATGGATCAATTTCACTTTGCTTTTTACCTCAAAATGCAACTTTGGAGCTTAATTTTTCAATAGATAAATCTAAGTTATTAATAAGAATGTTTTTAAAGTCACTGTAACTAATTTGGCTTGAACCAATCATATTGCCTTGCTCATCTTTTTCATATGAATTATAGTGATATAAGTCAAAAAGATCATCATTATCAATGCTTGTTTTATAACCATTAAAAAGGTGTTTATGAGATGAAAAATCAATTGAATAAAGATAAGTGTTATCTAATAAATTCCCATTTTTATCAAATTTATTCAAGTAGATCTTATTAATTGAATTTGAGTTATTAAGCAAATTAGTACTGCTTGAATTTTCTATATCTATTTTAAAGGTGTATTTGCTGTTGATGTAATTAGGAACACTTACTTTAAAGTAATCTTTAGCTTGTTCAAGAAGTGCTAAAAAACCTTTTGCTGTCATTTTATAATCTAAAATACCATTTTCTAAAAGGTCTTCAACATCTCTAACACCTAATAAATTATTATCAAGAGCAATATTAAAGCTTTGAACTTGTTCATTAAATAAAGCAACTTGATCAGGAATTTCTAATTTAAACGAAGTTGGAAAGCTTGAAGCACGGTTGTAGTTAAAAAAATCAAAAAGAAAAGCAGAAGAATTTTCAAAAATTAATTTGTCATCTTGATCATAAAAAGAAATTTGTAAATAAAGTTTATTAGACGAAGAATTAAGTGGTTGAATGTTTACCCTTTTTAAACTTTTTCCATTGAATTTATAGGCTTTAAAGTAAAAAGTTAAAATCTTTTCTAAATAATTGATTTGTTCTTCGTTATTAATAAAACCAATCATTCTCATGTTGTTTATTTTGATAAGATTAGGAAAAATAGAATAATATTTATCGATGTGAGAAATTATGTCTAAAAGGGCTAATTGAATATTTTTAACATAGAAATTACCGTTAAAAAAGTCTTTTTTTATAGAGTTGATTTTGTTCTTACTTAATTGTAATGCAAGTGAATCTAAATTGTAGGCATTATTAAAAAGCACATTAAAATCAGAAATATTTTCTAAATATTTCTCTTGAAAGTTATTCTCTGATATTAATACAGTTTCTCCTTTTTTGTAAAAATTACCTAACTCTTTTAGAAAAAGAAATTGATCTTTGTTGTAAATTTGCTCATTTAATTCTTTTTCAATTGTAATTTTTTGAGCTTCATTGCAACTAATAAAAACACTTGGGATTACAAGTGTGGATAAGGAAAGTAAAAAAATTTTTTTGTTTTTTCTCATATCTAAATTATATTGAATCATTATTTTTGTATACAAAAAAATCCAGAATAACCTGGATTTTCTTTAAATTATTTTATTTTGTATTTTTGTGTTTTAGTCTGATTAAGAAAGTTACAAGAACAATGCTTAAAAACATAAAAACCCCTGAAAATACAGATCCAACAATTCCTCTAATTTTATTATTATAATTTTCAGTGCTTAATAATGATAATTTTACAGAGTCAAAAGAATTTTTTTAAAGTTCTTTATCTTTTTGAGCTAAAGCACTTTCTAGATTAGATATTTTTTCTTTTAAATCTGCATTTTCGGTACTTAAATTTTTATTATCCTCATTCAATTGATTAATTGAGGCTTCTTTTTCTTTTAAAGATAGATAGTTTCCTTGAATGATTCAAGTTTGCTTATCTAAATACTCAAGAAGTCATTCTTTAGATATGTCATTTCTTGATTCTTGATGAATAGTGCTATATAAAACTTTAATTAATTCAGCTTCTTTTAATCAATACGAAAGTACTCTAAAATGTGTGTTTGTTTGAACGTTTTCATTGAAATTGTTTATTAAATTCTCATATTCTTTGCTATAACCTTTTTCTTTGATTTCTTCTGTTTTTTCATTAATTTTCTCTAATTTTTCGTTTAATTGTTTCGGAATAAGATTTACCTTAATAAAAGCTACGGTGTTTATAAAATATTTAAAATTAGAAATAATAAGTTTTTTGTATTTTGCAGCTTGTTCTTCACCACTTCTTCCTTTATCAACATCTCTATTATAAATTTTGATAAGACTAAGCACTTCATTTTTTAATGATTCAAAAGTTTCTTCAGTACCTTTTCCATTAGTTACAAACTCCCCTTTTAAACCATCAATTTGTTCTGTGTATCATTCAAAATCCGCTAACTCATGGCTAGATTCTGTATCAATTTTTGTATGCAATGTTGATAATTGTTCTTCTGTGTAATTTAAATTATATGGACTATTTTCTGTATTTGTTTCACTTGCAGCAGCACTAGCTGCAAGTGTCGTGACAAAAGGAGCACTAATGCTTGTTAAATAAAAGCTCATTTTTTATACTTCATTATCTCACCTAAAAAACTTCGTTTTATATATAAAATTTTATTCTTTTCTGGCTTTTTAGCCCTGAAATGCAAATGATCTGATACAAATTCCAAATTTATGTGTGAAATTATAAAAAAATTCCTTTCATAAAACCATTTTTGTAAAAACATAGTTCTCATAAAAGGAATTGTAATGTGTTAATTATTCATTTTCATACTCATCTTCTAAATCAAAAATTTCACAAAGACATAAATATGCAGCATATCTTTTTGCTTGTTTTTTAGAATCTCAGCTTGCTGTTCAAGATATATCTTCGCTTTTTACTTTGCAAGTAACTTCTCAAAAAGGATCTCCATCTTCATCATATAATTCTTCTTCTGGAATGTAATATTCTGGCATTGAAATATAACCTTTTTGAGCTAAATTATGAAGTGTAGAAATTGAATTTTGTAGAGTTAAATCTTCTGGACATTCATCATTAATTGTCCATAATTCATCATGTTTTCATAAATCATCATATGCTTCTTTAGCAACCAATCTTCTTCCTTCAGATTTGCTATCTGAAAATACTTGATATAATTTTTGACCTCTTGGTGTACTAAGACTCAATTTCACAAGATATTTTTTATTTTCATAATTTCGCATATAAGTTGTAGTAAAACCGAAATCAAACGGATCTCTTTTCTTTGGATAACAATCAATAAACTCATAAACTGGAATTTCACCATGTTCTTTTTGGTTTCACTCTTGAATAAATGTGACATAATCTTCTTCTTTGAAATTTTTATCTAGAAGATTTTCTATGTTTAACATCATTCCTACAGATTCTTCTAAAGATTTCGGATCTCAATTTGAATCAATGGCAATTGCTCCTAAAATTGCTTCAAATAAATCTTCTTTAACAGATGCTTCTTGGTGGCGTTTTTGTTTATTGTCACCTTTACCCATATAAAGAAGATCTTCTAGTTCCATTTCTTCGATTCTACTTGAAAGTGTGTGCTTATTTACAAGTCTTTTCATCAAATTAGTTAGTCTACCTTCTGTTTTGTATTTGCGAGTAGCAAATTCGTCTGAATCATTTTGAAATCCATATTTATCCATGAGAATTTTAGTAACATATAAATTTAACACTTTATCTCCGATAAATTCTAAAACTTCGTTATTTTCTCCACCTTCTTCAATAGAGTAACTTCTTCTTGTAAATGCTTGATATAGCAACTCTTTGTTTTGAAATTCATAACCGATTTGGCTTTCTACAACTTCAATATAATCGTTTAAATTTCTCATAAAAACCTCCTGAAACATTAATGTGTCATAAGATAAATAAAAAATTCTATAAAATAATTGCATTTGAAAAAAGACAAAATATTTTATAGAATATAAATTTCCAAAATTTCTTTATAAATCACTTTTGTTGAATTTGCCCCACTGTTCATAAGGTAAATTCAACAAAGAGAATTCCATAACTTAATTTGAGAGATTTACACCCTTTATTCATCTTTTGACATTAAAATTGTAATAAAAAATCATGCAACCTTTAAGCAAATTGACAAAAATTGATTAAAAAAACTAACGACTATACATCGTTAGACACTAAAACATGGTGCGCAAGAAGGGACTCGAACCCTTATGCCGGAGGCACTAGAGCCTAAATCTAGCGTGTCTGCCAATTTCACCACTCGCGCTTAAAAAAGTTATAAAAAAATATGCATATGCATATGGTGCCGTCTATAGGACTCGAACCTACGACCTACTGATTACAAGTCAGTTGCTCTACCAACTGAGCTAAGACGGCGTGGTGGAAGATAAGGGACTCGAACCCATGACATTCGCCTTGTAAGGGCGACGCTCTCCCAGCTGAGCTAATCTTCCATAAATGGCAGTCTGTACGGGGATCGAACCCGTGCATGCATGGATGAAAACCATGTGTGTTAACCGCTTCACCAACAGACCATATAATGGCGCCGATTATTGGGATTGAACCAACGACCAACTGGTTAACAGCCAGCTGCTCTACCGCTGAGCTAAATCGGCATCTTGCGTTTGTTTGCTAAATTATTATAGCATAAAAATTTTTATTAACAAAATATTTTTTAATTTTTTTGCTAACCGAACATCACTTGCGGTGTGTTCGATATTTATTATACATTAAAAATATGAAACAAAAGCTTTTTTCATATTTTTTTAATTTTTATGCAGATTATTAAATGTATTATAAATAAGTAATAAAATTATATACAAAAGTATTAATCTAAAAATTATTATTTAATTATCAAAAATCTTCAAGAAGAGGTTTGCATTAATGAAAATTATTGAAAATGTTACAGTTGTAAACGCTGATAGCACAATTGAATGTGCAGACATTTATATCGAAAATGACAAAATATCTAAAATTGTTGCTAAGGAAGAGCAAAAAGCGGAAAAGCTTGCTATCCCCGGATTTATCGACACACACATTCACGGTTTTGTTGGCTATGATGTAATGGAAGGGACTAAAGCAACGGAAATTATTTCTGAGAATTTAGCTAAATATGGAGTTACTTCTTTTATGCCTACTGCAATGACTAATTCATGAGAAAAAATTCTTGCTTCTTTAAATGAAATTAGTTCAAACAAAAAATGAGTCAGCAAAAACTTAGGTCTTCACATTGAAGGTCCATATATTGGTGAAAATAAAAAAGGTGCTCACAAATCTGAATGATTATTAAAAGCTAGCGATGAAAATTTAAATCAAATGTACCAAGCTTCTAATAAAATGTTAAGAAAAATTTCATTTGACCCTAAAATGGTTGATCTTAATGTGCTTAAGAAAATGTTTGATCTTAACATCATCCCTTCAATTGGACATTCAGATGCTTCATTTGATATTTCCCAAGAATACTTTGCAAATGGTTGTGCTTCGGTGTGCCATTTATGAAATGCAATGAGTGGGGTTGATTCAAGAAAACCAGGAATGGCCCAAGCTGCTTTAATGAATCCTAATGTATATACTGAATTAATTGTTGATTTAAATCACGTAAGTGCTCAGACAGTAAAATTCACTATTCAAAACAAAGGTGTTGATAAAGTGTATTGTGTTTCTGATGCAATTAAACCAGCATATGGCCCAAATGGTGATAGTATATCAGGTGGAGTTGCTGTGATTAAGCAAGATTTACTAATCACAATTAAAGAAAACGGAACTATTGCAGGAAGTGGAATTACCCTTTATGATAGCTTTAAAAACATCATTAAACTTGGGTATTCGCTTCAAAATGCAGTTGCCCTTACATCAGCAAATGTTGCCACAATGATGAATTTAGATCTTGGTGCTATTAAAGAAAATAAAATAGCTGACCTTGTTATTTTGGATAAAAAGAATTTAGATATTTTAAGTGTTTATGTAAACGGAAACAAAATCTAAGGAGAAATAATGAAAAACGAAATTAAGGTACAAATTTTCCCTACTTATAACCAGCTTTCAGAAAAAGCTGCACAAATGTTTATTGATCAAATTAATAGCAAAGCAGATAGCAGAATTTGCTTTGCTACAGGATCAAGCCCAATTGAAACTTATAAAAACTTAATTAAAGCTTACCAAGATAAAAAAGTAAGCTTTAAAGATGTTGTAAGTTTTAATTTAGATGAATATGTTGGTATTGAAGAAACAAACAAATGTTCATACCACTACTTTATGAATGAAAACTTATTCAATCACATTGATATTCAAAAACAAAACATCAACTTCCCTAATGGAAATGGAAATATTGCAGAAAATGCAGATGAATTTAACAAAAGAATTGACGCTCTTGGCGGAATTGATTTTATGATTTTAGGAATTGGAACAAATGGACACATCGCCTTTAATGAGCCTGGGTCACAAAAAGATCAATTAACAAGAGAAGTGCAACTTACACAAAGCACAATTGAATCAAATAAAATTTACTTTGATAACCCTAATGATATCCCAAAAACCGCTATTTCTTTAGGGATTGGTAATATTTTAAGTGCTAAAAAAATTATTTTAGTAGCTTCAGGATCATCAAAAGCTCAAGCTATTCATGATGCTGTTAAAGGGCCTATTTCTTCAGATTGTCCAGCTAGTTTCTTACAATTACACAATGATGTAACATTCTTAATTGACGAAGAAGCAGCTAAATTATTATAAGAACAAAATCTAAAATGTGTAAATGATTACACATTTTATTTTTGCCCTTTTTTGCGCTACCTAAATTACTGTGGTAAATTTTGTAAAATTTAAAAACTATTAACATTGATAATAAGGAGTTATTATGGTTATCAAAGGTATCGGGGCATCTAAAGGTGTTGCAATTGCAGAGGTATTCAAAATTGAAGAATTACCTATGGACATTACAAAAACATCTTCAGATCCACACAAAGAATTAAAATTATACGAAGAAGCGCGTCAAAAAGTTTTAGTTAAATTAGAAAAAACAAGAGAACTTGCTTCAAACCCTGAGCATGCAGCAATTTTTGATGCTCACATTAGTTTCGTGCTTGATCCAGCTGCTATTGATGGTGTAAATGCTGAAATTAAAAATGGTTCATCTGCAGAATATGCAGTTAAAACATTCTATGACCAATTTGCAGCTATTTTTGAATCTATGGATGATGAATATATGCGTGAAAGAGCAGCTGATATTAAAGACGTGGCTAAAAAATTATTATTTGCTCTTAACGGAATTGAAGAACCAGATCTTTTAGGAATTGATAAAGAAGTTATTATTGTTGCTGAAGATCTTTCTCCAAGTCAAACAGTTCAATTAAACCGTAATTTTGTTAAAGGTTTTGTTACAAACATCGGAGGACCTACATCACATACAGCTATTATGGCTCGTTCACTTGGAATCCCTAGTGTTGTTGGAACAAACTCAATTATGGAACACTCAAAAATGGGTGATGTAATTGCACTTGATGGAAGTAAGGGTGAAGTTGTAGTTAACCCTTCAGAAGAAGAAGTTGCAAAATACAAAAAAGCTCAAGAAGAATATGCAAATTACTTAGAAAAACTTAAATTATTAAAAGGTAAAGCATCAGTAACAAAAGATGGTAAACATGTTGAACTTGCAGTAAACATTGGTTCACCAAAAGAAATCGAAGCTGTTTTAGAAAATGACGGTGAAGCTGTTGGACTTTTTAGATCAGAATTCTTATACATGGATAATGAAAATTGACCAACAGAAGAAGAACAATTCCAAGCATACAAATCAGCAGTTGAAGGAATGAACGGAAAAAGAGTTGTTATCCGTACTTTAGATATTGGTGGAGATAAAACTTTAAAATACTTTAAGTTCCCAGATGAATTAAACCCATTCTTAGGATATAGAGCTATTAGATTCTGTCTTTCAAACTTAGATATTTTCGAAACACAATTAAATGCTTTAATTCGTGCCAGTGAATTTGGAAAAGTAGCAATTATGTTCCCAATGATCACAAATGTTCAAGAATTTATTGATGCAAAAGAAGTATTTAACAGATGTTATGACAAAATGCTTGCTAAATATCCAAACATTGCTAAAAAAGAAGATATTGAAGTTGGACTTATGATGGAAACACCAGCTGCTGCTGTGCTTTCAGATAAATTCTGTAAATATGCAGATTTCGTATCAATTGGTACAAACGACTTAATTCAATACTCAATGGCTGCAGATAGAATGAATGAAAACATTTCATATCTTTATCAACCATTAAACCCATCTATTCTTAAATTAATTAAATATGTTATTGATGGAGCACACAAACACGGTAAATGAGCTGGTATGTGTGGAGAAATGGCTGGTGATCAAAAAGCATTACCTATCTTATTAGGACTTGGACTTGATGAATTCTCAATGAGTGCAAGAAGCGTGCTTCCAGCTAGAGAACTTATTAATAATCTTTCATACGAAGAATGCAAAAAAATCGCTGAAAAAGCTTTAGAACTTGATACAGATAAAGAAGTTCAAGAATTATTAGCTAAAAGCTTTTAATAAGCATTAAAGAGCCCTTTAAGGGTTCTTTTTTATACAACAAAAAACGACATCAAATAGATGTCGTTTTACTTTTAACTATTTAACAATTTAATTAAGCTGTTGGTTCAGAAGTAACTTCTGTTGGAGTTTCTACATTTTCTGAACCTGCTGTTGATTCAGCTGCAGCTGGATCTGTGCTTTCAGAAGTTGTAGTAGGGTTATTATTTGTTTCAGATGTTGGTTGAGAATCAGTTGATGATTTAGGTGATTCAGACTCTGATACTGGTTGTTCTCTATCTGTTGCAACTTCTGTACCACTTGTTTCTTCTGTAGTTTCTTCATTTGATGAATCATTAGATTCTACTGCTGCATTTTCATGAGGAATTGTGAATGATTGTGGGTATTGTTTTTCATCTGTTCCTTGAATTACAAATGAAAGAACACCTGCTTGTTTATTAAATGAAGCTGTAGCTATAATATTTTTTTTCTTTCCACTTCCTGATAAAACTATTAAACTTTTTACTTCTTCTTCAACTCTAAGAACATCTCTTGAGGAATCAGTTCCAGAACCTTTAGGTCTTACTATTGAATTTGCGTAAAGTTGTAATTCAAAAGTTACAACATTTGGATCTTCTGTTTCTTTAAATTTATTTTTTGGATTTGTTAAGCCTTCACTAATAGCAAGAACTTTTTCAACTGTTAACCCTTCTACTAATGTAATTTTACCTGTAAATGGTGTTGTTTCAACAGTTTCTTCAGGTTGATTGTTTTCTGGTTGTTCTTCACCTTCATTATTTGTCACTGGTTCAACATTATTATCTGTGCTAGAACCTGAACCTTCTCCTTCAGCCGGTGCTGGTTGTTCTGGAGCAACAACCGGTGTAACTTCTTTTTTCAATCCTTTAACAACTACTACGAAATAACCATTAAACCCTTTTGCTTTAGGATCTTCTGGGTATTCAGTAGTTGTTTCACCTAATGAATTAAGATAAAGTACATTTTCATCTGTAGGTTTATTTAATAATACTTTGTATGTTAATACACCTGCTTTTTTATCAGCATTTAATACTTCAAATGCAACTTGGTATCTTTCAACAAAGTTTGTACCTAACGGGATTTGTACACCTCTTACTGTGATTGAACTTGGTAATACAGTAATTTGTTTAAGAATTTCTGGTGTAAATTCTTCTGGAGAAATTTCTGATTTTTCTTTTTCTCCAAATGCACTAGCAAGGTTAACTTCAATTGCTTCTGTAAGTGGAACTTTATCTAATTTTGGATGTGAAGCTGAATCAAATTTAGAACCAAGAACAAATCCTGTTAATACTAATTTTTGGAACCCTCCAACTTCAATACTTTTATCTGCTTTTTTGTTGTAGAAAAGAACAGATTCTGGCTCGATAAATGCCATTTTTGTATATGTGAGTTTTCCTTCTAATGGTTTACTTTCAACATTAACATGAACTTTTCCTCTCATTCCTGGTTTTTCAGTTAATGTAAAGGCGTTAGTTGTGTCATAGAAAGCGTTGTTGATTTTATCAAAGATTTTCCCTGATCTTGGAACAACTAATTTTACTTTACTTTCATTAAAAATTGAAATGTATGAACTAGCAAGTGATTCAGTAAGAATTTCATCCACTTGTGTTTTATTTAAATATCCGCTTTGTTCAACTTTTTTACTTGCAACTAAGTTTGCATCACCGCTTTCATTTGGTGTACTTATTTTTATATTAAATTGTTTTTTACCATCTTTGTATAATGTTTCTAATTCTCTGAATTGATCTAATCTTGTAAGATCTTGTTCTAATTTAAGTAATTCATCCCCAAGAACTGAAGTAGTAACATTAACTGTTACTAAATCTAAGTG
Organism: Mycoplasmopsis gallinacea; assembly: GCF_012220205.1. Taxonomy (NCBI): domain Bacteria; kingdom Bacillati; phylum Mycoplasmatota; order Mycoplasmoidales; family Metamycoplasmataceae; genus Mycoplasmopsis; species Mycoplasmopsis gallinacea. The sequence goes on along the minus strand of NZ_CP047225.1, from coordinate 370,664 downwards.
TTCTTGTTTTACAGATGGATTTGAATCTTTAACTTGAAGTGAAACAACTAAATCTGTAGCTTTAGCTCCAAACGGTGTTTTTGAAGCAGCTTCAGGGTTTAAACTAATCACTAAGTTATTTGCTAAAATGCTGTTAAGCATTTCTTGTGTAACAACTGTCTTAGTTGAAGATTTAGGTTCTTCAACTGGTGTAGCAGGTGTTGTGGTACCTGTAGTTGTCTCACCCTTATTTTTAGAATCTTTGTTTTCAACTTTTTTTGTATCATTACATGAAACTACTGAAAATGTTGAGGCTGCTGTCAAGATTGTAGCACTCGATAATAATAAATTTCATTTCAATTTCATAAAACTCCTAAAATTTTGTATTTTATACAAAAATTTTAAACAAAACACGCATAAAAATTCAGAAAAGTTAGTTTTTTTCACTTTTTATTGAAAATTTTGATTTACTTATGAAAAAATCTTTATTATCGCATTTTTATGTTATTATAAATTAGAAAAGTCACACGCAAATTTAATGCGTGTGACTTTTTTGTGTCCATTGTGTAAAATAATAATGCTAAATAGAAAGGACACATTTTTATTATATGAAAAAATTAATAGATTTATCTAAACAAAATATTATTTGTGTAAAAAATAATGCTGAAAACTTCCGTCACTTCATCATCAAAGAATCTGATGATGAGATAAAACGTCTTCACTCAAATGTTTCGTCTAAAAGGTTGCTTAGAGATAAACAAATATCTATACTCTTAATGTGGGAAATTATTTTGAAAGTTCTATTGTTGAATTCAGTATCAAAAGCGGCGAAATATTTTGGTTATCAATCTAGAACGGTTAAGCAAAAAATGGAAATAATGATTGAAAAAAATGACTATCATAAAAGCCTAAAAAATAAAGTTATTTGCAAAATTTGCGGATCTAAAATTTTTATAACTAAATTTCTCTCGTTCAGAAAACTATCAAATCATTTGCTTAGTTATAAAACCAAAAGGTTAATGATAGTGTCAGAATCACAAAAAAATAAGTGAAGTCACTTTAAGAAATATTGAAACGATGTAACTAAAGAATTAAGAAAAAAAGCAAGCAAAAACTCTAAAAACATTAAATGTAAAATGTCTGTTAAGTTTATGATTAACTCGTTTAAACAAACAAATCAAAATGCTTTTTGTCCTACATTTAGCACAGTTTACAAAGCTCTAAAGCAACAAAGAATAAAACTTTCTTTTGACCCGCTTTTATATTTATCAAGAGGTGGTTATACAAAAACTACATTAAAGCAAGGTAAAAGGTCATTGATACACGCTAGAGACGTAAAATATAGACCTAAAGAAGCAAATTTAAGATTAGAAAAAGGTCATTTTGAAGCTGATACAGTAGTTGGTAAAAGAGAAGATAAGTTTGTTCTTTTCACACTTTTAGATCGTAAAACTAGAGAGTTATACATTGCTTTAACAAAAAGAGATGCAAAATCAATTAACAAAGCATTAAGGATGTTAATAAGAAAATACAATCTCGAAATAAAAACCTTAACAGTAGATAACGGTAGTGAAAACACACTTCTTCATAAAGTGGTAGGTAAGAAAAAGTTATTTAAATGTAAACCTTATGCTTCGTATCAAAAAGGTTCAATTGAAAATGCTCATAGATACATTAGAAGATTTATTCCGAAGGGTAAAAGTTTCAATTCACTCACACAAGAATACGTGTTTTGAATCAAAGAACAAATCGATGAATACAAAAGAATATTAGCAATAGAAAATTAAAATTAATATCAATAAATGCTAAGTTCAAGAATGATGACCTAAACCAAATTTATGTGAAGAAAAACTATTTTTTGTGTAAATATCAGTTTAAATAAGAATAGTCTTGTAATGACAGTCTTTTGTTACAAATACATTAATTGCGTTGGCACGCGGCCTTCTCTTCTTTTCTTTCGGAGAAAAGAAGCAAAAGAACTTCAAAATTCAAATTAATAGCAATAAAAGAAAGCTTGGTATTTAAGCGCTAAACTAGATTTTTGTGGTTGAAGCCCATTTGATGTGTAATGTCAGTTTATCGCTGTATTGTTCTATGTCTATCTTTTGTTACAGATTCAAAGATTGCGCTGCCGCACAGGCCTTCTTTTCTTTCGGAGAAAAGAAGCAAAAGAACTTCAAAATTTATAAGAAAACAAGCCACAAGGGCTTGCAATTTTGATTTTACCTTTGTCAGTATTTATTCATTTTTAGCTCTAATTTTTTTATAATTTAAACATTAAAAAAGCATTGTTATTTTTTTGACACTTAACTTGCGCGTCACTTTTCCAATTTTTAATTTTTATGTTATGAAAAAAATAAATTTATTGTATAATAAATTAGCACATAAATATTGTGATGCCAATCTTGGCACCATAGCCAAATGGCCAAGGCATGAGTCTGCAAAACTTTGATTACGGGTTCGAATCCCGTTGGTGCCTCCAATTTATGCGCCCGTAGCTCAATTGGACAGAGTGTTAGGTTACGGCCCTAAAGGTTGCGGGTTCGACTCCTGCCGGGCGCGCCATATAGTATTTATTACTACCAAATCTCACATTTGATGTGAGATTTTTTTATTTTTAAATTAACAATCCTTCATAATTGAAATAACTGAAAATAAGCTTAATAAATGCCCAAAATTGAATAAAAAAGCAATACAAATCAATTAATTCATATTGCTTTGAGTTTTGATTAAAATAAGGCTTAAAAACGCTAATTAAACGATGTAATTTGAAGGTTTTTAAAGTTCTTAGGATCTTGTTGCATAACTTTGAAAATACGATAATAAATTTCAGAGACAAACATTCTTCCTTCCATTGCGTAAAGGCGCATCCCATCATTTTGTTCTTTTGATAAAATTTGGAAAAAGATAGTGACTTTGTCTTTGATTTCATCTGGCATTCATGAAGAAAGAAGAATAATTTTAGCTTCTGTGTATTTGATTAAGTCAATCATTCAAGAGTGCTGAAGTGATACTGAATTTACAATGATGACATCATCTTTGTTTAAAAGTCTTGAAATTCCAATTTGTTCATACTTGTTTCAAACAATGATAGCTGTTTTGTTCATTCTAAGAAGCTTAATTTGGAAGTCCATATTATTGCCTAAAGCTCCAGATACCCCAATAAAGAAGTTACGATGTGCTTTATTGATTAATTCAGCTGCTTGAACTATTTTTTGATCTTCATTATTTTCAATTTCATATTTAGCGTTAATTGAACTATTATGTAAAAAGAAAATTTCTTTGGCATTATTGACTTCAAATACCTTAACAAAAATACTAAGTGCCGAAGGGCTAACTCCAATTTCTTCACAAAATTCAACACCTCTTTCGATGCGTTGTTTCATTTTTAACTTATGAAGAAGTTGTTCTGCAATATAACCGTTAATATTGCTTCTTTCTTTCTTGATTTTGATCAATTTAGCTAAATATTGATCAGCAGATATTTCAAAAGTTTCTGTTTTTCCCATAGCTTTATAATTATAAAATAATTAAAAATTTAATCTTATAAATTAAAACTTTTTATTTTTAATAGTGTTAAAATTTTGTTATGGAAAAATTACAAATAAAAGATGCCAAAGAGTTAGAATTATCATTTGATTTTCAAATCAAAAGTTTTGAAAATAGAAATTTTGTAATTGCTGTTAATGGAATGCTTAGAGACATTCAATATAGTCCAAGTTTTAATGAATGATTTATCGAGGATTTAATTTATTTCCTTGAAAAAAACAGATACCAACTTCGTTGAGACGTTCAAATTGTTCTATTAGAAAACCTGGAATCATTAAAATTAAGCAAAGAACACTTACAAAGTTTAAAAGACTTTTTGGTTTCAAATATCACAAACTTTGATATTACATTTAAATAGATAATGGCGATGGTCGTTATTTTTTATGCCTATTTTTGTGAATTAAAAGATAAAATGCAGGTTTTAAATCTGCATTTTTTATGCTACTGACTGGGAAACTGGAAAAATCAATTTTAGCTTTGTGACATTTCCCAGTTAGTAGCATTAAAAGTTTGTTTAGTGACTTATACCTTTCGGAGTTAGCAGCATAACTTTTATACTAGAAAGTGGGAAAGGTAATAAAAAAAACTCCACTAGGGAGTTATTTGTCCTCTGAAAACTGAATAGTAAATTCTTTATAATAATTCATTAAAATGTCTTGAATAACATCTTAACTTTTAAACCTATCAATTTATTAGTAATGGTCAGCTGAATGTATTACTACACTTACACTTCCATCCTATCAACCTCGTAGTCTACAAGGAATTTCAAGGGAATACTCATCTCTGAGGAGGCTTCCCACTTAGATGCTTTCAGCGGTTATCCCTTCCGTACTTAGCTACCCAGCTATGCTCCTGGCGGAACAACTGGAACACCAGCGGTACGTCCACTCCGGTCCTCTCGTACTAAGAGCAGCTCTCATCAATATTCCAACGCCCACATCAGATAGGGACCGAACTGTCTCACGACGTTCTGAACCCAGCTCGCGTACCGCTTTAATTGGCGAACAGCCAAACCCTTGGAACCGACTCCAGCTCCAGGATGCGATGAGCCGACATCGAGGTGCCAAACCTTGCCGTCGATGTGATCTCTTGGGCAAGATAAGCCTGTTATCCCCAGGGTAACTTTTATCCGTTGAGCGACTGCCGTTCCATGACGTACAGCCGGATCACTAAGTCCTGCTTTCGCACCTGCTCGACTTGTAGGTCTCGCAGTCAAGCACACTTCTACCTTTGCGCTCTACATATGGTTTCTGACCATATTGAGTGTACCTTTGAACGCCTCCGTTACCTTTTAGGAGGCGACCGCCCCAGTCAAACTACCCACCACGCACTGTCCCCCCACCGGATAACGGCGGCAGGTTAGAAACTCAACATACCAAGGGTGGTATTTCAACGGCGACTCCCTTAAGGCTAGCGCCTTAAGATCAACGTCTCCCACCTATCCTACACATGTTAGGCCAAGTTCCAATACGAAGTTGTAGTAAAGCTCCATGGGGTCTTTTCGTCTTGATGCGGGTACCCAGCGTTTTCACTGGGACCATAATTTCACCGAGTCTAGTGTTGAGACAGTTGAGAGATCATTGCGCCTTTCGTGCAGGTCAGTATTTAGCCGACAAGGAATTTCGCTACCTTAGGACCGTTATAGTTACGGCCGCCGTTCACCCGGGCTTCATTTCAACGCTTCGCATAAGCTAACGCATCCACTTAACCTTCGGGCACTGGGCAGGCTTCACCCCCTATACATCACCTTACGGTTTAGCAGAGAGCTGTGTTTTTGATAAACAGTTGCCCCTCACAATTTACTGTGGCCAACTCAAAGTTGGCACCCCTTCTCGCGAACTTACGGGGTCATTTTGCAGAGTTCCTTAACACTAGTTTTCTCGCTCGCCTTAGAATACTCATCTTGGGAACGTGTGTCCGTTCTCGGTACAGGTGACCGTTATTTTAAACGTTTAGAAGCTTTTCTTGGAAGCATGAAATCACATAATTCGCTCAAATGAGCTATGCATCATACATCCCGGTTATAGAGTGCGCATTTAACTACACTCACCAGTTTGCATTTACCCCCAAATCCAATAATGGGTAATGTTATCCTTCTCCGTCACTCCATCACTAATAACAGCCAGTACAGGAATATTAACCTGTTATCCATCGAATACGCCTTTCGGCCTCTCCTTAGGTCCTGACTAACCCTGGGTGGACGAACCTTCCCCAGGAAACCTTTCCCAATAGGCGTTGAGGATTCTCACCTCAAATCGTTACTCATACCGGCATTCTCACTTCTTAGCGCTCCACCAGTCCTCACGGTCTGACTTCACCGCCCTAAGAACGCTCCTCTAACGTACTTTCGTACCCGTGGCTTCGGTATTGTGTTTTACTCCCGTTACATTATTGGCGCAAGATCTCTTGACTAGTGAGCTATTACGCACTCTTTAAAGGATGGCTGCTTCTAAGCCAACCTCCTAGTTGTTTATGAAATCTCACAACCTTTCTGACTTAACACAATTTTGGGACCTTAGCCGACGATCTGGGTTGTTGCCCTCGCGAGCCGGGACGTTAGCACCCCGGTTCCGACTGCATGACAATACACAATGGTATTCGGAGTTTGATTATAGTCAGTACCGCTAGGCGCAGCCATTCCATATTCAGTGCTCTACCACCAAAGTTTAACATCACACGCTAGCCCTAAAGCTATTTCGAGGAGAACCAGCTATCTCCAAGTTCGATTGGAATTTCTCCACTATTCACAAGTCATCCGGGCACTTTTTAGCGTACTACGGTTCGGCCCTCCACTTGGGGTTAGCCAAGCTTCAGCCTGCTCATGAATAGATCACATGGTTTCGGGTATATGACAACATACTAAACGCCCTATTAAGACTCGATTTCTCTGCGGCTCCGCTTTTATCCACTTAACCTCGCATGTTATCATAACTCGCCGGTCCATACTGCAAGATGTACGCCATCACCCTTTAATGGGCTCTGACTAATTGTAAGTAAGTGGTTTCAGAATCTATTTCACTCCCCTCCCGGGGTTCTTTTCACCTTTCCCTCACGGTACTAGTTCACTATCGGTGTCTGGTTAGTATTTAGCCTTACCGGATGGTCCCGGCAGATTCAGACAGGGTTTCACGTGCCCCGCCCTACTCAGGATACTATCAGAAGTCTTTACCATTTCGCTTACGGGAGTATCACCCTCTTTGCTTAGCTTTCCCACGCTATTCTGCTATGATAAAGATTTGTAACTTCATGTAGATAGTCCTACAACCCCGACTAATGTCGGTTTGGGCTCTTCCACGTTCGCTCGCCGCTACTAATGGAATCATTATTTATTTTCTCTTCCTGTTGCTACTAAGATGTTTCAGTTCACAACGTGTCTCGTCTATATAACTATTTGATTCATTATACAGCAACTAGAAATTACTCTAGCTAGGTTTCCCCATTCGGAAATCCCCGTATCGTAGCTCATATCCAGCTCCACGAGGCTTATCGCAGGTAATCACGTCCTTCATCGACTTCCAGACCCAAGGCATCCACCACAAACTCTTACTTATTTAAAAGTTGTAACAATATTTACCTATTTGTTTGATGTATTCAAAGACATTTCAATAAATTATTATTTTTAAAATAATAATTAACTCGGTATCACAAAACAAATTGACTAATTTATTTTTTGATGTCGTTGTTATATTAATTTAATATCTTTACTTTACTATTCAGTTTTCAAAGAACAAAGAGAGAAAGTTCTCTCAAAACTAGATATATGACATGACCTATTATTTGTCGTTAATATTTAATAATTTTTGTTGTATTTTTCAGCACTAAACTGAAAGGTGTACTCCGTAGAAAGGAGGTAATCCATCCCCACGTTCTCGTAGGGATACCTTGTTACGACTTCACCCCAGTCACCAGTCCTGCCTTAGGCAGTTGTCTCCGTAGTTAACAAAACCGACTTCGGGCATTACCAGCTCCCATGGTGTGACGGGCGGTGTGTACAAGACCCGAGAACGTATTCACCGTAGCGTAGCTGATCTACGATTACTAGCGATTCCGACTTCATGTAGTCGAGTTGCAGACTACAATCCGAACTGAGAATGGTTTTTTGAGATTTGCTCCACGTCGCCGTATTGCGTCTCTTTGTACCATCCATTGTAGCACGTGTGTTGCCCCACTCGTAAGAGGCATGATGATTTGACGTCGTCCCCACCTTCCTCCCGGTTACCCGGGCAGTCTCCCTAGAACGTTTAACTAAGGACAAGGGTTGCGCTCGTTGCAGGACTTAACCGAACATCTCACGACACGAGCTGACGACAACCATGCACCATCTGTCATTCTGTTAACCTCCACTATATCTCTATAGCTTTGCAGAAGATGTCAAGAGTGGGTAAGGTTCTACGCGTATCTTCAAATTAAACCACATGCTCCACCGCTTGTGCGGATCCCCGTCAATTCCTTTAAGTTTCACTCTTGCGAGCATACTACTCAGGCGGATGATTTAATGCGTTAGCTGCGCCGATGAGTTCCCCATCAGCTAATCATCATCGTTTACGGCGTGGACTACCAGGGTATCTAATCCTGTTTGCTCCCCACGCTTTCGTCTCTCAGTGTCAATATGTGTCCAGTTAGCTGCCTTCGCCATGTTGATGTTCTTCCTTATATCTACGCATTCCACCGCTTCACAAGGAATTCCGCTAACCTCTACACAATTCTAGTTTGCCAGTATCCAATGCAATTTGGGGTTGAGCCCCAAGTTTTCACACCAGACTTAACAAACAACCTACAGACGCTTTACGCCCAATAATTCCGGATAACGCTTGCAACCTATGTATTACCGCGGCTGCTGGCACATAGTTAGCCGTTGCTTTCTGATAAGGTACCGTCAAGGTCAAGGCATTTCCTCCTCGACTTTTTCTTCCCTTATAACAGCAGTTTACAACCCGAAGGCCTTCATCCTGCACGCTGTGTCGCTCCATCAGGCTTTCGCCCATTGTGGAAAATTCCCTACTGCTGCCTCCCGTAGGAGTCTGGGCCGTATCTCAGTCCCAGTGTGGCGGATCAGTCTCTCAACCCCGCTAAACATCATCGCCTTGGTGAGCCATTACCTCACCAACTAGCTAATGTTACGCACCCCGATCCCCTTGTGAAGCTTTAAAGGCTCCTTTTATAAATACCTCATGCGAGATATTTAAGTATCCGGTATTAGCGCTAATTTCTCAGCGTTATCCCAATCAAGGGGGCACGTTAAGTACGTGTTACTCACCCATTCGCCGCTAAGTTCCGAAGAACTCCGCTCGACATGCATGTATTAGGCACACAGCCAGCGTTCATCCTGAGCCAGGATCAAACTCTCGAAAAAATTGACTGTCATGTACATTGTATATATCTAGTTTTCAAAGAACTTTTTATTTCGCAAATGTTGCTAAATTATTATAACACCATTTTTAAAAATCAAAAACTTTTTTAAATATTTTTTTGAAAAGCTTCGTTTTTAATTTGCGTGATATTATTATACACCAACACCATTTTTAACCAAAACTTTTTTTAACTTTTTTTGAAAATCATTATTAAAGAGTTCATCAACATTATTTATATATGTATAGACATCATTATAAGAAGATCAAATTAAATTAAGTAAATTAACATCCATTCATTTTTGTTCTTCATGAATATTGCAAATAAAACCACCTTCTTCTAAATCAAAATAAACGATTGCTTTATAACTGTTACAAATCCTACAACTACTGAAGTTTGGAGCTATCCCAAACATAGTTATAAACTGGGTTAAAAAATGCGTATATATATAATTTATATTATAGGGGTTAATTTCAGGAAGAATTTTAAGGTATTTGCTCACAAATAAGCTGCGAAATTCACATTGTTTTAAAACCTTAGTAATTTTTAATTTAAATTGGCTAACTGTCTCATCATAAAATTTAAAATTCTCTACAATATGAACTTTTTTGAGCTTTCCGATTTTTCCTTCAAAACGTGGCTTATAATATTCAATTCTTACAGGAAGTCCAATTTGTAAATTTGCTCTGTTTTTGCTCTTTGGTTTAGAAAGTCCAAGTGCATATAAATTCAAAATTCCGCTATTGGTATAAAATGAAACTATATGAGCATTTTCTTCATAAGGGTAAATATCAAGTACAATCCCTATCATTTCACTATGAGACATTTTCAATTTTCCTTTTTTTGTATATAATAACAATTAATTACTTTATAAAATAATATTAATATTATATATTTAAATTTCATATTTAAATAGGCAAGAGGTATTTGCGCATGAGTATTGAAGCTGCACAAGAAATTTTCTACAGGGTAATTATTGCTCAACCAGGAATTGTTTCAATTTTGCCCTTAAATAATTCAGGCCTTGAACAAGAACAAGAAGAACTTGATTGACCATTAGATGAGAAACAAATTTTTAATCGCTTACATGTTTACCAATTAAACCAAGGTTGAGTTTTTAAAGTCAACTTACAAATTCAAAACGATATATCAGTAAATATTATTTCAAAAGAGATCTTACAAAGATTACAATATGAACTTAAAAAGAAAAAAATGAAATTAGATAATTTAACTATTTTCATTAAAGGAGTAATTAATGTCTAAATTTTTAGATGGAGAAAAATTATCCAAAGCTATAATCTCTGGTGCTTATGCATTAGCAAATAACAAAAACAGAATCGATTCATTAAATGTTTTTCCAGTTCCTGATGGTGATACTGGAACTAATATGTCTTCAACATTTTTAGCTACTGTTAAAAACCTTGAAAAACTAAACAATCCAGATGTATCTAAAGTAGCTGCGTCAGTTGCTCATGATACCATTTATGAAGCTAGAGGAAACTCAGGGGTTATTTTAAGCCAAATTTGAAAAGGTTTTGCTCTTGGTGTCGATAAGAAAAAGAAACTTTCTGCAAATGATTTAATCATCGCTTTTGAATCAGCAACTCAGAGAGCTTACAAATCAGTATTTAAACCAATTGAAGGAACTATCTTAACTGTTATTCGGGAAATTTCAGAAAATTTACGTAAAAATCACTTTGATCAAAAAGACCTTGAAATAGAAGATCTTTTTGATGAAATTGTTGCTTACGCTCGTAAAAGTTGTGATGAAACTCCAAATAAATTAAAAACTCTTCGTGAAGTTGGAGTTACCGATAGTGGCGGGGAAGGTTTATACCAAATCTTATGAGGAATGAATGAATTTCTTCATGGAAATCCAGTGAACTTAAAAGAAGAGCAAGAGGCAATCACAGCTTTTATTAGTGATAGCGAGGTTTATGATGGTGAATTTGGATACTGCACTGAGTTTTTAATTGATATGCCAAATTGAAAAGATTTTGACAAAAACAAATTTAACGCTGAACTTGAAAAAATTGCTAACTCATTAGTTATTGTTAATGATGATAACCTTTTAAAAGTACATGGGCACACTTTAAAACCTGGTGATATGCTTAACTTTGGTCAAAAATACGGTGAATTTATCAAAATTAAATCTGAGAATATGACACTGCAAGCTAACGATTCTAAAGCTACAACTATGGAACTTGCAGATAAAAATTCTCCTAGAGCTCTTTGTGGTGTAGTTTCATGTAATTTAGGGAATGGAATTATTCGAACAATGAAAGAACTTAACTGTGATTACATTGTTGAAAGCGGGCAAACTCAAAACCCTTCAGCTCAAGATTTAATTAATGCAATTGAACAAGTTAATGCTGAAACTGTGTTTGTGCTTCCTAATAATTCAAACGTGATTTTAGTTGCTCAACAAGCTGCCCAAGTGGTTACTGATAAAAATGTAATTATTGTCCCAACTAAAACTCAAATTCAAGGAATTACAGCAATGATGAATTTCAACAGTGAAATTCCTTCAGAAGATAACTTAGAACAAATGCAAGAAGCAATTGCAGGTGTATCAACTGGTGAAATTACACAAGCTGTGCGTAATACCAAAATTAATAATGTTAAAATCAAAGAAGAAGACTTTTTATGTATTTTAGATAACAAAATTGTTGCTTCTGAAAAAGATCTCTTTACAGCTGGTAGAAAATTAGTAGACCGCATGATTAAACCAAAAAATGAAATCGTGTCAATTTATTATGGAGATGAATCTAGCTTAACTGAAGCAGAAGAATTACTTAATTATATTAATAGTAAATATGATATTGAAGTTGAAATTATCGAGGGAAATCAACCGAATTATCACTTTTACATTGGGGTAGAATAATGATTAAGTATAGAATTGCTTTCGATATTAACGGGAATGATAACGGTCCAATGGCCGCTTTTTTTGCTTCACTCAAATTTACTACAAATAATCCAGAAATTGAAATTATTTTAGTTGGAAACACTGATGAAATTAAGTACGATCAAGAAATTCCAAGCAACATCAAATTCATTTTAAATAAAAACAAACCAAGTGATATTAAAAACATCCGCGCTATTATCAAAGAAGATTTTTCAATGAATCAAGCTATTGATTTAGTTTTAAATAAAGAAGCTGATGCAATTGTTTCTAGTGGTGATAGTGGTGCTTACATTTCACTTTTAACTCTTAAAGCTAAGCGTATTCATGGAATTAGTCGTCCTGCATTTATGGCTGAAATTAATACAGTAAAAAGAGAAAAAACACTCTTTTTAGATATTGGGGCTAACATTATAGTTAAACCTGAATATTTATATGAATGAGCTAAGCTAACTAATGCTTTTTATAAGCAAATGCATGGTAAAAACAATCCAAAACTTACTATTTTAAATATTGGGACAGAAGAATATAAAGGGCCAGAGCTTTTACAAGAATCTGCTAAGTTAATTAAGCAAGATTCAAGCATTAATTTTATTGGTTTTAGTGAACCAAGAAACTTGCTTAAAGGTGATTACGACATTGCTATTTGCGATGGATATGCTGGAAATTTAATTCTAAAAAGTTATGAAGGTGCAATTTTCACATTTAGAGACCTTTTAAAAGAGTCAATTATGAAAAAGCTTAAATATAAGCTTGCTGCACTTCTTTTAAAAGGTGCTTTCAAAGATACAATGGAAGTTTTAGATTATCGAAATGCAGCTTCTGGTTGAGTTTTAGGTGTTAATGTTCTAGCAATTAAAAATCACGGGTCTAGCGATCAAAAAAGCTATGAAACAACACTTGAAAAACTTAAAGCAGCCTTTGAAAATGATCTTTTAAATAAATTAAAAGAGGTTGCTAATGAATAAAATAATTACTAAAGCAACTTCACTTGAGCATTTTTTGTTTCTAAACGAAATTGAAACTTCGAATATTAAACTATATCAAGAAGCCATCACTCACTCGTCATATTTGGTAAATCATCGATCAGCTCATAGTTATGAAAAGCTAGAATTTTTAGGGGATGCAATTTTGCAGTTAGTTTCTTCAGATTACATTTTCCGTAAATATAATAAATTGGAACCTGGATATCAAACTCGACTTAGAGCTAATGTAGTGCGAACCGAAACTCTTGCAAACATTACCGAATCACTTGGTTTAGTGGAGCTTATCCGCACTGGAAGTGGACAAATGGAAACTGATGTTAAGTTTTCTCAAAAAGTAAGAGCTGATGTTTTTGAAGCAATGGTTGCTGCAGTTTATTTAGATAAAGGATTTCGTTTTGCTGCTAAATTCATTGGTAAATATCTTTTTGATATTATCGATGATATTCATGGCGGACATAACAAAGATTCAAAAACTGAGCTTCAAGAATACTTCCAAAGCGTAAGCAAGGAAAATATCCACTATCAAGTTGAGCAGCTCAGTGATGGAAAATTCAAGGCAAAAGCTATCCATGATAAAATAATTTATGGTAGCGGAATAGGGAATACAAAAAAAGAAGCTGAAACGCAAGCAGCTACTGATGCTTTAACTAAGTTAAAAAGCGACAATTAAAGAAGGTAAAAAATGAAATTAATTAAAGTTGAAACACATGGATTTAAAAGTTTTGCTGATCCAGTTACACTTCGTTTTGATGGGGGTGTTGTTGGAGTTGTAGGACCTAACGGTTCAGGTAAAAGTAACATCAACGATGCGATCAAATGAGTTTTAGGGGAACAAAGTTCAAAAGAACTTCGTGGGGATAACATGCAAGATGTTATTTTCTCAGGATCAAAAATTGTGCCTGCAATGAATAAAGCAAGCGTAAAATTAACATTTGAAGACCCACAAGAAGGTGTTGTGACAATCGAAAGGGTGATTCAAAGAGGAAAAGGTTTAAACCAATATTTTATGAACAATAAACCTGCTCTTCATAGTCAAATTAAAGCTCTTGCAATGCAATCAGGAATTGGAAAAAGCTCACTTGCAATTATTTCTCAAGGAACAGTTAGTGAGATTGCTCAATCTAGTGATGAACAAAGAAGAGGAATTTTTGAAGAAGCTGCTGGTGTATCTAAATACAAAACCAGAAAAGAAGAAGCAATTAAAAAATTAGAAAAAAGTGAAGGTTCATTAAAAAACATCAACACAAGTATTAATGAACTTGAAAGACAACTTGAACCATTAAGAAAACAAGCTGAAAAAGCTATTAAATATCGTGATAAATCCAGAGAACTTAAAGAAATTGAAATTGGTTATTTAGCACACGAAATTGAAAGATTATCAGCACTGAGCGAAGAACTTAATGCAAACTTAGAAGGTGTTCAAGAAACTAAAGAATCATACGAAAACGATATTGAAGAAATTACTAAAAAAATTGATCGTAAGAAAATTGAATCAAATGAACTTAATAATGAAATTAATAAGCTTGCTGGTGTTGAAATGGCTCTTAATCAAACCATTAACAACTTAGAGCGTTCATTTGATTTAGAAAACCAAAGACTTCAAATGATTGCTCGTGGTGAGTTAAATGTTGATCCAGAACAAAGAAAGAAAGCTATATTTAATCAAATTGAACAACTTACACACCAAATTAACTACTACCAAGATATCAAAAATGATCTTGAAAGTAAGTTAGAAGAATCAAAAACATTTATCAGTCAAAAAAATGCTTTATTAAATGAAAGAAGAGCTAAATTCGAATCTCTTAATAAACGTAAAATTTCTTACGAAACTCAATTAAGACTGTTAAAAGAAAAACAAAGCAAAAGAACTAACCTTTTTAAAGGGACTAGAACTATTTTAGAAAATAAATCTAACTTTAGAGGGTTTAAAGGGATTGTTGCTGATTTAATTGAAGTCGAAAGTAAATATTCAGTAGCTATTGAGACTATTTTATCTAACGCATTGCAACACATTGTAGTTGATAATTCAGATACAGCTGTTAAAGCAATTAACTTTTTAAAAGCAAATAATGGTGGTAGAGCTACATTTATCCCTCTTACTTCAATTAAAGAAAAAGGAATTAGAGACGATTATTTACTTGTGCTTAGAAGTCAACCAGGATTTGTTGGAATCGCGAGTGATTTAGTTAAAACTAAACCTGAATTTGCTAAATTAGCGCAATTCTTACTTGGAAACGTCATTGTTGTTGATAAAGTTGATCTTGCTGATAAAATCTCTGTTTTATTAGAAAGAAAATATATGGTTGTCAGCATGGAAGGGGACATTGTTCGTCCTGGTGGAGTTATGGTTGGAGGGGTTCAACAAGAAAGTGAAGAACTCCTTGGTTTAGATAGAAAAATTCAAGAAATGGAAAATGAACTTCCTGGAATTAACTCTCAAATGAGTGCTATTCAAACCGAAATTGAAAACCTTGCTACCGAAAGAAACCAAAAAGAACATTATTTTAGAGAATATAGCAGTAAAATTAGTGCTAATAATGTTCTTTTAGAAAATGCCAATGCTGCGCTTGAAGAAGCTAAAGTGCAAGCTTCATCACTTGGTGAAAGTGTGCAAAATGTAGGCAAAGAAGCTAAAGTAAATGATGCGCTTGAAGATTTAAATAAAGCTAAAAGAAATCTTTCAGTAACTCAATTCGATCTTTCAGCTAAAAGAAGCACTAAAGCTACTTTAGATGATGAAATTAATGCTCTTGATAGAAGTAGAAATGACTTATACAAAAATTTAAAAGCATTAAACAATTCATACCGTAGCAAAATTGAAGAAGCTAACAGAGCATCTTCAACACTTGCAGTGCATAAAGAACGTCTTTCTGAGTTCTATAAATTAACTTTAGAATTTGCAAGAGAAAACTTCCCACTTCAAATTTCAGTGGAAGCTGCTGGTGAAATTATTGCTGATATTAGAAGTGAAATTGCTGAACTTGGAAATGTAAACCTTGAATCTATCGAACAACTTGAAGAAGTAGAATCAAGATACAACAAACTTACAGCTGATCGTGATGAACTTGTTGAAGCTAAAAATGCAGTTATTGAAGCTATTGCAGAACTGGATAAAATCATTATTACTCGCTTAACAAACGTTGTGCATGATATTAACTTAGAGTTTAACAACGTCTTTAGCTCAATGTTTGGTGGTGGAAGCGCTAAAGTTGAATTTGTAGATCCTAAAAATGTGCTTGAATCTGGAATTTCAATTTTTGCGCAACCTCCAGGTAAAAGTATTAAGAACTTAAAGCTATTCTCTGGTGGTGAAAAATCACTTATTGCAATTTCTCTTTTATTTGCAATTCTTAAAGCAAGACCTCTTCCTCTTTGTATCTTAGATGAGGTTGAAGCTGCACTTGATGAATCAAATGTTGTGAGATTTGCTGAATACTTACAACAACTTAAACATCAAACACAATTTATCGTTATTACTCACCGTCATGGAACAATGACACGTGTAGATCACCTTTTTGGTGCTACAATGCAAAAACGTGGAGTTACTTCATTTTTCACAGTTAAAATTGAAGATGCTAAAAAGCTTATTGAAGAAGCTCCAGAAGCTTAATAAAAAACTCGCGATTGCGAGTTTTGCTTGAGTGTAATCTCCAGTGCAACAAAAACACCACTCCCAACGCAACATATGAGGTGGTGTTTTTTGTAGTGTTTCTTTAAATTTTAATTATTTTTTATATCATTTGAAGAATTTGTTTCTTTCAGTATTGGACTTTCTTTTTCTAAAAGCACGATCATATAATTGGATTTCTTGTATTTTCGAATCTCAAGGTTTTTTATAATAATACAAATCGAAAAACAACTCATCAGCTGAAAAATAATCAAGAATTTCTCTTGGCATATTGTTTATTTGTTTTTCTGTTTCCATAATTTCTTCATCCGATATTTTGATAAAATTCGTTTTCTTCGGATATTTTCTTCTTATTAAACCATCAAAGTTTTCAATTGATCCTTTTTGGAAAGAAGCATATGAATCAGCTTTATAAATTTTAATTTGCAACCTATAACCAATCATGAAAAACGACTTAAATTCCAGTCCGTTATCAATAGCTATAGATTTAACATTTAGTCTTTTTTCTTTAATTAATTCAAACAACACTTTTGCCACATTTCACGGATTTTTATCTGGTACTTTTCTTATCAATCCGTAACGAGTTTGTCTTTCTTCAAAGGTTAATAAATGTGCAGTGGTTTTTCCTTTTTTACCGACAATTAAATCAGCTTCTCAATGTCCAAATTCAGATCTATCATTAACATTTTTAGGTCTAAAAGTTATTGGTATAACATATCTATTACCTACAAGTCTTGTTGTTGTGTCACCAGTTCTTTTTCCACCTTTTTTATAACGTGGACGTAGCTTGTTTTTATTGTCAAAGCTCATAACCCACTGTTCATTCAATTGTAAATTGTTTTGATTGTAGGTATTGGAAAATCATAATGATTCTTTATTTTGAATCAGGTAATTTTTACCCCTGAATAAGTATTGTCAAAGTTTTCTAAAAATACTTTTGTGAATTCCTTGTAATAATAAAAATCAGATTCCAATTTAAATTGATATTTTCATTTTTCTCTTATTTTAGATTTGTTTTCAGTTTCTTCAGCTATATACCCATTTTCGGTCGAATTATTTTTTATTTCTCTTCATATTGTAGATTTTGAAAAACCAAGAATTTTTGCAATTTTTTCTAAAGAAATCGAATAATTTTTTAAAAAAAGTTCTAGTTGTGCCCTATTTTTGAAACAAATTCTTTTATAATTCATTTATGTGGATCCTTTGCAAAAACACCACAAAAAAATTTTAATAAATTTAAAAGAAACAAAAACACAAGAAAAAAGCGTGGCGTGCAGCCATGTTTTTTTTCTTGTGTTTTTGCCCCTCCGCGTTGCAATGCAAATTACAATCGAGCAAAACTCGCGATTGCGAGTTTTTTTATACAACTTTTAAAAGGGTGTATCAAGAAGGAAGGTATCCGCCGTTTAGACCTGGATTTATAATATTAACAATTAAAAAGGCCATTAATGAAAGGATAAATAAGACTACAAAAAGATCAAGTCATTTAAGTTTTAATTGTCTATATTTAGTTCTTTTTTCGTATGGATCATACCCTCTAGTTTCCATTGCATTTGATAAATCTTCCGCTTTAGCAAATGATGAAATGAAAAGCGGAATAATTAAGGTGGTAAAAGCTACTACTTTTTCTTTAATATTACCATTTTTGAAATCAACTCCCCTAGATGATTGAGCTTTCATAATTCTTTGCGCTTCATCTAAAAGTGTTGGAATAAAACGAAGTGCAATTGAAATAATCATCGCAATAATGTGCACTGGTACAAATAAGAATTTAAGCGGTCACATTAAATCTTCAAGTGCTTTAGTAAGTAAAATTGGTCTTGTTGTATTAGTTAAAATTGTAGTTGATAAAATCATTGTATAAACTCTTAAGAAAAGAGATAATGTTTTATTTAAAGTAAGCATTGAAATTCCATATTCAACACGATATGTGCTACCACGTTTTAAAGTAGTTAAAACTCCATTAATCATAAATGTTGCACTATCAATATTAATTTTTTGTTCAGAACCTTGGAAGAACTTAATAAATGAAGCTGGATAATATCCTTTAATTCCAACTTGATAATTAGTAAGTGAATAAATGTTAACTAAAAGGATCACTAACGATACAAAAATTGGAAATTTTAGCATTGAAATAAGTGGTCTAACTTTCTTAATTGTAAATAAATAAACAATAATTAATGGTGCCAATAAAATCACCATATCAATGAAATACTGTGAAATGAAAACAAAAACGATATAGAAAATGGCAATTAAAATTTTAATCCTTGGATCAAGACGATACATAAAAGAGTTATCACCAGGGATGTATCTACCAAATACACTTTTCATTAGTTAACTCCTTTACTTTTTAAATAATCATTAAGGAAAGTAATTAATTCTTCTTCTGTTGTTACTTGTGGAACGTTAATTCCTTTATTTCTTAGTTTATTTACAAATTCAAGCAATTTTGGGGGTTGTAAGTTATTTTCTTTAAGAAACTCCACATCATTAAGAATTTCATAGGGTTTACCATCACGCACAATTTGTCCATCTTTAAAAATGATAACTCTCTTGCTTCTAGCTAAAATATTATCAAGATCATGTGTTACATTAATAATGGTAACATTGTGGTTTTCATTTAAATCAGTAATGATATCCAAAATTTCTTTAACTCCAACAGGATCAAGTCCAGCTGTAGGTTCGTCAACTACTAAACAATTAGGCTCCATTGCTAAAATCCCCGCAAGAGCAACCCTTCTTTTTTGCCCACCACTTAGGTCAAATGGACTTCTTTTTAAATAACTGGTAGGAAGCCCTACAAGTTGAATGTATTTTTCAGCTCTTTTTTTAGCTTCTTCTATAGGAACTCCTAATGAAACAGGTCCAAAGATGATATCTTCTTCAATTGTTGCTTTAAAAAGTTGATATTCAGCAAATTGGAAAACAATTCCTACATTTTTACGGAGCGTTTTGATTTTTCTGAAACGTTTGTTCTGGCGAATAAGTTTTTTGTTCTCATCATATTGGTTGTATCTAAAACGAACTGAGTTTTTCATTTTAGGATTTGAACAATAAACTTCTAAAGTATTAACTTCATTTTGCTTAATTTTTTTATTATAAATGTCTGTATCGTAAATTCAGGTAATTTCACCTTTTGTAGGCAATAAAAGACCATTTAAATGTTCAATAAAAGTGGTTTTACCACTTCCTGTTTGTCCAATAACTCCAACATATTCACCTTGCTTAACTTCAAAATTTACATTATTTAGAGCTTGAAATTCTCATGGTGTTTTACGGGAGAAAATATGACTAAGATTTTTAATTTTTATTTGCATAATTCGTTAATCAACTCCTCCTCGTTATATGTAGGTTCAATTCCATTTAGTTTTTCACTAATTCTGTAGTAAAAAGGCGAGTCTATTTTAGCAATATCAATGATTTCTTTATTGTTAAGAATTTCTTTTGGTGATCCAGCTGCAACAAGCTCTCCACCAGCGAAAACTAAACATTTATCAGCTAAAATCGCTTCATCCATATCATGTGTAATTGAAATTAAAGTCTTATTTTCATCAGCTTGAATTTCTTTGATAATTTCAATAATTCTACTTTTACCTTTAGGGTCAAGCATTGAAGTAACTTCATCGAAGATAACAACTTCAGGGTCTAAAGCAAGCACAGAAGCGATAGCAACTCTTTGTTTTTGACCACCACTAAGATTTTCAGGCTCTTTTTCTAAGTGTTTTTGCATATCAACTCTTTTAGCATACTCTAACACTCGCTTTTTCATCTCGTTTTGTGGCATATTCTTATTTTCAAGTCCAAAAGCAATATCATCTTCGACACTTGAACCCACAAATTGGTTATCAGGGTTTTGAAAGATAATTCCAATTTTTTGTCTGATTTTTCTAAGGTTTTCTTTAGAGTATAAAATACCATCAATTTCGATGGTTCCTTTTTGCGGTTTAAGTAATGCTACAAGTATTTTAGATAAGGTACTTTTCCCTGATCCATTATGTCCTAAAATTGCTACATATTCGCCTCTTTTGATCTCAAAACTAACGTTATTAAGTGCAGGTTTTAAATCATCTGGACGGTATCTAAATGTTAAGTTATTGACTTTTATCATAATACTAATTTTACCACATATAATAATCGCTAAAATTAGTTAAAAATTAATTTATACCATTGTTTTTTGTGCTTAAAATGCTTTTTATGGGTTCAAAATTCTTTCTATGAAAATCAGTGATTCCGTATACAAAAATAGCCTTTAAATGTTCCTTGGTTAGATATCCTTTGTTTCTATCCCAACCAAATTCAGGGTGCTTTGAACTAAGATTGTCCATATATTGATCACGAACAACTTTAGCTACAATGCTTGCTGCGGCAATGCTAATGCTTTTTTGATCACCTTTAACTAAATTAATTTGCTCTATTTTAGTCTCAATTTTCTCAAAATCAGTTATAACTAAGTCGATTTTAGTTTTGATAAGCTCTAAACATCTTTCCATTCCTGTTTTTGATGCTTTTTTAGGGTTTAAATTAAAAATTTCTTCTTCACTCATAAATGCATAAACTACTTCAAGTGCATCTTTTTTAATTATTTCAAAAAGTTCTTCTCTTTGTTTTGCAGTAAGCTTTTTGGAATCTTTAATTTTGCTATTTTCGTAGTTAATTGGGAAAATTACTCCAGCTACTACCATTGGGCCAGCAACACACCCCCGACCCACTTCATCAAGGCCAATAATGCTTAAATTTTTATCTCAATACTCTTGTTCATATCTTTGCATATGTCTAAATTATAATTCATAAAACAATATATAATACATACATATGGGAGCAAGAGTTTATACATTATGTAATTATTGCAATGATGAGCATATTTATATTATTGGTTTAGTAGGAGAAATATTCATCATTGATCAGTTTTTAAGAATATGAAAAACTAAGCAAAAAAATTTCTTTCAAAGAGAAAATTTTGATAATGATTTTGTTAGTTTCATTAAGGAAAATAAGGTCTTTGATGGAGTTTCTGAAAGCGAAATTCAAACTCAATTAGATGTTGTTTACAAATTTGTTAATGGTTTTTTTAATCCACGTGAAAAAGAACTGCTTACCAAAAATATTTTGCTTAGTCACCAAGTTGAAATCACGCCAGTTGTTAATAGCGATTTGGAAGAATCAAAAAGAGAAGTGACTAATATCCCAATTTTGAAGCTAGAATTTCTAAACGAAAAACCTTACATTCGAGAATATTCTAAAAACGTACTATATCTTCAATATAATGAAACCTTAAAGGCATTTATTTGTCCTAGGTCATTACAATTCAATGCTGTGGTTACTCGAAACGAAGAAGATTAATCTTGCAGAAGGTCTATAAACGACCTTTTGCATTTTTTATTATCTAAATTCTCTATATAATTAAGATTATGAAGAAACCAGAAATAATTTTTGTCGACTTAGATGCGACTTTACTTGATTCAAAAGATAATTACACAAAAGTTCCAAGTAAAGAAAACTTAGAAGCAATTGAAAGAGCTAAAAAAGTAGGTATAAAAGTAGTTGTATCTACAGGTAGAGGAATTAATCACGAAACTGAATACATCGTTTCAAAAATTGGTGATTTAAATTATATTGCTTGAAATGGAGCTCAAATTATTCACCACAATAAATCAATTAAAAACTTTTCAATTGAAAAATCAGTTATGCAAGATCTTTTTAATGAATTGGATAAAGCTAAAGCAAGTTTTATTTTAAATTCAGACCCTGTAAATCACGCTTATGTAAGAAATATTTTTATGAAAGCAATTATGATTTTTACTAAATTTACAGGTAAACCATTAAGTGCTTTTAAAAATGATTTAGATGTTTTTAAAGTTCTTGTGTGATCGCCATCAAGAAAGAAAGTGCATCGTTTATGAAAAGAATTAAGCAAGAAATTTGAAGGGAAGCTTAACGTTGCTCTTAGCGGACATAAAGACCACGCTTTAGAAATTACAGCGCCAGAAGCTACAAAAGGTGATGCAGAAGTGTTCTATTGCAACTTTTTAGGAATTGATCCACAAAATGCAATTCACATTGGTGATTCAGGTAACGACGCTACAACACAAGGAAAAATTGGTAAAGCTGTTGCTTTAGGAAACTCAGTAAAAAGATACAAAGAAATTGCTGATGAAATTTTTGAACATCATTACAAAGATGCTGCAGTTGGCTTATACATTAATAAATTGCTTGATAAATTAGAAAGAAGTAAATAACCACAAAAATTGCTTAATAACCCTAAATTTAAGAATTATAAAAATAATATATAATACTAGCAATTAATAAAAAAACAAAAAAAGGAGAGAATATGAATAACGGAGATAACTTCGGAAATGGAAACAATTTTGGAAACGGAAATTTCAACATGAACAATAACATGAATAACAATATGAACATGGGATTCGGTGGGTTCCCACAAGTAAGTAGAAAAAACAGAACTACTTTAGTACTTTTAAGCTTTTTCTTAGGTGGTTTAGGAGTAGATAGATTTTATGCTGGAAGAATTGGTTTAGGAATTTGTAAATTAATTTTTTGTGTAGTTACATTTGGTATTTGATATATTATCGACCTTATTTTAGCAATTTGTGGTGCTCAAAGAGACGAATACGGATTACCAATTTCACAATGATAATGCAAAATGGCGCAAATCTTTTATAGATTTGCGTTTTTTATGTGTATAAATTGGAAACATTAAATCACTAATATCGCTTAATTTTAGGGATATTAGTGATTTTTGATT
Source organism: Mycoplasmopsis gallinacea (assembly GCF_012220205.1). Classification (NCBI taxonomy): domain Bacteria; kingdom Bacillati; phylum Mycoplasmatota; order Mycoplasmoidales; family Metamycoplasmataceae; genus Mycoplasmopsis; species Mycoplasmopsis gallinacea. Next base: position 347,511 of record NZ_CP047225.1, on the reverse strand, counting down.
GCCCTAGCTCGGAAAGCAAGTAAAAGAAAAACCCCGCCTAATAAGGCAAGGTTTTGAAGTTAAATATTATTTTTTAACACCTTCTCATTTTCAGTATCTAACTTCATCCATATCGATACCATATTGTTTAATGTAAGCTTTGTGTTCTTTGACTTTATTTTGCATTTGTTTTACAAATTCAGAATCATTATCTTTATAAACGGCTTTAGCTACAGTTTCTGAGATGTGGAATCTGTCCATATCACTCATTAAACGAATGTCAAATGAAGTTGTAATATCTCCTTTTTCACGATATCCATGAACTTTTAAGTTGTGGTTATGTCTATTAAAGAAGATATCTCTAATTAACCCTTCGTATCCGTGGAATGCAAATACAACTGGTTTATCTTTTGTGAAGATTGCGTCAAATTCTTCATCACTAAGTCCACGTGGGTCGATGCTTGGGTGACGAAGTCTTAATAAATCAACAACGTTTACAAATCTAATTTTAAGTGATGGATATTCTTTGTTAAGGTATGAAATTGCTGCAAGCATTTCAAGGTTTGGTTCTGTACCACTTGCTACAAGCACAACATCTGGTTCTTCACCATCTTTAACTGTTGATGCTCAGTCAATAACTTTAAGTCCTTTTTCAACTAATTCTTTAGCTTCTTCTACGTTGTAGAATTGTTCTCTAGGTTGTTTTGAAGCAACGATTAAGTTAATTACATTTCTTTCTTTAAATGCTTTTTCTAATACAGCTAAAAGAGTATTTGAATCAGCTGGAAGGTATTCACGAATAAGTTCAGGTTTTTTATCAGCAAGGTGTCCTAAAATACCTGGATCTTGGTGTGTATAGCCGTTGTGGTCTTGTTGGAATGCTGTTGAAGTAGCAATTACGTTAAGTGAAGGGTAATCATTTCTTCAGTTAACTTTTTGTGCTTTAGCAACTCATTTCATGTGTTGTGTAAGCATTGAGTCAACAACTCTTAAGAATGATTCATATGAAGCAAAGTATCCATGTCTTCCTGTTAATACATATCCTTCTAAGAATCCTTCTGCTTGGTGTTCTGATAATTGTGAATCAATTAATCTACCACTTGGTCCAATTGCTTCATCTAACTCAGCATCAACTCTTTCAAGTCATTGTCTTTTTGTGACTTTTAACACTTCAAACACACGGTTTGATTTAGTTTCATCTGGTCCAAATGCACGGAAGTTGTGTGGGTTTTTCACAATCATATCAGCAAAGTATTTTCCAGCATTAACCATATCTTGATCTTTAATTTCACCTGGTTTATCAAATTTTAAAGCAAATTTCTCTCATGGTGATAATTCAAGAACTTTAGGATCTACACCACCATTTGTAATTGGGTGCATTCCCATTCTTTTGTTTCCTTTAGGAGCAATTTCAGCATATTCTGCTTTGAAGCTTCCATCTTTGTTAAATAACTCTTCTGGTTTGTATGATCTAAGTCATTTTTCAAGTTCGTCTTTGTATGTTAAGTTTTCAGCACTAACTGGAAGCGGAACTTGGTGAGCTCTGAAACTTCCCTCAATTACTTCCCCTTTAAATGAGTGAGGAGCAGATCATCCTTTTGGAGTTCTAACAACAAGAACAGGTCAAATTCCTCTTTTTGCTTCATCAGCACTTTTTTGACGAGCTTCTGCTTGAATTTTTAAAATTTTCTCAATTGCTTCATCGAATGCTTTAGCCATTGGTTCATGAATTGCTTCAGGATTAAATACGTCACCTTCTACAAAAATAGCGTCTCATCCGAATCCGTTAAGCATATTTTTAATTTCTTCATCTGTTTTACGAGCTAAAAGTGTAGGGTTAGAAATTTTACCACCGTTAATGTGTAAAATTGGCAAAACAGCACCATCTGTTACTGGGTTAATAAATGAATTTGAGAATCATCCAGCTGCTAATGGACCTGTTTCAGCTTCACCATCACCAATTACTGTTGCAGCAATAATTTGTGGGTTATCTAAAATAGCTCCTGTTGCGTGTGAAAGTGCATATCCAAGTTCTCCACCTTCATGGATACTTCCTGGTGTTTCAGGTGCAGCATGTGAAGCTGTTCCCCCTGGGAATGAGAATCTTTTGAACATTCTTGTCATTCCTTCAACATCTTGAGTAATTTCTGGGAAAAGTTCTGTGTAGCTTCCATCAAGATATGAGTTTGAAATCATAACTTGTCCACCATGTCCAGGACCTTCAATGTAGAACATTTCTAAGTCATATTTATTAATAACACGGTTTAAGTGTGCATAAATTAAGTTTTGACCAGGAATTGTTCCTCAGTGTCCAATTGGGTAAATTTTAATATCATCTGCTTTTAATTCTTCATGTAAAAGCGGGTTGTTTCTTAAATAAATTTGTCCAGCTGATAAATAGTTTGCAGCACGTCATCAGGCATGAATCTTGTTTAAATATTCTTTAGAATCGAAAAATTTTTTATCTTTCATAAAACCTCTATTTATTGTTTGTATTTATTAAAAATTTGAAAGAACCTTAATTCTTTCTTTATATTTAAATTATTTAACTTTTTAGTGTTGTTTTTTAACTAAAAAGGTTAAAAGAATATAAATTATGTAATTAATTCCACTATTTTTTATAAAATATTTTTTCACTTTTTCATTTTTAGTATTTATATTTTAAAAATAACATATAAAATATAGATGTAAAAAATTTTCAAAGGATCATAATGAACAAATCAAATACAATTTTATTTGGTATGAACAACACTGAAAAACTTGCAGAAAAAGTTTCTGAAATTGTTGGAATACCTCTTTCAAAAGTGGAAAAAACAGTTTATGCAGATGGTGAATTTATGCTTGTTGCTGATAAAACCGTTAGGGATCATGATGTTTTCATTGTAGCAAGTACATCTAGACCAGTAAATGACAACATTATGGAATTATTGCTTTTTATCGACTCACTTAAAAGAGCAAGCGCAAGAAGCATTACAGTATGTTTAAGTTACTATGGATATGCTCGTCAAGACCGTAAAGCAAGCGGTAGACAACCAATTGGAGCTAAATTAGTTGCTGATCTTCTCCAAACAGCAGGTGCTACAAAAGTTATTTGTGTTGACTTACACAACCCTTCAATTCAAGGTTTCTTTAACATCCCAGTCGATGATTTAAAAGGCCAATATCCACTTGCAAAAGTGTTAAAAGAAACACACGAAACTTTCACAGTAGTTTCTCCAGATCATGGCGGAACTGTTAGAGCTAGAAAATTAGCTGAATTAATTGCTGATACAGTTAAAATTTGTATCATTGACAAACGTAGAACTGGTGTTAACCAAACTGAAGTTATGGGACTTATTGGGGATATTAACAACCAAAATGCAGTTATTATTGATGATATTATTGACACTGGTGGAACAATTTTAAAAGCTGCTGATACACTTAAAAAAGAAGGTGCTAAAAAAATCATTATTTGTGCAACCCATGGAATTTTCACCAAAGGATTTGACGTTTTTGAAAACAACCCAAATGTTGACAAAGTTATCATCACAGATAGTATTGACAACACAGAGCTTGTGAAAAAATACTCAAAACTTCAAGTGGTAAGCTTGGGTGATTTCTTAGGTAGAGTTATCAAACAATCAATTAATGGCGAAAGCATTTCAGACGTTTATAAAGAACTTAAAAAAGAATTACAATCAATCTAGAATTTGTTGATACAAATTCTTTTTTTAATTTATGAAAAAAGCTAAACACATTCAAGAATATAAAGTGCTTTACCAAAATGAGTGACTTTCTTTACACCAAACTTGCAAAGGATTTGTGTATGCTCAGCGCAAAGGGATTAATAGCATTGCTTCATTAGTATTCAAAAAAGAAAATAATGATTTTTACTTTCTAATTAGAAAGCAACTTCTTCCTAATTTAGTCTTAGAAGAAAAACCTGAAGACTTTCTATATCCTTCATGTATCACCGGTACAATTGAAGAAGGTGATGCTCCTTTAGAAACTGCTCTTAGAGAAACTTTTGAAGAAGGTGGAATATATTTAGGAAGCTCACATCTTAGAGCAAGCGGAAAATATATTGCAACTACACAAAGCAATGAAGTAGTTTATACTTTTGTTTTTGAAAAAACAAGTGAAGTTGTTCAAACTGAACCCCAAAACGATGGTTCATACTTCGAACAAATTAGTAAAAACGAGTGAGTACCCTTACAAAAATTGAAAGATATTTTGCAAAACGCTTTATGTCATTCATCCCTATATAATGCTTATTTATTGTTTATAGACAACGTTATGCATAAATAATTCAGAATTAAAAAATCAGCAAGTTTTAATTATTATCTTGCTGATTTTTTAATTCCTAATATCTTCGAGGATTTACCGCTTTATCAAGAGCTTCATTGACTTTATTACCAAAGTAAAACCCTACTATCATAAGAACTAGTGAGATTATTGATGTGAAAATTCCGAGAAAAGGTATTATATTTAAGACGTTTTTACCCATACCAATACCCAACAAAATTGTGGCCACTTTTGCGTCGTTTTGGATTTGTGGATTATCAATATAAGGCGTTTTTTGAAAACCAAATTTTCCTAATTTCACGGCATAAATAATTCCAAAAGTTAAAAATACTACTAAAAAGGCCATTCTTACTAAAAAGAAAAGAATACCAATTAATATTAAATATCAATATTCTTCTGGTTTTTCTACTAATGCTGCAAAAATTCCTATCATTATGTGAATTGAAAAACCAAGTGAAACGCTAATAATTCAAAAGATTAAAGCTTTTTTGTATGCTTTTTTCAAATTCGGTTGGAATTCGCGAATACTTTCTTGCATTTTTTCTCCTTTTTTGAATTAATATTTTAATTATACTAAAATCATTTTTATGTGAATTTTGGTTATAAGATAGAAAATTAAAATCTTTGCGGACTTGAGTGGATCATTTGTCGTTGTTCTAATTGTATTAATTCATTGTTAATTTTACTTCCTAATCTATACGCTGTAACATTAAGTACAAGCATAGGCATCGCCATTGCTCCTGAATTGTAATTAATAAAAGGAATTCAATAAATAACAAAAGTGAATGCGATAAGTGACATACTAATAATTAATAATATAGCAATGTTTTTAGCTCTCTTTTTTATATCAATTAATAAAGGATTCTGGGTTAAATGTTCTTTAGAGAGACTAAATTGAAATAACGGAATAATGTATAAAATCGTAAAAACAATGTAACAAATTATACTTGTAAAAGCTAATAAAGATAGCAAAATAGCTATAACTAATTTAAAAACATCAGATGCTTGTGAGCCGCTTTCATTTTGGCTTGAACCTGAAATAATGCTATTTAAACTATCAGATGTTTGGGATGTAATTGAGTCATAAATTCAATAGATAATAAATATTATGGCTATTGACACAATTATTTGAGTGCAAAGTCAAGAAATAAATGAACCTAATCATCTCTTCTTGAGTTTTTGTTGTAAAGATAAATTTTTTTCCATTTTTCTTCTTTCTATTACATTTAGATAATAATAGATTAATTATACTGATATAGTGAAAATTAGCATACAAAAAACTTTTCCAGTTAAGAAAAACCTCCCTTGTTAATAGGGAAGTTTTTTAACATATTTTAAGTTCGAAAATTAGTTTGTTGTTGTTTGTTGATTAAACATTTGGTATTTATCCATATTACTTAATTTTTTATTAATGCTGTATCCAAAAACAAACCCTACAATATGAAGCGCGAAAATTGCAATAGCTGAAAATCCAATGATACCATTTATAAATGGTATAAACATCACAATAAGATTAAAAGCTCAAATAGATAAACTTATGATAAATAATATTGCTGTAGTTTTTGCTTTTTTTCTTAATTCTGTTATCATGAAATTACCCATATCATTTGGTTCTGGGTTTGAGAATTTCATTAATGAAATAATATATAAAATTGTTAATACTACAGATGCAATAGCAATAGGTAAAAGTGTTACAACAGTAAAAATACCTAATCCTAAAAATTTAGCAAATAGTAAATATCAAAAACCATTTGTAGAATGTGATTGAAATGTTCCTCCATCCTTAGATGAATTATAAATATATGCAATTATAAGTGCAACACTTATAATCCCAATTATTGTTCCTAAAATTTGACCAGCTAGTCAAACATAAAATGAACTTGTCCAAAGTTTTTTTAATTTAGTTTTAAAAGATAAAATGTTGTGCATTTGCGCCTCCAATATAAAAGTTTTTTGCAATGCTAATTTGTCATTTTCTCATCTAATTTTTCTAATTTCGCAATTGCTTTTTTGACTGTATCATAAGCATTTGTTCTTGTTGTTGCTAAGATTTCAGCCACTTCAGCGTAAGATAAATCGTTGTAAAAATAGAGTTCAAAAACTTGTCTTTGGTTTTGAGTAAGAAAGTTTTTGTATTTTTCAAATAGCACTGAATATCTATGTAAATTTTCTAATGATTTTTTATTTTGCATCAATTAAATCCTTAGTCATTTGGTAAATAAATAGCTCTAAATCAAATTCTTGTAAATCATCTAATTTTTCACCTAGACCTAAAAATTTAACATCCAAATTGTATTCATCTTTAATTGAAAGGACAATTCCACCCTTTGATGTTCCGTCCATTTTTGTCAGAATAATTCCTGTCAAATTAGCAACTTCTTTAAATGCTGCAGCTTGTGAAAGACCATTTTGGCCTGTAGTTCCATCTAAAACTAAAATTGATTCATGTGGAGCATTTTCAACAAATTTGTTCATTACTGAAATCATTTTTTGCAGCTCATTCATTAAGTTGACTTTGTTTTGTAATCTACCTGCTGTATCAATAATTAAAAGGTCATAATTTTCGCTTGTTGCCTTATCCATAGCTTTATAAACTACAGATGAAGGATCAGCACCTTCTTTATCCGGGCGTACAATATCAACTCCAATTCTGTTTGCTCATTCATTAAGCTGATTTACAGCTCCAGCTCTAAATGTATCAGCAGCGGCAATTAAGACTTTTTTACCTTGCTGAGCATATCTATAGGCTAATTTAGCAATCGAAGTTGTTTTTCCTGAACCATTAACCCCAACAACTACAAAGACATTTAATCTACCATCTTCATAATTTAAAGTTGTATCAACTACTGAGTTATTAGCATAAATAACAAACATTTGATCAGCAACAATTTCACCAATTAATTTTGGATCATCAATTTGGTTAGTCTTTACTTCTCTTTTAATTTTTTCAACTATTGTATAAACAAGTGAAGAGTTAATGTCGGACATAATAAGAAGTTCTTCAAGTTCTTCAAAGAATTCCTCATCAATTTTTGTGTGTCTGTTTTGCAACTCTAAAAGTCTTTTTCCAAAGTTAGAACTATTGTTTAACCCCGTTTCATACTTTTGAAATTTGCTACTATTAACGATTTCTTCCCGCTTTTTTTCTTCTAGTTTTTTCTCTAATTCTTGAGCGTCTTGTTCTTTGTTTTTATTAAATACTTTGTTAATTAAATTCTTAAAAAATCCCATATCACTTAAATTTTACATTTTTATGTACTTTTTTATAAAAAAAGTACTATATGCTAGATTTGTTTGAAAATTCTAGAGCCATTTTGCACATCTAAAAACAATTAATGTAAAATTAATAAATATAGATTAATACCAAAGGAAAATATATGAAAAACGAATTAAAAAACGATTTTTATAACTATGTAAATAAAAACTGGATTAAAAAAAGAAAAATCCCTAAAGATCTTTCAAGTTTAAGCTCATATTCAGAGCTTCATTTAGAGATCGAAAAAGGCCTTAGAAAGCTAGTAAATGATTGAGCAACTGGTAAAAAAGAGCTACCAAACAACCCTCAAATTCATGAGATGGTGAAATTTTACAAAATGCTCAAAAACACTAAAATGCAAACTAAATTAGGTTGGAAACCAGCTTTAGAAGATTTGAATTTTATCGAGTCACTTAATAGCTGAGAAGATTTTAATAACAACTACTTTAAAGTAAGAAAAATCTCTTCTTTTTTACCTTATGATTTTGAAGTAGCTGAAGATTTTGTAAATAACAAAGTTTATACCTTATGATTTAGCGAACCTAACTTGCTTTTACCTTCAAAAGAATATTATTCACGTAAAAAAGAAGCTAAAAAAATTCTTGCAACAGTTAAAGAAGTGGCAATTAAACTTTTTAGATCACTAGGCAAAACAAAAGCAGAAGCTTTAAAAATTATTAAAAATGCTTTTCACGTAGATAAATTACTTGTTGATTTAAAACTTTCAAGTGCTGAGCTTCACAAAGTTGAAGTTGTTTATAACCCACTTGATTTAAAACAAATTAGTGAAAAAGTACACTTTTTCCCAGTTGCCGACAATGCAGAAAAACTTTTAAAACAAAAAATTGATCAAATAGTTGTTCCTAACCTTAAATACTTAGAAAACATTGATGATTTTTATACAAATAAGGTAACTTTTGAGCAAGTCAGAGACTTAATGTATTTAAGAAGTGTGCTTGCTTTTGCAAGATATTTAAACCCTGAAACACGTTTAACTGTTTTTGAAATTACCAAAGTATTAAGTGGTGCAGAAAAGCCTAGATCGCTTTCAAAATGAGCTTATTCATTTACACTTAGTTTTTTTAATGAACCATTTAGTTTATATTATGGAAAAGCTAATTTCACTGAAGAATCAAGAAAAGATGTGCTTAGAATGATTGATAAAATTGTCAAAGTTTATCAAGATAGATTATCAAAAAACACTTGACTTACTAAAGAAACAGCTCAAAAAGCAATTAGAAAACTTAACAAATTAAGACCAATGGTTGGATATCCAGATTATATTTATTCATATTTTGATAAATTTATAGTGGAAGCTTACAAAGAAGGTGGGTCACTTACTTCAAATATTAGTAAATTTGCTGATATTATCGAAGAGCACCAATTAAGTTTATACAAAAAAGAAGTTGACCCTAATATCTGAGGAATGGCTTCATTTGAAGTTAACGCATACTTTAATCCACTTTCAAATGTTATCGTCTTCCCTGCAGGATACTTGAAAGCTCCGTTTTATGACTATAACCAAAACTCAAGTGCAAACTATGGTGGGCTAGGAATGACAATTGGTCACGAAATTTCGCACGCATTTGACAATAATGGTGCTCAATTTGACGAAAACGGAAGCTTTGAAAACTGATGAACAAAAGAAGATTATGCTGCTTTTAAAGAAAAAACCAAACTTATGATCGATCTTTTTGATGGATTTGAAACTCCATTTGGAAAAATTAATGGTGAATTAACAGTTTCTGAAAACATTGCTGATCAAGGTGGAATTATCTCTGCTCTTGAAGCTGCTAGAACAGAAAGTGATTTTGATATTGAGAAATTCTTTGAAAATTATGCATACTGTGAAAGAGCAATTACAAGAAAAGAATCTGCAATTCAAAGACTTTTAACAGATCCCCATTCACCAGCAAAAGAAAGAGTTAACTTACAATTACGTATTTCCAAAGATTTCCAAGATCACTATAAAATAGATAAAAACGACAAAATGTATGCTGATGAAAGCGAAATTTTTGAAATTTGATAATTAGGTTACGCAATAATTTATAGAAAAAACTGGCTTATGTTTGCCAGTTTTTTTACCCAATTGCGGCCTTTGTATAAGTTGAGTAAATAACAACTTTTTTAGGATTATCTGTTTCGTTTTTAGCAAGTGGGAAGACAGGAATTGAGTGAGATTGTGAGCTTTGGTGTGAATTAAAGTCTCATTTTAACGCATCATCTACATATAATTTGAAAGTCAATTTACCATAGAATGTAGCTATAAAAGGATAATTCGCTAAAGGATATCCAAGTTTTTTTAGAGCACTTAAATCACCGTTATTGTTTTTGATAATTTCAAGTGGGCGTTTCGGATCTTCACCTGGTTTTCAAGAAGCTTCATCATTATTAAGAGAAATTTCTACTCTAACTTTTTGGCCACTTTGAATTTGGAAGTGATTTACAAAGCTAGTGAATCCAAAATCAAAGAATGCTCCACCAATTCCATTGAAATTTTTGGTATTAAAATCTTGGTTTGCAGTTGCTTCAATTTGGTAAGTGAAACTTCCTAAGTTTGTGAAAGTTTTAGTAAAAATTGAATTTTCTTTATTAAAAGTAAAGTTAGAATTCTTAAAATTCAGCTCTGTGAAGAATTTTAAGAAAGTTACCCATAATGCATTTCCGTATGTAAATGATTGTCCATTACTAATTTTTGAATTTCAAAGATTATTTCATTCGGATCTCACTTGAGTACTTAAATAATTTAAATCTGAATCCATTTTACCCTTGAAATCAATTGAATATCCTCTAGGGAATAATCAAAAATCATCTATTGAATTAGCTACAATTTCTGATTTAATTGGTGTATTATCAATATCTTCACCAGTTCTAATTCATGGTTTATTGTTATAGATTTCTGAATAATCATTAGCATCCATTAATGAGTTTTCTATATAATGAACTTCTCTTGTATCTGGGTGATAAATTTTGATTTCAATTCATCTTTCCTCATTATCATTAAATGAATATACTTCACTAATTGAGTTGTTATCAAAATCTATATCACTTATATTGATCTCTTTTTGAATTTTAGAAAGATTAGGTCTTCTACCTCTTATTATTAATTTTAAGTTTAAAAATTTTGTTTTAAGATGTTTGTAAAGATGTTTCAGGTATCAAAATTCATTTTGTGACTTATCAGGATTAAGGATTTTAATTTTTAAATCGAATTTACTGTTAGTTGGCACTTTATAATAATCATTTCCATCATAGTCTTTATTTTTTTTAGCGTCTGCTTTTAAGTAAGCTTTATACCCAAGTCTCTCTGGTTTATTAGTGAGAAATCTATCTGTTTCTTCTTTAAATACATCCATCTCAGATGCTTGCATTTTGAATTTTGAATACTCTTCAATAAATAAATCTAATTTTTGATTTTCATCTTGTCTAGAATCATAGCTAGAAACAATATCATTTATATATTTCTCAAAATCATTTGAGTAATAGTTATTTGCTTTGAGTTCTTGTAATTTCGGTAAATTCAATGATTTTTGTGCATCAAAAAGTTCTTTGCTATTTGAATATGATAAATTGAAAGCTTTATTAATTTCCTCAAGTTTTTGGTTCAATTCTTGAACTGAATAGCTCTCAAGATTTTCAAATAGAATTGTTTTTTCGGCTAATATGTTTTTTAATTCGCTATTAGTGAATAAATCTTTATGAGCTTCAATTTTGAAGAACATTTCTTTATTTTCATTAATTTTAGAAACTAATGATTGCTTTTCATCTTCTTTATTTTCCTTGATGACATTAACAATAATTTTGTCACTAACTGCTTTGTTTTCACTTTCGCCATTTGCTAATAAGTAACCTTCTGGAATTCATTTATTAATAGAAATTGTTGCAGTATCTACATCAATTTGCTCTACTCTTTGAAAAACTTCTGCATTATTAAATCTGTAAATTATAGTTACTGATTTTTGTTTTTTTCTTACGTTTATATCTATTTCTTGAGCATATTCATATGAAGATTGATCGCTTATTAATTCATAATTATTTGGTATTTTTGTTTTATCAAGATTTACAATTGTTTCGTCTACATAAATTTCACTGAGATATTGCGAAATTACGTTGTTTTCGCTTAAAAACTTAACAATAAAAGCTTTTTTCATTTTATGAATATATAATGTTACTTCATTTTTATAAGTAACATTTTCATCAGTTGGGTTGTCAAAAGCAAAGTTTTGTGGAAGATATTTTTGAATATTTACTGAATTATCTTCGGCGCTAATGTTTGTAATTGTTACATCTTGATTGTTTAATGGATTTACTTTATCTACAAAATGAAGAAGCATTTGTTTTACATTTACAATTTTTGCTACATCAATTCTGATTTCTTTTTGAGTGCTACTGAAATTTATTCTTTCAGGTTGAATTTGAGCAAATTTATATCCATTTGGCAATTGAATATTTGAGCTTAAAATGCTATTTTCGTTTGAAAATAGGTTAAATGTTTGAGTAGAAACTTCTGAACTATTATCAATAAGTTTTACACTTATAACATTATAAATTGGTGTTATTGTTAAATTAACAACATCTGCAAAATCAACTTCATTTACTGAAGTGCTAAATCGGAAAGGAAACTTAATTTCATTTAATTTGATTTTGTTATTTGTCACTCTTGCATCAATAGAAAAATCTTTTCCAGTTAAGTATTTATTTCCAATGAAGAATTTGAAAGTCACGTTTTTTGTAACTTCCACAACTTCAATATTAGGGTTTTCTGGTTTGGCAGTCTCATCTACCGGTTCTCGAGCATCTTTAGAAGGCTCACTTGGTTGGACATTTTCCCCATTAGGTTCTGAAGTTTTTTTATCGTCATCAACTCGTTTTTCTGGTTGATTTTCTTTTTCTGTTTCACCTGTTTTTTGATCATTATTTTTAGCAGTTTTTACTCCAAAAACAATCCCTGTTGCTATTGATCCAATGAACAATATGCTTGAAATACCAAGTAAAATGATTTTTGTTTTTTTCATAATAGCTCCTAAAAAGATTTTTATGTTATGCCAATGTTGTATAAATAATGATAAAACAATTTCTGTATAAAATCAAATTTATGTTTTGAATTTATTTTAAGGCATGCAAGAATTAAAAATTTCTATTTTAAATTACTATTATTTATATTTTAAAGTAAAATATAACAATATATGATGCGTAATAAACAAGAGGATGTTCCAATTACGCAAAAATATGATTTTCGGAAATTAAAGTTGTTATCACTTAATGAAAATCAATCTCTTTTAAATGAGATCAATTGAATTAATCAAACTTTCAATAACAACTTACAATTATCTAATACAAAAGAATTTGAAGAGCTTGCTATTAATACAAATTCAAATAAAGTCGAAAATCAAAATTTAGTTGAATTGGAAAAAAGTTTCATCAAGTTAAATGAAAAACTCCAAAATGATAGGGGTTCTTTTATGGACACTTACAATTTCCAATCAAATGAATTAGATGATTTACTTTTAGAAATAAATCAAAATTTTACAATTAAAAATTCTAGTGCTAACAGCATAATAGATATGAAAAACACCACCAGAATAATTGTCAAAAAAATGGACATTTAAACTCAAGGGTGTTTTTTAATATATTTTAAATAAGGAGCAAAAATGAAGGTAAATATAGCTATTGATGGACCGTCAGGAGCAGGTAAGTCAACAGTTTCAAAACAATTAGCTGAAAAATTAAACTACACTTTTATCAATTCAGGAAGCATTTATCGCGCTGTTGCGTTAAACGCAATTAACGCAGGTGCAGATTTAAAAAATCATGATCAGGTAATTTCTACTTTAGAGCTTGGAATGGTGAAATTAAGAGAAAATGACACTGTCTTTTTAAAAGGTGAAGATGTTTCTCTTAAAATCCGTGCAGAATACGTTTCTCAATCAGCAGCTACTGTAGCAAAAATTCAAGAAGTTAGAAATTTTGTCGTTGATTTTATTCAACACATGACTAAAAAAAGCAAAGGGTTTATTATCGACGGTAGAGATACAACATTTAGAATTATGCCTCATGCTGAAGTTAAGATCTTCCTTTGAGCTGACCCTGAAGAAAGAGCCAAACGTAGATGACAACAAAATAAACAATTAGGTTACGAAACTAACTTTGAAGAAGTTTTATACGACGTTAAAAAAAGAGATGCTCAAGATATGAACCGTGAAGTTGATCCGCTTCATAAAACCGAAGATTCTATTTTAATCGACTGTACCCACATGACACGTGAAGAAGTAATTGATAAAATCGTAGAAATTGTAAACTCAAAAATTAAGGAGCAAAATGCGTAATACAGTTGCAATTATTGGTAAACCAAATGTCGGTAAAAGCACTTTCTTTAACAGGTTAGTAGGTAAAAAAGTTTCTATCGTTTATGATCAACCAGGAGTTACTCGTGACCGTTTATATGAAACAATCGAATGAACAGGTCATAAAATTAAAATTATCGACACTGGTGGAATCGAAATTGAAAATAAACCTTTCCAAGAACAAATTCAAATTCAAGCTAAAATCGCTATCGAAGAAGCTGATGTAATTATCTTTCTTTTTGACGGAAATAGCGAAATTACAAACGATGATTTGTTCATCATGAACATTCTTAGAAAAAGCAATAAACCAATTATTGCCGTTGCTAATAAACTTGAAAACAACCAAATGTTTGATTATTCATGATATAAATTAGGAGTTGATGATATTTTTGCTATTTCTGCTCTTCACGGTGAAGGGATTGGTGAAGTTTTAGATACTTGTGTTGAAAAACTTGACTTTACAGAAACACAAGAAGAAGAATTATTTAACCTTGCAATTATTGGTAAACCTAATGCTGGAAAAAGCTCTCTTTTAAACAATTTAGCTAAGGAAAATAGATCAATTGTATCTGAAATAGCAGGTACTACTCGTGATAGTGTTAAATCTACCATTACCATTGATGGTGACAAATACAACGTTGTTGATACAGCTGGTATTACTAAAAAATCTAAATTAATTGAAAGTGTTGATCATTACGCTTTAATGCGTGCTATGAACTCACTTGCTGAAGCTGATTTATCTTTAATTGTTATCGATGCTACTCAAGATGAAATTAGCCACTTTGACTCTAGAATTATTGGTTATGCTCTTGATAATGAAAAGCCTGTAATTATAGTAGTAAATAAATGAGACTTAATTGAAAAAGAAACTAACACAATGGCTCAATATGAAGAAAAAATGAGAAGAAAATTCCACTTTGTTCCTTGAGTTCCATTTGTCTTTATTTCAGCTAAATATAACCAAAGAATTAGCAAGTTAATTGACACAATCAAAATGGTTCGTACTAACCTCGAAAGAGATATTAAACCTTCACTTCTTTCCAACTTTGTGTTAGAAACACAATTAATTCAACCTGCAGTTCCTTTCAATGGTGGTAGATTAAACATTTACTACGCTAGAAAAGAACTTTCAAAAATTCCTACTTTTACCTTCTTTGTTAATAACAAAAAGTATGCTCACTTTTCATACCTTCGTTTCCTTGAAAATCAACTTAGAGAAACTTTTGATTTTAGAGGTTGCCCAATCAAAATTAACCTTAAAAACAAAAATGGTCTGGAATAATTTTAAACTCAAAGCTAATTTGCTTTGAGTTTTATTTTTTCTTTTTCCTAAGTTTGACACTTTTAAAACTTAAAACGACGAATAACCCTACAATATAGAGCTATTCGTCGTTTTTATATCACAATTCCTATATAGTAAATTTTACGTCTTCACATTTACCAATAGTTTCAATTGGTTTAAGTCCAAGAACTTTTAATATAGTTTTGAACTCTTCAGATTCTTCTGATTTAATATAAGTATTTATTTCTGGGATAATTGATAATTTTTGATTTTTAATTGATTCAATTATTTTATTCGTAGGAAGCGGATAACCACAATATTCAAGAACAAATTCTAAATATCTTTGAATCGTGAGTGCAAGGAAGCAAATTAAAAAATGTCCTTTGATTGTCTTTTCAGTTGAAAGATAAATTGGTCTTACTTCAAAGTTTGTTTTCATCACTCTAAAACTTTCTTCTATTTTTCAAAGTTTTGAATATTGTTCAATAATTTCCATTTCATCCATATCTTCATGAGATGTTAAAATTCCATAAAATCCATCTGCGGCTTCATCTTTCAAAATCGCTTGATGATCTAACTCAACTTCGTTAGCTGAAAGTTTTAAATACTTCTTACCACCTCTTTTCATTTCTGATTTTATAGCTGATAAATTGAGTAATTTTTCAGCTTTTTTAATAAGTCTTTCACGATCTTTTTTATCTTTTCTTTGTCTCTTTCCAGAGAAAGTTAAAATCAGTTTATTGTCAATTTCATAAAAGGTATTATTAGATTTAAAAAGCTCTTTGTGATCTTGTTTTTTCACACTGAATTCTTCATACATCATTTTATATGTATCAAGATCATAAATTCCTTCAATTTTATTTTCTTTACCTTTGATTTTGTAAGCCATTATGTAATCGTATCCTGCTTGTTTTATGGCTAATAAGTTACTTTTTGAGTTTAAACCTCTATCTGCAACAATAGTAATTTTATCTATACCTAAGTCTCTTTTTATATTCTCTAAAACAGGTTTTAAAGTCAAGAAATCAGATGTGTTTCCAGGGAATAAATCATAATAAATCGGTATTCCCATATCGTCGATTAAAAGACCTAAAACAACTTGAGTTTGGTTAACTTTATTGTCTTTTGAAAAACCAAATTTTCTAAGTTCATCAGGTATAAAACTTTCAAAATAAACAGTTGTAACGTCATAGAAACAGAATGTTAAATTTCTGTTAATTTTGTCTACAAATTGTTCATTTAAATGTTTTAAAATATCCGCTTTTTTATCCTGTAAAAACTCAAGTGATCTATAAATGTCTTTCAAACTATCATCAAATTTGTATCAATATTTTTTAATTTTTTCAACTGAACTTCTTTTAGAAGATGGTTCTAAAATTCTTGTTAAAATTAGCATTTTTGTAATTGATGCTAGGTCATATTTTGACCTACTATTTTTCTTTTGTAAGTCATTTAAGAAATTTGGTAATTCTAGATAATTTATGATTTCTTCGTAAACTAAATTTCCATATCCTTTAATTTCTGTTCCTTTAAATTTGTCCAATTTTAAAGAATTCATGATTTGTAAAATTTGTTCGTTTCTATCTTTTTGTTTTTGATTTTTCTTTGAACTAACAGATTCTTTTAATTCTTCAATGAAGTTTGGATTATCTTTTGTAAGATCTTCTAATTTACCTAAAAATTTTACTTCTCTAATTTTTGGTTTTTTAGTTTCTTTATCTCAATATGATTCTACGATTCTTACATATTGTGTTTTATTCTTTTTGATGATTTGTACTGATGCCATAATTTGTCCTTTTTACCATATTATACCATATATTTACTATATATGAAATAAAAAAATAAAAAATTTCTTAATATATGTAATATATTAAGAAATTCAAAAAGTCTTAAAAAAGACCAAAGTGTCAAAGTTAGGAGGTTGCCCAATCAAAATTAACCTTAAAAACAAAAATGGTCTGGAATAATTTTAAACTCAAAGCTAATTTGCTTTGAGTTTTATTTTTTCTTTTTAACAACGCCTTATAGGAGTCAAAGTATTTAAAAAGCACATGCTTAGCATGTGCAATTTATTAATTATTAGTTTTAATTTTCTCAATGAAATCATCTTCATTTGAAAAGTCCACATTACGGTCAATTCACTCTCTTCTATTCGAAACATTATCACCCATAAGCACGCTTACTCTTCTTTCAGCAAGTGAAGCATCTTCAATGGTTGCTTTTACAAGCGTTCTAGTTTCAGGGTTCATTGTTGTTTCTCAAAGCTGGTCAGCGTTCATTTCACCAAGTCCTTTGTAACGTTGAAGTTCATATGCACCCTTGATTGAATCTAAAATTTCTTTAAGCTCTTCATCATCTCAAGCATACTGAATTTTCTTATTAGCTTTAGTAGTTACTTTATAAAGTGGAGCTAGAGCAATATAAATTTTTCCTTGCTCAATTAAAGGTTTCATAAAACGATAAAAGAAAGTTAATAATAAAATTTGAATATGAGCACCATCGGTGTCCGCGTCAGTCATAATTACAATTTTTCCATATTGAGATTTAGAAATATCAAAATCTTTCCCATATCCAGCACCAATTGTATTAATGATTGTCCCAATTTCTTGATTTTTAATAATATCTAAAAGCTTAGATTTTTCTGAGTTAATAACTTTCCCTCTAAGAGGTAGAATTGCTTGATATCTTCTATCTCTACCACTTTTAGCACTACCACCAGCAGAATCTCCCTCAACTAAGAAAAGCTCTTTTTCTTCTGCTTTTTTAGATGTGGCTGGAGTTAATTTATCACTAAGGACAACTTTGTCTTTAAGCACATTTTTAGATTTTCTAGCTTCAGCTCTACGCTTACGTTCCTCTTGACGAATTTCATAAGCTTTTTTAAGTTTATCAAGCACTTTTTTCGCTACATTTTTATTTTCTGCAATTCAAATTTCTAAATACTTAGAAACAACTTCTTCCACAACATTTTTAGCATCAGGAGTTCCTAATTTATCTTTGGTTTGACCCACAAATTCAAGTAAGTGTTCAGGGATTTTTAAAGATAAAATAACACTAAGTCCTTCACGAATATCATCGCCATCAAAAACATTTTTATTTTTAAGCACACCTTCACGAATAGCAAAATCATTAAACACTTTAGTGAAAGCATTTTTCATCCCTATTTCATGAGTTCCACCATCACGAGTTTTAACATTATTTACAAAGCTAAGTCCAATGTAATTATATGAATCGGTTCATTGGAAAGCAAAATCCACTTCGATTTCTTTTTTAATTTCATGGAACGAAACAGCTTCAGTAAGCTTATCTTTTGAATCATTAAGGAAGCTTAAGAAAGCTTGAAGTCCATTTTGATATTCATAAACTTCTTTAAAGTCACTAATTTCATCAATTAATGTGATCTTAAGTCCTGAAATTAAGAAAGAGCTTTCTTTTAATCTCTCACTAATTGTGCTGATGTTCAATTTAGCTTTTTTGAAAAATGAATAGTCAGGTCAGAATTGAACTGTAGTTCCTGTTGTTTTTGAAGTTCCAATTTCGTGGGTTCTTTCCACAATTTTATCTTGCACAAAAACTGTTTGATATAACTTTTTATCCCTTGCTACAGTAACAATTAATTTGCTTGATAATGCATTTACAACACTAGAACCAACCCCATGAAGTCCACCACTAGATTTATATGCTCCAGCGTTAAATTTCCCTCCAGCATGAAGTTCTGTAAAGACAATTTCAACTGCAGTTCGATTTTCACCTTTAGCTTTATCAACTGGTATTCCACGCCCATTATCTGATACAATTACTGACCCATCATTTTTTAAAATAACATCAATTTTGTTGGCATATCCTGCAAGAGCTTCATCGATTGCGTTATCTACAATTTCTCAAACAAGGTGATGAAGTCCATGTACATCAGTTCCACCAATATACATTCCTGGACGTTTTCTAACAGCTTCAAGTCCTTTTAGTTGAGTTATGCTTTCAGCATTATAGTTATTATTTTGCTTCATATTGTTTAATTATAAATTAAAAAATTAGCCAAATGGCTAATTTTAAATTATTTTTCTTTGCTTTCTTTTTCTTCTAACACAGCTTTAGCAACTGCCATAGATGAAGCTACATCCCCTAAATTAGGTGGAATAATGATTTTTGTAGCTCTTCCATTAGCTAAGTTTCCAAGCTCTTCAATTGCTTTATAATTAAGCACTTGCGCTGAAATTTCACTTGCATTAAGAAGTTCAATAGCTTGTTTTTTACCTTGAGCTTCAAGAATGCTTTTTTCTTTTTGAGCTTCAGCTTCTAAGATTAAAGCACGTTTATTAGCTTCAGCATTTAAAATCTTACTTTCTTTGTATCCTTGAGCTTTTAAGATTTCACTTTGTCTAATTCCTTCAGCTTCTAAAATTTGAGCTCTTTTGTCCCTTTCAGCTTGCATTTGACGCACCATAGCTTCTTGAACTTCATGTGGCGGAATAATGTTTTGTAATTCTACACGGTTAACTTTGATTCCTCATGAATCACTAGCTTTATCTAAAATACTTGTTAATTTTGAATTAATAATTTCTCTCGATGTTAATGATTCATCAAGTTCTAATTCTCCAATTAAGTTTCTAAGTGTGGTAGAAACTAATGCTTCAATAGCTCTAATTGGATTTTCAGCTCCATAAGCAAAAAGTTTTGGATCTTCAATTTTCAAATACACAACTGTATCAATTTTAATTGTTGCATTATCTTTAGTAATAACGCTTTGAGCAGGGAAGTCAAAAACCTTTTCCTTAACACTGTCTTTAACCACTACTCTTTCAATAAATGGAACAAGGAAATGAAGTCCTTTAAATAAAATTTTGTGATATTTTCCGAATCTTTCAACAACATAAAAGTTTGTTTCTGAAACAATTTTGATTGTTGAAAGAAGGATAATTACTGCTAATGAAAAAATCACAACTAAAACAATAACTAAAACTGCTATTGCTACTGCACTCATTTTAAATCTCCTTTATTTATGATTAATAATTAAATTATATCTTTATCTATAAGAAATTAAAAAAATATCTAAGTTATTAACTTAGATAAATTAGTTATTTTTGAAAATATTAAACTCACTTTATGAAAGATGTTCCTTAAAATATTTAAGATTTTCACCTTTAATGATTTTCACTTTCATTTTTCCTTTTGAAAACTCAAATAAAACATTGTCTTGATAAAGGTAAAAAATGTTTGAAATTGCCAAAAATAAAGCACCAAAGAAAATATAAGTGAAGAAATGTCAAGGGTGTTTTGTTAACACTCCAAGTTTTTTTGAGTAAATCTTATTAACAGTATCAAGTCCTGCATAAAAGTAGTTACTTTGTCATTGAATTGGAGCTGTGATATCTAAAATTCAATTTAAACAATACATAAATAAAAAGGTTGTAAAAATGATAACAAATGAAATTACTGAAGTTCTAAGTCTATATTGCATTGGGAAAAGAATCATAATCACAATTGGAGAAAGAATTACAAAAGCGTGAATAAGGTAGAAATCTCAGAAGAATAAATTATTAAAGTTAACTTTAAAGAAGTTATCTCCAATTCATACTTTTTGGCCATAAACCATAAAGAATTCTCTGTGGTTGTTTGGATCAACTTGAATGAAATTTTCTACTCCCATTTGTTTTAAATCACCCTTAGTTATTGTGTAAATGTATTTTAAATCAGGAAGAGAAAGAGCTACAATTCCACCAATAATTGAGAAAAATCCAAAGTATTTAATATATTCAAGCCTATTAAATAAAAGTAAAAAACCAATTACCAAGCACATTAATCTACAATAATGGAACGGAATTGCTTCTCACATTCTTTGGAAGTTAGAAGAAAGTAAAAGCCCTGATCTTACACAAATAAAGAAGATTGTAAAAAGACCAGCAGTTCTAATTAAAATATTTTTTGTAAGCGGGGAAAGTTTGTTATTTTGGTATCTTGCATAAATTTGTCTTTTAAAAATTCATAACAAAAGACATGTGATAAATACTAAAATTGCACCTATAAGAAAAATCACGTTGCTTAGTTTTGAAATTTGATGATATTCTGGTGCGCTATTTGGTGTTGTTCCGGTTCATGAGAAAAAACCAGGTTTAAGAAAGGGGAGTTTTTCTTCAATAGCTGTCATTTTTACCTCCTATTAATAATTAACTGATAAATAAAAATATAAGCTTTAAGCTTATATTGTTTAAGAACATTATTAAGCAGCTGCTCTTTCAGCTCTTCTTTGATCTCTTGCTTGTTCTTTTTGTAATTTGTGTTTACGTTTTTCAGCACGTAATTTATTTTTTAATCTAACTACTTTACGCATATTTTGTCCTTTTGTTTGAATTATTTGATTAATTATTTTTAACTTAAAAAATATATTCGAATAAATTAAATTATCACCTTTTAAATATAAATATTATTTTACATTAAAAAAGAAAATTTGTGAAAAATAAATATTACTTAATATGTTCATTAATAAAGTTTAAACACTCATTTTTAGCTTCGAAAAAGATAGCATGCCCTTTATTTTCAAAAAGAGTTAAAGGTATGCTGAATTCATTAGAAATCTTGATAATCCCTTCTTTTTTTGTATACTCATCTTCGTTTCCACTGATAATAAAAATATCTTTTCCTTTTTTAAATAAGTCAAATACATTTTCTTTAAGGAAATTTTCATTTAAAATTTGATCGTTAATCATTTTTCCAAGCACTTTTGTTCTTTTACTTCAATCTCTATCTTTTAATAAACTAATTGTTTTTACAATTAACGGATTGTTCTTGTCATAAAAAAAGTGGAGATAAGACTGCCTAAGTTGCTCTAAATTTTGCGGCTCTAATCAAGTTCTAAAAACACTTACATCCCTATTTTCAAGTAAGAAAGGGTTAAATGGACTGAATAAAAAAGTTTTTTTAACATTTTCTTTTTGATTAAGCATAAGAGCACAATATGAACCCAAAGAATGCGAAGCTATATATACTACTGATTCATTTGCAAAGTGCTCATTGTAAAATGCTTTAACTATTTGTGCATAATCTTCTAATTTTCAAGATATATCAGAGTTATTTTCATTTGGGAAATTAATTGCTGCAATTCTGAATTTACGATCAATATTTTTATAAGGAAAAAGGAAGGTTTTCATAGAATCTCCAAAACCATGAATAAAAAGAAGAATTGGCTTATTTGCTTCTTCTTTTTCATAATAAAATTCAACCTTTATACCTAAATATTCTAAGTATCCGTTCATTATTATCCTAAAAATAAGCTTAAAATTTCTTCCTTGCTAATTCCACCAAAATACATTTCTAAATCAATTGATGAAAGAACTTTATCAAGTTCTTCTTTTTTAAATGAAATTCCTTTGAATTTATCCATAATATCATCAATGTCTTTTTTGGCTAAAAAGTCACCTTCGAATTTCACTTCGTCTAAAAGCCCATCTTTGACATTGAATTTTACTTTTAAAATTCCATTAGTAAATTTAGATTCATTAGTTGCTTCAAAAGGTATGTTTTTGTTGTAAATTCATTCTTCAGATGCTCTATATTTAGCAAGTTTATCAAGCTCATCTTGATATTTGCTCATTGGTAACTCTTCATATTTTGCGCCATAATTTTTCACAAAAAATTCAATTAACTTATCAATAAATTCTTTTTCAGTAAGTGAATAATTAAGCTCTTTAGCTATATTTGTTACTCTTTGACGCACTGATTGAATTCCTTTTGATTGAATTTTTAATTTAGAAGGATTAAGTGCATTTGCAAGCTTAGTCAAATCAACATCAAAAAGTAAGGTTCCATGTGAAACAATCCGATTTCCACGGATAAATTGTGAGTTACCGCTAATTTTGTAACCATTGCATAATAAATCATTTCTTCCTTTAAATTCAGCATTTAAACCAAGTGAATTTAAATAACCAATAATTGGGGTTAAAAATCTTTCATAACCACCTTTTTTATCATAATCGGTAATAAAAGAAAAGCAAATATTACCCATATCTTGGTAAACAGCTCCCCCTCCACTTAATCTGCGAGCTAATTCAATTTTGTTTGCTTCTACATAGTCACGCTTAATTTCTTCATAAGCATTTTGATTTCTTCCGATAATAACAGCGTTATCGTGTTGATATAAATATAAAATATCACCAGTCATTTCTGGGTCATTGACTAATAATTCTTCAATACTTAATGTCACATAAGGTGAAGTTGCTTCAGTTTTATAAATTAGAAAAGTCACACGCAAATTTAATGCGTGTGACTTTTTTGTGTCCATTGTGTAAAATAATAATGCTAAATAGAAAGGACACATTTTTATTATATGAAAAAATTAATAGATTTATCTAAACAAAATATTATTTGTGTAAAAAATAATGCTGAAAACTTCCGTCACTTCATCATCAAAGAATCTGATGATGAGATAAAACGTCTTCACTCAAATGTTTCGTCTAAAAGGTTGCTTAGAGATAAACAAATATCTATACTCTTAATGTGGGAAATTATTTTGAAAGTTCTATTGTTGAATTCAGTATCAAAAGCGGCGAAATATTTTGGTTATCAATCTAGAACGGTTAAGCAAAAAATGGAAATAATGATTGAAAAAAATGACTATCATAAAAGCCTAAAAAATAAAGTTATTTGCAAAATTTGCGGATCTAAAATTTTTATAACTAAATTTCTCTCGTTCAGAAAACTATCAAATCATTTGCTTAGTTATAAAACCAAAAGGTTAATGATAGTGTCAGAATCACAAAAAAATAAGTGAAGTCACTTTAAGAAATATTGAAACGATGTAACTAAAGAATTAAGAAAAAAAGCAAGCAAAAACTCTAAAAACATTAAATGTAAAATGTCTGTTAAGTTTATGATTAACTCGTTTAAACAAACAAATCAAAATGCTTTTTGTCCTACATTTAGCACAGTTTACAAAGCTCTAAAGCAACAAAGAATAAAACTTTCTTTTGACCCGCTTTTATATTTATCAAGAGGTGGTTATACAAAAACTACATTAAAGCAAGGTAAAAGGTCATTGATACACGCTAGAGACGTAAAATATAGACCTAAAGAAGCAAATTTAAGATTAGAAAAAGGTCATTTTGAAGCTGATACAGTAGTTGGTAAAAGAGAAGATAAGTTTGTTCTTTTCACACTTTTAGATCGTAAAACTAGAGAGTTATACATTGCTTTAACAAAAAGAGATGCAAAATCAATTAACAAAGCATTAAGGATGTTAATAAGAAAATACAATCTCGAAATAAAAACCTTAACAGTAGATAACGGTAGTGAAAACACACTTCTTCATAAAGTGGTAGGTAAGAAAAAGTTATTTAAATGTAAACCTTATGCTTCGTATCAAAAAGGTTCAATTGAAAATGCTCATAGATACATTAGAAGATTTATTCCGAAGGGTAAAAGTTTCAATTCACTCACACAAGAATACGTGTTTTGAATCAAAGAACAAATCGATGAATACAAAAGAATATTAGCAATAGAAAATTAAAATTAATATCAATAAATGCTAAGTTCAAGAATGATGACCTAAACCAAATTTATGTGAAGAAAAACTATTTTTTGTGTAAATATCAGTTTAAATAAGAATAGTCTTGTAATGACAGTCTTTTGTTACAAATACATTAATTGCGTTGGCACGCGGCCTTCTCTTCTTTTCTTTCGGAGAAAAGAAGCAAAAGAACTTCAAAATTCAAATTAATAGCAATAAAAGAAAGCTTGGTATTTAAGCGCTAAACTAGATTTTTGTGGTTGAAGCCCATTTGATGTGTAATGTCAGTTTATCGCTGTATTGTTCTATGTCTATCTTTTGTTACAGATTCAAAGATTGCGCTGCCGCACAGGCCTTCTTTTCTTTCGGAGAAAAGAAGCAAAAGAACTTCAAAATTTATAAGAAAACAAGCCACAAGGGCTTGCAATTTTGATTTTACCTTTGTCAGTATTTATTCATTTTTAGCTCTAATTTTTTTATAATTTAAACATTAAAAAAGCATTGTTATTTTTTTGACACTTAACTTGCGCGTCACTTTTCCAATTTTTAGTTGCTTCAGTTTTAAAAATTTTCATAATAATAGTATATAAAACATTTATAATTAAAAAAAGGAATAATAATTTCAAAACAGTATTTTGCATAAAATTTTCATATCTAAAAGGGGAGAGAATGGATATAGAAAAAACAAAAAAATTGCTTAAATTCTTATTATTTTCACTACTTTTAATTTCTTTGGCATTAATCGGCGTGTCAATATGAGGGTTTGTTTCATGGGTTTTAGAAGCTGCTTTAATACCAATAATTGTTATTTTAGCTTTAGTGATTTCATTCCAAAATATTTACTACAAAGCACAACTGCAAGGTATTAAACTTTTTGAAAAAGATCAAATTAATGCAAATTAAAAGCAAATAGATTTAGATCTATTTGCTTTTTTGATTAAATTGTTTAATTATGTGCTTTTGAGTGTTTTTGAAAAAATCCAGTTGTTGTAGAATCTGAAAAAGGCAGGCCACATCATCATTTGCATTGTGAGCATTGTATTGAATCCCAAAATACCCTGCTAACACTTCTTGTTTATAAGAAGTAAGTTTTAAATGATTTTTTGCATAAGCTAGACTATCTACATATAAAAATGGATCACCTATAATTTCATATCTTTCAAAAACTTTTTTTAATACATCTACATCATAACTTGCATTGTGAGCTACGCAAATATAATATCCATTAAAATAATGCTTGATTTTTTCTCAAACTTTAGGAAAAGGATCTGCTAAATATACTTTTAAATATTCAACATTTGCTGCTTTTTTAGCGTTAGGATTAATTTGCCCTCCATCGCTATTAATGTAGTGACTTTCATGTTTTAAAACCTGTTTTCCGTCAGTAACTAAAATTCCAATTTGGACAGGTGTTTGCCGTGATCAGGTCTCAAAATCAAAAATCACATATTGTTTTTTATCCGTTTCTTCCAACGATATTGATTCATTAGTTTTTCGCTCAAATTCTTCATTGCCTAAAAATACTAAAGATTCGGTTTGAAGATTTTTTAAATGCATATTGATTAAGCTGATATTTTTATTTAAGTCATTAAGCAATAAGTCTATGTTTTCTGTAGAGTTTGCTTTTTCAATAAATGCAGCATCATTAATTTCATCGTTTCTATTTTCTTTAATCTTATTTTCAAGCATTAAATCAACAATTAAATCAATATCTTCTTCACTTGTTAATAATTCATAAGCAAAGTTGTTTTTAATGTTATAAAGCACAAATTTATAATCTTTATACTTTTCATAATCGGTTTTTAATAATAAATATTTATAAACCGCAAGTTGTTTAAAGTGATCATTTTGAACATCATTGACAAATTTAAATTCATAAACAATTTTATTTTGATCATCAATAGCATCAATAAATCCAATGATGTATCGATCAAGTCCATTTTTAAATACTTTAGCTCTCTTTTCAACCTCAAATTCAATATTTTCGAGATTATTATTAAAAATTCTGTTAAATAATTTATCTAAGTAAACAAGACTTCTGCTTTCCATTCATGTGCAATCACTATATGCAATTTGTCTAAAAATTGCTACATTTTTGGATTGAACTGTCATTAAGGCGTTTGTTACATATAAAAGTCATTGTGGATTCAACTCTTTATTAAGACTGATTTTTTGGCAACATTCGTAAATTTGCTTAATTTCTTCCTTGCTGAAATTCACCTTATCTCTTGGATTAGTAGCTGAAATAACAGTTTTAATACTTTTTGCAAGTCTATCAAAAAACTCTTCTTTGTTCTTTTTAATCATCGCATTAACAGTTACTAAAGCACCATTAATTGAAGATACATCTTCTGTATAAACTTTGTTTCTAGAAACTGTAATTTGGCTTGTAATGTTCTTAAAAAAATCAGTATTAATTTCTTTGGCTAAGCTTTCATATTTTTGAATAACAATTTTACTTTTAATAAAGTTTTCAAGCTTATAATCTAAAAACTTTACAAGATCAACTGCTCCAAAATTAGTAGTATCTTCTTCTATTTCTTCTTCATATGATTCTAATTTAATAACTTCAAAAAGCTCTTTAGTATTTTGAAACTCTACTAAATCTTGTCTGTTTACAACTTTATTTGAATCAATTCATTTAAAAAACTTATTTTGTACATCATGAACTAATCAAGTTTCCTTTTTTGCCCTTGTGCAAGCAACGTAAAGAATATTTTGAGGTGTATCTTGTCTTTCATTTTTAGCATAATATTTGTAGTAGCTTCTATCAAAACCAAAGACAAAAACTACATCTCTTTCAATCCCTTTAGCTTGGTTATAAGTTGAAACTAAAACTTTATTTTTTAAAAACTCATCGCCTTTGTTTAAATCATCTTCATTTTTTGTTAAGTGAAAATGGATTTCATCTAATCCTTCTTGACGAACAATCTCTGAAATTGTATTGGTAATATTTTGGATCTTAGAACTCTTTTCGACACTAGGAGATAGGATTAAGACGTTTTCAGCTCCATATTCTAGAATTTTATTAATGATAATATTGCTAAGTTGACGGACTTCTTTTTCATAGTTAGCAAAGTAATATCTGATTTTTTCATTATTTTCGTTTTTAGCCACACCTTCAATTATGTTTTTATTTTTGTAAAAGAAAACATTAATAAAATCAGTAAAGTTTTTATTTAATCTAAAACTTTTACTAAGTTCAGCTTCGTCTCAAGGGTGGTTATTTTGAAAAACTCTATCAGCAAGAGTTAAATACCTAGGATCAGCACCTAAAAATCCATAAATACATTGCTTATCATCACCAAGAATAACAATTTGATAATCTTTATTTTGATTTTCTGCCATTACTTTTTTGATAAAGAAAAAGTAAACAAAATTAAGATCTTGAGCTTCGTCTACAACAATAAAATCATAATTTATATCAGTATTACGTAATGGTTGTTTATCTTTTTTAATAACCGAAATAAGTCCATCATCAGTATTTGCTTTTTCACCATATTTTTGATTACAAAATGAGTGAATTGTAAAAATATCTAAATTATAAAGACCCTGAAGATTTGCTCTTTCTTGCGTTTCCTCCATTAATCTACGGTTATAAGTAAAAAACAAGATTTTTTTGTCTTTGAAATTATCTGCAATTCTTAATATAGTTGTGGTTTTCCCGCTTCCTGCTACCGCATTAATTTTTAAGTTCAAACCTTGTTTTAATTTTTCTATAATGCTGACTTGTTCTTTTGATAAATTCATAAAATCCTTTGTTATTAATAATGATATAACAAATTTCCTTTTAGCGTAGAAAAACAGCATTATTAGGTGTTTTTTGATAAAAATATAACTTAATTATGAGATTTGCACTAACTAATAATTAGTGATAAATATTATTAGTTATAATAAAATAATTTCTTTATAAATTAGAAAAGTCACACGCAAATTTAATGCGTGTGACTTTTTTGTGTCCATTGTGTAAAATAATAATGCTAAATAGAAAGGACACATTTTTATTATATGAAAAAATTAATAGATTTATCTAAACAAAATATTATTTGTGTAAAAAATAATGCTGAAAACTTCCGTCACTTCATCATCAAAGAATCTGATGATGAGATAAAACGTCTTCACTCAAATGTTTCGTCTAAAAGGTTGCTTAGAGATAAACAAATATCTATACTCTTAATGTGGGAAATTATTTTGAAAGTTCTATTGTTGAATTCAGTATCAAAAGCGGCGAAATATTTTGGTTATCAATCTAGAACGGTTAAGCAAAAAATGGAAATAATGATTGAAAAAAATGACTATCATAAAAGCCTAAAAAATAAAGTTATTTGCAAAATTTGCGGATCTAAAATTTTTATAACTAAATTTCTCTCGTTCAGAAAACTATCAAATCATTTGCTTAGTTATAAAACCAAAAGGTTAATGATAGTGTCAGAATCACAAAAAAATAAGTGAAGTCACTTTAAGAAATATTGAAACGATGTAACTAAAGAATTAAGAAAAAAAGCAAGCAAAAACTCTAAAAACATTAAATGTAAAATGTCTGTTAAGTTTATGATTAACTCGTTTAAACAAACAAATCAAAATGCTTTTTGTCCTACATTTAGCACAGTTTACAAAGCTCTAAAGCAACAAAGAATAAAACTTTCTTTTGACCCGCTTTTATATTTATCAAGAGGTGGTTATACAAAAACTACATTAAAGCAAGGTAAAAGGTCATTGATACACGCTAGAGACGTAAAATATAGACCTAAAGAAGCAAATTTAAGATTAGAAAAAGGTCATTTTGAAGCTGATACAGTAGTTGGTAAAAGAGAAGATAAGTTTGTTCTTTTCACACTTTTAGATCGTAAAACTAGAGAGTTATACATTGCTTTAACAAAAAGAGATGCAAAATCAATTAACAAAGCATTAAGGATGTTAATAAGAAAATACAATCTCGAAATAAAAACCTTAACAGTAGATAACGGTAGTGAAAACACACTTCTTCATAAAGTGGTAGGTAAGAAAAAGTTATTTAAATGTAAACCTTATGCTTCGTATCAAAAAGGTTCAATTGAAAATGCTCATAGATACATTAGAAGATTTATTCCGAAGGGTAAAAGTTTCAATTCACTCACACAAGAATACGTGTTTTGAATCAAAGAACAAATCGATGAATACAAAAGAATATTAGCAATAGAAAATTAAAATTAATATCAATAAATGCTAAGTTCAAGAATGATGACCTAAACCAAATTTATGTGAAGAAAAACTATTTTTTGTGTAAATATCAGTTTAAATAAGAATAGTCTTGTAATGACAGTCTTTTGTTACAAATACATTAATTGCGTTGGCACGCGGCCTTCTCTTCTTTTCTTTCGGAGAAAAGAAGCAAAAGAACTTCAAAATTCAAATTAATAGCAATAAAAGAAAGCTTGGTATTTAAGCGCTAAACTAGATTTTTGTGGTTGAAGCCCATTTGATGTGTAATGTCAGTTTATCGCTGTATTGTTCTATGTCTATCTTTTGTTACAGATTCAAAGATTGCGCTGCCGCACAGGCCTTCTTTTCTTTCGGAGAAAAGAAGCAAAAGAACTTCAAAATTTATAAGAAAACAAGCCACAAGGGCTTGCAATTTTGATTTTACCTTTGTCAGTATTTATTCATTTTTAGCTCTAATTTTTTTATAATTTAAACATTAAAAAAGCATTGTTATTTTTTTGACACTTAACTTGCGCGTCACTTTTCCAATTTTTATAAAATAATTTCTTTTTTGAATTTTGAATATTATTAAAGAAATCAAATATAATTAAAAAAGAATTTACATTTTATATGATAAAAAGAAAATTTTAGAATTAAATAGAGGTACTAAAATGTCACAACAAAAATTTAGTGAACAAGAGTTAGTAAGACGTAATAAACTCAATTTTTACAAAGAAAATAATGTAGAAGCTTTTGCTAAAGCTGATAGTTTAAAGCCACTTTCATACTCAGATGAAATTAAAAGCAAATTTGAAAGTTTTTCGAAAGAAGAATTAGAAGAAAAACAACAACAAGTAAACCTTACAGGTCGTATTTTAACAATGCGTGGACCTTTCATTTTACTTCAAGATTATCATGGAAAAATCCAAGTTTACTTTAACAAAAAAGCACACCCAGAATTAGCTAAAATTGTTGATTCATTTGACCTTGGAGACATTGTTTATGTTGAAGGAACAGGTATGAAAACACACACAGGTGAAGTAACTGTAAAAGCAAGTAATATCAAGTTATTAACTAAAGCTTTAAAACCTCTTCCGGATAAATTCCACGGGCTTACAGATATTGAAGAAAGATACCGTCACAGATATGTTGATTTAATTGTTAATGAAGAATCAAAAAATGTTTTCTGAACAAGAACTAAAATCATTAGCGAAATTAGAAGATATTTTGATGAACTTGAATACATGGAAGTTGAAACTCCTTTCTTACACGATTATCTTTCAGGAGCTAGTGCTAGACCATTTAAAACACACCACAATGCTTTAGACCAAGAATTTGTGCTTAGAATTGCAACTGAAATTCCTCTTAAAAAATTACTTGTAGGTGGAATTGATCGTGTTTATGAAATTGGAAGAATTTTTAGAAACGAAGGAATTGATACAACTCACAACCCTGAATTTACTTCAATCGAGTTTTATGAAGCATACTCAAATTTAGAAGGTATGATGCAAAGAACTGAAGAACTTTTCAAAAGACTTGCTAAAAAATTAGGAAAAGAAAAAGTTCTTAACAAAGGTGTAGAAATTGATTTAACTAAACCATTTAATCGTATTGATATGGTTGATGCAGTTTCAAATGCAACAGGTAAAAACTTTAGGGAAATTTCTTTAGAAGAAGCTGTAGAAGTTGCTAAAAAACACGGTGTAAAAATTCAAAAATTCCACCAATTAGGACACATTATTAATGAACTTTTTGAAGTTTTAATTGAAGAAACATTAATTCAACCTACATTTGTTTATGGGCATCCAATTGAAATTTCACCACTTACAGCTAAAGGACAAGATCCAAGATTCACAGAAAGAGCTGAATTATTCATCAACACTAAAGAATATGCAAATATGTATACAGAGCTTTCAGATCCAATTGATCAACTTGAGCGTTTTGAAGCTCAATTAGAAGAGAAAAACAACGGAAATGATGAAGCTAGTGATATTGACTGAGATTTCGTTGAAGCTCTTGAATACGGAATGCCTCCAACAGGTGGATGTGGAATTGGAATTGACCGTTTAACAATGCTTTTAACCGAGAAAGAATCAATTAGAGACGTTTTACTTTTCCCAACAATGAAAAGAAAATAAGTTAATTTTAAGAAGCGTTACTTGCTTCTTTTTTTATAAAAAAATAAGCATTATTTAACAAAAATAGTAAAATAAATTTATAAAACTAAAAATTGAAAGGATATTTAGAAAATGATTAAAAAAATCGATTCGCAACGTAACGAATCTATGCTTGTAAAAGCTGTTTTCAAAGGTGATGAATACCCTAAAACATTACTTGAAAAAAACGGAGCAGCTACAGAATATTTTGCTCAAAATGAAATTTTAGTATACATGGGTGAAGAAGATAAATATGACTATAAATCAGTATTTAATTTTGCTAAATCATTTTTCTCTTCTCTTGTAAGAGATGTTCAAGTTGATCTTGATTCATTTGTTAAAGGTAAAGTATGTATTCCTTGTGTTGTTAAAGCAATGACACACGCTTACAACTATGTAAATGCTGATATTTACTCAGCTAAAACAAACAAAAAAGAAGAAAAACACTCAGTTTCACTTCTTTCATCTCAACCAGAAGAAAAATTTGCAGAAGCTTTCAAGGAAGCTACAGTTCTTTCAGAATCAGTAAATTTCGCAAGAAACTTACAAGTAACACCTCCAAACATTTGTAATTCAGAATGACTTGCAGAACAAGTTAGAAAAGATCTTGAGCAATATGACAACTTAAAAGTTACTATTTTAGATAAAAAAGCTATTGAAGAATTAAAAATGGGATTATTACTTTCAGTAAACCGTGGAAGTATGTATGAACCAAGAGTAGTTGTTATTGAATATAATGGAAATCCTGAATCAGAAGAAAAAACTGTTTATGTTGGAAAGGGAATTACATTTGACTCAGGTGGATACAGCCTTAAACCATCAAGAAGCATGTTAGGAATGAAATTTGATATGTCTGGTTCAGCTTTTGTTGCTAGTGCTTTAAAAGCTATTGCGCAACTTAAACCAAAAACAAACGTTGCTGCAGTTATGTGTATCACAGATAACCGTGTAAATGGTGATGCTTCATTACCTGATTCAGTTTGAACATCAATGAATGGAAAAACTGTTGAAATTAACAACACAGATGCTGAAGGAAGACTTGTTATGGCTGATGGACTTACATATGCTGTAAGAAACCTTAAAGCTACACGTTTAGTTGATGTTGCAACACTTACAGGTGCTATTTTAGTTGCTTTAGGTCAAACATACACAGGAGTTTGAGCTACAACAGAAAAGGCTTGAGAAGATCTTAAAGGTGCAGCAGATACACAAAAAGAACTTGTTTGAAGAATGCCTTTAGATGAAGCTTTTGGAAAAGAAATCAAAAACTCAATCGTTGCTGATCTTAAAAACACAGACTTATCAGGAATTGGTGGAGGAAGCTCATCAGCTGCTATGTTCTTAAAAGAATTCACAGAAGGTGTAGAATACATTCACCTTGATGTTGCTGGAACAGCAGATATTGGTGGAAGACCTACAGGTGTAATGGTTAAAACACTTGTTCAACTTGCTTTAAACGCTTCAAAATAATTTATTATTTGCAAAATACCATGTTCTAGTTTTAGAATATGGTATTTTTTATAAATATTTAGCAACCTATGTATGTAATTTAAAGTATTCAAAAACAAATACACCTTAATTATAGGTATATTCGTTTTTATGAGAGATTAACTTGGAAATGATTAGTGAAGGATTTAAACGCATAAAAAATAATAGAGCTTAACACTCTATTATTTTTCTTCTTTTTGACTTTGTTTTGAATAATTGTAAATTGTATTTACTAATGTTTCTTTATCCATGTCTTTGTATCCAAAGATATGCATTTTTTCAGCAATTTCGTAAAGTTTATCATTAGGTAAATCAAATAATTTCTTAATAATTTCGTCTTTTTTGTTTTGTTCTTCGTTTGTTTGTTCAGCATTAAAATTGTTGGTTGCTGTATTTTCATTTTTAAATCCTGTAAATGGATTAGATGTTGCGTTTGAATTATCAAAAATTGTGTTTCCGGCGCTTGCATTAAAGATTTTTGTAAGTTCTTGTGCAGCTTCTTGGAATCTAACGTATCTAAAAACATTAATAATTCTCATGATATTTAAAGCTAAATAAACTGATCCAATTGAAAGAATAAGTTCTAAGATGTAAATAGCTAAAATAGTTCTATTAACACTTGATGTTCCAACACCATCATACCCACCTTTTAATAATGTGTAAAAGAAGGTTGATATTGAGTAAATTGATGAAATAAACACAAAAAGAACAACAAAAGTAGATAAATTAGCAAAACTCTTTTCTTTATAACAAGTAATTGTTCTAAACACAAAATAAGAGCATAAAGCTAAGTTTAAAATTGCTTTAATTAATGTATGTGCTTTCTGTGAATTAACAATTGTTCTTATCTCTGAATCTGAGAAATTAGTATTAGATGTTTTTAATTGTTGAAATAATACATCTTGCTCTACAAATATTAAGATTGTTAAAGAAAGTTGTAATGCAAATCATGCAAATAAAACAAAAATAAATCCAAAAATAAAGTAACGAAAGACTTTTTTGGTTTTAGCATCTCAAAGATGAGATACTTTTTGAAATTTACTTATTAAATCTTTAGAATTAATCATTCTTTTCTCCTTTTAATTTAGGATATCTATATTATATAGAGTTCTTTACTTTTACAAGTTCAGAAAAATCGAATCCTGAAACATTAAATTCTGCTGGTGGCATTGCATAAAAAGTCATTTGTTCGCCTGTGAATGGATGCATAAAATCTAATTTATATGCATGAAGTCTTTGACCGAAATCATCAACTTTTTTTCCATATACTTCATCTCCATAAACTGGGTTTTTTACATAAGCCATATGAACTCTAATTTGGTGAGTTCTACCAGTTTCTAATTCACATTTAACTAAGGATTTAGGCATTTTATCAATGTAAAAGGTTTTTAGAAGTTCCACATGAGTGATTGCTTCTTTTGAATTTTGATGTGTAATTGTCATTTTTTGACGATCTTTTACGTCTCTACCAATTGGTAAGTTTAACTTAAGTTTTTTATCCGTTAACACGCCATCTACAATTGCAACATAGCTTCTTTTAATATCGTGAGTGACAAATTTTTCAGCAAGTTTTTTGTGTGCTTCATTTGTTTTCGCAACAAGTAAAAGGCCACTAGTATCTTTATCAATTCTATGCACAATTCCAGGACGTAAAAGTCCATTTTCATTAGATAAATTGTTTTTAAAATGGTATAAAAGACCATTTACTAATGTCTTTTCATAATGACCTGGAGCTGGGTGCACAATTAAACCAGAAGGTTTATTAAGAACAATTAAATGTTCATCTTGATAAACAATGTTAAGCTCCATTTCTTGGGGTTCAATTTTTATTTCTTTATCAAGCAATTTCACAATTTTAATAATTTGACCTTCTCTAACAATATATTTAGGTTTAATTACATTTGTTTCATTGATATAAACTGCTCTTTGCTCAATTAACTGTTTAATATCACTTCTTGATAAATCGGTGTTATTTGCAATGTATTTATCAATTCTTTCTTTATATTTAACTTCAAGTTCAATCATTTTTATCCTTTATTATTTTTTGTTTTTTACTATATCTTTTCATTTAAAAGGGAATTGCTTTGGTGTAGATCTTTTTTTAGTTATCTCAATAACTTTATTTTCTTTATCCACACCATCTATTTTAAGATCAAAAATATTTATTTCGTATTTAAGCATTTTTAAAATATCTTGTGCTTGTTCAACTTCTTTAGCTAAATTTTTACCTTTAATTAAGCTCATTTTACCATCCAGTTTAACTGTATGAAAAGCAGCCATAAGTAATGAACGCACATCACTAACTGCTCTTGCAGTTACGATGTCAAAAATATTTTTTTGCTCTTCTTCTTCAACCCTTTTAATTTGTATACTTACTCAGTTATCTAAATTTAGCTCCTGAATTACTAAATTTAAAAAATCCACCCTTTTTTTAAGCGGTTCATAAATCACTATTTTATTATTAGGTTTGGTTAAAACATAAGGAATAGACGGAAACCCTGCACCAGCTCCAATATCTAAAATAACTCCATTACAAGAGTGCTTGGTTATAGCATTCATAAAAACTAAAGATTCATAAATCCCTTCTTGCCATAATCTATCACCAGAAAAACCAGTAAGATTCATTACCTTATTTTTCTCTTCAATTAAGCTTACATATTTTTCGAAAAGAGTAAAATCTCAATTATTTTGCAAACACAATTCTTGTACTTTATTTTTAAACATAATAAAATTATAAAGAAAAATATTTTTGTTTTTTAAAAATGGTGTTATAATAATTTCACTAGTAGCGATAGCAAGAGGGATCACCTGATACCATTCCGAACTCAGTAGTTAAGCCTCTTAGTGCCGACGATAGCCGAAAGGTGAAAATAGGGAGCTGCTTTTTTTTATAACTTTTGGTTGTATTTGCTTGCTATTGCTTTTTGAGTTTCCAGAAATTTTAAAATTAAAAAATCATGCACAAAGTTTAAAAGCATGATTTTTTGTGTCCTTTGTGTTAAATAATAATGCTTAAAAAGAAACAGCAAATTTTTAATGTGAATAAATAGAAAAATTTTTTGAAAAAATATTTTGAGTTTTAGAAAAATGGTGTTATAATAATTTCACTAGTAGCGATAGCAAGAGGGATCACCTGATACCATTCCGAACTCAGTAGTTAAGCCTCTTAGTGCCGACGATAGCCGAAAGGTGAAAATAGGGAGCTGCTTTTTTTATAACTTTTCAAGTTTTTTAAAGTAAGGAAAGTTAATTCCTGGGCTATATTCAAAAATACTATAATAACTTGGGTTAATATTTGAAAACTTAGCCATTTCTAACTTCGAAGTTTCGTTGTCCAAATAAATAAAAATTCAAACATCTGGCTCATCACTATAAATTGCATCATATAAATTTGAAATATTCATTTTGTTAAATTTTTTGTTAAAAGAGTTTTTTAAAGACTCTATTTTTTTACTTTCAAAAATTAACTCATTTGAAGGAATTAATAAATTTAGGTAAATCCTTACATTTAGGTAGTAAAAGTAATAAAATGGAGAAGTTACACTACTTTCTTGATCAAGCAAAATTTGGCCCTTGTAGTGCATTTTAAGCTTAATAAAATCATTAAATACAATAGCAACATCAAGCTTATTTAAGTTGATGTTTTTAGACTTTAAATCACTTTTGGTATGACCTAAAAGTGAGTAAGTAAAATGCAAGCTTCTTGCAATTTGGTCAAATTTTAATAAAGCTTTAATTCCATTATTTTCTTTCATAGCTTAAATTATATTTTAATATTACACAAATACAAAAAATTACATTTTTAGTATAATTTAAATTAACTATTTAATATTTATAAATATTAAAAGATAAGGAGTAATATGGCAAAAAGACAAAAATCTTTTTTTGAAAGATTAGCTGAAAAAAATTCTAACCACGACTCAAAAAAACAAATTAGCACATCTCAAAAAAGAAGAAACAAGGGCACCATTGCTGCCCTTGCAGTTTTAGGTGTGGGTGTGGTAACAGCTATTGTTGTTCCGCTTGCTGTTAACGTAACTAGCGTAACTTACAACCAAGCTCTTGCTGGAAATACATCAGTAGCAACTTTCAATGGTAATAAAACAGCAAATTTAACAGTTGATCAAACAATGGCACTTTTAAATGATAAAAAGGTTACAACTGCAGAAGAACTTGAAAATCTTTACAAGCAAGCAATTTATTACTGATATGAAAAAGAAGCAGCAGCTTCAGTGCAGTATCAAGAACTTTATAATGCTTCTCTTCCAAGTGGAAAAAGTGCTAACACAGGAATTGCCCTTAAAAGCATTAGCGAAATTAGAAACACAAAACAAAAAATCATTAGCGATTTAATTAGCAACTTCAAAAAAGTTTATGGATACGAAAATTGAAATAGTCAATTTATCAAAACTATTCAAACTGATAACTATGGAAAAAGCAATACAGAAACTGAAGCAGTTGAATATTTAACTTTTAAAGAAATTGAAGATATTGCTAAAAACAGTTTTAAAGTTGCAGTAACTACACTTGATAAATCAGAAGTTCAAAGAATTGCTAATAAAACAGTTTATGCAAAGGATGCTTCAGGAAATCAAATTAAAGATGCTAATGGACAAGCTAAAGTTCTTGTGCAAAAAGGGGACAATCCTTTCCCATGACTTAAAGAAAACACAAACTACTTCGTTGGTGAAAATGGTAAGGTAACTACTTTCTTAACTAAATCATTTATTGAATCAAGAACGTCTGCTGATGCATACTTAGAAGAATTTTTCAATAACAACACACTTGTAATTAACACTGAAGTTTTATTACCTGGGGTTTATAATGCTAACTTGGATCTTCCATGAACATTTAGTGATGAAGCGAAAACTCAATTAATTAACTTAAACAAAGTTGCAATCATTGATTCAAGTGATAATGCAAATGGTTTTGAAATCGTAAATAACTTAGACGTACTTAAAGGTTTCAAAAAAGCTGAGCAATACCTTGCAAATAGTTCAGAAGCAGGTAAAAAAGCTAAAACTCAATACGAAACATTCCTTAAAGCTTTAACTCTTTCTTCAAATAATAATCTTGGTACAAATGGAATTCAATCTTACTCAAGCATTATTTCTTCAGATGTGAAAACAGCTTTAGCTATGATTTCTGATCAAGTTTTTGAAAAAGATACAAACAAATTACCTTCAGTTTCACTTGCTAACCTTTACACACTGCCAACTGTTAACGAGGAAATTAATCAAAAAATTGCTAAATTAATTGAAGAAGCTAAAACCATCACCGATAAAAATCAAGCTGCAAGTAAAATCGAGTTAATTAACAGAGAAATTGAAAGTTACATCAAAAACTTATCTGCTGCGCAATGAAACGAATACATTTTAAGCACATTTAATAAAACTTTCAATATTGAGTTAAATGCAGAAAACTTCCAATCATTTGTTTATAGAGTAGATGAATTTGCTGATGCTAAATTAGTTCTTACAGATAAAGGGATTAAGCTTGTTAGAACCACAACCATTGATTCATTAGATAATCTTAAATACTACGTACATGAAGATTTAAAAAACATTGCTAATGGAAATAAATCATACTTTGATATAGTTTCTAAACTTACAAGCACTCAAAACAAAAACCAAATTATTGCAACAACTCTTAAGGAAGCAGATTTCATTGAAAGACTTAAAAAAGAGAAAAATCCATATTCTTCAACTTCAAATGCAAATTACACCCAAGATGATATCGCTGAACTTCAAAACAAAAACAATTCAATTCTTCTTGTTGATAAAAACAAAAACTTCATTAACTCCTTAGTAGAAACTTCAAAATTCATCTCAACTTCACTTGCCAACCAAAGCAATTATAACTTTGTGGTTAAAGATGGAATTATCAAAATTGCTTATAACTTAACTAATTCAAATTACAGTGAATTATCAGCAATTGACACAATTTCAAGCGTTATTAAATCAAAAATGAAAGTAGGTAATTAATGGCATTTTCATTCAGAAACAAACTTGCTCCTCTTGCTTTAGCAACCGTTCCCGCAATAGCTCTTGCTTCTTGTGGAAGAACTGAGGATACTACAGCAAAAGTTGAACAAGATGCAAAATTCAAAAACGAATCAATTAAAAAAGTAATGGAAAGCTTTTGACTTAAATCAACACTTCAATCAATTTATAACACAAGTGATGATTTAACAAAAAATGACCAATACCTTAATGACGCTTTTTTAGCTTACAAAGCTACAGTTTCTTATAACAACATCTCTAACCCATATTATTTATATGAACAAATTAATAGTTGAAATGCCGATGGAATTTTTACAGCTGCAGAAAATGAAGCTTTAAATTCACTTAGATTATCAAATTCAAATGTTAATAAAGAGCAATTTAAAATTATTTTTAACAACAATTCAACAAACATTGATCAACAAGTAAATAAGCTAATTTTAGTGTTAAAATACTTCCAAATTAGTTCAGATGAACAACTTAAAAAAGTTAATAACAGCTTTGAAACAAACAAAGAAAATTTTCAACACGATCAATTTAACCTTATTTCATATGTGTTAAACAAAAAGGTTGCTCAAGTTTGAAATTACAAAAGTTCTTCTTCAGATGATATTTTCGCAAATAGCGCTAGAACTATTTCAAATGTTTCAGATTACTTAAACCTTACTTTAAATTCTTCAGTTAACCAAAACAAAGTTTCTGTCGATTTATTATTTAACTCACAAAATAGCTTTGAATTAAAATTAGGCGGATATTTAGGACTTGTGGATTCTTCAAAAGTGAATGCAGTTCTTAACTACACAGTAAGTGATTTGAAACAATCAACAATTAATACAAGTGGTTTTTATGATTTTAGCAATAACAAAATTGTTACAGTTGATCAAAACGAAACACTTGCTACTCCAATTGCTGCTTCAAATGACGGAAGCACAATTAACGTAGTTTACTTAAACCAAATTGTACCTGTTAAAAAAGATGTAACCGAAGGTGATAAAACAACTTCAATTCTTTCATTTGATAACACAGTATATGCTTCTGACCTTACAAAACTTGAGCTTTTACTTGCTTTAAGTGATAATACTCTTTATGGAGTTGCTCAAGAGGCTTTTGTTAAATTAGGAAATGTTTTAGAAATCAAAAACGACACAATTAAAGAAACATTAGGTAATTTATCTTTCATTAAATAAGGAAAAAAGTTATGGCTTCAGTATTTACTAAAATAATTAACCGTGAAATTCCTGCTAATATTATTTACGAAGATGATCGTGTAATAGCATTTTTAGATGCTTTCCCATCGACTGAAGGTCACTTTTTAGTAGTTCCTAAAATTGAAAAACCTAACCTTTTAGAAACTTCAGATGATGATTTTGTTTATGCTATTTTAAAAGCAAGAGAACTTGCTAAAAAAGAAGTATTAGACAAAGGTAAAACAGGATTTAAAATCTTAATAAATACAGGTGCTAGTGCTGATCAAACAGTGTTTCACACTCACATTCACGTTATTCCTTACAAATAATTTAGATTCTCCTACTTATAGTAGGAGATTTTTTATAACTAATATTAATTAAAAAGTGAATATACCTTGAAAATAAGGATATTCACTTTTTAATTAATCTTATTCTTCTTTATCCATGTTCTCATTAATTACTCAGTATCCGGTTTTTCCACTTCTTATATATTCGATTTCCTGCGTTTCCCACTTAAGTGAGTTTTTTTACATTTTCGCAGCAGTACATATTTATCTAATAAATATGTAAAAAACCTAGTAATTTACTAGGTAAAATATGATATAATATGTGCATGCAAGCAAAAACAAAAGAAAAAAGAACATGAATATTGTGTGTTTCTAAACAAAAAGCAGGTACATATATACAGGTCGGGTGCAGAAAAATAAAAGGTACAGGATATGAAACTAGATTTGGGATTGGCTATGAACATGACTTTGAGAAGTATCAAAAAAATTCAATTGAAAAAATCAAAATGCTTGTTAAAGACATACCTTTAACAACTCCCAAAGAAGAAATTATTGAAATTATTAATCAAAAGTTTAAAGAAAACAAAAATGATCTTGTTGAATATAGAAAAAGATTTAAGGGATATGAACTTGTTTCTTCGTTGGTTGATCATTTTGACATTTTTAAAGACTGTCATAAAACAAAATCAGTAAGTTTAAAAGAAGTTGTGATGCAACAAATTTATCAAAGATTAAAAGAGCCATTAAGTATTTTAGGCACTTTCAATAGTCTAAAAAAAGAACAAGAATTTGTTTATTCTAAAAATTCTTTTTACAGATCGTTAGATTACATCGCTGAAAATAGGGGGCAAATTTTACAAAATGTAAATTCAGTTCTTGTAAATGAACACAAAAGAGATGTAGAAATCATATGATATGATTCCACCACTACTTATTTTGAAACTTTTAGTAGAGAAGGGTACAAAAAACCTGGTTATTCAAAGGACGGTAAGTTTAAAGAAGATCAAATTGTTATTGGGATAGCAACTGATTCAAACGGAATTCCACTACATTACAAAGTCTTTCCTGGGAATACAACAGATGCAAACACATTCATCCCTTTTGTCTTGGAAATTCAAAAAATATATAAGATAAAACAAATTACAATTATCGCTGATAAAGGTATGTCTTTAAACAAAAACATCAGATTTTTAGAGTCCAAAGGTTTAAAATTCATTATTTCTTACCGGATGAAAACAGGAACAAAAGACTTTAAAGAATTTGTTTTAAACCAAGAAGGTTATATTCATTCTAAAACCGGTTTAGTGCATAAATCAGAAGAATTTCTTTCTCAATATAGAAACGGTAGAATCAATGGAAAAATAAGAAAAAGAATCATTACTTTTAGTAAGAAGAGAGCAAGAAAAGATGCAGAAGATAGACAAATTTTAATCAATAACTTCCTCAAGAAAGCTAAAAACGGAAAAGTTTCTTATGAAGATATTGCAGGCGGGAAGAAATATAGATTCTTTAAAGCTGTTGACAAATCTGGTTATTATGAACTTGATAACGAAAAGATTTTGCAAGATGAAAAGTTCGATGGATATTATGTTTACGAGACAAATAGATATGATTTAACTCCTGATTAAATTGTAGATTTATATGCAAAACAATGAAAAGTTGAAGAGAATTTTAGAAGCTTAAAGAGTAGATTAGTTCTTAGACCCATGTATTTATCAAGTTGGAAACACATTACTGGTTATATCTGTCTTTGCTTTTTAGGTTTAGTTTTAATGAAATTCTTAGTTTTCAAAATTAATGATTTAATAGGTTTATCTCAAAAAGATAAATTTACAGAACATAGATTAAACAAAATGATTAATGACATTATAGAAGTTGAAGAAAAATTCAACAATAAAACAGTCAAAATTTTCGATATTAAAGATAAAAGTTTGGAAGATAGTTGAAATGACTATCTATTAATTCAAAAAGTTTTAGAAATGATTAAAAAGTAAAAATAAATATCCGCTTCAAACGGATATTTTGCTTTTTATACTAGCAAGTGGGAAACGCAGGAAAATAAGGATATTCACTTTTTAATTAATCTTATTCTTCTTTATCCATGTTCTCATTAATTACTCAGTATCCGGTTTTTCCACTTCTTATATATTCGATTTTATCCTTTAATCTTAATATATATATTTCTCTTCTTATTGTTCTTGGAGATACCTCTAGAATTTCAGCCATTTCATCTATGGTGATTCTAGGGTTTTCTTTCATCAGAAAGATTATTTTTTCTGAACGTTCAAGTTTTTTTAGTTCTTCTAAATCGTTAATATTGTTAGGTTTTTTTTGGCTCTCGTCATAGTTGCGATTAAACAAGGTAAGTGATATACCATTTTCAGATATATAATAAGTGGGTTGTTTTTCAAAACCTTCATAACCTTCAAATATCTTTCTTACACCTGTTGCATAGTTTTCAATAAGACCGATTTTGTCTAGCACATTTACAATTATTTTGTTTCTTTTAGCTGTAAAACCTTCTTTTATATCTTCTAAAGTAAGATTATCTGGTAGTCCACCAGGAGAAAAAATTTTCACTTTATCATCAAAGAATTCAATTTTAATATCACCAGTTAACGAATAATCTCTATGACAAAAACAATTTACTATAGCTTCTCTCAAAGCTACTTCGGGTATATCTAAATATTCATTTCTTTCCGGATTTCCATTAATAGTTATTTTCTTTCTATTTAATAAATTAGAAAAATAAATCATGTCATCTAATTGTTTTACTATTGACCCTGCGAATTCTTTCTTATCTAAAAAAACAGAAACTTTTGAGTCTGCAAATACAGCAAATTTACTAATTGTTGGGTTTTGATCACTAAAAAGTAAAGCAGCATTATTATATTTATTATCTTTATTAATTAAAGATAATGCTATAGGGTTAAATTTAAGCCCTTTTTCTTCAAATTT
This sequence comes from Mycoplasmopsis gallinacea, assembly GCF_012220205.1. Lineage (NCBI taxonomy): Bacteria > Bacillati > Mycoplasmatota > Mycoplasmoidales > Metamycoplasmataceae > Mycoplasmopsis > Mycoplasmopsis gallinacea. Next base: position 303,608 of record NZ_CP047225.1, on the reverse strand, counting down.
GTTTTCAAGATATTTAAAAGTAAGCTTGTCATTATTAATTAAAGTAGACTCAAAGTTATTAGGTTTACGATTAAAAAGCATTTTTTTAACTTCTTCTAATTCTGCTCTTCTTTTAGTGCTTCCCACTCTAATATAGATACCTTTAGAATTAAACCCTTCACCTTCTTTATAATAATAGGGTTTGTTGTTTCCTTCTAAAATTTTTATCTTAAATGAGGAGTCATCAGAAATAATCTCCACAAAGTCTTTAACATTTTCATTAAATGCATTGGTGATTCAATTTGAAATAATTTCTTCTCAAAATTTGCTTTTCTCTTTAATTAAATTTAAATTAGGAACACCATTATCATCAACACCTAAGTATATTTCTCCATCATTACTATTTAAAAAAGATACCATTTCTGCTTTTAGTTTATTGTGTTTTTCAGGTATATCTATCTTGAATTCAATATTTTTATTTTCCATTTTAACCTCTTGGATATGCAAAACATCTAAAATAACGTTCTCTATATTTATATTCTAAAATAAAAACATATATTTTTATTTATAGATTATTAGTTTTTAGTTAATTTCTTAAAAAATAACTTAAGGTTGCGCGATTAACAAAATGCTTTTTGATAGCCATTTGTGCGGCCATTTGTGCGGCCATTTGTGCGGCCATTTGTGCGGCCATTTGTGCGGCCATTTGTGCGGCCATTTGTGCGGCCATTTGTGCGGCCATTTGTGCGGCCATTTGTGCGGCCATTTGTGCGGCCATTTGTGCGGCCATTTGTGCGGCCATGTTGGGTGACATATTGGGTGACATATTGGGTGACATATTGGGTGACATATTGGGTGACATATTGGGTGACATATTGGGTGACATATTGGGTGACATATTGGGTGACATATTGGGTGACATATTGGGTGACATATTGGGTGACATATTGGGTGACATATTGGGTGACATATTGGGTGACATATTGGGTGACATATTGGGTGACATATTGGGTGACATATTGGGTGACATATTGGGTGACATATTGGGTGACATATTGGGTGACATATTGGGTGACATATCTTACATTGTTATTTAAGGTTAACGAATTTCAAAAAATAATGAAATTTTTATTTTATTTTTATATGTCTAAATTAACACAGTAGTACAAAATATCATTAATTTGTATTTATATATGTTTCATTTATTGCCACTCTTTTCAAAAGCGAAAAAAAACAAATACACCAATATTTAAGGTATATTCGTTTATTAATTAATAATTAAAGGTTACATTAATCTCACACAATATCTTTAGGGTGTGTTGGTTTTTTGTTCACTTTAATATCAGTGATTTTTCCATCTTTTACGCGAACAACTTTATCAGCAATTGATTCAATTGAAGGATCGTGGGTAACCATAACAATTGTGGTTCCATATTTTTTATTGATGTCAAATAAGTAAGATAAAACAATTTTTGAAGTATTTGAATCAAGAGCTCCAGTAGGTTCATCAGCAAAAATAATTGATGCATTTTTAGCTAAAGCTCTAAGAATGGAAATACGTTGTTGTTGTCCCCCTGACATTTGAGAAGGATATTTATCTTTAACTTCTTCCATTTCAAATTCTTTAAATAAATCGTCTAAATTAAGTTTTTTGTCTTTGTTTTTTTGTAAATAAGCACCAGTTTCAACATTATCATAACCTGTAAGGTTTTGAAGTAAGTTATAGTTTTGGAATATGAAACTTACGTTTTCTCTTCTAAATAAGGTTAACTTTACATCAGATAAATAAGGGAGATTAGTGTCACAAACAATAACATCTCCTTTACTTGGTCTATCAAGCCCAGAAATAAGGTTTAAAAGTGTACTTTTACCACCTCCAGACTTACCAAAGATTAAAATGAATTCACCTTTTTTAATCTCCATAGAAACATTTTTTAAAACCCTAGTAACCGTATTACCTGAAAGATAATATTTACTTACATCTCTAACTTCAATAATGTTTCCTTCATTGTTTTTTAAATCAATGTGATCATCTTTTGGTCTTTTTTGATTAGCTGCTTTTCTTAATTTTTTAGCTATTGATCTGTCAACACTTATTTTATTTGTTCCTTCTGAGGAATCAAGAAAATTAAATACATTTTTCTTTGTAATTTTTTCCTTAATATCTTTTTTAGAAATAACAACTTCATCAGTATTTTTTTCAGAAGTCTTTTCTTTCTTTTTGAAAATTTTTAATATTTTGTCTAAAAACATTATTTTCCTTTCAATAAATCAATAGCTTTAATTTTGTTTATATTTAATCAAGAAATAATTGATGTTACTAAGAACACACCAAATACTGTTGCTATTGTTAATGCAACGTTTCCTATTGTTAATGTTAAAGGTATTGTGATAGAAGCTGCCACAGTTAAGAATTGCGAGAATACACCCATAAGCCCAACTGCTATAGGCATAGCTAAAAGAACAGCTCCGATAATAAATGGAATGTAAATCCCAAAGAACATAAAGATTTTCTCTTTGTTATTGTATCCTAAGATAGATCAAATAGCTATGTTCTTTTCATTTTCATTAATTAAGATTGTTGAAATAATAATAAGAATAACAATTGAAACAATGAAACTGATAATTGTAATTAATGTAACAATAATTTGCACTGTTTTAGCAATTGTTAATGTAAATCCAATTTCCATTTCTTTGGAGTCAATTGAAGAAGCAGTTGCTACATATAATTTATTTTCGAAAATCTTAGCAAATTTATTAATTGCAGTTCCTGCTGACTTTTTCATCTCTAAGTAGTTTTCTTTAACTGATTGAGTTTCAGGATCAAAGTCTTTATTTAAGAATTTAGCAATCTCTACATCTGTATAACCAAGTTTTGCCATTTGCCCTTCAGAACGTAAGTTATCAACTGTTGAATGAGTTGCAAATAATCCGTCAAAAAGATCAGAAATAACATTTGATGAAATACCGTTAGTATCTAAAGTATCAGCAGCTGGTGAGTATCCTGAAATTGAGTAAAGTGCAGTTGTTCAAAGTAATTGTTGAGGCAATTGATCTTTTGATAAGATACCGTTAAATGGTTCAGATGTAATGTTGTTTTGAGTTTTTGTAAGTGAAGCAAGTCCAGTAATTATATCCGCAATTGGTTTAGGAATAATAAATTCAGTATTAATAAATGTTGGGTTAATACCTATAACTTTGAATTTGTATCCTTTAATTTCTTCCACTACTTCTTCTTCAACATTTTCATCAGTGATAACTTTTTCTTCTACTGGGTTGTAAATTTCTGCATTAAGTTTTTCGGTGTATCTTTCAACATTGTTAAGAACTGGAAGTTTTAATTTAGAACCAACTTTTAGTCCAAATTTGTCAGCAGAAACTTTATTAATTACTATTGGTAATTCTTTTTCCATAAGTAATTCAGCTTTTTGAGCATTAGTTAATGAAGAAGGAATTGTTTTTTCAAGCTCATATCATTGTTTATAAACAAGATCAAGCAAGTTATTGTCATTATCATCAATTAATTTAATTTGTGATGAATTTTGTTTATATCCATATAACTTAATGTTTTGTTTTTTGTATTTAGATGCTACATATGAATAAGTTTCATCTTTAAGTGGATTAAAATAAATTCCGTTAAATGCAACAAAGAAATCAGTTACAAGATCTGAAACTCTAGTTCCACTATTTTCTTTTTGTTGGTTTTGTTGTGAAAGTTTTCTGTATCCATCCACAAGGAATTGACGGTATTGATCTCTATGACTTGAAGTAGAGATAATATCGTGAATATAATCACCTTCTGTTGGATCATATCTTAAGTATAAGAACTGACTTTCTAATGGGTTATTTTCATTTTCTAAGTAGTAGAAGAAATCTCTCTTGGTAAGTTTTGTTTTTGCAACGTCATATTTATTTGGATTATCTTTTTCATAAACAACTCAATCTTGAGTTTTTTCAAGAGCATGTCCAACTAAGTTTCTAATTTTAAGAATCTTAGATTTTTGAGTGTCTGGAAGTGAGTTATAAACTAATTTTCATGGGTCAATACTTACTGAAGAATCAATTTTAACATTAACTGAAAATTGCGAAATAACATGTGGATCAAAAATAGTTGGATTACCGTTTTTGCCATTTGCGTTAACTGCAGTTGAATATCCAGGTGCAAAGTAATCACTTTGGTATCAGTTAAGTTCACTAACATCACCAATTGTTGTATATAAAGAATTATCTAAATGTTGAACATAGTAAGGATTAAATAATCCCCCTTCTTTAGTTGGTGTTTCTAAATCAAATTTGTAGTTATAACTACGGTTTTTGTAAGTTTTTTCAATTGATTTTTCAAACACTCCAAAGGTTGCGAAACCAAAGATAGTTGTAATACTTGCTAAGATAATACTAATTGCAAATGAAGCAAGTTTTCAGAAACTATTAAATACAAGTGATGCACGAAATTTAGTTTTAATATTTGATTTGGTTCATAATTTTTTATATTGGTTTTGAAGTTCACCAATATTTAAATCAACAATTCCACTCATTAAATCAATTGATTTATATCTAAGTGAGTAAAGTGAAATTGCAATAATAAGAAGCGACATTCCAATTAGCGGCACGATAATTGAGACACTAAATGAAACAATTGAGAAATTAAGTGTGGTAATTGGAACTGTTCAATAGCTACTTAAAATATTAATTGCTGAAGCTTGGAACATAAATCCAGTTAAGTAACCAATTACACCACCAATAAGTACTGAAAATACAGCAAAAGCAGTCATAGAAATTGAAATTTGAAGCGGTGTATAACCTTGAGCCACTAAAATACCAATAACTTTATTTTTGTTAGAAATATAACGTTTAATAATAAAGATAATTGAGATTCCAACAAGTGCAATTAAGATACCAATTAAAATATTTGAAGTATATGTAACTGATGAAATAATTCCCGCTACAACTGTAATTCTTAAGCTTCTTTCTGGGTTAATTGGATCCAATTGATCTTTTCTAAACACCCTCTCAAGTTTCGCAGGGTCATTAACAGCTTGATTTACATATTCTCTTGTCTCTTTAATCACTGTATCAAGGTCTTGATTCGGTTTAGTTTTAGCTACTAAATACTCTTTAACCACATTTCCACGGTAGTTTTGTCTAATTCTATCAAACCCTTTATCATTTAAGTAAACAATAGCTTGGTTTTTGGTGCTTACTTGCAAGTTGTTTTCATCAATTACTGGATAAACATAATCATAAGTAATATCATCACCAAGAATTAAGAATTTAGTTCCATCAACTTCAAGTAAGTATTTTTTATCTACATTTTCAATTAACTGTACCATTCCAACCGGATCTTTAGGTAAATATCCAGCATAAATTTCTTTGTTGTTTTGTTTAAGTCAAGCATAATTTACTTTTGCAACATAAGCACTTGCTTGGGTAAATACAAGTAAATTATTAACTCTTTGAAGACCTGTAATTGAGTTCATTGCGTTAAGCATAATATCAACTAAGTTAATTCCAAAAACAGACATTTTGTCTTCTTTGTATTCAGGTAACTCAGTTAAGTTTACAAAATAATCATTATCAATTGCAATTGCAAAAGTAAAATCATTTTCTAGTACAGGTGTAATTACTGAAGGCTGGATAAAGCTATTAATAAACTCAGAGATTTTTTCGTCTCCTTTATTTACTAAATCTTCAAAATTCACGATTTTGTGGAGTAAAAGGAAAGCTAAATTTGAAATTGATTGATTTCCAACGTTGTTTGTGTTAGTTAATAATCAAACAATAAACTGCGGAGTATTATTAAGCAATAATGAGTTAAATAAAAGATTATTAAGACCTAAATGTTCAATTGATACTGTGTAGTAATCATTATTGTAAATGTAATCAATTGTGTTTAATTTTTCTTTAATTACTCTTCTTTGCATTACTCCATTAAGGAAGTTGTCAATAATTACAGATAAAATGTTGTTGTATTTTAAAGCATATTTATCAATTTTTGTAGTTTCTCCAAAGTTTTGGTACATTTGTGAAACACCAATGTAAGCAAAATCATTAGTTATGTTTAATTCATTTTCTTTAATTCATTTTTCAAATTCAGGGAAATCTCTGACTAATTCTTTTAAATCAGCATTTACATATTTCCCACTTGCATCTTTAGCGAAAAACTCATCACGCATTTTAAGCGGAGTTGCAATTGAACGAGAAACCCCAAAACCTGTGCTTTGATACTTGGCAATATTTTGATCAGATCCTTCAAAAAGATTAAAGCTATTAAATGAATCTAAAACACTTTGTTTATTCGCAAGTGCTAATAATCTATTAGCAAAAGCAGTTCTTCTTTCGTAACTAATATCTTTATTTTTAATAAAAATACTGCTTCAGTTTTTAAGAATTAAACGACTATCTTTGATTGGAGAAAATCCAGGTGTATATGAATTGTTAGTAAGTTTTTTAAGTAATTTATTAAGAATTGATCAAGTGAAGTTAACTTCAAAATAATTAGAGAAGTTAGCATAATAATTCATTAAATTACCAATTGACATATCACTATGAATTTCTTTTAAATCATCAATGTAGGTAAATGTATCAACAAATGCTTGTCAATCGCTAAATGCTTTGTTTTTAGCATCACCACTTAAAGTGTGATCTTTTGTAAGGTTAAAGAATTGTTGAGCAATAGCTCTATCTTTAGATGAAAGGTTGTTGTATTCAATTGAAGTTACATTTTTAAACTTATTAATAAAGTAATTAACTTTTTCTAAAGTATTATTTGTTGATGGACTAGCTGGCGTATTGGCAACAGGTGATTCAGAAGAATTAGGTTCTGCATTTTCCGCAGGTCTGCTTGCAGGACTTATAAAAGCAGAAACTAAATCAATAAAGTCTAATTTATCTGGATCTTCAATCGGGAATGAAATATATGTATTATCATCAATTCTAATGCTATCACCTTTAGATGATAAGTTAAACATATCAATAATACGTGTTTTGATATACTTATCTGAACCAGGCATACTGAAAATTGATTTAATAATTGTTGAATAAATATCAATGTTATTAATTGAACCTAAAGCATAGTATTTAATTGTTTTTTCTTTTGTTTTAGTAAGGTTATTAATTTGTACATTTTCAACATCATATGGAGAAACAGTTAATTTTTCTCTAAGATTTGATGAAACAATATTTAAATCAATTGTGTCAATTAAAAGTTTAAGTTGTTCAATGACGTTAGAGAACGCTTTTGTAGGGTCATTTTCATAAGCATTTGCTTTTTTAATAATCTCCTTAATTGAAGCAGGTAAATTAGTTAAAAAGTTTGCAAGTAAACTATTTGGATCATCTGCATTTAAAATCACATTAATATTAATGTTATTTAAAATTGAGTTAATTGATTTCTTAAGTTCATTTTGATCAAAACTTTCGATAGCTCATAAAATAATTTCAACACTACTTAATTTTCTCTTGTATGATTTTCCGTTAAAAAGGTGCTCTTTATCATATTCGTTATCAAAGAAGTTTTTTAATTTAGATCCATATTCCTCAAAGTTAAATGAATTGATAATTGCAATTAGACTATCAATTAATTTAATTGGTTCTTTAACTAAATAAGCTAATTTAGCAACCGGGATAAACATTGAAGCATTTTGTCCACTGATTTTTTCAATAAATTTATAAAGATTTTCAACTTGACCAATTAAGTAATTTCTTTGGTTTTCTAAACTTCCTTGTTCAAGAATAAGTTGTTTTACTCTACTTAAAATTGATGTCACAATTTTAGTTAAATAATCACCATTTGGAGAATGAGATAGTTCATAAACTAAATCAAGCGCCATTTTAGGAATAACAATTAAGTTGATATTTCCAGTACTAAAAATCTTAGCAAAGTTATTTTTATCAATAACTGTTGAAATTGATTCAATTAATGTATAAACTTCTTCTTTGCTTAAGAAACCTTTTTTAACTAAATCAGATTCAAATAAGTATTTTTGAATGTTTACAAGTCCACTTCTTAATGTGTTTTGATTTAAAGCTTCATTAATAATTTCGATTAATGGACCTCTAAATGCAAAAGGAATGTAAACAGTATTTGGATATTCTGATAATTTTTCAACCCATCCTTGCGTATTTAAATATTTGTATCTTAAAGTGAAATTATGATCAACAAAATATCTATAAAGTTCTTCATGTGTAAGTGAACTAATTTGTTTTTTAGGAATATTTACATTTTCTCAATGATCAATTTGATCTGGATTGTTTGGATTATAAATTGCTCTTAATAAGAATAAAGTATCATATGAAGTTCATGCAACTCCATAACCGTTAAATTGGTTATATGCTTCTTCTGGTAATCCATTTTTACCAATATAATTTGCTAATTTATACACTTTAGCATTGTGCAAAATAGAAATTTCATTATTTGAAGGGTCAATGATTTTAACATCATAAAAATCAAAGTCAGCTAGGATGTATTCATTAACTGGGTTAACGTTGTCTCTAGTACTACTGATAATTTCTTTAGCAATAAAAGGTGGTAATTCTTTTATCATAAAGTAATTATCTAATGCAACGGAAATTTCATTAAGATCTGTTTTATTAGTTGCTTCGTTGATTAATTTATCAACATTTAGTTTAATTCCGTCAACTTTATTATCTTTATCTCCGGTGTCAATAAAGTGGAAAACAGATTTTTCCCCTAAGTTATTTACAGAATCAACTGTTATTGTTTTACGTTTACCAATATTTGCTTCGCTTACTTTTTGAACTAAATAATCGTAAATACTCTTTTTGGTGATGTTTAATGCACCATCTTTAATGATCTTAACTCTTTCATCCACATTTTGCACATTAATAATATCTTTGTATCAATTATTAATGTTGAAATTTACATCTTGAGCTCTTGCGCTAAGATTGTCAATTTCTGCTATTGTTTTAGGTTCGCTTAAAATATATGAATTATAGTTGAATTGAGCTATATTTGGGTTGAGAGGTTGCTCAGACATATTAGCTAATGTTAATTTATTTTTTTGAGTTTCCTCAAATGAAATGATGTTATTATTTTCTGATTTTAAAATTTTCTGATTGTTTACACTTCCATCCTCATGGAATTTAATGTTATATGAAAGTGTTTGTTTACTTCAATATGAAAAATCAGAAAAATATAGCGGTAAGCTTCCATTATTTTCTTTTTCAATCCCTTCCATAAAAGTAGCGTAAGTTCCATTTCATCTACGCTTATCTTCGGGTGTATCATAAGTTGTTGTATAGTGTTTTCTTTGTCAATACACTAAGTTTTCTTTTTTAACTGCTCATTGAACAGGAAGTGAAAAGTCAATGTTTTTTCTAAGTGTATATTTTTCAATTGAATCATGATCAACTGAAGCTTCTTTAAAAATATCTGAATAAGGGATATTAAGTTTAATTTCTTTTTCATAAAAATCAGAAATGCTTTCATTCCCACTTATCGAAATAAGAATAGGTGATTTTGTATTATCTAACTTGAAAATAAAGTTAGAGTCATTATATTTTGAAAAACCTAATTTTTCAACATAATCAACCGGACTAACTTTAACAGCATTATCTTCTATATCTCATTTTTTACCAACGTTATAATCAAATGTTGCTTGTTTAGTTTTAACGTTAATAAAAAGTGTTGACATTTGAGAAAGAATTGGTGTTCTTTCATTTTCAGAACTAATAGATGCAATATCTTCTAATTTATATGCCTTATCAAGATGGAAAACATCACTTCTTTGTAAGGTATATCTTTTTTCATATTTCACAAATTCTTCACCATTTTTAACAAAAAGGTCTGTTTCAAAATCTTTAGTTAATCTAAAGGTTTTTTCTGGGTTTTCAAAATTGTAAATAACAAATTGATCAACATTATTTTTTTCAATAAGTTCTGTTAAAGTTGATTTTTTAATATATTTATCTTTTAAGAAGTTGTCATTTTGAATAAAATTATCCATCTTAACATATGGAGTTTCAATCGCTTCTATATCGATTGAGTCATAAATCTTACGATAATTTGGCTCAACATAATTTAAACCTTTACCAAAAAATGGTCCTCCTTCAATTTGGGTAAGACCGTTAACAAAATATCCATTGTTATAGATGTTTCCGCTAAATGGCAAGTTTAAATCTACTGTAAATTCGTGTCCATTTGAAATTTCATCATACTTTTTGTATTGTTGTTTCATTGATTTGGACATATCGTGTAAAAGAGTAAAAATAGCAGATGAAAGGAAAACCAAAATAGTAAGTCCTGCAACTGTTGCTTTATTCTTTATAAGCGATTTGAAAACTTCTTTGAATAATCTTCACATATTACACTCCTAAGTTAAAGTGTTTTTTATAATTAATTTATTAATTATATAGTATTTTTAGAAGATGTAAAAAGTCATAAAAGTATCTCTGATGGCATTTAATTTTGTTCCCTTAGCTCAATTTTCAAAGAAAAACAAATATGCCTTTAAGACATATTTGTTTTTTGATTAATTAGATTCACTTTTTTCTTCTTGAGCAACTTCTTCATTTGATTTACTTAATTGTTCAGCAACATCTGTGTTTTGAACTTCTTTAGCTTCAGAATTATTTTCATTTAATAAATCATCTAAATCAAATGGTTCTTCAGCTACTTTAATTTGCTCTTCTTTTTTAGGTGGTAATTTAAGGTTTTTAGCAATGTAATCAATTTCTTCAGCAATAATTGTTTCTTGCTCTAATAAAAGGGTTTTGATTAACTCTAAAAGTTCTCTATTTTCATTAATTGTTTTGGTTGCAATTTCTTTAGCTTGGAAAATAATTTTTCTTACTTCCATATCTATTTCGTGGGTAATTTGGTTTGAAATACCTGAGTTTTGAGCCAATGTTTTACCAAGGAATGGACTACCTTCTTCTTCCATATATTTAATTGGTCCAAGGTCACTCATACCAAATTCAGTAACCATTCTTCTTGCTATATTTGTGGCTTTTTTAATATCATCTGAAGCACCTGTTGTGATGTGTTTTTCACCATAAATGATTTCTTCAGCTGCTCTACCACCCATAAAACTTGCTATAGAAGCTAAAAGTTCTTGTTTGGTGTAGTTGTATTTTTCATTTTCAGGCATCATTAAGTTATATCCGCCTGCTTGTCCACGAGGAATAATTGTAATTTTTTGAACTTTGTTTCCACCTGGTGTTCTAATTCCAACAACAGCATGACCAGCTTCATGATAAGCAACAAGTGTTAATTCTTCTTTAGTTATTGTTCTAGATTTTTTAGCAGGTCCAGACATAACTCTATCAATAGCTTCGTCAATTTGTGCAAGACTAATTAAATTAGTTTTTTCTCTAATAGAAAGAAGTACAGCTTCATTAATAACATTTTCAAGTTGAGCACCTGAGAATCCAGGAGTTCTTCTAGCAACATTATTAAAGTGAACATCGCTTTCAAATCTTTTTCCTTTTGCATGTAATTTTAAGATCTCTTCACGCTCTTTAACATCAGGAAGTCCAACAGTAATTGTTCTATCAAAACGTCCAGGTCTAATTAAAGCAGGATCTAAAACGTCTGTTCTGTTTGTTGCAGCAATAAATAATAATCCTGAGTTTTCTTTGATTCCATCCATTTCAACAAGAAGTTGGTTAAGTGTTTGTTCACGTTCGTCGTTTCCACCACCAATTCCACCACCTCTTGTTCTACCAATAGCATCAAGCTCATCGATGAAAACAATAGCAGGAGCATTTTTTCTAGCTTCAGCAATTACTTGTCTAACCCTTTTGGCTCCCATACCAACAAAAAGCTCAACAAAGTTAGAAGCTGAAACAAAGAAAAACGGTACATTTGCTTCACCAGCTGTAGCTTTAGCAAGAAGTGTTTTACCAGTTCCTGGAGGACCACCTAAAAGGATACCTCTAGGCATTCTTGCACCACTAGCTTCATATTTTTTAGGGTTTTTTAAGTAATCTACTATTTCTTTAATTTCTTCAATTGGTTCTTTATTACCTGCAATATCACTGAATTTTTTATCTGATTTAATCAATTGTGCAGGTGATTTGTCTTGTCCGCCAAATCCAGAAGCTCCACCACTCATTCCTCTTAATGATCATCTTATGATAAAGTAGAATAATAATAAAACAATAATTTGTGGTAATAAACCTCTTACAAAGAAAGAAACAAATCAGTTTTCTTCAGTAACACCAACTGATGAAAGACCTGCTGATTGAATTACTTCATTATTTTTTAAGTATGAAAAAGCAGCAGAAGGTATACTTTCATATCCAGCAACACCTAAATCTCTATAGTTACCATACGCGAGGAAATTAATGGTTTTTTGCCCATCAACAAACACACCGGTAAACTTATTAGTAAAAGGATCTACTTCTATTTTTTCAAAATATATACTGTCATTTGGTTGTTTTGCAGCGTTAGTAATATAATCTACTAAAGCTGAAATACTAATTTTTTCTGGTGTAGTTGTGAATAGTTTGTTAACAATCATATAAATCATTATTCCAACGAAAGTTAAAATAAGAATGATCATTAGCACTCTAATTCAATTTAATTTAAATTTCATTCTTTTCCTTTCTATTTTAAATATAAAATATTATAAACTTTTTACTAAAAAAAAGCAAAATCCTTTATTTTTCACCAAAAAAGTGCTTTTTGATAATTTATAACTGCTTGTTCTTTTTTTAGAAAGTATGAAGTCTTTAATGCTTTGTATTTTTCCACTTGATAAATTAATGTTTTGTGTTTGAGAATTTACAAAAGCATAAATGAGGTGATTTTTATGTTTTAACGAAGCAAAAGCATCTTGATTAAAGTTGCTTTTTTGTCATTTTTTAAATGCTTTAGCAATCTTTCTTTCTTTAAAACTATTTCAAAAATTAAGTAGTTTAATCTTTAAATAAAATAAAGTTTTGTTTCAAATACTTTTGTTTTTAAGTCTTATTGCATTCCTTGTATATTTGTTTGAAGCATTTGAATAATCAATTGCATAATCTAGTCCTAATTTTTCAACTTTTGCTTCAATAGATCTTTTTCAATATTTAAACAAAAAAGGTCTATTGATGTTTAAATCAAAAGCTTTGCTTTCTTTTTTAATTCCGTAAAAAAAACGGAATTTTTTTTTATCTAATTGCATCTGAGCAGTTTCTATAAAATCATCTTTATGATGCGCTGTTAGAACTAAATCGCACTTTTGTTGCTTGCAAATAGTCTTAAAAAATTCATAACGCTGAATTCTTGCTCAGTTTTGGAAGTTATTTTTGATGTGGTCATTTTTGCTTAATTGCAATGAATAAAAAGGTATTTTTCACAAAGTGCAATACCTTTTAACAATTACTTCATCATTATTACTATCTTCTCTTTGGTGATAATTTACATGAGCTACAACAACATCTTTGTTTCGATATTTATAAAGAAGAAAAATACTATCGGGACCACCACTAACTGCAAGTAAATATTTTTTATTTTTTAGCATTATATTTATTCATTATTGTGAGAATATCAGTAAATCCGAATAAAACTGAAGCTTCAGCTGCTTTTTGAATTACTTCTTGGAGAATTGTAAATTCAGTTGCAGTAAAGTTTCCTAAAACAAAGTTTTTTAATTCACCTTTTCTTTCAGGTGAATTGATTCCAATTTTTAATCTTTTAAAATCTCTTGAACCAAGTTGAGTAATTACATCAATTACACCATTGTGGCTTCCACCACTTCCACCAACTTTAATGACACTTTTACCTAAATCTAGGTCTTTTTCGTCATGAATAATCATAATATCATCAGGATGAATTTTATAAAAGTTAGCCACTTGAGAAACAAAAAGACCTGATTTGTTCATAAATGTGGAAGGCTTACCTAAAATAATGTCATCGCTTTTTGCTATTTCACCATTAAACTTTGATGATTTAAAGTTAACATTTAATTTTTTAGCAATTTCATCTACCGCTAAAAAACCAGCATTATGTCTAGTGAATTTGTATTGAGAACCTGGATTGCCAAGACCGACAATTAATTTCATTCTTTCTCCTTTTCTAAAATAAGTAATTGAAAGTTAGTTAAAATTTCATTTTTCTTTAGGTAACTTGTGTATAAAGTTTCTTCTATTGGTACATTTATTGATGTAACGATATTTAAGGTTTTTTTAGCACGAGAAGCACCTGTATAAATAAGTTTTTTATTAAGCATAAAACTATGTGAGTCAAGAACCAAGAAAATAACATGATCAATTTCGCTACCTTGGAATTTATGAACTGTAATTCCATAAGCTAAACTAACTTCGTTTCTAAATTCTGAAGCGGTGTATTCTAAAAAGCGATCTATGCCGTTGTTTGAAAATTTAACAGTAATTGTTTCAGTAGTATTTTTGTTTTTTGTAAAATCGACAATTTCCCCTATATCACCGTTATAAATATTATCTTGAGTTCTATTTTCTAATTGAATAACTCTATCTTTGAGTTTAAAAATTATTTCTCTACCTTGTTTTTGTGTCTTAAGAACTTCTTGTGAATCTTTATTTATAGCGTTTTGGATTTGGTTATTAAGTTCAATAAGTCCATAATCACCACGATAAGTTGGAGCTAAAACAATGGTATTTTCTATCCCATCTTCTTGAATTAACTTTTTGAATAATTTTGTAATGTTTTGAACTAAAACACTTTTGTCTCATTCATATAAATTAACAATTCCTTTTTTAAACTTAGGTAACTGGCCTTTTTTAACACTTTCAAAGAAATTAAAAATGTCTATTGAATCACTTCTGAAAAACTTAGTTAAATAATATGTTTTAACAAAATCAATTTGAATCATTTGTTCAAGCAAATTTCCAGGCCCAATGGCTGGTAATTGATTTACATCACCAAGTATAATTAAATGCTCTAAATTTGAACAAGCCTTAAGTAACTTTTCAAAAACATTGATATTAACCATTGAAAACTCATCAATGATTAAAACTTTAATTTTGTCATATTCATCACTTGAAATATCAACTTCTTCATTTTCATCTTTAATTTTTAATAAGCTATGAATTGTTCTAACTTTATCATCGATTTTTAATGACACATTAGTGGAAGCTCTACCAGTAGGGGTTAAAATGTAATAATCCTTTTCATTTTTTAAACCATTTTCTTTAAGGGTTAAATTTAGGTATTTAATAATGTAGCTTTTTCCAACTCCAGGGCCACCACTAATTATTGAAACATTATTTTCTAAAGCTCCAAAGTATGCATTTTTTTGCTCATCTGACATTGATGAACCTTCAATTTTAGAACTTGTAATGTAGTCAAGTTTTTTAGCATTATTAATTTGATATAAACGTTTTAAAATATAAAACTCTTTTTCGAGAGTAACTTTTTTAGAAAAGTAAAATTTGTCATTAACTTTTTGAACAATAATATTGTCGTGATTTAGCAGTAAGTTGCATGAATCAGTGAAAAAATCATGTGAAATGTTCAATTTAGAACGTAAATTTCTTTCAACTAAATCATAAGGAATTAAAGTTGAATTGTTCATTTCTTCTTCTGAAATAACGTTAAAAACAAAAGCTTCAAAACGAAAAAGACCAGTTTCTTGATAACCGATTAATAAAGCAAACTTATCAACTAGTTCAAAAGGAATAAAATCCTTCATATATAAGTTATAGACATTGTTTTGTTTATAGTGTTCTTCGAAATTTATATTTTCACCTTTATGCTTTTCTTTCAGAAATTCATAAAGTTTTTGTAAGTTATTAAGATAGAAAAATTTAATATTACTTTTTTCTTCTTCACTAATTGATAAAAGCGATTCAATTTCACTTCGCTTATCAACATAATGCTGTTTTAAGTGTTCAATTTGAGCATCAGTTAAAAGAAGATGAAGTTCGTTAGGTTTTTCGTCTTTGATAAAATTTGCAATGTTTTGTCAAATTTTTTCACCTTGAGCTTGGACTATTTTTTTTGCCGTTACTAAACCAATCCCTTTAACGTTTTTAGAAATATAGTCGACTCAATCAATTTCCTTTTCTTTGATACTTGGAACAAAAGAAAGAAGTTTATAAGTTCTATAACCTTCGTTTTCAGCTAGCTCTACTTCATATTCTTGATAAAGAGAAGGGATGTTAGTTCCTGCAAAAACGACTGCTTTGAACTTTTTATCTTGTGAAACAAAATTAAAAAGTGCTCAATTATTTCCACTTTTTATTATTTTAAAAAAACTACCTATAACTTTTTGAACCATATTATTTTAATTATATAGATTATATTGATTTACCTTACAAATATTAGAGTTTTTTTAATGTTGATAACTGCAGTTATTCACAATCTTTTTTAGGTTGTTAATAACGATATTTTTAAAATTGTGTATAATTTACTTAAGTGACTAAAAAATAGTATTAAAAGTTGTGAATAAGTACTTTGTAACTTAGTTTATAAACAACAGTTATTCACAACTTAAAAAACCAGAAAGGTTTATATGATTTCAGCAGATAAAACAGCACTTAAAGTTTATACTTCTCAAGTTCGAGATTACTTAAAAAATGAGTTTGATAATATGGTTTATCAAAACTTTTTTAGAAGCATTAACGTACTTTCTTACGAAAGAAATGAAGTAGTTTTTTCATTTCCACAATTTACTGACTCAATAATCAATATTATTAAAACTTATTACCAAAAAAATATGCAAAAAACTGTAAAAGAAATTTTTGGACCAAATATTGTTTATAAAATAGTTAATTACGATCAAGAGCAAATTAAAGAAATTGAAAAAAATAATGAAATTCAATATGAAGAATTCAAAAAATTTGGTTACGATTCCAGTGTTGATCCAAATTTAACTTTTAGCAATTACATTGTTGGTAATTTCAACAAAGAAGCAGTTAATATTTGTAAAAATTTATTAAACAAAGATTTTTTAACCGTTTATATTCATAGTAAATCAGGGTTTGGTAAAACACATCTTTTATACGCAATTGCAAATACTTATCTAAGCAATAATAAAACTGCAAGTTATATTAATCCTACTAATTTCACCAGAGATATAGCGGCTTTATTACAAGAAAATGATCAATCAAAAATCTCTGCTGTTTTAAAACACTTTACAAATGTAGATGTTTTATTATTAGATGATTTTCAGATATATTCTGAAGGCGAGAAAAAGTCTACAAAAAACTTTTTATTCCAAATTATAGACGGAAGAATGTCGGCTAAAAAGAAAACTGTGATTTCTTCTGAATGTAGTATTGATGAAATTAAATCAAAATTTGACACCAGAATCATTACTCGTTTAACTTCAGGATTTACCACAAGTATTAAAAAACCAAGCTATGAAGATTTAGAAAAACTTTTTGATTACTTTATGAAAAAAGAAGTTTTCGATAGTTCATTATTAGATAAACAATCGAGGGATTTTATTATTTATAATTCAAGCGGTTCTATTAGAAATTTAATTGGTTCGGTAAAAAGAATGCAGTTTTATAAAGATAAAATTCTTACTGTTGATGATAAACTTGAATACATTAAAGAAATTTTTGAAGATACTATAAAAAATAGAAAAGAAGTGAAACCGGAAGAAATAATTAATGTTGTATGTAATTACTACAAACTTAATCGAAAAGATTTGCTAGGTAAGTCAAGACGCAAGGAAATTGTAGTTGCTAGGCACATGGCAATTATTGTTATAAGAAGTTACTTGCAACTATCGACAACTGAGATAGGAAAAATCTTTAACCGGGATCATTCAACAATTGTTAATGTTTTAGGAAAAACAGATGTTAATAACTCTTCAATTAAACAAGTTAAAGATTTAATTATCGCAAAGTTATACAACTAAAATAAACAATTTTTAACGTTTTATTAATATGTGAATAAACACAAAAAGTTATTTTTTAAGTGAAATATTGCCTTAAAAATGTACTTTTTAAAACTTATCCACATATTAACAGCTTATATTTATCATTTTTAAAATTTAGGAGAATTTATGAAATTCACAATCAAGAAAAATATTATTGAAAACACCGTTGACTTTTTAAATAACTATGTAGATTCAAACGATGCTTCTGTTTTAAATAGATGTTTATTTTTTGAAATAAACTCTGAAGCTTTAAATATTTCTTCTAATAACCCTGCTGTATCTGCTAAGAAAACAATATTTGTGGATGAGTCAAATTTAAAACTTGATTCATCAGGAAAAGTATTTATTAATGCCAATATTTTTAGAAACATAATTAAAAAATTTGAAAACAAAGTAACAATTAATGTAAACAATAATATTATTGATATATATGAAGGTAAAACAAAATTTACAATTGCTAAATTAGATAATGACAACCAAATGCAATTAGTTGATTTCAATGAACCTTCAAACAAAATTGAAATTTCGTCTAAAAAATTAGAAAATGTTATCAATGAAGCTTTAGTTTCAACAAATTCAAGTGTCGATAAAATCAATAATTTAATTTATAAAGTTATTAATATTAAATCAAATAATAATAAATTATTAACTATGGTTTCAACAGATGGATTTAGACTTTCTAAAGCAGAAATTGAAATTGATTCAGAAGTTGAAATAGATATTAATGTTGATTCAAAAATTCTTAAAAAATTAGTTACTAAAGATGCACCTAAAAAAGTTAATTTATTCTTTAAAGATTACAAGTTAGGTATTTCATATGAAAATACAATTATTCAAGCTAACTTAGTGGATTTAAAATATTTAGATATTAGCAATGTTTTTGAAAGAAATTACTCAAAAGAAATTATTATTGAAAAACAAGAATTATTAAATTTAATTAACAAAACAATTTTCTATGTTTCAGACAAAATAAAAAGACTATCATTTAACATATCAAAAGAAAAAATTAAAACATCATATGAAGTTCCAGAAATTGGTTATGCTGATGCAGAAACAACAAACTTCGAATATGAAGGTGAACAATTTGATATTGATGTAAATTATAATTTCATAAAAGATGCTGTATCAATTTTAGATAATGGTAAAATTAAAATACAAATTTCAGACAAAGAAGATCAATTGTTATTTACTTCCCTTGAAAATGATAAAAACAAACAATTGATAACTCCTATGAGAAGGTATTAAAATTTATGATAGTAAAAATCAAAGGTGATTCAATTAAAGTTAGTCAGTTCCTTAAAAAAATTGGTGAAATTTCCACTGGTGGGCAATCAAAATCTTTTTTTGATAACAACACCATGAAAATTAATGGTGAAGCACCAAAAGGTAGAAGTAGTAAAATTAAACCTGGCGATATAATTTGGGTTAATGATACTTTAATTAAAGTTGAATCAGAAGAATAATATTAATATTAATTTCTACAACATTAGTTGTAGATTTTTTAATTAAAAAAGTACCTAATAAAGGTACTTATATACTTTGTTTTTTAGATTTAAGTTTATCCTGCGTTTCCCACTTAAGTGAGTTTTTTTACATTTTCGCAGCAGTACATATTTATCTAATAAATATGTAAAAAACCTAGTAATTTACTAGGTAAAATATGATATAATATGTGCATGCAAGCAAAAACAAAAGAAAAAAGAACATGAATATTGTGTGTTTCTAAACAAAAAGCAGGTACATATATACAGGTCGGGTGCAGAAAAATAAAAGGCACAGGATATGAAACGAGATTTGGGGTTGGATATGAACATGACTTTGAGAAGTATCAAAAAAATTCAATTGAAAAAATCAAAATGCTTGTTAAAGACATACCTTTAACAACTCCCAAAGAAGAAATTATTGAAATTATTAATCAAAAGTTTAAAGAAAACAAAAATGATCTTGTTGAATATAGAAAAAGATTTAAGGGATATGAACTTGTTTCTTCGTTGGTTGATCATTTTGACATTTTTAAAGACTGTCATAAAACAAAATCAGTAAGTTTAAAAGAAGTTGTGATGCAACAAATTTATCAAAGATTAAAAGAGCCATTAAGTATTTTAGGCACTTTCAATAGTCTAAAAAAAGAACAAGAATTTGTTTATTCTAAAAATTCTTTTTACAGATCGTTAGATTACATCGCTGAAAATAGGGGGCAAATTTTACAAAATGTAAATTCAGTTCTTGTAAATGAACACAAAAAAGATGTAGAAATCATATGATATGATTCCACCACTACTTATTTTGAAACTTTTAGTAGAGAAGGGTACAAAAAACCTGGTTATTCAAAGGACGGTAAGTTTAAAGAAGATCAAATTGTTATTGGGCTAGCAACTGATTCAAACGGAATTCCACTACATTACAAAGTCTTTCCTGGAAATACAACAGATGCAAACACATTCATCCCTTTTGTCTTGGAAATTCAAAAAATATATAAGATAAAACAAATTACAATTATCGCTGATAAAGGTATGTCTTTAAACAAAAACATCAGATTTTTAGAGTCCAAAGGTTTAAAATTCATTATTTCTTACCGGATGAAAACAGGAACAAAAGACTTTAAAGAATTTGTTTTAAACCAAGAAGGTTATATTCATTCTAAAACCGGTTTAGTGCATAAATCAGAAGAATTTCTTTCTCAATATAGAAACGGTAGAATCAATGGAAAAATAAGAAAAAGAATCATTACTTTTAGTAAGAAGAGAGCAAGAAAAGATGCAGAAGATAGACAAATTTTAATCAATAACTTCCTCAAGAAAGCTAAAAACGGAAAAGTTTCTTATGAAGATATTGCAGGCGGGAAGAAATATAGATTCTTTAAAGCTGTTGACAAATCTGGTTATTATGAACTTGATAACGAAAAGATTTTGCAAGATGAAAAATTCGATGGATATTATGTTTACGAGACAAATAGACATGATTTAACTCCTGATCAAATTGTAGATTTATATGCAAAACAATGAAAAGTTGAAGAGAATTTTAGAAGCTTAAAGAGTAGATTAGTTCTTAGACCCATGTATTTATCAAGTTGGAAACACATTACTGGTTATATCTGTCTTTGCTTTTTAAGTTTAGTTTTAATGAAATTCTTAGTTTTCAAAATTAATGATTTAATAGGTTTATCTCAAAAAGATAAATTTACAGAACATAGATTAAACAAAATGATTAATGACATTATAGAAGTTGAAGAAAAATTCAACAATAAAACAGTCAAAATTTTCGATATTAAAGATAAAAGTTTGGAAGATAGTTGAAATGACTATCTATTAATTCAAAAAGTTTTAGAAATGATTAAAAAGTAAAAATAAATATCCGCTTCAAACGGATATTTTGCTTTTCCTAAGTTTGACACTTTTAAAACTTAAAACGACGAATAACCCTACAATATAGAGCTATTCGTCGTTTTTATATCACAATTCCTATATAGTAAATTTTACGTCTTCACATTTACCAATAGTTTCAATTGGTTTAAGTCCAAGAACTTTTAATATAGTTTTGAACTCTTCAGATTCTTCTGATTTAATATAAGTATTTATTTCTGGGATAATTGATAATTTTTGATTTTTAATTGATTCAATTATTTTATTCGTAGGAAGCGGATAACCACAATATTCAAGAACAAATTCTAAATATCTTTGAATCGTGAGTGCAAGGAAGCAAATTAAAAAATGTCCTTTGATTGTCTTTTCAGTTGAAAGATAAATTGGTCTTACTTCAAAGTTTGTTTTCATCACTCTAAAACTTTCTTCTATTTTTCAAAGTTTTGAATATTGTTCAATAATTTCCATTTCATCCATATCTTCATGAGATGTTAAAATTCCACAAAATCCATCTGCGGCTTCATCTTTCAAAATCGCTTGATGATCTAACTCAACTTCGTTAGCTGAAAGTTTTAAATACTTCTTACCACCTCTTTTCATTTCTGATTTTATAGCTGATAAATTGAGTAATTTTTCAGCTTTTTTAATAAGTCTTTCACGATCTTTTTTATCTTTTCTTTGTCTCTTTCCAGAGAAAGTTAAAATCAGTTTATTGTCAATTTCATAAAAGGTATTATTAGATTTAAAAAGCTCTTTGTGATCTTGTTTTTTCACACTGAATTCTTCATACATCATTTTATATGTATCAAGATCATAAATTCCTTCAATTTTATTTTCTTTACCTTTGATTTTGTAAGCCATTATGTAATCGTATCCTGCTTGTTTTATGGCTAATAAGTTACTTTTTGAGTTTAAACCTCTATCTGCAACAATAGTAATTTTATCTATACCTAAGTCTCTTTTTATATTCTCTAAAACAGGTTTTAAAGTCAAGAAATCAGATGTGTTTCCAGGGAATAAATCATAATAAATCGGTATTCCCATATCGTCGATTAAAAGACCTAAAACAACTTGAGTTTGGTTAACTTTATTGTCTTTTGAAAAACCAAATTTTCTAAGTTCATCAGGTATAAAACTTTCAAAATAAACAGTTGTAACGTCATAGAAACAGAATGTTAAATTTCTGTTAATTTTGTCTACAAATTGTTCATTTAAATGTTTTAAAATATCCGCTTTTTTATCCTGTAAAAACTCAAGTGATCTATAAATGTCTTTCAAACTATCATCAAATTTGTATCAATATTTTTTAATTTTTTCAACTGAACTTCTTTTAGAAGATGGTTCTAAAATTCTTGTTAAAATTAGCATTTTTGTAATTGATGCTAGGTCATATTTTGACCTACTATTTTTCTTTTGTAAGTCATTTAAGAAATTTGGTAATTCTAGATAATTTATGATTTCTTCGTAAACTAAATTTCCATATCCTTTAATTTCTGTTCCTTTAAATTTGTCCAATTTTAAAGAATTCATGATTTGTAAAATTTGTTCGTTTCTATCTTTTTGTTTTTGATTTTTCTTTGAACTAACAGATTCTTTTAATTCTTCAATGAAGTTTGGATTATCTTTTGTAAGATCTTCTAATTTACCTAAAAATTTTACTTCTCTAATTTTTGGTTTTTTAGTTTCTTTATCTCAATATGATTCTACGATTCTTACATATTGTGTTTTATTCTTTTTGATGATTTGTACTGATGCCATAATTTGTCCTTTTTACCATATTATACCATATATTTACTATATATGAAATAAAAAAATAAAAAATTTCTTAATATATGTAATATATTAAGAAATTCAAAAAGTCTTAAAAAAGACCAAAGTGTCAAAGTTAGGAGTTGAAATGACTATCTATTAATTCAAAAAGTTTTAGAAATGATTAAAAAGTAAAAATAAATATCCGCTTCAAACGGATATTTTGCTTTTTATACTAGCAAGTGGGAAACGCAGGTTTGTTTTAATCTTTATTGCTTGAAAAAGATCAAGAAATAAACAATCTTAATAACTAACCATCTCTAACCAGGAGATGGGCTCGATTGTAAGTTGCATTGCAACGCGGGGGGGAAACAAAAACACAAGAAAAAAAGGCATGGCTATACGCCACGCTTTTTTTCTTGTGTTTTTGTTTCCTTGGTTTTTGTGGTTTTTTATAAAGGAAAAAATAATTAATAAAAAAGCAATTTATTTAAAAAACAATGGTAAAGCAGTGTTTATTTAAGTAATATTTCGCTTTTATTAAAAATTATAAAAATTAAAGATTTTTCAAAAGGCAGAAAGTTGAAAAGAACAAACAAAAGAGAAAAAAAGCAACAAAAATACCATTTCTATTGCGTTAGGAACGGTATTTTTGTTGCACTGGAGATTACACTCAAGCCCATCTCTAACCAGGAGATGGTTTTTGTTTAATTAAGGATACTAAAGTGCGCTAATTAAGTGTTTAATTTTAAGTAAAGTGTGGTAAATTGTGAAAAAAACTATAAATCCTGAGTTTACAAGTTGAGCCTATTTTTTAGGCTCATTTTTTTATACATATATCAAAGATATATGACCTAAAGAAAAAATATTTTTTTACTTACATTACACACATAAAATGATATAATAAGAGCATGAGTTACAGTTTATGCAAGAAAAAACAAAATGGAAAATATTATTTAGTTTTAGCTATTTCTAAAGGTTTTAAAAAAGGTTATGGAAATCAGATTGGTCTAGGATACTGAGAAGATATCAAAGAAAAGTATGGATTATCTTCAATTGAAGATATGAAAGAAATAGCAAAAAAAGTAGATACATCTTTAGATAAAGCTGTTGCAAAAGAAGAATTTTTTAAATTATTAAAATCCACTTCTGTAAAAACAAGTATCCAAAATATTGGAGTTGATTTAATTTATAAAGTTATTAAAGAATTAGATTTATTTTCAGCATTACCAAAAAGTAAACATAAATCGTTAGAAGAAGTTTTGGAATTTTTCATAGCAACTAGAATTATCCTTCCAAGAAGCTATATGTCACAATATAAAAATAAAAGTGATTTTATAAATGATATTAATGTTACAAAATCATCAATATATAACTATCTTGATGTTATTTTCGAAAATAAGAATTCTGTTTTAGTCAATTTATTTCAAAAAATAAATGAATTTACAAATCGTAATAATAAAGTTATTCACTTCGATAACACAACAGTTTATTTTGAAAGCTTTACAAGAGAAGGAATAAGAAAAAACGGTTTTTCAAAAGACGGAAAACACAATGAAGATCAAGTAGTCATAGCAATGGCTGTAGATGAAAACGGAATACCAATACACTATAAAGTTTTTCCAGGTAACACAACTGATGGTAAAACAATGTTATCCTTTGTTTTAGAACTTCAATCAATCTACAAAATAAAGGATATTACAATAGTTGCAGATCGTGGAATAAATAACAACGCAAACTTACGTTTTCTAGAGCAAAAAGGAATTAAATACATATTTCAAAAAAGATTAGATACATTAAGTATTGGAATGAAAAAATTCATTCTTGAAGACAAACATTATGTTTTTAGAGATGAAATGTTTTGGAAAGAACAACTTGTTGAATCTGTTTGAAATAAAAATAGATTTAATGGTAAATATAGAAAGTGATGTGTATTTTTTAGCCCTGGTAAAAAGACTTTAGATAAATTAAAAAGAAATAATTTTATTGATAAATTGAACAAGAAAACTATTAATGGAGAACTACCACTTAGTTCCTTAGTTCCAGAATACAAGAAGAAATATATGGATATTGATGGTAAAACAATAGGAAAATTAAATTGAGAAAAAATTAAGAAAAAAGAATCTGAAGATGGTTTTTACATTATTGAAACTAATATTCTTGATTTAACACCTGAAAAAGCTAATGAAATTTATAGAAAACAATAAAAAGTTGAAGAAAATTTCAGAACATTAAAATCTTCTTTACAAGTTAGGCCTGTTTTTGTTCATAACGAAAAACATATACTTGCACATCTTTTATTATGCTTTCTTGCTCTTGTTGTTTTAAAATATTGTCTTTATAAATTGAAAAAATATTATGAAAGCAATGGAGAAATACAAAAAGTTACATTAGATTTATTTGTAGATTCATTAAGAATGATGACTATAACAAGAAAAGAAGTAAATGACAAAGTAGTTCAAGAGATAATTAATGATCTGGATGAAAACCACAAAGAAAATATAAAAATTTATAAAGATTTTATTGCATGTATGAGTTAATTCTATGTGTGTAATTTTGATTATCAAAAACGAATACACCTTATTTATAGATGTATTCGTTTTTTATAGTGTCTCAACTTGGAAACTCAGGAAAAAAGCTATAAATTAGAAAAGTCACACGCAAATTTAATGCGTGTGACTTTTTTGTGTCCATTGTGTAAAATAATAATGCTAAATAGAAAGGACACATTTTTATTATATGAAAAAATTAATAGATTTATCTAAACAAAATATTATTTGTGTAAAAAATAATGCTGAAAACTTCCGTCACTTCATCATCAAAGAATCTGATGATGAGATAAAACGTCTTCACTCAAATGTTTCGTCTAAAAGGTTGCTTAGAGATAAACAAATATCTATACTCTTAATGTGGGAAATTATTTTGAAAGTTCTATTGTTGAATTCAGTATCAAAAGCGGCGAAATATTTTGGTTATCAATCTAGAACGGTTAAGCAAAAAATGGAAATAATGATTGAAAAAAATGACTATCATAAAAGCCTAAAAAATAAAGTTATTTGCAAAATTTGCGGATCTAAAATTTTTATAACTAAATTTCTCTCGTTCAGAAAACTATCAAATCATTTGCTTAGTTATAAAACCAAAAGGTTAATGATAGTGTCAGAATCACAAAAAAATAAGTGAAGTCACTTTAAGAAATATTGAAACGATGTAACTAAAGAATTAAGAAAAAAAGCAAGCAAAAACTCTAAAAACATTAAATGTAAAATGTCTGTTAAGTTTATGATTAACTCGTTTAAACAAACAAATCAAAATGCTTTTTGTCCTACATTTAGCACAGTTTACAAAGCTCTAAAGCAACAAAGAATAAAACTTTCTTTTGACCCGCTTTTATATTTATCAAGAGGTGGTTATACAAAAACTACATTAAAGCAAGGTAAAAGGTCATTGATACACGCTAGAGACGTAAAATATAGACCTAAAGAAGCAAATTTAAGATTAGAAAAAGGTCATTTTGAAGCTGATACAGTAGTTGGTAAAAGAGAAGATAAGTTTGTTCTTTTCACACTTTTAGATCGTAAAACTAGAGAGTTATACATTGCTTTAACAAAAAGAGATGCAAAATCAATTAACAAAGCATTAAGGATGTTAATAAGAAAATACAATCTCGAAATAAAAACCTTAACAGTAGATAACGGTAGTGAAAACACACTTCTTCATAAAGTGGTAGGTAAGAAAAAGTTATTTAAATGTAAACCTTATGCTTCGTATCAAAAAGGTTCAATTGAAAATGCTCATAGATACATTAGAAGATTTATTCCGAAGGGTAAAAGTTTCAATTCACTCACACAAGAATACGTGTTTTGAATCAAAGAACAAATCGATGAATACAAAAGAATATTAGCAATAGAAAATTAAAATTAATATCAATAAATGCTAAGTTCAAGAATGATGACCTAAACCAAATTTATGTGAAGAAAAACTATTTTTTGTGTAAATATCAGTTTAAATAAGAATAGTCTTGTAATGACAGTCTTTTGTTACAAATACATTAATTGCGTTGGCACGCGGCCTTCTCTTCTTTTCTTTCGGAGAAAAGAAGCAAAAGAACTTCAAAATTCAAATTAATAGCAATAAAAGAAAGTTTGGTATTTAAGCGCTAAACTAGATTTTTGTGGTTGAAGCCCATTTGATGTGTAATGTCAGTTTATCGCTGTATTGTTCTATGTCTATCTTTTGTTACAGATTCAAAGATTGCGCTGCCGCACAGGCCTTCTTTTCTTTCGGAGAAAAGAAGCAAAAGAACTTCAAAATTTATAAGAAAACAAGCCACAAGGGCTTGCAATTTTGATTTTACCTTTGTCAGTATTTATTCATTTTTAGCTCTAATTTTTTTATAATTTAAACATTAAAAAAGCATTGTTATTTTTTTGACACTTAACTTGCGCGTCACTTTTCCAATTTTTACTCAGGAAAAAAGCTCTTTTTTGTATTATAATTTATGATATTTTGTGTTATAAAATTATATTGTAAAATTATAAATAAATAAAAAATGGTAAATTGAAAGAGAAGTTTATGAAAAAAGAATTAATAAGAGATTATTATTAACATTACCAATGGTGGGAGTAGCGTTCCTACCGTTGAGTTTTATCAACATTCAGACAAGTAAAACATACAGAAAAGATGATGGACAGCAAATTACTTTTGATCAATTCAATAATTTTATTAGTGATAACAAGTGAACTGAGCCTAATTTTAGTAGGTATGCCAAAGAGTGAAATAATAGTAATTCAAATAGTTGGTCTGTCGCTGATGCTACAAATGGAGCTGAAACGATTGAACCTATTCCTTATTTCTATAAGAAGAATGTTTTTATAGGTAACTTTATAAAAGATGGTACAGGATATAGACCTTGAGATTCTTATAGAAACGAACCTGGTGGTTGATTCATTGGTGGTAGAGGTTTTTCTAAAGCGGATGGTACAAAAACATTTAAAATAGCTTTCCATAGAAGCACTATGAGACTTGATGAGCGTAGATGAGTTGGTGGTTTTTACATATCAAATGATTTGGTGTTAACTGGTAACATTATAGTCAGTCTTTTTTCATTAGATAGAAATAATAACGTTACTAATAGACGTGAAAATACAGATACAATTAATTGAAGATTTATTGGTATAAATGAAAATGATGATTACAACACTTTAAAGCAAATCAATCCATTTAAAGATAATTCTGCATTAGATTTAAAAGATGGTAATGATGTAAAACTTTCTGTAAGAAGTATAGATGGCTCAAAAACAATTCCTTTTTCTTGAGCTAGATATTATTCAGCGTATGAAGGCCAAGAAAAAAGAAATCAAGTTAATGATATTATTATGAATCGTAATGTTGATTTCAATGATGGTAGTGGTACAGGAACATTTTTACAAGGATTAAAATTACTTCCAAGAGATGCATTCACAGATACCCCTTATAACTCAATGAGCAGAAACTTAGGTGCATATTTTGAATTTTATGTACTTACTGAAAGCAATGTAGAATCTAATAATGGTGTTATTATTGAATTTACTGTCAAACCAAATGATCGAGAAGCGGAACCTGGACAGTCTCCGATGGAATATGTAGGAGAATCTTTTGTCGGGGCCGGTATTAGTATTCCGCATAAATATATTGGTCAATACTGATTTGGATCTTTAGGATTTCACGCACAAGCTAAAAGAAATCAAACTTGAATTAAGAGATTTATTACAAAAGAAAAAGTTAAATCTTATGAAAATGTAGCTGATCAAATTAACTATACAGAAGATGAAGAACTTCCACAAACAACATTAGAAATATATGAGCCAAAAAACGGAGCTCGAACTAAATTATATGATGTTAATAAAGATAGATTTGATGATGTTAAATTTCAAAAATCTTTAAAAGGAGAAAAAAATAAATCATATTTCACTAAAAACATTTTTAACGATGAAAGTCGGATTACTTCTTATGATCAAATGACAATAAAAGTAGCATTTAAAAATGAACAAGATAAAAAGAAATGAAAAATTAAAGATGAATATAGAATTTTAACTGGTATGTCAACCGATCTTAGAAATTACTGATCTTTTGAAGATATTGAATACGATCTTACCGATAGATATAAGTTAATAAAATTAATCGATAAAAGTGAATATTTAACAAAAGCGCAAAAAGATTATTTAAAAAATGATTATTTAAATCAACTTTTTGGTAGTACGGATGTCAATGATTTTCCTGCTGATGATACAAGATCATTCCAAAGTGCTGTTACCGAAATAAAAAGATGAGATCTTGCTCAAAAAAGTTTAGAACTTGCATATCAAGAGTTAAAAAGCTATACGACTAGTGACAACAAAACTTTAAAAAATGGTCAACAAAGTGAATATACAAATAGAGAAGACTATATTTTTAGTGATAAAACAATAAGAGATGAAATTGAAACAGCATTAGAAAATGCTAAGCCATTTGCTGATTTACAAACAACATCAAATCCAAGTGGAAAAGATAGAAATTCTGCTGACATTCCATTAATGAAGTTAAGCGAACCTACAAATAATAATTTAAAAACTTCTCTTTTAGCATTAAAGAGTAAACTTTCTAAAATGAACGGTAGAACTTACTTAGATGCAGAAAAACAAAAATTAGATAATAATAATTTATCAATATTACAAGCTAATAGCGCAAATATTACTAAAGCTAAAGAATTATTCAATAGTTACTCAAATCAAATAGCAAATGGTTATGACCAAGCAGCGTCAAAAGCTTGAATTAATAATGATTTAACAAATAATCCACAAGGAACACTTGAAAGAGAAAAACTTAATAATTATGTTCAAAAAGTAACTGAGTTATCAAATGAATATGATAAATTAAAAGAATTACATCAAATCACAAGCACTCTAAATCAAGATAGCCCTGTTGTAAAATATTCGGAAGATTCAATAAAGAATTCATTTAATCAAGATAATACAAGTGTTAACAATTTAGTTAACGGAATTCAAAATGGAACAACAGATTTATTTTCAAATACACAAAGATTTGAAGAAGCAACAAATAATTCAAATCAAAATAGTGTTAAAAATACGCGTGAAAGACTAGAAACAACACTAAAACAACTTGATGGAAATAAAAGAGAAGCAATTAAAGAATTAGATGGGTTTAAAAATTTAACATCTCCAAATCCACAAGGACAAAATGTTGATTCTAAAGCTAAAGTTAATGCATTACCTTCTAATTTTGTAGATAATGGAACTTCGATTACAAATAATCTTGTAAATAATAATGTTGAACTTGGCAAAATAATGAATGAAGCGTGAGAAACAGCAAAAACTAATTTTAAAGAAAAAATTAATGCTCTTTCTAATTTAACAGATACACAAAAAGAACATTTTAAAAATCAAGTAACTGATGATAAGAAATACTCAACTGGTTTATTATATTTTGATGATCGTAATTTAGACTTTACTAATCCTACTTTCTCTAACCTAACTCCACTTAATACAAATATGGGTGATTTAAAGAGTTATTATGATTCATTGGAATCTTCAATGAAAGATGGAACTGATGAAAGATATTTATTCGCAGACCTAAATTACAAAAATGAATATGAAAAGCAACTTTTACGTACTAAACAATTTTTAGGAATTCCACTTACAGAAGCTGAAAGAAACAGTTCTAATTATGTAGAAGTTCCGGCAAGTGAATTAGTTGATCCTACAAAAGTACAGGAAGCCAAAAACCAATTAGAAGCTGCTAAGAATAATCTTAATGGTATTCCGTTCTCACCAGAAATTGAAAAGCTTGCATATTTAAGCGATACTTTAAAATCACAAATTAAAAAAGAGAAAGAAACTTTAAATAATCAAGCTCCAGCAATTATTAATTTACGCGAAAAAGCAATTGAACTTAACAACAAAGCTAAAGAATTAATCGATTTAATGAAGGATGTTGTTCAAAATAAACAAAACGAGAACTATGCAGATTATGCAAATGCATCTGATGAAACAAAAAATCCTTTCGATGAAGAAATTAATTTAATTAAAGATCTTTTTGAAGGCGATTTTGCAACAAATGGTGATGTAAAACTTAAAGGTGCAGACCCTGAACCAAGTTCTTGAACTGATTTTACAAATTCTAAAATAACACAAGTTCAAGAAAGAATAAACCAATTAAAAGCCAAATTAAATGCCTTAGATGGTGAAGAAATTAAAGCAGAACAAGAAAGAATTAATAATCTTGCAATTACATACGATTATCCTAACGATTTAAAACGCAATATTTTACCATCAGAAGTAGCTGCTAGTGAGCACTGATCTGAATTTACTCATACTGTCCAACCAGAAAATGCTCAAGATTTTGAAGTTAGAATTGTAGATGTAACTCCACAAGCTGATGATTTTGAGCCAGGTACTGTTAATGTTACTTATGAAGTGGTATCTACAAAATTCCCTTCGATTTCAAAGAGAATTGTTTCAACCAAAAATCAAGATATCACAGGATTTTTAACAGCTAGAGAAAAAGAATTTAGACTTAAAAAAGCTGAAATCATTGAAAAAATTAATAATTTAGCTAACCAAGGAAAATTAACTCCTGAACAAAAAGCTCAATTGTTAAATGAAGTAAATGCGCTAAGTTATGAAAATGGAAATACTCCAGATGATTTAAATTTAATTAATAATAAAATCGATGCTCTTGTTGATGCTAATAAAGTTATCGATGATTTACCTAATTTAACAGATGATCAAAAAGCACAATTAAAATCACGTTATTTAACTGATAATTCACCTGAAAATATTAATAAAATCCAAAGAGAAGCTCAAAATCTAGATGATTTAATAGGTAAGTTAAAAGAAAAAATACAAGCTGCTGAAAATACTAAAAATGAACCAATTTACACAAAAGATCAGCAAGATAGAAAAGATGCATTTGATCAAGCTTTAGAAGAAGCTAAAAACAAATTAAATGAAATCTTAGCCAAAGATCTTACTAACGAAGATTTACCTACTCTTGCTAAAGAAATTGATAATCCAGATCAAACTCAGCCAGGTGTTATTCAAAAATTAGATAAAGCAAGCGATGATCTTGATGGTAATAGACATGATTTACTTAGCAAAGTTAGAAATTTTGCTCATTTAGAAGCAGATGATTTAACATGACTAGATGATGAAATTAATAGATTACCAAAAAGACCGACCGAACAACAACAAAAAGCTATTTTAAATAAAGCACTTGAGCGTTGTAAGTTAAATGCTAAAAAGAAAATTAAAGCTTTAAAATTATTAACAGATGCCGAAAAACAAGCATATGAACAAGAAATCGATCAAATTACGTTACATACAGCAAGCAATGGAATTGATCCAGAAGTAGATTCAAATAATCAACAAATAAAATATAACGTTGATATTGACTCTATTTTAGAGAGAGCAAATCAAGATGAACTTACAAAACGTAAAGCTATCGGAAAACTTTACGGTGATAATGAATTAAGTATTTTACCTGCTTACGAACATCTTAATGACAACCAAAAAGCTTATTTAAAAAATTTAATCATTAATAATCCAACTTCTGAAACAACAAGAATCTTACAAGAAGCACAAGATACAAATGATGCAATGAAAATGTATAAAGATCTTTTTGTAAGCTCAGATAATCAAGAACCTAATAATGTTAAACCATCTGACAAAACCGATTATCTTGATGCATCTGAAAACGTTAAAAATCTTTTTGACCTTGGTCTTGAAAATCGTGATAGCATAGTAGCTTCTAATGGTGAATTAAAAACTTTAGATGAACTTATTAGCTATAAAAAAGACTCAAACAATAATTTTATTCTTGATGAAAACGGAAATAAAGTTATCGATCTAGAAAACGGATTAATAGGTAATTTAATTAAAGCTAGAAATGATTTAGATGGTGATGAAAGGCTAGCAAAACGTAAAGAAGAGCTAGCTAAAAGATTAGATAAAGATAATTCACAACCACCTGTATTGCTTGAGTTTTTAATAGACAATCAATTAGAAAAAGCTAAAGAAAAACTTGCAGATAGCAGCATTGATCGTATTTCAAAAGTTGATGACCTTGAAGATAATTTAGTTCATTTAAATGATGAAATGCAAAAAATGTTAATGTACATCGAAAGTAAAAATGGTAATCCAGACAAAGGAATGACTCCTTTCACTCAGACATTAATGTATACTGGTTCGTTTGATGATAAACGTAAAGCATATGATGATGCTCTAAAAGAAGCGGAAGAATATCTTGCTACTTTAAAAGCTTCAAATAATCCTGATGAAATTCTTAATTCAACTAAGCTCGAAGAAATTAACAAAAAAATTGCAAAAGCAATTGAAAACTTAGATGGTGAAAAGAATATGGATAAACTTCAAAATGAAGCGCTTGAAAAAATTAATTCATATCAAAATCTTAATGATGCCCAAAAAGAAATGCTTAAAATGGAAGTTTTAAATGCTAGAACTCCTGAAGATCTTTTAGGTAATGCTAATAAACAAGGTTTAAATGACAAAGCTAAAGAATTAAACGATCAAATGGGCATTCTTAATGAATTAACTAAAAATGAAAAAGGTGAAAACCCTGATACAACAAATACTAAAACAACAACAGGTTATATCGATTCGGATAATGAACCGTATGAAGTTACAAATCCTGATGGAACTAAATCTGAGTCAACTCTTGGTAAAAAAGATGCATATGATAAGTATATTCATGATGCAGATAATCTTTATCAACCAAATGATGTCGCAAATAGTGATGGAAGTGGTGGATCTACAAGAGTAGATACTTCGAACAAAAATGCACAAACAGATCCTAATGTTGTTAAAGAATTAATTGTAAAATTAAAAGAAGCAAAAGAAGCACTTAACGGTGATGATAAATTCGGAGCAGAAAAAGAAAGATTACTCAAATCAATTCATAATCAAGATAATGAACTTAATATCAAATATCCTAATTTAAATCCTTCGCAAATTGAATATTTTGAGCAAGAGATTGCTAAAACAAAATCAATTAAAGAGCTTCAAAAACTAGAATTAACAATTAGCAAGTTAAATTCAGCTATGGGTCATTTATTAGAACAAATTGATCTTGCAGATAATGATCACGAAGTAACTATAACAAACGAAGATGGTACAACTTCTACTCAAACTGAAAAAGCATTCGAAAAAATGCCTAAATACACAGAAGCAAGCCAAAAAACAAAAGATCCATACGATCAAGTTAAAGAAATTATGAAGAAATTGGTTGATAAAAATAAAGATGTTGAAACCAAGAATGATGAACAAGGAAATCCAGTACAAGTTGATACTGATTTAATTATTGAACCAAGCAAAATTGATCAAATTTTAAACGATTACTTAGTAGCAAAAGAAAATCTAGATGGAGATAACACCTTTAATTTAGAAAAAGAAGCTACTATTAATGAAATTAAAAATAATTCATATTTAAATTTAGCTCAAAAGAAAGATTTAATTGATAAAGTACAAGCATCAAAAACCAAAGATGAATTAAATGCTGTCAAAGAACAAATTGAACCTTTAACTGATGCTATGAAAAAACTTAGAGATATTCAAAACGAAGCATTAGAAACGTTAGAACAACCAAGATATAAAAACTCTTCAAAAGATCGTCAAGATGCTTTAAATAATGAAGATCCAGCTAATTTAGGTGTTATTCAAAATAATAAACCATCAGTTGATGATGTTCTTAAGCATTTTATCCCTGAAGAAGATGCAAAAAACACTTCGCAAAACCTTACAATTGATCAAATTAATGATCTTGTTTCAAAAACAAGAGCAGCACTTGATAACTTAAATGGTGATGAAGAGCTTGAAAAAGCTAAACAAAAAGCAATTGAGTTAATTAAAGGTGATAATTTATTTAATGACGGTGATCAATCATACAATAAATTAAATAGAGCTCAAAAACAATATTTAATTGATAAGATTCAAAAAGCAATTTTAATTAACGACGATAATAACAGCAGTGTTAATGAAATTTTAGAAGAAGCAAAACAATTAAATGAGCAAATGAATGAACTTGACAAATATATTAAAAATACAGTTCAAGAAGGTCAAAATATTGATCCTAAATCAAGAAATAATTATAAAGATGCTAGTGATAATCTAAAAATGAACTTTGATAATTCATACAATGACTCGCTAAATAATCTTAATTATGATAATGGACGTAATTTATCAAAAGAACAAGTTCAAGAGTTGCTTAATAAAGTTGAAAAAGATTACAATAGCCTAGATGGTGATAGCAAGAGAGATGCAGCGTTAGATGAACTTGCTAAATTAATTCAAAAAGATCCAGCATTTAAGCAAACTGATCTTTATTTAAGTAGTGAAGAAGATAAAAAAGCATTTTATGATAAAGCTATTAGCGGTGGAAAAAACATACTAGCTGATAAAGATAATGTTCCACTAAGTCAAATCAAAAATCAAATTCAAAAAATTAAGGACGCAATTAAGAAGCTTGAAGATAACAAAGAGTTATTTAAAAAACGAATTGATGCTCTGCCAAATCTTTCAGATGAAGAGAAAGCAAGGTACAAACAAGAAATCGAAGATTCGCAATCATTTGAAGATAGAACAAATATTTACCAAAAAGCAGTAGCTAACAATGAC
This sequence comes from Mycoplasmopsis gallinacea, assembly GCF_012220205.1. Lineage (NCBI taxonomy): Bacteria > Bacillati > Mycoplasmatota > Mycoplasmoidales > Metamycoplasmataceae > Mycoplasmopsis > Mycoplasmopsis gallinacea. Next base: position 268,037 of record NZ_CP047225.1, on the reverse strand, counting down.
GGAAAACAAAAAGTTATTGACTATATTAATTCTCTTCCAAATCTTAGTCCAAGAGATAAAAAAGAATTAATTCAAAAAGTAATTAATGCTAATGGTGAAAATCAGGCTGAATTAGATAAAATTCAAGACGATGCAAAAACAGCCGATGCTTTAATTGCTAAATTATTAAATGATGCAAAAGGTGACCATACTCTTTCATTGCAAGAAATTAACGATATTACTAATAAATTAAAAGAAATTGGTATTACAAACCCAGAGTACTTTAATTTAGCTGATGAAATGTTACAATTTAAAGATCTTAAAGATACATTAGAAAAATATCGTAGTGAAGATATAAGTAGTCCAACATTTAAAGAAACATCAAATAAACTTGATAAACTAATTGAGTCAATTCATTCATCTATTTATGCACAACCAAATATTAGAGATGCTTGAAATAAATTAAGTCAAGACACCTTAAAATTAAAAGATCAAGCCCTTAGTGAAATGAGATTAGTAGAATCCTTATCGAATTTAAGATTTGATGATTTTACCACTGAAATTAATAGTGATAAAGTAGTTGAATCTAATAAATATCAAGAATTTTATAAGGAACTTAAAGATAAAAACTTCTTTAACTTAATCTTAAAAGATAAAGGTACACTTACAAAACAAGAACTAGCAACTCTCAAAGGAATTGAGAAAAAAGATGCTTCAGATGTTTTATATAGTGTAATTCAAAAATTAATTCACGAAAAAGAAATCAAAGAAAAATTAAGTTTTTGATGATATGTCGCTCTTTCATTAACTTCTCTTGGTATTTTTAACCTCCTTTACCTTCTTTATCGTCAAAAAGAAGACAAAGAAGAATAAAAACAAAAAAGCCACCTTTAAGGTGGTTTTTCTTTTCTATATGAAATTTTGCAGCGGAAAACTATCAAGTAGATATTAAGAGTTTATTTTCCTGCGTTTCCCACTTAAGTGAGTTTTTTTACATTTTCGCAGCAGTACATATTTATCTAATAAATATGTAAAAAACCTAGTAATTTACTAGGTAAAATATGATATAATATGTGCATGCAAGCAAAAACAAAAGAAAAAAGAACATGAATATTGTGTGTTTCTAAACAAAAAGCAGGTACATATATACAGGTCGGGTGCAGAAAAATAAAAGGTACAGGATATGAAACTAGATTTGGGATTGGCTATGAACATGACTTTGAGAAGTATCAAAAAAATTCAATTGAAAAAATCAAAATGCTTGTTAAAGACATACCTTTAACAACTCCCAAAGAAGAAATTATTGAAATTATTAATCAAAAGTTTAAAGAAAACAAAAATGATCTTGTTGAATATAGAAAAAGATTTAAGGGATATGAACTTGTTTCTTCGTTGGTTGATCATTTTGACATTTTTAAAGACTGTCATAAAACAAAATCAGTAAGTTTAAAAGAAGTTGTGATGCAACAAATTTATCAAAGATTAAAAGAGCCATTAAGTATTTTAGGCACTTTCAATAGTCTAAAAAAAGAACAAGAATTTGTTTATTCTAAAAATTCTTTTTACAGATCGTTAGATTACATCGCTGAAAATAGGGGGCAAATTTTACAAAATGTAAATTCAGTTCTTGTAAATGAACACAAAAGAGATGTAGAAATCATATGATATGATTCCACCACTACTTATTTTGAAACTTTTAGTAGAGAAGGGTACAAAAAACCTGGTTATTCAAAGGACGGTAAGTTTAAAGAAGATCAAATTGTTATTGGGATAGCAACTGATTCAAACGGAATTCCACTACATTACAAAGTCTTTCCTGGGAATACAACAGATGCAAACACATTCATCCCTTTTGTCTTGGAAATTCAAAAAATATATAAGATAAAACAAATTACAATTATCGCTGATAAAGGTATGTCTTTAAACAAAAACATCAGATTTTTAGAGTCCAAAGGTTTAAAATTCATTATTTCTTACCGGATGAAAACAGGAACAAAAGACTTTAAAGAATTTGTTTTAAACCAAGAAGGTTATATTCATTCTAAAACCGGTTTAGTGCATAAATCAGAAGAATTTCTTTCTCAATATAGAAACGGTAGAATCAATGGAAAAATAAGAAAAAGAATCATTACTTTTAGTAAGAAGAGAGCAAGAAAAGATGCAGAAGATAGACAAATTTTAATCAATAACTTCCTCAAGAAAGCTAAAAACGGAAAAGTTTCTTATGAAGATATTGCAGGCGGGAAGAAATATAGATTCTTTAAAGCTGTTGACAAATCTGGTTATTATGAACTTGATAACGAAAAGATTTTGCAAGATGAAAAGTTCGATGGATATTATGTTTACGAGACAAATAGATATGATTTAACTCCTGATTAAATTGTAGATTTATATGCAAAACAATGAAAAGTTGAAGAGAATTTTAGAAGCTTAAAGAGTAGATTAGTTCTTAGACCCATGTATTTATCAAGTTGGAAACACATTACTGGTTATATCTGTCTTTGCTTTTTAGGTTTAGTTTTAATGAAATTCTTAGTTTTCAAAATTAATGATTTAATAGGTTTATCTCAAAAAGATAAATTTACAGAACATAGATTAAACAAAATGATTAATGACATTATAGAAGTTGAAGAAAAATTCAACAATAAAACAGTCAAAATTTTCGATATTAAAGATAAAAGTTTGGAAGATAGTTGAAATGACTATCTATTAATTCAAAAAGTTTTAGAAATGATTAAAAAGTAAAAATAAATATCCGCTTCAAACGGATATTTTGCTTTTTATACTAGCAAGTGGGAAACGCAGGAGTTGTAGATTTTTTAATTAAAAAAGTACCTAATAAAGGTACTTATATACTTTGTTTTTTAGATTTAAGTTTATCATTAAGAGTAAATCCGAACTGAATAGAAAATAAAGTAAGTGATATTGATTGTCAAGTAAGTGAAATAATTAAATTTACAATTGATTTTGATTCTGATAAATCAATTTTAATTTTTACAATTCATAAAACAATTCAGAAGATATTGTTAATTACATAAAGTAAAAACATGTAAATTGAAATACCTTTTCAATTATTTGTTTTAAATGACATTCATAATTGCGGAGTAAAAGCAAGAGTTGTAAGACCAGGAGCTATTGCTGAAAAGATACTTGCACCTGAATCAGGAATTCTAACATTTTTAGCTGCTAAATAAATAACAACAAAAATAATTCCAATTACAAATGTTGCTATAACTCCTAAATAACCATACATTTTTTGTTTTTTAGAAAATTCTGTTTTGTAATGATAAAGTAAAATAGTCATTCATCCATTAACAAAAAGTGAAATACCATCAGCTAGAACAACAGTTCATAAATTACTTGGATGAAGAGATCCATACATTACTCACAGTAAAATACCGATGTGAAATACTCAAAATGATATAAAACTTACATCACCTGTTTTTTTATCTTTAAGTAATTTTAATAATTGTGGGATGCTAAGTGAAATCACTAAAATAGAACAAATTCAACCTAGCACAGTATCAAGTGTTTGTAATTGCATATATAATAAATTTTATACAAATATCAAATATAAAGTAAAATAAATTACATGTATGATAATATAGCTGCTATTTCGTCTGGTTCAAGAACTAATCAACCGATTTCAATTGTTAGGTTAGCAGGTCCAGATACGTTAGAAATAATTAAAAAAATATTTAAAGGTAGACTTGGAAGTGATCATGAAATTACTTATGGTCATATTTACGATAACGATCAATTAATCGATGAAGTTTTAGTTATGTGGTTTTTAGGTAAAAAAGACAGCAACGGAAACTTAATTTTTAACAACTACGTAGGCGAACCTATTATTGAAATTAATTGTCATGGTGGGATTGTAGTTACAAACAAAGTTTTAGAACTTTTACTTAAAAATGGTGCTAGGTTAGCTGAACCTGGTGAATTTACAAGAAGAGCTTTTTTAAATGGGAAAATGGACTTAGTTAAAGCAGAAGCTATTCATGATTTAATAATGTCAAAAACAAGCAAGCAATCACTTGCATCAGTTAATAAATTTAATGGAAAAACTAGTGAATTAATTGATAACTTCTTGAAAGAAATTTCACTTTTAATTGGAATGGCTGAAGTTAATATTGACTACCCTGAATATGATGATATTGAACAACTTGATACAAGTAAAATGCTTGTAAAAGTAAATAAATTGATTGATGATTTAAATAATGTTATTAAGGTTTCCGAAGATGCTAAATACATCTTTGAAGGTGTAAATGTTGCTATTTTAGGAAAACCCAATGTTGGTAAAAGTAGTATTTTAAATTCTCTTCTTTCTGAAGATAAAGCAATTGTTACTGATATTGCAGGAACTACAAGAGATTTAGTTGAAGCAAGTTATCAAATTAATGGAATGCTTTTTAAACTTGTTGATACAGCAGGTATTAGAAAAACAGATGAGAAAATAGAATCAATTGGGATACAAAAATCTTTAGAACAAATTGAAAAATCAGATTTAATTATTCATGTAGTCGAACCAACTCAAAATGATAATGAATTTGACAAATATATTGAAGAACAAGCATTAAAACATCAAAAAATGTATGTAAAAGTTGTTAATAAGTCAGATCTTTTAAATATTGAAAAACAAAAAGAATTAATATACGTTTCAGCTATAAATAAAGATATTAAAGAACTTGAAAATAAAATGGTTGAATTATTTCAACATATTGATATTTTTGACGAAAAAATATTATCTAACACCAGACAATTGTCATTAATTAAAAAAGCTTGTGAAAACCTTTTAGACGCTAAAAATAGTTTAGAAAATTACCAAACATTTGATGTTATTATTATTGATTTGTACGCAGCTTGAGATAATCTTCAAAATATTAAAGGAAATGTAAATCGTGAAGATTTATTAGATGTTATGTTTGCAAACTTTTGTTTAGGGAAATAATATGGGTAAAAAAAGAAGTAATTTTATTGATGCTCACAATCATATAACTACTAAGTTTTATTCTGAAGAGCAAATTCAAAAAATAATTAATAAAGCAACCGAAAACGATATTGAATTTATGATTGTAAATGGTGGACATAGAAGTGAAAATATCGAAGTTTTAGAACTAGCAAAAAAATATCCAATTATTAAACCTGCAATTGGAATCCACCCTGAAGATGGTGAAGGTGAAAACGATGTGCTGCTTTATAAACATTTAATTAATGAAGATGTCGTAGCGATTGGTGAAATAGGTTTAGATTACTATTATGAAGATGCTCCAAGCAGAGAAAATCAACTTAAAAGTTTTGAAAACCAAGTTAAATTAGCTGATGAACTTAAATTACCTGTTGTTGTCCACGTAAGAGATAAAGAAGAACAAGAACTAGCTTATAAAGATGCTTACGAAATTCTTAAAAAATATAAGAATTTAAAAGTTATGTTGCACACATATGCAGGTAATATTGAATGAGCAAAGTTATTTTTAGAATTAGGATGTTATTTTTCTTTTAGTGGTGTTATTACATTCGGTTCTAGTGATAAAACAAGAGAAGTTTTAGAGTTTATTCCGCTAGATAATTTATTGATCGAAACTGATGCACCTTACTTAAGACCACATCCATTTAAAAATGTTTTAAATGATCCTAATCAAGTTCTTTTTACTACTTATTATGCCGCGGGTCTTAAAAAAGTCGGGATTGAAAAATTTGTAACAAAAATAAATTCAAATTTAAGAAAGTTGTTTAATTTAAAATAATGAAAAAAGAAATATATGCAAAAAAACAGTTTGGTCAAAACTTCTTACAAGATAAAAACATTATTAAAAAAATAGTAAAAGTTTTTGATTTAAATAACGAAAATATAATTGAAATTGGTCCTGGTAGAGGTGCTTTAACCAGAGAACTTTTAGAAGTTGCAAAAAGTGTTATTGCTTTTGAAATCGATAAAGATATGATTGATGTTCTTAATAAAGAATTTAATCAAAAAGACAATTTTATTTTAGTTAATGAAGATTTTTTAAAAATCGATATTTCAAATTACAAAGATTATTACATTGTTGCAAATATTCCTTATTACATTACAACTGATATTCTTTTTAAAATTTTCGAGCAATTTAGAAACTTTAAAGGTGTTGTTTTAATGGTTCAAAAAGAAGTTGCAGAAAGAATAGTCGCAAAAGAAAGGACTAAAAACTATTCTAAATTATCAGTTACATCACAATTTTTAGCTGAAACAAAATTAGAATTTGTGGTTCCTGCTAGTTGCTTTTCACCAGCTCCAAAAGTTGATTCTGCAATTATTTCTTTTAAATTTAAAGATTTAAAAGAAGAAAACATTAAAGATAAGCTCGAATTTTTCAAATTATGTTTTCAAAATCGTAGAAAAAAATTATCTTATTCATTAAAAACTATTTTTAATAGTTCGCTTATAAATGAATCATTCCAAAAAATGGGTAAAAACGATAATTTGAGAATTCAAGAACTAACTGTAGAACAAATTACAAAGCTCTATGATTTACTTAAAAAGTAAATATAAATTACTTCGTTAATTAAAAAATACAGATTTAATATTTATTAATAAATATTAAAAATTAGGTTAACAATTTTAATGCTTGATTATATAAATTATTTTTTATGGTAAAATATATTTGCTAAATCTATTAATGTTTACGGACAGGTTCTAGCTGAAAGACTAGACTTAGGTGGTTTTAGCGCTAAAACATTCAAAAATTAAAATAATAAAAATAATATTTTTACTAGAAAGGATTCAAAATGGCAAAATTAGATTTTGATCGTAGTAAAGAACACGTTAACGTTGGTACAATTGGTCACGTTGACCACGGTAAAACAACTTTAACAGCTGCTATTGCTACAGTTTTATCTAAAAAAGGATTATCAGAAGCTCGTGATTACGCTTCTATCGATAATGCACCAGAAGAAAGAGCACGTGGAATTACAATTAACACAGCTCACATCGAATACCAAACAGAAGCTCGTCACTACGCTCACGTAGACTGTCCAGGTCACGCTGACTACGTTAAAAACATGATTACAGGGGCTGCTCAAATGGATGGAGCTATCTTAGTTGTTGCTGCAACAGATGGACCTATGCCTCAAACACGTGAACACATTCTTCTTTCAAAACAAGTTGGTGTGCCTCGTATCGTTGTTTTCTTAAACAAATGTGATATGTTAGAAGGTGAAGAAGAAATGATTGAACTTGTTGAAATGGAAGTTCGTTCACTTCTTTCAGAATACGGATTTGACGGAGATAACGCTCCAATTATCCGTGGTTCTGCAACAGAAGCTCTTGCTGGAAACCCTAAATATGAAGAAGCAGTTATGGAACTTATGAACGCTGTTGATACATACATCGAAACTCCAGTTAAAGAATTTGACAAACCATTCTTAATGGCTGTTGAAGACGTATTCACAATTACAGGACGTGGAACAGTTGCTACAGGTCGTGTAGAACGTGGAACATTAAAATTAAACGATGAAGTTGAAATCGTTGGATTAAAACCTACTAAAAAAACAGTTGTTACAGGAATCGAAATGTTCCGTAAAAACCTTAAAGAAGCACAAGCTGGAGATAACGCTGGATTATTACTTCGTGGAGTAAACCGTGAAGACATCGAACGTGGACAAGTTTTAGCTAAACCAGGTTCAATCGTTCCTCATACAGAATTCGAAGCTGCTATCTATGTACTTAAAAAAGAAGAAGGTGGACGTCACACACCATTCTTCAAAAACTACAAACCTCAATTCTACTTCCGTACAACAGACGTAACAGGTGGAGTTGAATTCGAAGCTGGACGTGAAATGGTTATGCCAGGTGAAAACGTTAACCTTAAAGTTAAACTTATCGCACCTATCGCTGTTGAAGAGGGAACAAAATTCTCTATCCGTGAAGGTGGACGTACAGTTGGTGCTGGATCAGTTACAAAAATCCTTAAATAATATCCAAAAACAATGAAATATAATAAAAAAATTGGGGTTTCCCAATTTTTTTATTATATGAATTTTTAAATTATTTAAAACAAAACATTTTAATTTTGCATAAAATTATATAATTATTTTGAAACTAATTGTATTTAAAAAAGTAATTTTATAAACATAAAAATATTTATAAAAAATAATATAAAAATAGGAAGAATTAGCAATGAAATTAATTAAATCACCAATAAATTACACAGGAAATAAATATAGGATTCTTGATCAATTAAATACCTTTTTTCCAAAAAAAATCGATTGCATGGTCGATCTTTTTTGTGGTGGAGCAACTGTTGGGTTAAATATCAATGCAAAAAAAATCATTTTTGTTGATAATAACGAAAGAATAATTAATTTACTTGTTTTTCTTTCTAAACAAAATTTCGATGACTTTATTATAAAATGCGAAAAAATAATCAAAAAATATAACCTTTCTTATTCAGCAAAACACGGATACAAATTTTATCTCGATCAATGTAAAGAAAAAAGTACAAATAATGGTTTGAAAGAATACAATTATATAGGTTTTTACAAAATGCGCAATGACTATAATTCCTTAGTCGATAAAAACACAGAAGAAAGTAATTTATTGCTTTATATCCTTATGATTTATTCATTTAATAATGATATAAGGTTTAACAGTGATGGTCATTTTAATTTACCTGTCGGGAAAACGGATTTAAACAAAATGAATATAAATAAAGTAAAAGAATATATTTTACGCATTCAATCTATTGAATCAGAATTTATATGTGCTAGTTTTGAAGATTTAAATGATTTAGGTATTATAGAAAAAGCAGATTTTATATATATGGACCCCCCTTATTTAATAACTAACGCTGTTTATAACTCTGGTTGAAAAAGAGAACAAGAATACGCACTCCTAGATTTTATAGACTCTTTAATTGAAAGAAAAGTGAATTTTGCTTTATCTAATATTCTTGAAAAAATCGGAAAAGTAAATGAACCATTGCAATATTGATGTTATAAAAAAGATGCATTAATAAATATTCATGACATAAATTATCATTATAGAAGTTCTAGCTACAACAAAATAAAAAGAAATTCTAATGAAAAAGAAGTGTTAATAACAAATAAGGAGTATAAATAATGAAAATAGAAAATAGAAGGTATATAGGTTGTAAAACAAAACTTTTAAATTTTATATACGATAGTATAAAAGAGTTTAATTACTCTAAAAATTCTATTTTTGCAGATATTTTTGCAGGAACTGGAGTTGTCGCACATAAATTTGCAACTGAAGGTTATAGAACAATATTAAATGACACACTTTACTCCAATTATGTAGTTTATCAAGGTGTTTTTGGAAAAGGGAAGGTACGCAAGAAACTATTAAAAGAAATAATAAATGAATTAAATAAAATAAAAGGTGAAGATTTAGAAGAAAATTATTTTTCAAATATATATGGTGGAAAATATTTTTCTGTTAATGATGCAAAAAAAATAGGTTACATTCGAGAGTATATAGAAAACAAAAAATCAGAACTAAGCGAAAAAGAATATTATTCCTTAATTTCATCTTTAATTTACATAAGTGATAGAATAGCGAATACAGTGGGTCACTTCGAATCTTTTTTAAAAAAAGAACCTATTGACAAAAAATGAAATTTATCATTATTAGAAAATTTGTCTACAAAAAATGATTCCGAATTATTCAATGAAGACGCTAACAGTCTTGTAAAAAAAATTAAAGCTGATATTGTTTACATTGACCCTCCTTATAACGCTAGACAATATATAAATTTTTATCATGTACTTGAAAATTTAGCAAGATGAGAAAAACCTACAGAATTTGAAGGTAAATCAATGAAGTTCAAAAGGGATGAACTAAAAAGTGGATATTCTCGTAGTACTGCACCTCTATTGTTTGAAGATTTAATAAATAATATAAATTCTAAATTAATAGTCGTTTCCTACAATAATACATATAAAGCAGGAAGTACTTCTTCTGTTAATAAGATCACAGAAGAACAAATGATTAATATCCTTAAGAAAAAAGGAAGAGTCATAATTAAAGAAATACCTTATAAAGTATTTAATTCTGGAAAAACAGAACTAAAAGGACACAAAGAATTATTATATATATGTGAGGTAAATAAATGAGATTATTAGATTTTTATTTAAACAAAAACGAAGATAAAGAATGATTCGAGGAATTTAGTAGTTCAAGTGATGACTGTTCAGGAAAATTTTTATCTTGTTTCAATGTTAATTTTAGAAGTATAAAATCATTTTATACTCAATTACAAACGTTTGAAAATAAATTAGGTTTAAAAAGAGAAGAATGAAAAGATTATCAAAAAAAGGGGCAAGAAAGAGATAAACACAGAATCAATAGTTTAATAAATGCTGGTTTTATTGAATTAAAAGATAATAAATACAATATTACAAAAAAAGGTGAAGAACTTTTTAGAATTTATAAAAACCCTTTATTAACAGAAAATGAAAAACGATTATTAAATTTTATGTTGTTTGTAAATTATTCTAAGAAAAACAATGAATATGATTTAATAAAAAGAACTTTAAAACTAGAAAGTGTCTTAACTAAACAAGATTTTAATATTAATAAACTACTTGTTGAACTAAAAAAATCGATTAACCTAACAACAAAAGAAGACTTTGTCAAAAAAGATATTTTTTGACTTATGTCTTTTATAGATGATGAAGAATTTATTAAATTCTATTTAAGATCTACAAAGAAAGAAAAAGAAGATTTATTCAATCTAGTAATTAATCGTTTAGAAAAAAAGAATGAAGAAGATGTAATCTCAAAAAAATTTAGAAATGGTGGAGTTTATACTTCCAAAACTTTTAAAGATGAAATTAATATAGTATTTTCTATCTTGATATTATTAGCGATTATGGATATTGATTGAATTAATTACATCAATATAATATCTGCATTTTACGCAGATTGTAATCCTAATAAAATAATATCTTTTATAAACGAAAATAAAAATGTTTATGAAAAAGTATATTCTAACTCATTCTTAAAAATAAATAATATTTGTAAAAAAGATAAAAAAGAGGAAATAATTATGAGTATTCAAAAAAATTTAAAGGAGATTAAATTAGTTTTAGAAATTGAAACAGGAATAGAACCTTTATCGCCCGAATGATTTGAACAAGAAAGTGAAAAATTTAAATATCTTGATGAAAAAACGGAATCTATTTATCTAAATTTCCAAAATAGTTTTAATAAAGAACAATTAATAAAATTGTCAGGTGAAGAATTGATTAATAATTTATTTATTGGTAAAAATAACATAAATCTTTGCTATGAATTAGAACAAATATCAAGACAAGGAATCTTTTTAGATGGTGCAAAAAACAAAAATCTTTATGAATATCCATTATTTTTTGATAAAGAAAAAAATTCTTGGGTCACTTGCACAGACGACAACTTTAAACTTTTGACTATAGAAGAAGCTATTGAAAAAGGACAAAAGATAAGAGATGAATTATTAGAAATAATAAATACAATTGAAAAAATAAAAAATTTTAAAAATGTACAAGATTATATTACGTTACAAGAGAAAATAGAAATTACATCTCCAGATTTATTTAACAACAAATGGGTGATTAAATATCTCCATATGATTTTCAAAGATTTAATACCAGTTTTTTGTGACATGGAAATGCAAAATAAAGTTTTAAATATTCTTGATATAAATCCTCTAAATTCTATGTACGGAAAAATAGGACAAATTATTGAGTTTAAAAATACACATAACTTTTCTAATCTTGTTTTTGGAAAAATAATAAAAAATTATTTAATGGATACAAAAAAAGAAGAAAGGGTTAATGGTGGGGAGAATATTATTTTTTATGGTGTGCCCGGTTCAGGAAAATCGCATATTATAAAAGAAGAATATTGTAAAGATGAAAATTATGTTGAAAGATTGGTTTTTCACCCTGATTACACATATACAGATTTCATAGGGCAAATTATGCCTAAAATAACAGAAGATAAAAATTTAATTTATGAATTTAATCCAGGTCCATTTACAAAAATATTAAAAAAATCTTACGAAAATCCATCTAAAAAATTTTATTTAATAATTGAAGAAATTAATAGAGGGAATGCTCCAGCTATATTTGGCGATGTTTTTCAATTATTAGATAGACAAGGTCCAAAAATAAAAGATTATAAAAATAATAAATGGGTGGATAATCCAAGTTATGGAGAAAGCGAATATTCTATTACTAACTTGGAAATTGCTAAAACAGTATATGGGGATGAAGAACACAAAGTATCAATTCCGTCTAATCTTTATATTTTGTGCACAATGAATACTAGTGACCAAAATGTATTTACACTTGATACAGCATTTCAAAGAAGATGAAATATGAAACTTATAAAAAATGAATTAAAAAATGATGAATTCAATAACGAATTTATTAATACAAAAATTTTAGATTCAAATATAACTTGACAAAAATTTTTAACTGTTATAAATGAATTAATAATTGAAAAAAGTAATGGTATAAATTCCACTGAAGATAAAAGAATGGGTATTTATTTTGTTAATTCTGAAGAATTAAAATTACCAGAAGATAATAATAAAAATTTAAAGTTTCCAGAAAAAGTTCTTAAATATATGTGAGACGATGCTTTTAAATTTAATAGAGACGAAGTTTTCGATATCCAAAAAGTAAATACTTTAGAAAAAGTTATTAAAGAGTTTAGTGAAGCAAAAGAAGATCAAAGATTTTTCAAAATTTTTAAAGAAAATGTTGCTCAAATGCTAAAGGAATCGGATTCGGATAATGAAAAGAAAAACTAAATGTTTAATAAGGATAAAAAAATATTTTTAAAAGAACAATTTTCTGTTAAAAATGAAGAAAATTCTAATAAATTTGTTGGTATTAAAATAAAATCTTCAAATATTACAATCCAATTTCCATTAGGTTATGAAATACCACACGAAGAATCTGAGTTAAAATCGGATATTAAAGACTTACTATATTTGTTATCAAGTTTTCTGGATAAAAAAGATGGCGAAATTATTAATAATAATTTTGATTTCTCAATTAAAACCAATTTTCCTATTCAAGCTTATTTAAATGTAATTAATTATTTTTTTAGCAAAAATGGAAATTATTACACTGAAAATGATATTAATTATAAAATAAACAAAAAAGGAAAAATAGATTGAACAAAAACCATAAAAAGAATAAAACCTTTTTTTACAAACGGTTCTGTATTTTATTTAAATAATGTTGTTCGAAATAAAGAAGAAAACGTAAACAAATTAATCACTGAAATTCATAAATTTTGCGTTAGAGAAAGTTTTGAAAAAATAGGTTGAATCTATACTAATTTTTTACCTAAAAAAATAAATGCTCCATCTGACAAAAAAACAATGATTTCTATTTTGAAAAATAAAATTTCTCTTACACACAATGATTTTGATAAAGTTCTTTTTACTTCTATGATTGCAATTATAGAATTTATGAATACCGAAGACATAAATAAAGAATATTTTTTCGGCACAGAATACTTTGAGAGAATATGAGAAAAATTAGTAGATGCTCTTTTTGGAGAAAAAAATAAATCATATTACTTTCCAAGAGCTAAGTGAATAGAAAGATATGGTAAAAAAGAAACTAAAAAAATTAGCGCATTAGAACCAGACACAATAATGAAATACAAGAATGATTATTATGTTCTTGATTCAAAATATTATAGATATGCTGTAAATTCACAACCTAATGTTTTTTCATTGCCTCAATCTTCTGATATCAACAAACAAATTACTTACGGTAGATTTGTTAACAAAAGAAAAAAATCAAAAAACTCCACTGTTTATAATGCTTTTATTTTACCTTACAACAAAAATCGAAACTCTTTTAAAAGCGATAAAGAAGAAGCGGTGTTTTTAAATGTAGCAGAGGCTACCGGTGATTGAATTGAAAATCCACAGACATATGAACTTGTTCAATGTATTTTAATAGATACTAAATATCTCTTAAAAAATTATTCAAAAGATCACGATAGTAATAAATATAAATTATCGAAGGAAATAAAAAAGTATTTTAATAAATAAAAAGAAATTTTTTTAAAGTTATTCAAACTTAGTTTTAATAAAATAAAATAATATTTTTTCATACTTTTAAACTTATTTTTTAGGTATAAAAGTTATTTTTTATTTTAAAAAATCATTATTTATCTGTAATTTTTGTTTTATAATTTAAATACTATTTTAAAGTAATATAAAAGAGGTAAAATGCTTAAATACAAAAAGATATTAATAAAATTGTCAGGTGAAGGATTTGCAAATAAATCAAAACACCTTGCAATTGATTATGATTTAGTTAACAATATAGCATTACAACTAAAACAAATCATAGATTTGGGTGTTCAAGTTTCAATCGTTATTGGTGGTGGTAACTTCTGAAGAGGTGCATCAGCTGCTAAAAATGGAATACCTAGAAGTAGAGCTGATTACATTGGTATGATGGCTACAATGATGAATGCAATAGCTCTTAGAAGTGGTTTTGAAAATATGGGCTTAAAAGCTAGAGTGTTAAGTTCATTCGACATTGATCCACGTGTTGCTGAATATTATGTTAAAGAAAAAGCAATGAAATATCTTGGTGATGGAGAAATTGTTATTTTTGGTGGTGGAACTGGTAGACCATACTTTACCACTGATACCGCAGCTACTTTATATGCAGCTGAAATTGGTGCAGAAGTAATTTTAATGGGTAAAAATAACATTGATGGTATTTATGATTCAGATCCTAAAACAAACCCAGGTGCAGTGAAATTTGACACAATTACATATGATCAAATTTTAGAACGCAAATTACAAGTTATGGATCTTACAGCTACAAGTATGGCTAGTGAAAATAACATTAACTTAATTGTTTTTAACATCTTAGAAGATAATTCAATTGTAAGAGCTTTAAAAGGCGAAATCGAGCATACGGAGGTAACAAAATAAAATGGAATTAGATCTTTATTTATTAGAACTTGATGAACACAGTGATAAAGCAATTAGTCACTATAAATTTGAACTTTCTAAAATCTCAACCGGTAGAGCTAATCCTCAAATTGTTAAAGGTATTAAAGTTGATTATTACGGAATTATGACACCTCTTGAAGAGTTAGCTAATATTAGTGTCCCAGAACCACAACAATTGTTAATTAAGCCATATGACATTTCTTCTGTTAAAGATATAGCAAAAGCTCTTTTAAACGCAAATTTAGGTATCAATCCTGTTGATGAAGGAAACCAAGTTAGAATGACTTTCCCTACTTTAACAACAGAAAGAAGAAGAGAACTTGCAAAAAGTATTTCTAAATTTACCGAAGCTGCAAAAGTAGGTGTTAGAAATGCTCGTCAAAACGTTAATAAAGCAATTAAAGCTGATGAAGAATTATCTGAAGATGTTCAAAAAGCATACTTAGATAAAATTCAAGCTGAAGTTGACAAATACATTGATAAAATTAACGAAATTGCAAAAGCTAAAGAACAAGACTTAATGAATAATTAATTAACTTCACAACCTTTATGGTTGTGATTTTACTTGTCTTTTTTAGTATAATAAACTTAATTATGAAATCAAAAATTCTTAATAAATTTAAACTTTTTAAGCACCTTAAATCTTTAATCTTTATTCGTAAAGAAATCAAAAAAATTAGCGAAGAAACAATTATTAATGATAATCAAAATATAGTGCTTTCAATTAATAATTTAACTAAGTTTTTTATTAACTCACAAGGTGAATATAAAAGGGTATTAGATAAAATTAATTTCAAACTAAAAAAAGGTCAATTTCACGGTTTTGTAGGTGATAATGGTGCAGGAAAAACCACTACATTTCGCTCAATTTTAGGTTTTTATAATTCTTATGGTGGAAAAATAACTATCAATGGGATCGACTCAAAAAACAAAGAATCCAAAAAGTTTATTGGATATATTCCAGAAGTTGCAATTTTCCCTAAAAACATTAATTCATGAGATTTTCTTACCTCAATGGGGCAAATTTCAAATAAAAAATTACCCAAAGAAGATATGAAAACAAGAATTACAAACATTTGTAATAAACTAGAATTTGATCTTAAAGAATTAGATAAAAGCCCCTACTATATGTCTTCTGGTCAAAAAAAGAAAATAATGCTTATTCAAGCACTTATTCATAATCCAGAACTACTTATTTTAGATGAACCAGCTGCTAATTTAGACCCTAGTGCTAGAAATGAATTCTTCTCTATCTTGCAACAATTAAATAAAGAAGGAAAAACTATTTTGATTTCAAGCCACATTATTTCAGAACTTCAACTTTATATTGATAGTTACACTTTTATAAAAGGTGGGAAAATTATTGAAACTACTTCGATAGAAGATAAAATCAATAATCTTTCTTATGATAGAAAAATAAACACAAATAATAATTCATTAATTATCGACTTTCTTACTTTAAATAATGTTTCGTTTCATTTAAAAGATAATTTTATTTTTTACAAACTAAATGAATATCAAGAGAAAGTATTTAATGATTTCTTATTAGAAAATAAAATTCATATTTATGAACTTCAAAAAATAAATATAAATCTAAATGAGATAATATTTAACCAGAAATAATTAATAACGAAATTTTACTATTTACTTTGATACTTTTAAAAATGAAAACAACTAATAAATCTATATTTTAGATCTATTAGTTGTTTTTTACATTAAAATTCCTATATAGCAAATTCATAATTATCTATTTATAATTAGTTTTAAAATTAAAAAACAATTAAATTTATGAAAAAAATTCCAAAATAACATAAAGCAAAAACCAAAATTTCAAGTCATATCAACTAGTTTTTAGTCATTTTTATTTCTTTTTAATTGCAAATATGCAGCTTGTGCAATCATAGCTCCATTATCAGTTGCATATTTTAATTCTGGAATGATTGCTTTTGGATGAAGTTTTAAAAACCTTTTTCTTAATTCTTTGTTAGCACTTACTCCGCCACCTAAAATAATTGAAGCAGGTTTAAGATTTTCAATAGCTAAAGTTGTTTTTTCAATTAAATAATCTACTGCGGTTTTTTGGAAGCTAGCAGCAATTTGAACTGGATTAATAGGAATATTTTTCATATTGTGAGTATTGATATATTGAAGAACTTGCGCTTTTAATCCACTAAATGAAAAATCAAATTCATTATCTGTTTTAGGTTTTGTAAAATTAATATATTCGCCACTATAATTAGCAGATATTTGGTCAATAATTGGACCACCAGGAAAACCTAAATTACATTTAACAGCTACTTTATCAAAAGCTTCACCGACGGCATCATCCAAAGTTTCTCCAATGATTTTAAAACTATCTACATCAGTAGCCCAAATAAGTTGAGTATGCCCACCAGAAACTAGAAGACAAAGAGCAGGGAAAGTGATTTCTTGGTTAATTGAACCTGATAATAAATGTCCGTGTAAGTGATTTATAGGCAATAAAGGAACGTTTAAACAAAGCGCTAATGCAGAAGCGAATAATTTACCAATTTGAAGCGTACCAATTAATCCTGGTTCTTTAGTGTAAGCAACATAATCTACTTCTAAATTTGAATATTTAGTTAAAATAGCTTGCTGAATAAGTGAGATATTTTTAACATGCTCTCTTGAAGATATTTCTGGAATAGTTCCGCCAAATTCTTTAAAAATATCAATTTGCGAAATACTTCACATATCAATAATTTGACCATCTTCTAAAATTGCAATTGAAGTATCATCGTGTGAAGTTTCGATAGCGATAATTCTCATTAATTACCTCCTATTTGAGGTTTTTTAACATATTGAGGTTCTACTGACATTGGATCAGTTTCTTTAAAGCAATCTTTGTAAGAAACAAAGTTTTGAGTAAGTTTTTGAAAATCAATTTTTTGAATCTTACTTAAATCCAAATCAACTACGTTAATTGAGTCAAAAACATCTATAGAATTAATGTTTTGGCTTGGTTTTAAAAAGTACATTTTTTTACCTTGAGCATCTAAATATAACTCTGAAGCCTCGGGAAATTGTTTTTGCAACAAAGCAAATGAGTTAGTAACAAAAAAGTGAGTTTTAAGCATTAAAGCAATGGTTCTAAAGTAAATAAATGAACTTCTAATTCCGGTAAAAAAACCAGGGCCAATATTTGTATATAAACCCTTTATATCCTGAATTTTAAGACTGTTTTTAGCTAATATTTGTTCAGTTGAAGAAATAATTAAGTCCACTTTTTTCTTTTGAGCGTCGATAAAAACATTATCAATTACATTGAAATTATCGTCAAATAAAATTAAGCAAAAATCTTCAGTTGCTGTATCTAAAAAAAGATTCATTATTTCTCCTTAACTATCACTTGACGAATATTATTATCATTATTTATAAGTATTTGAATATAGCTATCAAAGTAGCTATCGATTTTTTTTAAAGAAGCTCATTCAATTGCAACGATATTTCCTTCAAAATAATCCTCAAATTCTTCTAGATCACCTTTGTAGTTATATAAATCAATATGAATTAATCCTGGATAATCTTTCATATATGAAAATGAAGGAGAAGTAATGTTTTGTTTAATGCCAATTTTTTTACCAAGCATTTTTACAAAAGTTGTTTTTTCCAGCTCCTAAATTACCATCTAATAAAATAGTTTGAGTTTTCTGAATCAAAGGAAAAATTTCGTTTAAAATCTCTTCTCATTGTTCAATTGTATTAATTGTGTAGGTTTTTTCAAATTTCATTATAAAACTGCTTTAACTTCAGGAGCAATCTTTTTAGTTAAAATTACAACGATAGCTTCTGGGCCAGTGTGGATTGAAACAACAGAAGGGATATTTCCTGTATAAACATCTAAATTATATTTTTCTTGAATGTACTGTTTTACTTTACTTATTTCTGAGTTATTTGAATGAAGTAAAATAAAATCATAATCTTTAAGATTATCAACTTTTGAAGCTTTATCATCAATTGAATTAAAAACTGCTTTTAAAAATACTCTTCCCTTACCTTCTTTAAGAAGTTGTCCTTTTTCGAATTTGATAAGAGGAACAATTTTAAAAAGTTTAGCAAGAGCAGCAGCAGCAGGGTGTAATCTTCCACCTTTAACTAAATAATCATTATATTTAGGGATTAAAGTAACATCAAAGTTTTCATCTCATTTTTGAACTTCTGCAACAGCTTGCTTTGTGTTCATTCCTTGTTCAAGAAGCGCTTTTAAACGAAACGCTTTAATTGTAATTAAACAAGCAATGTCTTGAGATTCAATAACATGCAAGTTTTTAATTTCACTCTCTAAATTCTTAGCAATTTTATATTGGCTAGAAAGATGTGTAGAAATTGGAAAATAAACTACATTTTCATATTCGTTACTAAGTTTTTCAAATAGATTCTGAATATACCCTAGTGGTGTTGAACTGGTTTTTGCAACCTTTGAATCAAGTGTAAAAATATTAAAAAGATTATCAGATTTAATATCGATACCATCTTTATATGTTGTACCATCAATATCTACTTGTAATGGTAAGAATTCAAATCCGATTTCTTTAGCTTTTTGAGCATCAAGCCCAGATGATGAATCAAGAATTATTATAGTGTTTTTCATATCTCTTATTATATTTGAAATTTGATAAAATTAAACTATGTTAATAGCCAATAATTTAATGATAAATTCACAAGAATATAGCGTTGTTTTTGTTGATTCTAGAGTCAAAAATAATAAAAAAATTATCGATGAAAAAAACAATATGGTTTTCTTTGTTGATGAAGAAAATAATGTTAATTCAATTAATGTTTTTAACAAACATTTTGCTAACTCAAACAATCATTTGCTTTTTTCTTTAAATGATGAAGAAGCAAGTTTTTTAGAGCAATGTGCAAGCGAAAACGGATTAAAAATTAATAATGATCCAAAATTTGTATATGTTCAAATCAAAAAAGAGAAGTTCATCCAAAAAGTGAAAAACTTTTCATTCTTACAGTTTTTGACGGAATTAGAGATATTCAAATTGTAACTAACACCTTAGAGTCAACTGAAGGTAAAGTTTTAGTAATGGCAAAACCTGGTTCATTTACTTTTAAAGGTGATTCGGTTGTGCTTGGTAAACTTATGGATGTTGAAAGTGAAGGAATGCTTACAGGTTATAAAACATTAGGTCTTGAAGGAGAAGGTCTCATTTTCGGTACTAATGAGCAAATTGGAAAGGATTTTGTAATCTAATGCAAGAAATTTTAAATGAACTAAGAAATAGAGGTATTTTAAAACAAATCTCTAATGAATATAAATTTAAAAATTTAAAAGAAAACGACGGAGTTTACTGTGGATTTGATCCGACAGCAGAAAGCCTTCACCTTGGAAATTACATTCAAATTGCCAACTTATTACGTTTTAAAAAACTTGGTTGAAACGCAGTAGCTGTTCTTGGAGGAGCAACTGGAATGATTGGAGACCCTTCATTTAGAAATTCAGAACGTTCACTTTTAGATGAAGAAACACTTCAAAGAAACAAAAACAAAATCCGTGAACAACTTGAAAGATTTGGACTTACTGTAGTTGATAATTATGAATTTTACAAAGAAATGAACATTTTACACTTTTTAAGAGATGTGGGAAAACTTGTAAATATTAGTTATATGATTAACAAAGATTCAGTAGCTTCTAGAATTGAAAATGGACTTAGCTTTACTGAATTTGCTTACCAATTAATCCAAGGATGAGACTTTTACCAACTTTATAAAAATAACAATGTTAAAGTTCAATTTGGTGGCTCAGATCAATGAGGTAATATTACAACAGGACTTGAAATTATTTCAAAAGAAACTAGTGATGAGCACCAAGCTGTAGGTCTTACAATTAATTTATTAACCGACTCAAATGGTGTTAAATTTGGAAAATCAACTGGTGGTGGAAACTTGTGAATCGATAAACAAGCTACAAAACCATATGATATGTATCAATTTTTATTAAATCAACCTGATTCAGAAGTTGAGAAATTACTTAAATGATTAACATTCCTTTCAATCGAAGAAATTGAAGTAGTTATTACAAAACATAAAGAAAATCCAGCACAAAGAAGTGCTCAAAAAGTATTGGCATTTGAAATTATTAAAGATTTACATGGTGAAAAAGAAGTTCAAAAAGCTCAATTAACAAGCGAAGTTTTATTTAATAAAAACATTGATTTAAAATCACTTTCACTTGATCAATTAAGTGAACTTGAAGATAATTTAAAAGTAGTTAATTTACACTTTGGCGAAAGTTTATTTGAGCAATTAGTTGCTGAAAAAATTGTATCCTCAAAAAGAGAAGCTAGAGAGTTTCTTCAAAATAAAGCTATTAAAGTCAATGGAGAAGCAATTAATGAAGAGTTTATTTTAAACTCTCCAGAATACCAAAATAAATATGCATTTTTAAATGTGGGCAAAAAGAACTTTTATCTTATTAAAGAGAAATAAAAAAACGAATATCACTTATTTTTAAGTGTATTCGTTTTTTTAATTACTATTTTTAAATTTAATTCATCCGAATTTTTTGTTAAGGAAGAAAAGACCAACTCCAGCAAAAGGAACAAGTAAGCCTAAAACAACAGATAATGTTATTGCTAGCGCATTACTTTTTGAAGTAGAAGAGCTATTTTGAGAAACAATTCCTAATTGTTCTTTAAATAGGTTAATTTTTCTAATTTTTTCTTTAACTTGATTGTTATCCATATTTTGTTCAAGGTTAATTTCACCTTTAAGAGATTGGTATTTTTTAAGATCAGTTGAATTTAAATTCCCATTTTGGACTTTTTGATCAAGAAGTCTTAATTCTTTTCTTAATTGTTTCATTGAATTATTTAAATCTTTGTTTTCTTGGGTAAATTGTTGAGCTTTTTCAGCATCAATAATTTGAGATGCTTTTTCTTTCTCGGATTCAATTTGTTTATCATTTAACGAATCAGTTTGTAAGTTGCTAATCGCATGATTCACAGCATTTATATCACTGTTTAATTTTTGGATATTTATAAACTCATTTTGTGGTGAGTTAATTTCTGAGAATTTTTCTTTTTGGAACTCAGATAAATTATCACCTTTAATTAACTCTTTATTTGTGCTAATTAATTTAAGTTTATTAGCTTCATTATTATTAGTAAAGTTATTATAAATTTTGTCAATTTCTTTTTTAACCATAACGTTTAATTCGTTAAATTGTTGGTTTGTTAATTTCGACACATCAATTGTTTTTAAATCATTTGCATACTTTTTAAAGCTATCAATTAATGGAGAGTTTTCAAATCCTAAAAGATGTTCTAAAAGAGTATCTACTTCACTTAAATTCAATCTAAAATCAGCATCTAGTCTTTTTCTAAACGTGATAATTGAATTTATTTTATTGCTATTAGAATTTTCAAATGAAATTAAAGCAGTTTTAATTTCTTGAAGCCTTTCTTTTTGCATATTTTGGTAATTTAGAGTTGCAAAATCACGGAAATTTTGTTTGTATCGATCTAAATCAACAAAGTTATTGTTACTAAATCATTGTTGATTAATTTTATTAATTAATGCAGAAACTTCTTTTTCTAAAACTTTTCTAGATTCAATTTTATCTTTTAGTTCATTTAATCTTTCTTTTGCGGTTTCAATTTCTGTTTCTAATTTATTTAGCGAAATTTGATCTTTAATTAGATTTACTTGTTTAAAGTAAACAATAAAAGGTTTTTTAATTTCATCTTCAACACTTGTATTGTGAGAAGTAAAGATATCTTGAAACTCATTTAAAACAGCATTTAATCTTTCTTTTGCTTTTTGAACTTGTTTTTGATGCTCAGCATGTATTTGAGTTTTCTTGTCTTCTAATTGTTCAAAAACAGTTTGTCAATTTCTATATTCTTCTTCAAAAGTTGAATCATTTAAAGGTTCATAATTTCAATTCTGAAGTTGATTATTTTGTGATTGTGCATCATTTACAAGTGAGCTATATATCTCGTTATTTGAAATAACTTGATCTAATTCTTGCATTTTTTGCTTAATTTCATCAACTTTTAATTGTCTTTGTTTTTTAGCATTATTCGCAATTAATTCTTTATAAACAGACTCATATTTAGTGCTTAAATTATCTAGGGAATTAGTTAATTCTTTAGTTTTAGTTATTGATAAATTAGTAGTATTTACACTTTGATTATAAATATCTTTTAAATCAGAAGCATTATATGAAACTGTTTTAAGTTTTTCTAAAATGTCATTAGCTCTTTCTTTTTGAATTCTAAAAGCTTCTTTAATTTGAATTTCATTGTGCTTATCATTTTCGTTTTTTAATTCTTGCGCTTTTGCAAGAAGCGCTTCACCCGAATATCCAGGAAGCTCTGAATTAATTTGTGAAAGAAGCTCTGAAAGTTGATTTTGATAATTATTTAAATAAGGGAATTTAATTCTATATTGTTCAAGAAGTGCAAGAGTTTTTTCTTGCTCAACTTCAAATTTATTTAAAGCTTCATTTTTGATTCTTTGAGCTTCAAGATGCAATCTTTTGTTTTGGATTTCACTAATTAAATTCACTACTTTTAAATTATTTTCATCAATTAAGTTTTCTTTGACATTAATAACAAATGAGCTAGATGCAATCTGTTCTAATTTTTCTCTAATTTCAGAGACAAACATTTCAATATTTGTGTATTGTGATGAAATCAAGTGCAATTGTTCATTTACTTTATTTAGAGTTTTCTGTAAGCTAGATTGTTTTATAAGAAGGGATACATTAGCTTTTCAATTTTGTAAATTAGAAATTTCTCTTGTAATTTCTAATTCATCTTTAACTTTTACTTTGTTTTTAAGATCAGTGAATTTTCCGTGAAGAGAAACTAACTGCTCGCTAATAAAGTTGTTGTTTGGATTAATTTTCTCTGCTAGTTTTTCAATCGCTAAAAGTTCTTGATTAAAGTTGCTTAAAGCTTGATCTTTAGCGTTTTCCAAATTATTAATTTCAGTCTCAAATGTCGGGAGAACATCTAAAGCATTTGAAATTTCTTCTTTATTTGAATTTGATTTTAAATTATTTAAGTTAGCAATTTTTGAACTTATTTTTTTAACAATAGCATCTTCTTGTGTGAATTTAGAAGTAAGGCTTATTTCTTTATCACTCAATTTTTGGATTCATTGGTCAATTATTTCAGTTAAAATGAATATTTCATTTGAAGCATACTGAACATTTAAATCATTTATATATTGCTTAAGATCTTCATTAGATGCGCTAGATAAATTATTTTTAATATTATTAATGTTTGACTCATATGTAGAAGAATTTGAATTTAAGTTGCTAAAGGTTTTCATTTGAGCAAGAAGCTCTTCATTTTTGCTGATTAAAAGGTTTAAAATTGATAAGTTTTTGTTTTTTTCATCGCCTTTTTGAGTAAGTAAAATGTCTTGCTCTAATGCTCAATTGTACTTTTGATTAAGTAAATTGGTATTAGAAATAATTTGCTCAATCGAAGGGTTGTTTTGAATTTTTAAGTCTATATCAGCTAAGAATTGTTCTAGTTCAGTGACAAAAGTTGCTTCAGAATTATTAGCATATTTATCTTTGAAATTTACAAGTGAAACATCAACTTTTTCTTTTAAGTTTTGATACTTAGTAAAAGCAACATCTCTTCTTGTTTGTTCGATGCTACTTTTTAGGTATTCATTTTTTTGTTCAACTGTTTCAAAAGAGTTATATGAAGATTTTTGAGAATCAATTTCAGCAACTAAAGCTCTTAAATTGTTAATTGATTCATTTGTTTGGTTTTGATTATTATTAATAAATTCTTGAGCTTTAGTAATTGTTCTATCAAGATCATTTAAGCTATTTTCAAGCTGCATTTGTGTCAAAAAGCTTTTGACAAGTGGAATTTGATTTTCATAAACTTCTTTTGTGTTTGAAGCAACATTGTTATTAAATTCACTAATTTTATTATTGATTTTCATAACAACCGGATTTGATTCACCTTTAGAGTTAACTAATTGATTTTTAAATTCGTTAAGTAAATTTAACTCATTTTCAAAGTTCATTCTAGCTTCTTTGATCTGTAAATTAGTCACAAAAGTACTAATTTGCTGTGTCGTTGAATTAATTAAATCTTGATCAATTTTATGTGAAGATGCAAGAAGTGAATCGATTTGATTTACAAAATTAAAGAATTCATTTTTTAATTCACTATGATTTGAAATTTCAGAGAAATTGTTTTGAGCTTTTTTAAGTGAAACTAAAATTTCTTTAAATTTATTTATAAAATCAGAAGTGTCATTGATGTTTTTGAACAACACTTTATATTTATCAAAGTTATCAGTATTTAAATTTTTAAATGAGTCTGCAAGCACGTTGTATATGTGTGAATTTGCAGAAGAAATGTTTTGAAGTTTTTGATAGCTCAACAAGAATTCATTAATTTGATTATCAATGTTATTTAAACTATTAACACTATTAGAAGAACTTATAAATTGTTTAAATAAAGCTTTAGTTTCATTAAATAAAATTGATCTTTCTAGAAAACTGGACACTTCTGCTTTTTTATTATTTAAAACTTCTTGTCCATTTAATTCTCTTTTTGCTTTTTCAAAGTTCTCAATAACTCCTGAAACACTTTTTGCTATATGATTAGCATTTTTGTTATCTACAAAGATATTTTTTAAAGCATTATAAACAAGAGAAAAATTAGATTGAAGCGATGAACTTGCTTCTGTGTAATTAGGGTTTTGTTTGTAGTTAATATTTTGTTCTCATAAAGATGAAGCTTGATTCATTAATGATTCAAGTTGTTCAAGTTCAAGTGAAGTAGTGTTGTAACTGTCTTGAGATTCAGAAGCAAGTAATAAAGTCCTGAAACTTTCTTTTTGAGCACTATTTAAATATTGTTTAGAGTTAAGTAAGGTTTCAATTTCATTAAGATTATTTTTGGTTTTTGCATTATTCACAATCTCATCAATTGCAGAGTTATCATAACTGTTTTCTATTTGAACTGCATAACTATTTAACTTAAATTTAGGTAAATTAGGCAAGTTATTAAGGATGTAAGTTTTTTGGTGATTTTTATACTCTTGAATATTTGTTCAGTGAGTATTGATGTCAGTTTTAATTGATTCTATTTCATTAACTGTACTAATTAAATTTGTGGTGTTTAAACCTAAATATTGCGGATTTTGAGAACTAAAATTATTAACCAATATTGATATTAATTCATTATATCTATTTCGTTTACTTTCTTGTGAGTGCCTGAAATTGTCAGAATTAATAAAAGTATTATTTTGAGAAATTGAATCTTGAGCTTTTTTAGTGTAGGTGTTAAGTTGGTCAATTTCATTAATTAAATTATTGACTAAAACTTGATCCATTGAATTTAAAACGGAAATATATTGGTTTTCAAGTTTATTTTTCTGAGATTGAGCTAAATTAGTTGCCTGATTTAATTTTTGTTCAAGTAACCTGCTATTTGCTTTTCAAAATTCGCGATACACCTTAATTTCATTATTAAACGAAATCGCGCTTTCTTTGTGTGGATCAATTGCACTTAAAGAAATATCATTAATAATGCTACTTATTTGTTCATTAATTAAAGTTTTTTTATCATTAATAAATTTTAAATATTGCTCTTTCCCTCATTGATATTGACTTTGTGAATTTAAAGAAGATTCTATTTCTGTTTTTCCAGTTGAAAGATTATCAATTACAACTTCATTGTAAGCTTCTACTTTTTTAGTTAAAAGATTTACTGCATCATAAATTGAATCAAAGAAATTGTTGTTATAAACACTGTTTTCAAAAATTTCATTATATCCATTTTCAAATCTTGAAATTTGACCCAATAAGGTTTGGACAGGAGTTGAATCTAAATAATCTCCAGAAATTAATAAAGAACTAGTTTGATCAAGTTTAGTTTTTACATCTTTTTTCTTATCAATTATTTCTAATCATTTATCTTTATTATTCGCTATAAAATCAGAAAGAGATTTGAGTTTTAAAGCATTTTCTCTAATTGGCAATCTAATGGCTTTTATTGAACTGATTGAATCTAAAAATTTAGTCTTTAAAAATTTAATTTCAACAGAAGAATCCCCAAGACCTTTTTCTCTTAATTGAGAAATTAATAAATTTGTTGCATTTTCAGTTGTTTGAATGAGTCTTGTAAATGCTTCGTTTTCTCTTACTCTAAAACTAAATGATCCTTTGTTGTATTGAAGACCTTTGTAGTAAATATTATCTTCAGTTTTCATATAGTAATTTAAAGTAATTTGATCATTTTTGCGGAATACATAACCATCTAAGGACACTTTATGATTTGTGTGATCAAAAACTAAATTGTATTTAGTTTCTTGATTAGAGCCTTCACTTATAACTGTAGCTTCACCTTGAAAACCATTAGAATCACCATTGTAAATAAGAAACTCTTCACCTTCATTTATGTTATTTAAAAATGAAAGAGTTTTAACAGGGAATCATTCGGTGTTTTCTAGTTCGGCTTGAGTATAGGTGTAATTAGTCTTGATAATTTTTTCAATAAGAGCATCACTTGGATGATCAAAAACCGAAATACCAGTTCTTAATAAATTAGTTTCTCTATTGAATTTTTCATAAACTTTTTGATTAATAGGTGGAGCTGTTTGGTAAGGTCTACTACCGCCTTTAGAACGAGTTGTAAAGTTGATGTGTAACCAATTTTTATAATCCCCACGATTGCTTTCGTCCATAACTATATTAATAAGATTAAGTTTTATATTTTCTTCAGTTTCATATTCATCTTGAATAATCATATTTGGAGCTCTTCAATATGTACCATAACGTTTATCTTTATCGACAACTAAATGATGCATATTGTTTATAATAAACATTTTTCCACGCAGTTGATCTAGTGTGGGGTTTATCGAAGAGTTTCCTGTTTCGTTTTTAAATAAAAATCTATTAAATCTATTTCAAACAGTTTCTATTTTATTCGCTCATTCTTTTCGATTCTTTTCAGACATTCTAGATATATTTTCATTTTCATCTTTAACTCTAATGATTATAGTTTCTGATGGATAGTTAGATAAAAAACTAGCCATTTGACTGATATATTGTTCAAAAGTTGAATTTGAATAGGCTCCACCATGATTTATTCACATATCAGAAGAAATTCGAATGTCAAAAAACCTTATCCCTTCTTTAAGTTGTTGTGTAAAGTCACGACTTTGAGTTTTTGCTCAAGCTTGTCCAAAAAATCATTTAATACCACTTCCACTAAACATAGCTGAATCATGTGTTCCAGGAATTGAAAGGTGACTAAGTGGTTTTCTACCATCCACATATTTCATTCAATCATTGAAGTTTAATCTTGTCTTAGTGATATCAACAGAACTAATTTCGTTTCTGTCATAGTTTTGATTTGTCATTCTGTAAGAGGAAAGTGAAAAAAGTGTAGTTGCAATTGCAGCTGTGGCTAAAAAATTGATTTTATTTTTTCATTTCATAATAATTTTCCTCTTTTTCTATTTATTTTTTTATTTTATTCTTTTTTTCCTATTTTGTGAATAATATGGTAAAAAAATTAACCAATTTATTGGTTAATGCTCGATTGTAATTTGCATTGCAACGCGGGGGGTCAAAAACACAAGAAAAAAAGGCATGGCTACACGCCACGCTTTTTTTCTTGTGTTTTTGTTTCTTTTAAATTTATTAAAATTTTTTTGTGGTGTTTTTGCAAAGGATCCACATAAATGAATTATAAAAGAATTTGTTTCAAAAATAGGGCACAACTAGAACTTTTTTTAAAA
Source organism: Mycoplasmopsis gallinacea (assembly GCF_012220205.1). Taxonomy (NCBI): domain Bacteria; kingdom Bacillati; phylum Mycoplasmatota; order Mycoplasmoidales; family Metamycoplasmataceae; genus Mycoplasmopsis; species Mycoplasmopsis gallinacea. Next base: position 239,319 of record NZ_CP047225.1, on the reverse strand, counting down.
GATTATTCGATTTCTTTAGAAAAAATTGCAAAAATTCTTGGTTTTTCAAAATCTACAATATGAAGAGAAATAAAAAATAATTCGACCGAAAATGGGTATATAGCTGAAGAAGCTGAAAACAAATCTAAAATAAGAGAAAAATGAAAAAATCAATTTAAATTGGAATCTGATTTTTATTATTACAAAGACTTCACAAAAGTGTTTTTAGAAAACTTTGACAATACTTATTCAGGGGTAAAAATTACCTGATTCAAAATAAAGAATCATTATGATTTTCCAATACCTACAATAAAAACAATTTACAATTGAATGAATAGCGGGTTATGAGCTTTGACAATAAAAAACAAGCTACGTCCGCGTTATAAAAAAGGTGGAAAAAGAACTGGTGACACAATAACAAGACTTGTAGGTAATAGATATGTTATACCAATAACTTTTAGACCTAAAAATGTTAATGATAGATCTGAATTTGGACACTGAGAAGCTGATTTAATTGTCGGTAAAAAAGGAAAAACCACTGCACATTTATTAACCTTTGAAGAAAGACAAACTCGTTATGGATTGATAAGGAAAGTACCTGACAAAAATCCGTGAAATGTAGCAAAAGTGTTGTTTGAATTAATCAAAGAAAAAAGACTAAATGTTAAATCTATAACTATTGATAACGGACTTGAATTTAAGTCGTTTTTCATGATTGGTTATAGGTTGCAAATTAAAATTTATAAAGCTGATTCATATGCTTCTTTCCAAAAAGGATCAATTGAAAATTTTAATGGTTTAATAAGAAGAAAATATCCAAAGAAAACGAATTTTAGCAAAATATCCGATGAAGAAATTATGGAAACAGAAAAACAAATAAACAATATGCCAAGAGAAATTCTTGATTATTTTTCAGCTGATGAGTTATTTTTCGATTTGAATTATTATAAAAAACCTTGAGATTCAAAAATACAAGAAATCCAATTATATGATCGTGCTTTTAGAAAAAGAAAGTCCAATACTGAAAGAAACAAATTCTTCAAATGATATAAAAAATAATTCATAAAATTTAAAGAAACACCACAAAAAAACACCATCCCATATGTTGCGTTGGGAGTGGTGTTTTTGTTGCACTGGAGATTACACTCAAGCATTAACCAATTTATTGGTTAATTTAGTTTAAATTTGTTAATGATAAAATGTATTCTCCAATTGTTCCGCTTTCATGATCGCCAATAACTATATTTGCAGCTGCTTTAGCTTCATCAGTTCCATTTCCCATTGAAACACCAATAGCTGCTCCTTCAAGCATATGAACATCATTTCCTGAATCACCAAAAGTTACAAGAGAGTCTTTTGATAAGTTTAAGTTTTCTAAAAGTTTGTATAAACCAGTAATTTTTGAAACTCCTCGTGGATTAACATCAGTGTAAACTTCATTAGTTAAATATACTTCATAAAGATCAGGATCTAATTCAGATTCAACTTGTTTTGTGGTCTCTAAGGCTGTTTCAATTGGGTTTCTAAGCGCCATTTGAGTAATTTTTGAATTTGGATCATAAACAACTTTTTCCATTTCTTCAAGAGTTGCTCTATGAAGTAAATTTAAATCCATAATTTGCTTTTGACTTAATCAACTTGGGAATTGATCATTTTGAGAAATAAATGAACCGTTGTATTTATCAGTGTCAATTGTTAAAATAAGCTCCTTTTCAATTGCATATCTTTTAACAACCTCAAAAGCTGAAGGATGAAGTGAAGCAAGAACTGTAATTTTATCATTGAGCACATCATAAATTAATGAACCATTTGAACAAACAATGTAATCAATCCCTTCAAGAATTTTATTTTTGATAAGAGGAATTACTTTTAAAACACCTCTACCGGTAGCTATAACATTAATGTGCCCATTTTTTTCTACCTTTTTAAGCGCTTCTAATGTAAAGGGATGCACTGAATTATCTTTTCTTAACAATGTTCCATCTAAATCGTAAGCAAATACATATTTCATAATAAACCCACTTTCTAAGTTTGAATTATAATTTGGCAAAATTAAAGATTAAAGTTATCTTCAAAAATTTGATAATAACCTTTTAAAACAATATTATCTACTACTTTGTGCTTGGTTTTGCAAATGTTTTTAATATCACCACCACTAACATATGGCCTTGTGTAGTTTTCTTTTTCACTGGTTTTTAAAATATCTAAGTGCGCTTGAATAAAACCTCTACGGAGCATATTAAACCCCATTTTTAGCGCATCAATGGTGTTTGTCCCCATTGCTATTTGTTTAGTGTAGCTAAATTGTAAGTGTTTTAAACCATCTGCTTGCTCAAGCAGTTTATTAAAAGCAAAACCAATACCAGGAGCAATTGAAACTCCCTTTATTTTGTAATCTTTAATTTTTATAGCAACGGCAGCTGTACCAAAAAGAAAAATCATGCTATCTTTTTGTTCTTTGCAAGCATAATATGAAGCTCCAAGGATATCAGTTCCTACCTTTTGCTTATCTATTTTACCAAATGAAAAATTAAATTTTAAAGATGAATTAATTTCAAATAAATTCTTGAAATCTGCACTATAAAAATCTTTCAAAATTTTGCTAACTCTTTTTACAACACTTCCATAAACAACATTATCTTCAGGCAAAATTTCAAAAACGGAATTTAAGTGCGCAACTGAATCATCATTAAAAGATTCGGTGTGAATTTGCTCAACTTTGACAAGTTTTTTATTTTCAAAAAGCCCACATTTTACATAAGTGTTACCTACATCATAAACTATTGTTTTTCTTTTCATATTCTATAAACCTTTTCGCTAATTAATTGAGCTAAGTTGTGTTTTGAAATTTGAGCAAATTCGTTAAATCCATCTTTTTCAATTAAAAAACCAGTTGAAAATTGGCTTTTTAATGTATTTTTATTATTAACCACAATTAAGTCTAATTTTTTAGTTTTAAGCTTTTTAGTCCCATTTTCTAGAAGGTTTTGACTCTCAAGAGCAAAACCGATTTTAATTTTATCTGGGTAAAGAGCAGAAACTTCTTTTAAAACATCCATTCCGATTTTATATTCAAAACTTACGCTATCTGATTTTTTAATTTTAGCTTCATGTTTTTCAAAAATAAAGTCACTTACAGCAGCAACCGACACAAAGACATCATTTTTTTTGATGTACTCAAAGACTGCTTCTTGGTACTCAAAAACAGAATCTACATTAATGATTTTAGTGCGTGAATCGAAGTAATTATTAAGTTGTGAAATATTGGCATTAATAATTGTTAAATCAAAGTATTTAGAGAGTTCTTTAGCTAAAAAGATACCCATTTGTCCGCTTGATTTAACACTCACAGTTCTAACATCATCTAAATAAACATTGGTATAACCAATTGAAATTAAAAGTTTAGGTTTGTTTTGGTTAGTTAAAAAACCTACAACTTCATAAGGTTCAATAACTCTTCCGAGCCCTATATCTCCACATTGAAGAATTCCGTAATTTGGGCCAATAAAAGTTACACCTAGTTTTTTCAGTTTTTCAATGCTTGTCTGCAAGATGGGATTTTGATACATATTCAAATTCATTGCAGGAGCAATGATTGTTTTATTATGAAATCCCATAGCTAAAATAGTGGTAGCAAGGCTATCAGCAATTCCATTAGCATATTTATTAATTGTGTTAAATGTAGCTGGATAAATAAGAATGTGATCAAATTCTTTAGCTAATTCAACGTGAAATGAAGGATTATGCACAAAATCTTCCATATCTTTATTTTGGTTTAAAACATAATCATTATATCTTTCTGTTGAAAAAGTAAAAATTTCACCAGCTTTATTGGTAAAAAGAATTTTAATTTCTCAATTAAGTTCTTCCAAATTGCTTATAAGAGATTCTAATTTTTTGATAGCAACACTAGAAGAAGCAATTATTAATATTTTCATATATACAATTTTAATAAATTATGGTAAAAAATAATTTTTGTTGATTAAAATAAACAAAAGATTTTTACTCCTTAATTTCAGCAGTTTAATTAAAAAAGCAAGTGGTTTTTAAAAAACCAGAAAAAATTTTTAAAAAAATATTTTGTGTTTTAAAAAATGGTGCTATAATATTTTCACTAGTAGCGATAGCAAGAGGGATCACCTGATACCATTCCGAACTCAGTAGTTAAGCCTCTTAGTGCCGACGATAGCCGAAAGGTGAAAATAGGGAGCTGCTTTTTTTATTTTCTTTAAGCTTGTTTTTTAGACAAAAACAAGCTTTTTTATATAATTATAGATACTTGGAGATTTAAAATGGTAAGAAAAATCACTTATTTAAGTATTTATTTTGCAATAGTGTTGCTTTTATCGCTAGTTCCTAATCTAGGTTATATTAGTCTTGGTGATATTTCGATTACTTTTGTACCAATAATCATCATTATTGGGTGTTATCACTTAGAAAAATTAGGTGCTTCTATTGGTTTTATGATTGGGCTAGGTTCATTTATAGCTGCTCTAGTGTTTGGAAGAATTTTATTTGTCTTCCCTGATATTTCAATCATTCCACGTTTATTATTAGGGATAATTGTCTACCTAATTATTAAAGTTTTAGGTAAGCCAAAGCTTTGAAAAACAGCAATAATAGGAATGACAACACCTTTATTAAATACTTTTTTAGTGAGTGCCTTTATCCTTGTTCACAATGAAATTTCAGATTTAAACATTGGGCTTACTGTTAAAGGTTGACTAACTTTAATTTGAATTAATGCAATTGCTGAATTTATTTTTATTACCATTATAACTTTATTGCTTCATCCGTTTTTGGTTTATTTATATAATCAAAAACCATTTACAAGCAAAAACTATTTAATGTATTAAAAAATATCTCTATTTTTAAGAGATATTTGCTTGAGTGTAATCTCCAGTGCAACAAAAACACCACTCCCAACGCAACATATGGGATGGTGTGCTTGAGTGTAATCTCCAGTGCAACAAAAACACCACTCCCAACGCAACATATGAGGTGGTGTTTTTTGTAGTGTTTCTTTAAATTTTAATTATTTTTTATATCATTTGAAGAATTTGTTTCTTTCAGTATTGGACTTTCTTTTTCTAAAAGCACGATCATATAATTGGATTTCTTGTATTTTCGAATCTCAAGGTTTTTTATAATAATACAAATCGAAAAACAACTCATCAGCTGAAAAATAATCAAGAATTTCTCTTGGCATATTGTTTATTTGTTTTTCTGTTTCCATAATTTCTTCATCCGATATTTTGATAAAATTCGTTTTCTTCGGATATTTTCTTCTTATTAAACCATCAAAGTTTTCAATTGATCCTTTTTGGAAAGAAGCATATGAATCAGCTTTATAAATTTTAATTTGCAACCTATAACCAATCATGAAAAACGACTTAAATTCCAGTCCGTTATCAATAGCTATAGATTTAACATTTAGTCTTTTTTCTTTAATTAATTCAAACAACACTTTTGCCACATTTCACGGATTTTTATCTGGTACTTTTCTTATCAATCCGTAACGAGTTTGTCTTTCTTCAAAGGTTAATAAATGTGCAGTGGTTTTTCCTTTTTTACCGACAATTAAATCAGCTTCTCAATGTCCAAATTCAGATCTATCATTAACATTTTTAGGTCTAAAAGTTATTGGTATAACATATCTATTACCTACAAGTCTTGTTGTTGTGTCACCAGTTCTTTTTCCACCTTTTTTATAACGTGGACGTAGCTTGTTTTTATTGTCAAAGCTCATAACCCACTGTTCATTCAATTGTAAATTGTTTTGATTGTAGGTATTGGAAAATCATAATGATTCTTTATTTTGAATCAGGTAATTTTTACCCCTGAATAAGTATTGTCAAAGTTTTCTAAAAATACTTTTGTGAATTCCTTGTAATAATAAAAATCAGATTCCAATTTAAATTGATATTTTCATTTTTCTCTTATTTTAGATTTGTTTTCAGTTTCTTCAGCTATATACCCATTTTCGGTCGAATTATTTTTTATTTCTCTTCATATTGTAGATTTTGAAAAACCAAGAATTTTTGCAATTTTTTCTAAAGAAATCGAATAATTTTTTAAAAAAAGTTCTAGTTGTGCCCTATTTTTGAAACAAATTCTTTTATAATTCATTTATGTGGATCCTTTGCAAAAACACCACAAAAAAATTTTAATAAATTTAAAAGAAACAAAAACACAAGAAAAAAGCGTGGCGTGCAGCCATGTTTTTTTTCTTGTGTTTTTGCCCCTCCGCGTTGCAATGCAAATTACAATCGAGCACACCACTCCCAACGCAACATATGGGATGGTGTTTTTTTGTGGTGTTTCTTTAAATTTTATGAATTATTTTTTATATCATTTGAAGAATTTGTTTCTTTCAGTATTGGACTTTCTTTTTCTAAAAGCACGATCATATAATTGGATTTCTTGTATTTTTGAATCTCAAGGTTTTTTATAATAATTCAAATCGAAAAATAACTCATCAGCTGAAAAATAATCAAGAATTTCTCTTGGCATATTGTTTATTTGTTTTTCTGTTTCCATAATTTCTTCATCGGATATTTTGCTAAAATTCGTTTTCTTTGGATATTTTCTTCTTATTAAACCATTAAAATTTTCAATTGATCCTTTTTGGAAAGAAGCATATGAATCAGCTTTATAAATTTTAATTTGCAACCTATAACCAATCATGAAAAACGACTTAAATTCAAGTCCGTTATCAATAGTTATAGATTTAACATTTAGTCTTTTTTCTTTGATTAATTCAAACAACACTTTTGCTACATTTCACGGATTTTTGTCAGGTACTTTCCTTATCAATCCATAACGAGTTTGTCTTTCTTCAAAGGTTAATAAATGTGCAGTGGTTTTTCCTTTTTTACCGACAATTAAATCAGCTTCTCAGTGTCCAAATTCAGATCTATCATTAACATTTTTAGGTCTAAAAGTTATTGGTATAACATATCTATTACCTACAAGTCTTGTTATTGTGTCACCAGTTCTTTTTCCACCTTTTTTATAACGCGGACGTAGCTTGTTTTTTATTGTCAAAGCTCATAACCCGCTATTCATTCAATTGTAAATTGTTTTTATTGTAGGTATTGGAAAATCATAATGATTCTTTATTTTGAATCAGGTAATTTTTACCCCTGAATAAGTATTGTCAAAGTTTTCTAAAAACACTTTTGTGAAGTCTTTGTAATAATAAAAATCAGATTCCAATTTAAATTGATTTTTTCATTTTTCTCTTATTTTAGATTTGTTTTCAGCTTCTTCAGCTATATACCCATTTTCGGTCGAATTATTTTTTATTTCTCTTCATATTGTAGATTTTGAAAAACCAAGAATTTTTGCAATTTTTTCTAAAGAAATCGAATAATCTTTTAAAAAAAGTTCTAGTTGTGCCCTATTTTTGAAACAAATTCTTTTATAATTCATTTATGTGGATCCTTTGCAAAAACACCACAAAAAAATTTTAATAAATTTAAAAGAAACAAAAACACAAGAAAAAAAGCGTGGCGTGTAGCCATGCCTTTTTTTCTTGTGTTTTTGACCCCCCCCGCGTTGCAATGCAAATTACAATCGAGCAAATATCTCTATTTTTAAGAGATATTTTTTTAATTATCAATTTTAATATCATAAAGTGTGAACCTTAGAATAGAACCACCATAATGTTCTTTAAATAATATTTCTCGGCTTTTATCAGATTCTACTTCATAAAAATCTTTAGAGTCTAAAACATATTTATTGATATTAAAGATATCTTTGATATTTTTCTTGTTAATTACACCGCTATAAATTGATAGATAAGCGGAAATTGTAATGTCGTCATCATATTCAGGATCATTGTAATCGTTAATTTCGATATCAATGATAAAACCTTCATTAGTTAAAAGAAAGTAGTTGATATTTTTAGACTCGTCATAATCTTGGATTTGAACAGCATAGTCTAAAATTTGATTACTTTTTGGTGTATAAAACGAACTAAGTTTCAATGCATTTTCTTGAGTTTCTAACCCGATATTTGCAGATGAACCTTGAAACTGGTCAAATTGTGGATAATAAGCAAATTCTAAGTTTTCTAAGTTAAATAAAAATCATAACCAATTCTTTTTGTAAAGTTCATCAAGTTTATTCCGAGCTTGTTTTAGCGCGTAAGGCATGGTATTAGAGTTTCAAAAACTTTTTCCATCATAATCAAAAGTTTTAGCAACATTGTTTCCAAAATATAGTCATTTTTTAATTTCTTTACTATATTCTTGTCCTAAATCTTTTTGAGATTGAATATATTCATTTTTCTTTGTGTCATCACTTTTATAAATTCTATTTAGGATTGATTGAACGTATTTTTGTTCAATAAAGATGTTTCATTTATCTTCAGTGGTTGATTCATTTTTAGTAGAGATATTATTTGAATTTTGTACATTAATTGGAGAGGTGGAAAATAAAGAAACAGGAGCAATTAGAAAAAACGGAATTAACTTTTTAATTTTCATTTTTCTCTCCTTTATTAACTAATAAAACTTCTGAAGGCATATTGTAACGATATTTATTCACAATATCTTCTTCTAAACGATCATATCCTTCTTGATCATTATGCACAAATCCACTATGAACAATATTTGAAATAAGATTTAATGAAATTTTGCTTTTACTTTTGTCAAAGTAGATGATATTTTGAATTTCTACATTTTCATTATTTACTTTTATTCTAAAGAGCAATTTATCTTTTAAAACATAAAAAATAGTAGTATTAGGCATTTCAGCTGACTCTTCACCTTCGATAATTTCGTCTAAAAAGAGGTTTTTAATTTTTGTATCATAAAAAACTTCAAATTTAGGTTTAGCATCAGGATTTAGGAAAAGCTCGGTTTTATATTCTTCAGTTCAAGGTCTAGGGAAGTTAAGAGAGTGCTCAATTTTATCTTTGAATTCTTGTGAGTGAGCTGAATTTTTTAAATCTGAATTATAGTCTTGAAAGTAGTATCAATTATCAAAATGAATGTGAAGTTTATTAAGGTGATTTAACAAAATTAATCAATTTTTGTTATATAAGTTTTTTAAGTTTATTTTAGCTTCCTCTATTTGATCGCTCTCGTTTGAATTTAAAATTATTTGACTATATTGCTGTGATTTTTCTAAAAAGGCAGTTATGTTAGCTTCATTATTTTGTGAATTTATAAAAGCAACTCTATTAACTTGGCTATTTTTAAATTGTTTATTTAAAATTGAATCTAAAACAAATTTAGTCATTTTCTCTTTTTCGCTTTGGTCGTTTTGAAGTACATTTGAAGAACTATCAATTAAATTAGATAGCTCTGTGCTTTTTTGATAATTTGCACAAGAAAATAAACTTAAAGGTGCTAAAAATGAAACTAAAGGTAATAATTTATGAATTTTCATTAATATCCTTTCAAGTAAATTTGTAAATTTGTTTTTGATTAGCGTTTAAATTATTTATAGCAATTTTGCTCATATATGAATAAGCAACTCGATTAAACTGAGTTAATAAATGTTTGTCATTAAATTTTTGCTTTGTATTTTCAGGATCATAGCTTGGGTCATTATAACCCTTTTGATATTCAATTTCATCTATTATTCATTGGTTATATTCAGATCAAATTTGATTTTCAAAAGTGGTTAAGATTTCTTTAGTTTGTTCAATGTTTTGAGCATCAGGAAGATAATATACATCAGGAATTAATAATTTTTCAGTATTATTTCAGTTATAAAATTTAATTGCAAAATTGCTTGAGTAAATTAAGTATATGGCTTGTTTTTGGTCATAAACGTCATATGCGCTTTGCGGAATGTCAACCACTAAATGATCTATGATCTCATTAGATTCAAGATTAAGTGAAAGTGAGGGGAATTTTTCTTGAATATATTCAAAATCATTTTGTTCATTAGAAAAAGCTGAGTAATAACTACCATAGGGGTTAAAAATAAAGGAAGAGTTTTTGATGTTTTTTAAAAATCAAAACCAATTTTTATCTAAGTTATTAACAAGTATTTTTCTGGATGCATCCACTAAGGAAGCAAAACCACCGGCTTTCTCATTAGAAATAGATCTAAAAGGTTCAAACCATAATAAAGCATATTTTAATTCATCAAATTTAGAGTTATTAATATTATTTTGATTATTTAAGAAGGTAGAAATTTCTTTTTCATTATTAGAGAAAAATTTGTTTAATAAAAAATTAATTGATTTGTTATTTTGGAATGTATCCACTTTTTTAAGAGTTATTGATTTTTTAGTATTTGTTACATTTTTTTGGCAAGAAAAAGCAAGAAAAGCAGGTAAAACGATTGAAGTACCAAGACTATTTAGCAATCACTTTTTCATAAAATATATCCTCGAGCGATTTTTCTTTTATACCTGAATATAAGATCTTTCCAGAATCAATTAATGTTAGTGAATCTGCAAATTTATCAATCTCGCTTAATACGTGTGAGCTAATAAAAATAGTTTTACCCTCTTTTTTAAGCTCTAAAAGTGTGCTAAATAATTCGTATCTAGCTAATGGGTCTAAATTAGCAGCAGGTTCGTCTAAAATAATAATTTTAGGATCGTGTAAGAGCGCTTGAATCAATAAAACCTTTTTCTTTTGTCCAGATGAAAAGTTTATTGGTTTTTCATTTTTTAAATCTGCAATCTTAAATTTTTCAAGAAAACCAATAATTTTTTCTTTTGCTTTTTGATTTGAAACTCCTGAAAGAGAAGCTAAATATAACAAGTATTTTTCGGTAGTGAGTTCTGGGGGGAAAATAGCATTTTCAGGCACATATCCAAGAAAATCTTTGCTTTGAGGTTCTTTAGAAGAAATTCCATTAATAAGAATTTCTCCTTCATAATTCAGGTATGAACCAATGATTGACTTAATTGTTGTAGTTTTTCCTGCCCCATTTTGCCCAATAAAAGCGTGAAAATCACCTTCTTTTACACTAAATGAAATATCACTTACACCGCGTGAAGAACCTTTATAAATCTTTGATAAATTTTTAATTTCCAAAATGTTATTCATTATTTATAGTCCTTTCTTGTGTAAATGTAAGTGTTAGTGATTGTTAAAATAAGGGCAAGCGTAATTCATAAAAGTACATAAAGGTTTTTATTTACAACTTTAGTATCTCTTTGGATTGAATAAACTTCTTGAACTTTTTGAAATAAGAAATTGTTACTTGGTTGTAAGTTATATCTGATAACAACTTTTTGATCTTGAACTTTTTGAATTTTCTCATATGATGCATATCCACCTATTTGATAGTTAAATTCACCAATTTGAATTTTGAAAATTGATGGTTCATAAGCATCTCTTATTCTTTCATTTTTAAGTGTTGCTCTTAGCAATTTAGAATCATTATTAGAAAAATATAAGTAGTATAAAAATGCACTTGCAAGATAAACTTTCTTTTCAGTTAAACTACTAATTTTTCTTTCTTTTAAAGCAAATGGATCAAAGATAGCAATCTCTTTATTTTCGTATAAATTTAAAAGTGAGTTTTCATTATTTATGTAGTTTTGAATATTTGTAATAAATTTAGATTTGATTTGAAGTTCATCAGTTATTGAATTAGTTTCCTTAACTGTTTTTTCAATTAATTTTGTTGCTTCAGAAACAAAAACTGCATCATTTAGAATTTCCTTCATAAATGTTCATTTTAAGGAACCAACTAAATCATTTGGTGAAGCATAAACAAATTCATCTTCTGGGAAAGAAATGTCAAAATTATCAGCATTTTCTCTAGCGAAAATGATATCTGTATTTACTAAATTCTCAATTTGACTCTCATTTTTTAACATTCCTGGCACAATATAACTTTGCTCTTTTGCACCTTTTAATACTGCAAGTGTTTCTAATTTAATAATTTCAGGTTTTTTATTTAATTTATAAGAATAGATATTACTTTCTAAATTTGAGTAATTAATGTACTGATCTAAATTTGATTCTTTAAGCGTATTTAATGAACCAAAAACATCTTTATTTTCAGTATTTAAAATATCTACTAGTTGATAAGGAAGTGATAATCAAGAGAATATTTGTCATTCTTTAGCTGAGTTTTTAGATAAAGCAACGCTTTTTTCAATATAACTTTTTTGCTTATTGCTAAATCCAATATTTTGATAACCGTTCGGAACTATAAAGAAAGCATCTTTTCCATTTTTTAAATAAAATTTCTCAGTATCACTTTCATTACCTGATTTGTGATATTGGTATTTTGAATTGAGATAATAAGCAATATTGTTGTTGCTTGGTGTTGAATTAGATGAAATAAAGCTACCTGATAAGGTTAGTGGGGCAATGATAGCCAATGGTGCTGTCATTGCAATTTTTGAATTAAATTTAAAAGCAATCAAGGAAGTGATTAGTCCAAAAATTGCAAATGAAAAGAAAGAGATTAAAAATGATAAAAATAAATAAGTTATATCAAAAGCACTTTTATTCAAGCTAGCTAAAAAGATAGCAGAACAAACAAAAATTAAAAGTGATCAAAGTAAATTAAATAAGTAAAAAGCAATTAATTTACCTAAAAAAATCGACTTTCTCGAGATTGGTTTTGATAAAGTGATTAAATCAATCCCCTCGTTTTCAAGGTCTTTATAAATATTTAGTGCTTTTAAAGAACCAAAAAGCACTGTAAAAATCAACATTAAAAACCCATAAAAATATTTTGAAATTAAATAATAATTTTGCTGAAGGTTCAAGGAAGCAATTGTTATTGACGACACAATCGCAAGCGCTAAAAAAATAATAGGCAAAATTATAGTAGTCTTTTTCTTCAAAATTATTTGTGATAGGAATTTTATATATTGAAAAAGTTTAAAACTCATAGTTTCCTTTCTATATTACTATTTAGTAATATGATTATTATATAACAATAATATTAAGTTATCAATAAAAGAATATAAAAAATACAAATCAAGAGTTATAAACTTTTTACTCTGTATTTGTGTTTAATTATTAAGTTATTATTTAGTTAAGGATAAAGATTTTTTATATAAAAATAAATTAAAAACTAATGGTATTAAAGGTGGTAAAAAAATAATAGATTCATAAAATATAATATCTCATGTCCCTGGAGATATAGCATTATTTGTTACTAAAGAACCAATAATGAACAAAAGCAAAAAACTTAAGAATATAAAACTTCATACAAAAATCATAATTAAATTCGTTTTTCTTAGCAGTTTAAAATTAGCAATATTTTCATCTTTTACTTTTAACAAGAAGATACCGAACGTGAAAAGATATAATAATTTAGTTTTTCAAGAATTAAAAGAGTTTATTAGCGGTATTTTAGAAATAATCATTGTTAAAACAACGAAAACATATAAACAAATTTCAATTTCGATAAAAAATCAGAATCACCCACTATAATAACTATCATATACTATCATTCAATCAAAGAGACGGATTGATAGACCATATGTTAATAAAAGAAAAATTATTGACTGTAAAGCACAAGAATGGATAATTAATCTTTTATTAGTATTTTGACTTAAATTCATCATAAGAAATTACCTGATTTTCGAAACTAAAAGTTCCCCTTTTTATATTCTAAGTTAGATTGAGAACTTATATTAAAACTATTTAAAGCAAGTAATGAAGTTGCAAATGCGCCTAAAATAAGTGATTTAAATCCAAGTTTATGTTTCATATCCCCCCCTTAAATGGTAATTTTATTACCCATAATAATTATATAATTTTGTGTATTTGTTTTACCAGATACAAAAATAATGTGCATTTTTTGGGTCTAAAATAATATTTTTTTCACAAGCACTTTTTAAATTAAAAAACCTTCCAGCGGAAGGTTTTTTATGTAAAGATTAATCATTTTTATTAAAAAAGTTTTGTTTTATTACTCCGAAAATTCTTTTTTAAAAGTGCTTTTGATTAATTGTAATGATAATTCTTTAGTAGAATTTAAAATTAAATCTGCATCTGCAAATAATTTTTCGTTTTCAGTGGTAATTGCAACAGCTAAAATGTTTGCTTTTTTAATACCTTCAATACCAACAGAAGCATCTTCAAATCCGATACATTCATTCGTTTTTAAATTCAACCCATTAGCTGCAGCAATAAAAATATCAGGTGCTGGCTTCCCGTTTTTTATAGTTGCAGGATTAACTATGAAATCAAAATAATTAACAATCCCTAATTTCTCCAAAATTAAAGGTGCATTATAACTGCTTGAAGCAATTGCTAACTTAATTTTTTCTTTTTTGGCTTCTGTTAAAAACTCTTTAATACCTGGGAGAATTGAGTTTTCATTTACTTCAGTTGATAAAAGAGATAAATAATAATCATTTTTTAAATCACAAATTTTTTGTTTTTGCTCATAGTTAAAATCATTTTCTTTGTTTTTATATTTTAAAATAGCTTCCAGAGTATCAAGTCTAGGTAAACCTCTAAATTGTTCGTTTTCACTTTCTGTATATTCAATTCCATTATCTTTTAAGATTTTTTGTCAAGCTTGAAAATGTAAAATAGCAGTATCGGTAATAACACCATCTAAATCAAAAATAAATCCTTTAATCACGATTAACTCCGAATTTCTTTGTTGTATTTGTAATTCTTTCTCTATTGTTATTTATATAAACTTCTACCATTGTTTTAGGTTTAATTGTGTTAATTGTAAAATGATCTTGATAAACATTAATATTTAATCAAACTTTTTTAAATTGAATTTTAAAACTTAAAGATTCATAATTTTTAGGTAATAAAGGATCAATGAATAGTTTTCCATCATGTCAATCAATTCCACCAAAACCAAAAACTATCATTTGTCAAATTGCTGCAAGTGAACCTGCATGAATTCCGGCGTCAGATGAATGCATATTGGTTCCAAGATCAATATTAATTCCGTATTTAAATAATTCGTATGACTTTTGAATCATTTTAAGTCTAGCTGCTTCAATTGCGTATGTTGCGGCGCTAAGTGATGAATCGTGAGTTGTTAATGGCTCATAATAATCAAAATTTGCTTTTCTAATTTCTTTAGAATAAAATTGTGGAAGAAGCATTGTTAAAAGAACGACATCGGCTTGTTTAACAAGTTGTGAACAAAGTCTTTTGTGTCCTTCTTTTGTGCTGAAAAGTTTTTTTCCAGCATCACCAAGCATCTGAAATGGAGAAACATCCACTTTTGGCAATTTTAAAAATTGATCATTTTCTGCAATTACTAAATTTTCATTAGGAGCTTGTTGAACCAATCCTTTAGAAACAGTTTGCATTTTTAAAACATTAATTTTATAAGGGATTTTTGAAATTATTTTTTTTCATAAATTCAAATTATTTTGTTTTAAATCTCTAATATAATGAATAGCTAAATCAATGTTATATTTAGCCATTCTATTTATGTATGCATTATTATCTATATTCCCTTTATACTCATTAGGACCCATTACATCTTTAATTTGATAAGTTCCATCAACTTGTTTTTCGGCTCTATTTGTATAGAATCAAGCGGTATCAATTATCATTTCATAACCCATAGATTCCATAAATTTTAAATCACCAGTTATATTGAAATACTGATCGATAGCATATGCCACATCTGCTGAAACGTGAATTTCTTGTCTTCTAGAAGCAATTGGGACTTGAATTCCTGTTGTTACATCTGCTTGTCCCCAATATGGACATACTTCCCCGTCAGTTGGTCAAGCCATTTCTCAAGGGAATTGTGCTCCTTCAAGATTACTTTCTTCTTTTCTTTCCTTTATCTCTTTTGCTTTTGCACGAGCACCTTTAATCCCTTTATATCTATATGTTAATAAGTTTTTAACAACTTTAGGATTAGTGAAAAGATAGTTAGGATTAATGAAAAATTCAGTATCTCAATATGTATGTCCTTGGTATCCTTCTCCTGAAAGACCTTTTGCACCTACATTTAAATTAGTCGAATGTTTAGGAACAAAAGAATTTAAGTGAAAAATACCAAATTCTAATGCAAGTTGATCATATTTAGCTTCATTATCACCATTGATTTGAACATCAAATTGATTTCAAATTTTATCTTTAGCTGCTAAAATAGATTTGTTTTTTAAATTATCGTATCTTTCATTTAAAAGTTCATTATGCATCAATTCTGCATTTTGGATTACTTTTTCTTTTTTAAGAATAGACTTTTTATCATCCACACTTGTGTGAACAGACATAAGTTTTTCAAGTGTAAATTCATCACCTTCTTTTAATTTTTGCTTGATTTTAAATTTAATCAATCTTCTTTTAATGTCAATTACATAATCATCATTTCCACCTTGAATTTGTGTTCCATTTAAAAACGCTTTTGTTATTAAGTTATGAACTACATATTTTTTGCTAAGAGTGGTTTCTTGATGCATTGTAAGCGATTCAAGAGTAGGACGTTTTTTAATCCCTTCTTTAAAATGTTGGGTTCCTGTGTTTGTAACTTGTCCATTGATTTGTGGCTCGATAGTAAAAGAAACATCTGAAGCAGCCTTTAAAACTTTTACAGTGATTTTTTGTGCATAAACGTTTAAATTATCTTGAGAAACAAATCTTTCAAATTTAAGTAAAAATTTATTCTCTCCTCTAGAAACTTCTACTTCTCTTGATAAAAAGGCGTCTTTAATATGCAATGTTTTTAAATATTTATCATTATTAGAAACTTCAAAAATTTCTCCATTAAAATAAATGTTAGTGCTCATTAAATCTGCTAAATTAGCTAATTCAGGCACTTCATCTGGTGCATCTTTATTAAAAATACCATTAACAAAAAAATCTTCTTTGTTATATGAAGTAATTTCTTCATCAGCACTTCTTATTCCTAAATATCCATTTCCTAAAGCGAAAATACTTTCTGTTTTAGCAACTACATTTTTATCAAATTTAATTTGTGAAACTGTCTTGTTTTCAAGATCGTATTTTAAATATTTCATTAATTTTCCTTTCTAAGCAAAATTGACTCATATGGTCTAAAGACATTTTTGACTTGTTTTTGATCATCGTATGTAGAAATAATTTGCTTGTATTTATTTGGAATTTCATTAGTAATTTCTTTATCAGTCATATTGATTAAAACAATAATTTTTTCTTCGTTTAATTCTCTTTCTAGTTGTATTAAACCGCTTTCAAGAATATTAATTTTTGAATTTCCTTCAACAAGAACATTTTTTAAATCAAATTTTCTAAGTTTTATAATTTCTTTATAAAAACTTAGAATTGATTTATCATCATTTTCTTGACTTGCAACATTAATTGAAGTTCCATTATCATTTGTTTTAATTCAAGTTTGTTTTCCTTTGTTAAAGCCATAATTAACAGAATTATCTCATTGCATGATTGCTCTACCGCTATCTCTAGAGTTTATGTTGCAATATTTAAGTAATTCAGATTCTGAATAAACTTTTTCTTTATCCACAAGGTTAGAAAAAGCATTATAAATATCTACATCTTTAAAATCTTCTCTTTTATTAAAATTGTTATTTAAAAGCCCAATTTCTTCACCGTAATAAACACAAGGTACACCTTTTAGAGCCATTAAAAATAAAGCGTGTGTTTTTGCACTTTCTTTTCAAAAGAAATTTTCGCTTCCTCAACGAGAAATGCTTCTAGAAGTATCATGGTTTGATAAAAAATTAGTAAACATATAAGGTTTTATATTTTCATTTTCTTGAAATGGTTTTTGCATATATACAAAATTTTTATAATCTCAATTAGCATCATAACCATTTCTACCAGTTGTTTTACCTCAACCAATTCATCATCAAGCAAAATTGTAATAATTATCAGCTACTTTATCATCTCCGCTACCATATTTTATAAGTTCACTTGCGCTTATTCCACTAGATTCACCAAAGGTATAAGCATCATCTTTTCCTTTAAAAGCAATTTCATTAAATTTTTTAAGATATTCAACTGCCCCTTTACATCAAGCAAAAGCAGGGTTGTTTTTTGTTTCTTCAAAATTTTTCGAAATATGTTTAATTGCATCTAATCTAAATCCTCTAACCCCTATTTGATATCAAAAATCAATTACAGAAGCCATAGCTTTTAAAGTATCGGGGTGCTCTCAATTTAAATCAACTTGCTCTTTTGCAAATAAGTGAAAATAATATCTATTAACACTTGGTACATATTCTCAAGCACTTCCACCAAAAATGCTCATTGCTTCTTTTTCTTGGTCGCTAAGTTCATCTCTTCAGATAAAGTAATTGTGTTCTTTATTTTCTCTTGATTCACATGCTTTTTTAAATCATTCATGTTCATTTGAAACGTGATTTAAAACAATGTCCATAATGATATCGATATTTCTTTTTTTAGCTTCATCAACTAATTTTTTAAAATCATCTAATGTTCCAAATTGTTTCCAAATTGATTTGTAATCAAGAACATCATAACCAGCGTCAACAAAATTTGTATCATAAACAGGACAAAGTCAAATAGCATCAACTCCCAAGTTTTTAAGATAATCTAATTTCGAAACAATCCCTTGGATATCTCCGTCTCCATCATTGTTTGAATCTTTAAAAGAACGAGGAAAAATTTGATATATGATTTTGTCATTTAACAATTTTAAATTTTTCATATTTACTCCTAAATTAGTTGTTTTTAAATAATATTTTAGAACTATGTGTTTCTAAAATGCCCAAATTGTTTTTTGTGTCTATTTTAGAATTTAATATTAGCTCATAATCATCGTGTTTAAATGCAAAATCATTTTCACCGAAATTATGCATAATTAAATATTTTCCATTAGTTCCATTAGATTTAAATTCATAAATCAAAATCCCTTTTTCAAAATCTGAAATAAGAAATTTAATATTTTGTTTAATATCTAAAATATTTTCTTTATTAAAAAAGTTTGCTTTTTCGATTTTTAAATAATTTAATGTTTTAATAAAACTATTTAAAATTTCTGCAATGTTATATTTTTTATCTATTGTTTTTAATTTATTAACATGATGTCATTTTAGGCAATTTACAAAATCTGTTGTTTTGTAACTATTGGTTGCATAACTATTATCGTCAGGATTATCATCAAGTTCATCTGGATAATTACTTTTATTTGATCTTTCTGCATCCATCCCTGAATTATCGTTTGGTTTAGATTGTAACAATTCAGTCCCTGCTAAATTTAAAACATTTCCTTGAACGGAGTAAGTTAATATTAATGCTTGTAAATATCTATTTACTCTTTCTAAAAAACTTAAATTATTAGAAGAACTATTTATTTTATCTCATAAAGTAGCACCATCATGACAAGCGTTGTAACTAAGCGATACTTTTGGGTAATCAGTAAATAAATCATATGGATCGTTACTAAAAATTGTGTTATCAAATTCATAATTTTTAATTCCACCCACAACTTGTGATACATATGATTTAAACTTATCTAGATCATTTTTAATAACAAGCCCTTTATCATTTGAATGATCGCTTCCTTTGATCGCATTTCTTATAGAATCGTTAAAATATCCAAATTGATATTCATTATCGCTTTTCCCTTTTATTCAAGATGTTTCTGCTGTTAAATCTGTAAAATTTCAAGCCTCTCCATGCAAAATCCCATTATGAGCCTTATAAGAATTTTTTGTAAAAATTTCTTTTGCTTGAATTAAAGTTTTTTTATCTAAAAAGCTAGATAAATCAAATCTAAAACCATCAACTTGGAATTCATTAACTCAATATTCAAGGCAGTCTATAATAAACTTTCTTACTAAAATTCTATTAGACGCAAGTGGTGGTAAATTAACCGGTTTAGTTTCTGCTTCATTTCTATAATAATAATTTGTAATTGGATCTAAATTATTAAAAATTTCGTTAATCATAGTATGGTTAAAAACTACATCTAAAATAACAGCTTTTCCTTGCTCATGAGCTTTTTGAACAAATTCTCTAAATTCTCTAATTCTTGCATATGGATCATTAGGATTTGTAGAATAAACACCATTTATTGAAAAATAATTATGCGGATCATATCCTCAGTTATAATTAGTTGTTCATCCTTTTCCTTGCCCTTTTTCTAGAATTTTCTTATCATTATCATTTACTGTATAGGTTGATTGAATTGGAAGCAATTGAATTACATTAAACTGTAAATCATCTAGATAATTAAAAATATTTGATTTTATTGCACCTTTAAAAGTTCCAATTTCTTTTTCTTCTAATGAATCATTTTTTATATTTGAAGTAAAGTCTCTAATGTGTAATTCATATACAGAAGAACTCGGGTATCCTTTAGGTATAAATTTGTCTGCTTTATAACTTTTTTCTATTAATTCAAAACCACTTTCAGGACTTTTTAAATTTACAAAAACACCTTTACCAACTTTTTCTTCTTTACCATCTCAATTGAATGGAACCATAGATTTTGCATATGGATCTAGTGCTAATTTTTGAATAGAATTACCATTTTTTTCTGAAAAAGTAACTCTAAATTGATATGGATGTCCTTCATATTCATTTGAAATTATTGCTTCAGAAACAAATTCATTGATTTGATTCATATCAATTTCTTTGATAATTTTTTCTGTATCTTTTTTATCATAAATAATGAGTTCAAATGAGTAAGAATGTAAATTTAATGCTCTTACTCTTATGCAATTACTTTCAAAATGTGCACCAAGATTTGTAATATTGTTTATATTTAATTTCATTTTTTCTTCTAATTTTTGGATTTGTTCTTTTTGATTATTCATATTAATTAAATTTTAAAACTATTATTTTTTTATCAGTAAAATAGAGCTATTTTCTTAATATATCAAGATGTAAAAATTAATATAATTACATGAATTTTTACAAAAATATATTAATTTATAATGTATTTTTTGAGCTCTTTTCAAAACGTTTATCCCTAAAAGAAGGGCAAATAAAAATAAGACTTTTAAAAAGTCTTATTTAATTACTTTTTTTAAAGAAAATTCCTGATGATTAAATTTAAAATGATCGGGGTGAATTCAAAATTTTCCAGATAAACTAATTGAGTCATCATCGTATCCGAAAAAATAAACAACAACAATTTTTTTAAACCCAAAATAAGGATCATCTTCATATTTTAAATCATAAATAATATTACTTATTGCATTACGATCAATTAGCAAATCAATTAGCGATTCTTCCACATCAATAACTTCATTTTCTTTTAAATTTTTTGTTGAAATGTAATATTTAGAAACACCAATTAAATTGTCATTTTTAAAATATTCTTTATCAAATTCTCTAAAGTCTTCCACAAAAATAATTCTTTTGTCAAAGATTCATTCAGGAAGTTTTTTCCCTTCAATAATTTCTTTCCCTTTACATTTGTCTGAACCTATCAAATAACTTAGAGGTTTAACTAAATTATGGAAATTTTCAGCAACAAAATATCCTCTTTTGGAAATTGAATAAACAGCTCCCAAGGTTTGTAATTTTGAATATGCAGCAATAACGACACTTCTAGAGCATCCGAAACGATACATGAGTTGATGTTCTGATGGCATTATTTTATTAACAGGAACTTTCCCACTTTGAATTAAATCAATTAAATACCCAGCAACTATATCTGTTTTATTAACTTTTATTTTATTTTCTTCTTTAATCTCACTCATAATTATGTATTATAATAAATTTTATACGTTTTACGAGCTACAAATAATTTTCTAATAATAAATCAAGCCCCATTAAAGCTAAATCATCACCACTATCATCAATAACTAATTTTAAATTATCATATTGTGTTTTTCACACATATTCTTTCAATTTAACAAAAGCTTTTTGAATTATAAAAGGTGCATTTTGAGCAACAGTGCCACCAATTACAATTAAATTTGGATTAATTAACGCACAACTGCAAGCCATTGTTTTTGCTAGTGCTTCGATTGCGTTTTCAACTATTTTTACAGCATAGTTTATACCTAAATGATAATCATCGAGCACTTCTTTTGCTCTTTTTTGTAATCCTTGTGATTTTGCTTGCAGTTCAAAACCTGTACCAGATACATACAATTCAGCAGCATAAGGAGAAAGGTGATAATAATTATCTAACTTATTTCCTGTAGGCATTTTAGCTATTTCTTGAGCTTGAAAATTGAAACCGTTAATTATTTTATCTTCAATAACTAAACCAGCACCAAATCCTGTGCTTATAGTAAAAAATTGAGTGTACCCATTTGCTGCATCGTTGTATTTTTTATGAGCTGCATAAGCCATTGCGTTTGCATCATTTTGAAAAATTATTTTATTAATTTTTGCCCTAGAAAGCAAGTAATTTTTAACATCTAAATTGGTTCAACTTGGTAAATTTGGTGTTTCATAAACAATGCCATCTTTATAATTAGCAGGGCCAGGGATACAAAGTGCTAAATTTTCTATATTATGAAAATTTATTAATTCTATAAGTTTATCTAAAGTTTCTTTGTAATTGTTTTTATTGGTTAAAAATTTTTCTTTAAAGACAATTTTGTTATCTTCAAAAATAGCAAAACGAGTATTTGTTCCACCTATATCAATTGTTGCTTTTTTCATTTTACTTCCTTTTTAATTCAAAAATAGCCATACTATTTTTATTCATTTCAATTCCTCAAGTTCTGTTTATACATTTATAACTGTAAATTAACTTGAAATTATATTTTCTTGAAATTTTTCTAACAATATGATTTTCTGAAAAATCATTTTTATACACAAACATCAAAATTGTATTTTTGTGTTTTCTAATAATAACGCTTGAATAGTCTTCGCAATCTACATATTCTTTTGGATCATCAAGTGTTGTAGAATCGGTAAGTGATAAAAATGGATATTTTATTCTTAATTCATTCAAAAATTTAATTAATTCATAAACGGAATCTTTTTTAGAAATATTTTCCTCAACGTAAGGTAAAGTTAGAGCACTTGTGGCAAGAACTTTCGATTTCAATGAATCTATTTTTGTTTCTTGAATTTGGCAAATTTCATTTTTATTATTTCAAATCATTGGCTCTCTCAATGCTGGATCCCCATATGTTCTTGTTCCAAAATAACCAAGTTCATCTCCGTAATACAAAATAGGTCTTGCTGGCATTGCTAAAAGAACAAAAATTGCTATTTTTAATGCATCAATTTCACTAGCGCTTGGTTTTTTCTTTAATAACTTATTCTCTTTAATTTTTAAAAATTTTTGTCGATAATTATCAAGTCACCTCATAACATCGTGATTTGATAAAAAAGGCATTCAATCGCTACTATTTTGACTATATTTATTAACTAAGTTTAATAAATTTTCATAACTTATTCTTACATCTATTTTTTCTTTTCAATGCATTCCATCATAACTTGTATCAAGTGCTTTTTCATCATTAAATTTTGAATATTCTAATGCTTTTATTCCATCTTCAAGTCATTCACCAAACATAAAAATATTTGGGTTTATTTTTTCACTTTCTTTTCTTAAAAGTGCAAAAATTTTACTTTCATTAAAATTGTTCTTTGTCTCTATCTCACTTGAAAAATACTCAGCATATGCATCATATCTAAAACCATCTACACCAAGTGAAACTCAGAATTTTTGAATTGCAATAAGTTGATCAATAACTTCAGGATTATCTAAATTTAAATCAGGCATACCTGCTCAAAAGCGACCAAGAAATTTTTTGTTGGTTCCAAAAATATTTTGATTTAAATTTGGGTATCTTTTACGATGTGTATTTGTGTCTGTTTTTATATCTTCATCGCAAAAGTCTTCTGTAAAGCGATAAAAATTTTCGTATTTTTTATCTCCTAATAATGCTTTTTGGAATCAAGGATGTTCATATGAAGTGTGATTAAAAACCATATCTAAATAAACTTTGATTCCGTTTTTATGTGCTTCATCTAAAAAGTCTAAGAAAGCATTCATTCCACCTAATTGCTCGGCAACATCACAAAAATCAATAACAGAATAACCGTGATAGCTAGTTGAAGGATGGATCGGACTTAATCAAAGTTGATCCACTTTTAAATTCACAAAATAAGGAATTTTGTTTTTTAAACCAATAAAATCACCAATTCCATCATTGTTTCCGTCTGCAAAATTATAGACTAAAACCTGATAAACAACATTACTACCTATTGTTTTAAAATTATTTTGAACGCTTCTATCTTTAATATCAATATTTTTATAATCTAAATTTCATTTTTTATCAAAATATTTTGGATTATCTCAATTTGCGAAAAAATTTCGCTTTTGTTTTTCAACTATTTTTTTATATTGTCATTCTCATAAAAATTGTTTTACTAAATTAAGAAATTTCATAATTTGAAATTTTATAACTTATAAACAAGTCATAATTAAAATTCTTGATATGATAAATAAAAAATTTTTATATCAAAAATAACAACAAGAAACTTCTTGCTGTTATTCAGATTTTTTTAATTTAAAATTTCATTAATTTGTTCTTTTAATTGCTGAGTTTCTATTTCTTTTTTATTTAATGTTATATCTTTTGTTAAAAATCCATATCTACGTTTTGCCATAATTGAAAATGTAAGGCAACAGAAAGAGAACAACAAAGTAATTCAAGCAAGCATATAACTCATTTTTTGCATAGTTACGGTTATTCTCATTTTATTATTACCTACTACAATTTGTTCTATCCTTGATGTTTCACTTGGTTGAAGAGAAATCAAGAAGAAAGTTAAAATAAAAGTTAATGAAGAAATTAAAATAATATATTTAAATAAATAATCTCCATTGTCTTTATTTTTCAATAAATAAACAATCATTATTGCAGTAATAATAACATTTAAACTAAATAATGTTATAAGTGAAAAATTCAATCCTGAAAAAATTTTAAGAAGTTGAAAACTTCTTGAGTTAGTTTCCTTAAATAAAAGAAACTTTTCTGGATTTGATTCATAAGATTTTTTATCAGCTTCACTAAAAAATGAGCCAGACAAAAAAGTGAATTCTTCATCAACTCTTTGTTTAAATTTTATATATAAAATAGATAATAAGATAAGAGATATTAAAGAAAAAATACTTACTAATAACAACAATATTTTTCTTTTTAAATATGAATTATTTAAAAAGAAATCACGAGTTTTATTTAAATATTTAGTTGACACGATTTTCACTTTCTTTGTCAAAGATATGAATTCTCGAATTTACAAACTCAATATAAACTTCTTGATATAAATTAAAGAAAACATCATTTGGCGCATTAATTATAAATTCAGTATCTGAATCAATAGTTACGGCAATAAGTTGATCTTTACCAATAAGTTCAATATTGTTAATTTTTCCTTTAATACTATTTTCAGAGAAGTGGCTAGAAATTTTAATATCTTCACTTCTAAAACCTATCTCTAATTTTTGATTTTCATTTAATTTATCAGCAACTTCTTTATCAACATTAAAAGCAAATAAATTTTTGTATTTAATAAGACCATCTTGATAAATTGCGTCAAAAGTATTCATTGTTGGAGAACCGATGAATTTTGCAACAAATAGATTAGCAGGTTTGAAATATAAGTCTCTTCCTGTTCCGCTTTGCTGAATTTTTCCATCATTAAACACAACTATTTGATCTCCCATAGTCATAGCTTCAAGTTGATCATGTGTAACGTAAATACTTGTTGTATTAAGCATTCTATGAATATTAACTATTTCTCTACGCATACTTTCACGTAGTTTTGCATCAAGGTTTGAAAGCGGTTCATCCATTAAGAACACAAGAGGTTTACGAGCAATAGCTCTACCAATTGCTACCCTTTGACGTTGTCCACCACTAAGATCTCTGGGTTTACGATAAAGATAATCTTCAATTTTTAAAATTTTAGCAACATCTTTAACTCTTCGATCGATAATATCTTTTCTTTCTTTTGCCATTTTTAATCCAAATGAAATGTTATTATATACATTCATATGTGGATAAAGAGCATAAGATTGGAAAACCATTGCTATATTTCTTTCGCTAGGAGCTAAATTGTTGTATCTTTTGTTGTTAAAAAGAAGATCTCCTTTGGTAATTGAGTTAAGACCTGCAATCATTCTAAGAAGGGTTGTTTTTCCACAACCAGATGGACCTAAAAAGATACAAAATGTACCTGGTTTGATTTCTAAATTAATATTATCAAGTGTGTATTTTTCATTACCTTCATATTTTTTAGAAATATTTACTAAATTAATATGAGCACCATTACTTTCTTTATAAACTTGTCCCACTTCACTAACTAATTTATCTAAATCTATTGTTTCAAAACCACTAGAAATATCAAGGTCTAAATTAGAATCAACATTTTTATTTTCTTTTTTAAATCACATTTTTTATCCTTTCACGGCTCCATCACTAAGACCACCAACAATATATTTTTGAAGATACATAAATAAGCAAAACGCTGGGAGTGAAGCAAGAAGAGAACCTGCTGCATAAGCACCTGCATTAATATGTTTTGGTTCAGCATTAAGAAATGTATCTAAACCAATAGGTAGTGTTTTATCTGAGTTTTCAATAAGAACAAATTTAGGCAAGATAACATCTGTAAACGGTGTTAAAAATGATCAAAGAGCCACCATTATAAGAGCAGGTCTAATAACTGGGAGTAAAATTCTGAAAAATAATCCTCAGTTATTACATCCATCGATTTTTCCTGAATCATCAAGCTCTTTACTTACTGTATCAAGGTAACTTTTAAGCATAAATGTATTAGCTGAAATTGCACCACCAGAGTAAATAATCACTAACATAGAAACAGGAGAGATACCAACTGAATCTCCTAATTTTACAAGCATAAACAAAGTAATTAATGATGAAGTTGCGGGAATCATTTGCAAGAACATAAT
This sequence comes from Mycoplasmopsis gallinacea, assembly GCF_012220205.1. NCBI lineage: Bacteria > Bacillati > Mycoplasmatota > Mycoplasmoidales > Metamycoplasmataceae > Mycoplasmopsis > Mycoplasmopsis gallinacea. The sequence continues at coordinate 212,598 of NZ_CP047225.1, read as the reverse complement.
GATTGTAAGAGAGTGCTTAGAACCAGCAAATTTAAATCTCGAATATGCATAAGCATTAAGCGCAACTACAGATGTAGAAATAAGCATTGTAAGAACCGAGATATACAAAGTATTTCCATATCATCTTAAAAATAAACTACGTTCAGAACTAAAAAGATAACTGAAATTATCAAAACCAAATTTAAAAGGTGTAATTGCAATATACCTTGGATTATTAGTATTGAAGGCAGCAATAACAAGCGAAATAATAGGAAATAAAATAATTAAAGCTCAAAAAATTAAAATTAAATAATTAAAAAACAATCAAATTATTTCCATTGTTGTAGGAGGTTTATAGTCTGATTCATTAAAATTAATTCTTTTAGGTGCTAATTTTCGTTCATTAATTCTAATTTTGTTTGCGTTGCTTTTATAAAAAGAATTTCTAAATAAATTAAACATTAATCCCTCCTTGACATTGATTTAATAAATCCACGAGCAGCAAGAGCAATACTAAATAATGATGCAAGTGTTACAAGTGCAGCTGCAAAAGCTTGGTTTCCATCGAGTTGGATTGCACCAGTTGTGAATTTATATACTCATGAAATAATAATATCAGTAGCACCTTCTTTAAAGAAAGTTGAATTTTCGTAAAGTGGTCCACCACCTGTGAAAAGAGAAATTGTGGTGAAGTTGTTAAATGCACCAACAAATTGACCTATCAACATTGGGGCAATAGAAGCTAAAAGAGATGGAAGAGTTAAATATCAGAATAATTGTCTATTTTTTCCACCATCAACTGAACCTGCTTCATAAATATCTTTAGAAATTGATTGTAAATTACCAGTTACTAACATAAATATTCAAGCATAACCAATTCATGTTTGAACTAAAATAACCAAAATTCTTGCTGTACTGATTTTATTTAGTCAGTCAACTGATTTACTAATTATTCCTAATTTTAGAAGAATTAGGTTAATATAACTTGTATCACCAGCTTGGAAAGAGTTTCTTAAAAATGTAAGAGTAACAAAAGCCGGTATAGCTCATGGTAAAATAAAGATTAATCTAAATATTTTTTTACCTTTGATTCGACTATTATTATTTAAAATAGCGATTATAATTCCTAATCCAATTGGAATAAGAGTTGAAAATACTGTTCAAATTAATGTTCATGTAATTACGTGAGAAATAGATGTAATTAAATCAAGTTTACGATAAGTTCATCAGCTTCCTCATTGTTTAAGCCCAACTCATTCGACAATTTTTGTAGGAGCTTCGTGATTAAATCCGTAATTTGTAAATGAAATAAGAACAGAAGTGATAACTGGAGTTGCGACGATAAAAATCATTAAAATTCACCCAACAAGAGAAATCATTCAAGGGAAACCACTAGTATTTAATCAATATTTAGTATGACTTCATAAACTTGGTCTTGAACCTTGTTGCATATATTTAGCAACTCTATAAGCACCAATTGCACTAACTAGTAAGTAAATAAAACTCATTACAAATAAAATAACTGAAATAACACCACCAAAAAGATAATAACGAGCATCGGCAAAATTATAGTTATTTTTCGTTAAATGGTGCACACTAGCACCAAGGTCGCTAAGACCAGGAATCCCACCCATTTTATCTCAATAAGCACCAAATGTAAATGGAATTATTAGTGAATAAATTAAAGTAGAAGCAATAAGTAAAATAGCACCTTTTAAATATTGCTTAAAGAAGATAATTTCAGGAAGCCCAGGTAAAATAAATCCTAAAATAAAGGCTCAAAATTTAATTGATTTAATACACTCTGTTGGGATAGTTTTTTGAGCTTCATTAATTTTGCTTTCTTTTATTTTTCGATTAACCTTATTTTCAGCAAGTTTTCTTCAGAAACTTGTTTTCAAAATTTCTTTATTTTTAGAAACATTTGATTCAAGTTTTAAAGAATAAAGAGCTTCTTTATATAAAATTTTATACTCTGTTTTTTTGTTTTTAACAGCTTGTTCAGAAATTTCTTTATTTTTCTTTTTAACTATTAATTCTTTTAATTTATTTTTATATTCTTTTTTAAGAATTTGTTTTTTATTTTTATAATTTTCTTTTTCAGTTTCAAATGCATTAGTAATTTTGAGTTTTTCAAGCTCATATATAGCTTCAATTTTTTCATTTAAAAATTTTAATCTAGTTGAATCGCTGTCTATTACATATTCATTTAAAGCCACAGAAACTTCTTTTTTGAATTTTCCTTCATAAGTATATTTAGAAAGTATTGCAGACTGTTTTTCTAGAAATTTAGCTTTAAAAAGATTTTTATATTCTTTTTTAACAGCATATAAGTTGGCTTTGCTGAAATAATATTTATAAGCAATATTAATTAAAATTGAGTCTTCACTTGAAGCGGATTTTAAAACCAAATTAAGATTTTTATTTTCCAAAAATAAAGAAGCATAATTTTTATCTTCGAATTTATTATTTAAAAATTCTGCAAAATTATTTTGTATATGTTCAATTGCCTTAGTACTTATATTTTTTAAATTGTTTTTATAAGCAATTTTAAGATTTTTTACATTAACTTTTCCACTACTTTTAAGTTGTTTTAAGTAAGAAATATTTTTACTTTCAACATTTAAAATTTCTTGTTTATGCTTTTCAATTTTTTCTTTTGCTGCATCTCTATATTCATATACTTTTTTTCTGCTTGAAGTTAATTTTTCATTATAGTCAAATTCAAGCTCTAAAATTTTCTGTTTTGCTGAAAGTTTTATGTTGTACTTTTCGTTTTCGTAAAGTTGTTTTTGTAATTTATAACTTTTTAAATATTTTTCTTTTAAAAGTGATTGATTTTCTAAAAAGGAAGATCTTTTTTGTTCCAATTGTAAATAAATATCTTTGAAAAATTGATCCGGATTATTCAATTTACTTATAAAGTTAACCTCAGCATCGACTAAATATTGTTTGATTTTATCGATTTTGAATTCTCGATCTTCATTTTTTTGAATGTAAATTAAAATAATTGAAAAAATAGCGTATTTTTTAAATAACTCATGTTCATCGAGAGCAGTTTTATTAATTAAGTTTTTTATTTTATCTTTTTTTGTTTCGAGTTCATCAGTTGTTTTAGTAAGCGAATATTCAAAATCTTTAGCATATTTAAGTAACTGATTTTTACTTTTTCTAAGCTTAGATAATTCTTTCTTAAGCATTTTTGTCATACTTTTAGCAAAGTTTAAATTGCTTATTGAGTCTTTTAAAACTTTAATTTTGTTTTGATATGCAATTTTATGACTATTTAATTCACGCTTTAAATTATCGTTAATTTTTGCTTTGGCTCTTAAGAACAAGTCTTTATCAATTTTTCCTAAGTTTGACACTTTTAAAACTTAAAACGACGAATAACCCTACAATATAGAGCTATTCGTCGTTTTTATATCACAATTCCTATATAGTAAATTTTACGTCTTCACATTTACCAATAGTTTCAATTGGTTTAAGTCCAAGAACTTTTAATATAGTTTTGAACTCTTCAGATTCTTCTGATTTAATATAAGTATTTATTTCTGGGATAATTGATAATTTTTGATTTTTAATTGATTCAATTATTTTATTCGTAGGAAGCGGATAACCACAATATTCAAGAACAAATTCTAAATATCTTTGAATCGTGAGTGCAAGGAAGCAAATTAAAAAATGTCCTTTGATTGTCTTTTCAGTTGAAAGATAAATTGGTCTTACTTCAAAGTTTGTTTTCATCACTCTAAAACTTTCTTCTATTTTTCAAAGTTTTGAATATTGTTCAATAATTTCCATTTCATCCATATCTTCATGAGATGTTAAAATTCCATAAAATCCATCTGCGGCTTCATCTTTCAAAATCGCTTGATGATCTAACTCAACTTCGTTAGCTGAAAGTTTTAAATACTTCTTACCACCTCTTTTCATTTCTGATTTTATAGCTGATAAATTGAGTAATTTTTCAGCTTTTTTAATAAGTCTTTCACGATCTTTTTTATCTTTTCTTTGTCTCTTTCCAGAGAAAGTTAAAATCAGTTTATTGTCAATTTCATAAAAGGTATTATTAGATTTAAAAAGCTCTTTGTGATCTTGTTTTTTCACACTGAATTCTTCATACATCATTTTATATGTATCAAGATCATAAATTCCTTCAATTTTATTTTCTTTACCTTTGATTTTGTAAGCCATTATGTAATCGTATCCTGCTTGTTTTATGGCTAATAAGTTACTTTTTGAGTTTAAACCTCTATCTGCAACAATAGTAATTTTATCTATACCTAAGTCTCTTTTTATATTCTCTAAAACAGGTTTTAAAGTCAAGAAATCAGATGTGTTTCCAGGGAATAAATCATAATAAATCGGTATTCCCATATCGTCGATTAAAAGACCTAAAACAACTTGAGTTTGGTTAACTTTATTGTCTTTTGAAAAACCAAATTTTCTAAGTTCATCAGGTATAAAACTTTCAAAATAAACAGTTGTAACGTCATAGAAACAGAATGTTAAATTTCTGTTAATTTTGTCTACAAATTGTTCATTTAAATGTTTTAAAATATCCGCTTTTTTATCCTGTAAAAACTCAAGTGATCTATAAATGTCTTTCAAACTATCATCAAATTTGTATCAATATTTTTTAATTTTTTCAACTGAACTTCTTTTAGAAGATGGTTCTAAAATTCTTGTTAAAATTAGCATTTTTGTAATTGATGCTAGGTCATATTTTGACCTACTATTTTTCTTTTGTAAGTCATTTAAGAAATTTGGTAATTCTAGATAATTTATGATTTCTTCGTAAACTAAATTTCCATATCCTTTAATTTCTGTTCCTTTAAATTTGTCCAATTTTAAAGAATTCATGATTTGTAAAATTTGTTCGTTTCTATCTTTTTGTTTTTGATTTTTCTTTGAACTAACAGATTCTTTTAATTCTTCAATGAAGTTTGGATTATCTTTTGTAAGATCTTCTAATTTACCTAAAAATTTTACTTCTCTAATTTTTGGTTTTTTAGTTTCTTTATCTCAATATGATTCTACGATTCTTACATATTGTGTTTTATTCTTTTTGATGATTTGTACTGATGCCATAATTTGTCCTTTTTACCATATTATACCATATATTTACTATATATGAAATAAAAAAATAAAAAATTTCTTAATATATGTAATATATTAAGAAATTCAAAAAGTCTTAAAAAAGACCAAAGTGTCAAAGTTAGGGCAATTTTATGACTATTTAATTCACGCTTTAAATTATCGTTAATTTTTGCTTTGGCTCTTAAGAACAAGTCTTTATCAATTTTTTCACGATTTTTAACATTATCTATAAGCCTATCAAAAAGATTATTGACTTGATGTTTATATGCTTTGAGAGTTTCTCCATTTTCAGGAACAATCAAATCAAATTCTTCGCCATATCAATTGTATAACTTCAGTTTATCCATTATGTTCCCTTTCCTTTATGTATTTTATATCATTGATAATTATGAATTTTACGATCAACATGTAATTTAAAAGTTAAATAACTTAAAGTAATAATTAATAAAATATTAACAACAGTAATTAATGAACCAACTCAAAGTTCAATAATATGCATTTGAGAAATACCTCTAATAAAAGGCATTGTTGATAAAATAATAAAAATTATTATTCAAGTTATAAAAAAACCATATCCTAATTTTATTTTGTGTCTTGCTAAAATAATATACACAACAAAAAAGATTAGAATAAGTGAGTTTCCTATATATGTAAGCAATTTAATAGTAGCAATTTCGCTTCCTAACTTTGAATAAAATTCTTCTTCTGATAAATCTGTTTCAGAAGGAACGTATTCTGGTTTTTTATAACCAATTGTAAAAGGAATTAAAACCCATATTAAAAGCAATAATACAAATAAAAATATTAAGAATAATAAAGTATAAAACTCTGGTTTTTTTATTTTAGTTTTAAATTTAGGCATTTAAATTAATTAATGACAACATTTGTTGATGAATTAGATTCATTAATTGCATTTGCTGATTGAGAGAATAAATCACTTAATTTTGAAGCAACTGCATCTGTGAATTTATCAATTGAATTAATTTCTTTATCTCCACTAAGTCCTGCAAGTGATTCTAATCATACTTTGTTTCCAAATGTTTGATCGTTTCAGTTTCCTCAAACAACACCATATTGTGGATTTGACCCATCAATACGACCACTTTGAGATTCTAAAATTCCGATACCGTTGTCTTGAAGAGATTTTGTTGATGTAAGAACATTTAAAACAACATTAACTGATAATGATTTATCATATTTAGCGATTTTTTCAATAACTTGTGAAACTTTAATATTTGAAGGTGTTTGATCTTTTTTAAGAGCCATATTATTTTCAATAAGAGATTTTGATCATTGTCTAATTAAAGCAGTATTTACATATGAATTAAAGTATAACTCAGCTGCTCTTTTTACTTTTTCTTCATCTACATTTGAATTAGTTGATGCTTGTTTAGCAAATTCAAGTGCTTTATTTTTAACTTCATCAACTAAATTATTAAGTGTACCATCTGAATTTGCTTGTGCGATTTTGTCATATAAAGCATCTTTTTCATCAGAATTATCACCATTAGCTCCAAAAATTAATTTTTCTACTTTTCTTACGTGAAGTGTCATTGAGTCTTCATTACTATTTTGTACAAGTTCTTGGTGTGATTTCATATATTCTAATTTAACAATTTCTTTACCAAGTTGTCATGTTTGACCATCACCAGTAAGGTTTGCAACGTCACTAAGACCTAAAATAGCAGCTTCTGCATTTCTTAAAGAAACTTGATCTTTAATTTTTTCTGATATTTCATTAACATTATCTTGAGTAATGATTCCTGATGCTGTAATTGTTTCAGTAATTGAAGATGCTTTTTTAAGATTGCTTTCAGCAAGAGGATCGTTGTGATCATTTTCTGTTGATCAATCAGAAAGAGAAATATTTGAATATTCCTGTGCTGTTTTAAGTTCTTTTTCAAAAGCAACTCTATATTCATCGATATTTCTGTATCCAAGTTCTGTCATTAATGATTGTATTTCATTATCTAATTCAGCATTGTCTTGTAAAATAGATTTTTTAAGTTCTCCTTGAATTTTTCTAACAAATGGAACTTTTGAATCTTTTTTGAAGTATTTTTTATACGCATCTACAGTGAAAATAGCTTTAATAAGTTCTTTAAAAGCTTCTCTTCTTTCTTTTGATGCGTTAGCATTTCTAATGTTAATAAGGTATGATCATGAACCTGCTGCTTGTAAATATGAACTTTCTTCAGTTACATTTATAACATTGAAAAATGATTGAGCATTACCACTTTGTTGAGCATTTTGAATATCTCAAGTACCAACAATAGCGTAATTAATTTTGTTATTTTTCATAAGTTCAAATATTTTATTTTGAACTGAACCCATATCATTACTTAATACCGCTTTAAGATCACCTTGAGAAATTCCTTTTTTAGCTCAAACTGATTCAGCAAATTGTGCTTCATTTAATTTGTAAGCAGCCTCTCATAATGGATAATAAATTTTAGATACAATCCCAAGAGCTTCTTTAAAATATTTGTTATATTTATCCGCAGGAATTTGTGCCCCTTCAGCTGTTGATGCTTGAATAAATCCTGATGAAGCTTTAGCAAGCTCATCTGAGTTATAAAGAATTTTTTTCATTAAATCAACTGGAGTATTTGTTGAATCTTCTGTAAGTTCGCTAGCGTATTTTTGTTGAATTTGTTTAAAAGCACCAGCTAAAACACCATTTCCATATCAGAAGTCTTGAATTCTAAAAATAGCTTTTCCTTCTTTTACAAGTTCAGCAAGAGTGTCGGTGTTTTCATTTTTAAGTTCAGCTCTTGTTTCTGATTCTGTTTTATTAGAAGCAAGAACAATTCCTTCTGTATTATGTCTAATAGCATAAAGTTTGGTAATTGGAGTAATTATATTATTAACTTTTTTAATTCCATCAATTTGACCAAATGATCTCATTTGCTCTACTTCTTGAGGAGTTGCTCCAAGTTGTTTAGCAACTTCGGTAAAAAGCTCTGAATCAAATTCTTCTAATGGAACAACAGAACCTTTTTGTACAAGAGTTGTAACTCTATCTTGTGGAGCGTAGAAAATGTCAGAAACAACTTTAGTATCTGTTGCACCAGCAACGTCAAAATCTAAAGCACCAAAAACGTCTTTTTCAATAAATCTGATTTTAAATCCTTTTGCTGCTGATTTAGATTTATCAAAAATAGCTTTAACTTCATTATAAAAATCCTTTTGCACCCCGTCAACCGCAATAACTATTTCTTTATTAGTTTCACTTGCGTTATTCCCGCAAGAAACGACAAAACCAAATAAAGGCATTCCGATTGCTGCTGCGCTTGCTGCAAGTTTCATAAATTTAGTTTTTTTACTCATATTTATATCCCTTCATTACTTTATTACTTTACAATTTAATAAAAAGCAATTTCATTTTTGGAATAAGATACCATTAAGAAAAATAATGCAATAGGAGAAAGTCCTAGTAAAGAAAAAACAACGCCTAAAATTCCGCTTCATTTATAAAATTCAGTTTTGCTTAAAATATAGAAAATATGAATTGAACACAAAATTATAGTTACATATCCAAAAGAAGCTAAGCTTATTAGAATTCTTCATCCATATAAATTAAAATTTTCAGCTAAACTTTTATTTTCAGATGATTTAAAAGCAAAAATTTCTCAAATTACTAAAATTGTAAATATAAGTAAGATGATATTTGCAAAAATCATATATAAATATTCAACTATTTTAGGTAAAGACTTTCTTTCTCTTGGTCTTTTTCCTAATCAAAAGTATCTAAATCGCGTTTTTCAGTTTAGTTTTTCTCTTTTTATCATAATAGTAATGTTTCCATATCTATAATTTTATTCTTTTCTATTAATATTTAGTTATACAAGAATTTTTTCTTATACTTACAGTAATAAAAAGCACTTGTATATACAAGTTTACTTTTCACTTATTTCGAAAATTCCAAAAGCACCTTCTTGTTTTCCTTTTATTAAATTACCCTCTATTTCTATATTTTCGTTTAACAATATTTTTTTAATTTTAAAATTGTCTTTTATTGCAAATTTAAATTGTCTTTTAGGGTTGTAAGCAAATAAAATATAGCTACCGTTTTCATTTTTTCTTAGCGTGATGTTATTTAAGTTATTAACAATATAATTTGCGTTAATTACATCAGCAAAAGGTGCAATATATTTAGTATCCTGTTTTTTAATTGAATCATATTCTTTTCTTATTTTAAGTATTTTAGCTGTGAAATTATAAATTGAATAAGGATTGTTTATTTGTTTTTCAATTGATTCAATCCCTTTTGAGTTACCAACTTTTATAATTGATGAATCTTTTCCACTTCGTCTTTCATAAAAATTAACTTGTTTTTTAGAATCATTTCACGGAAACGCCTCTCTAACATAATTATCACCTTTGCTTTTTGGACCACCAAACATACCTAATTCGTTTCCGTTATAAAGAGTTGGAAGTCCTCCTCTTGATAATAAAGCAATTAATCCATACTTTTGATAATTGATTAAATCTTTTGAAATTTTAGGATTATTTGGATCGATTTTATAATTAATATCATCAGCGCGGTTTAAAATTCATCTATTAACGTCATGGTTATCTAAAAATGGAATTCAGTATCTTGAAGAAACTTTATAATTTTCATCAATATTATTTAAAAAGTTTTTTAAATCAATTTCTTGTGTTGAATTTAATGAAATTGTTCTAGAGTTTTTAAATCTTGCTCCATCTATGACTGTACTTAATGCATCTTTGTTGTTGTATTTAAAATATTTAGATGCTTCTTCCGGCTCTTTTCATCACTCGCCAAATAAAAGCGGTGATGAAAAACCTAAATTATTTTTTAAGTAAATAGGTGTAATTGAATCTCTTATATCAGCAAATAATTTTGCAGTTTTTTGTCCGTTAGGATCAGATGGTTCATTTGGGTTTTCACCATCTCAAATATGATAAAAAGCATCGTATCTAAAGCCATCTACACCTTTTTTAATTCAAAATTGGTGTATATTCATAATTTCTTGATATAAATCAGGATTATCTAAATTTAAATCAGGCATTCCAGCTCAAAATGTTGCAACATATGTTTTATTAGTAGCAGAAATTTTTTTATCTACGTTAAAAAATAAATTTCTAAGTCAAGAATCATCGATTCCATATTTTTTATCATCATTAGCCTGAGTTCCTTTTTCGTAAAAGCGATAATATTTTTCATATTTAGTATCACCTGATAAGGCTTTTTGAAATCAAGGATGTTCATAAGATGTGTGATTGATAACCATGTCCAAAATAACTCTTATACCTTTTTGATGTGCTTTTATTAAGAAATTATCAAAAGCTTCCATTCCACCAAGTTCAGGCGCTACATCACAATAATCAATAACGTCATATCCATGATAAGAACTAGCTGGATGTATTGGTGATAAATAAAGAGTGTCAATTCCTAAATTTACAAAATAATCTAAATTATTCGCCAGTCCTATAAAATCGCCAATTCCATCATTATTACCATCTGCAAAACTATACACTGTTAATTGGTACATAGTATTTGATTTTTCGATTTCATGGTTAAAAGGTGCGATAAAATTAACATTTTCCAAATCTGAAACATAACTTAATTTATTTAAATTGATTTTGGTATTAAATTTATCATCACCTCAAAGTTTTAATTGTTTATTTTCTTGCGGTTTGCAACTTATTACACTAATAAGTGGCATCGATAAAGCAAATGAATTCAAAAATAATTTTATTTTCATATTAATATTATAAATTTTAATGCATTAAAAGAATGTTCATATTTGATACATCAAGGTAACAAAACAAAAAATCTTCTAATTAAACTAGGTAAACTAGGACACGAAATATGGTTGTGTCAATATTTCGTTTCCTAGTTTATATAACCGCGCCTTTTTTTGTGTGTTCGAACCCAGGCGTTGCAATGCAAATTACAATTGAGCACGAATACACCTTGCTTGTAGATGTATTCGTTTTTTATAAAGTTCTAACTTATAAATTCAGGATTTATAATAATTTACATAGTAGGTTGTCAATAAAAGAATATAAAAAACACAAATACAAGAGTTACAAAATTTTTACTCTGTACTTGTGCTTTGTTATTAAGCTATTATTGTGCTAAAGCTAAAGATTTTTTATATAAAAATAAATTGAAAACTAATGGTACTAAAGCAGGTACAATTAAAATAGATTCAAATAATATAACATCTCATAGATTTGGAAATATGTCTTCATTTTTTAATAAACAAACAACAATTAAAAAAATCAAAAAACCTAAGAATACAAAACTTCACACAAAAATCATAATTAAATTTGTTTTTCTTAGCAGTTTAAAATTAGCAATATTTTCATCTTTTACTTTTAATAAGAAGATACCGAATGTAAAAAGATATAATAATTTAATTTTTCAGGAATTAAAAGAATTTATTAGTGGAATTTTAGAAATAATCAATATTAAAACAGTTAAAACATAAAAACAAATTGCAATTTCGATAAAAAACCAGAATCAGCCACCATAATTTTTTGCTTACTATTATTCCGTAAGAAATATAGCTTAAGAGACCTGCTGTTAATAAGAGAAAAATTATTGATTGTAAAGCACAAAAATGAATAATTAATCTTTTATTAGTATTTTGCCTTAAATTCATCATAAGAAATTACCTCGTTTTTGAAACTAAAAGCTTTTCTTGTTTCTTTTTTAAATTGATCTTTCACTTTGAATGAGTATCAATAAGCTGGATTTGCTATTCCCCACACATCAGATTTATTTATAATTCTTTATGAGTTTCTGCCATCGGGTCATCCGTAGTGAATTAAATACTTGCCTGTTTTAGAATTTCAAACATATATTACAACATTATAACCTGCCCATTTTTTTAAATTAACAAAAGAAATCATTACTGGAGCTTTATTTTTAATTAAATACTCTTCAGGTTCAGCATCGAATAAATGAATCATCGAACCTGATCAATCTGAATGCACTTTGCTTGCAAAATTTTTACCATCATTTTTTAAAAATTCTTCCTTATATAATAATTATATTATTTTGTGCATATGTGTCTGAACGGTAAAAAAATAACATACATTTTACAATTAAAAAATAACATTTTTTGTACACAATTACACTTATCTTTCAGTTCACTTCAAAAACAGAATAGTTGAATTCAGTGTTAAATGTTATTGTTATTATTCTATATTTACTACTAAGATAAAAGCATAGATATGAAATTTACTATATAGGAATTACAGTTTAATAAAAGATGAATATAACTATATTTTAGGTCTATTCATATTTATAGTTTTTAAAAGTGTCAAACTAAAAAAGAATTTATGGAGCATCCTTAAGCCAAGTCCTCCAAATTTGCAAAATAAAAAACTCCCAAAGGAAGTTTGTTATACAAATTTGAGAGCTTAGCAGGCATTAAAACATTCCGCCACCTGAACCACCTAAACCACCGAATCCACCAAAATTACCGTTTTTAATGTTTTTAGCCATATCTTGCATTCTCTTTGACATAGCATCAAAATCATTTAATAATTTATTGTATTCTTGAGCGGTTCTTCCGCTTCCTTTTAAGATTCTTTCTTTACGAGAAGCTTGTTTTAATAATTTAGGATTTTGTCTTTCTTTTTTAGTCATTGAAGAAATTAAAATTTGATAAAGAGCAAATTTTTCTTCAGCTTTTTCCATTTGTGATTCAGATATTTTTGAACTAAGATTTCCTGGGAGCATTTTTAAGATCTTAGAAAATTTACCTAAGTTTTTAATTTGAGAAATTTGTTCCATTAAATCATCTAGAGTAAATTCTCCACTGAACATTTTCATCATCATTTTTTCAGCTTTTGAAGCATCAATAACATCTTGAGCTTTTTCGATAAGACTCATAACATCACCCATACCTAAAATTCTATCTGCCATTCTATCTGGGTAGAAAAGATCTAAGTTAGATACTTTTTCTCCGGTTCCGATGAAACGAATTGGCAAGTTTAAAACACTTCTTAAGCTAAATGCAGCTCCACCACGAGCATCAGAATCAAGTTTTGTAATAATTGTCCCTGTTAATTTAAGATTGTCATTAAAAGTTGAAGCGACATTGATGATATCTTGACCTGAAAGAGAGTCGGCAACAAAGAAAATTTCATCTGGATGAGCTACTTTCTTAGCATCTTTTAACTCTTGCATAAGTTTCTCATCAATTGATAAACGCCCTGCAGTATCAATTAAAATCAAGTCATTTCCATTTTCTTTAGCATATTTTAAAGCTTCCTGGATAATTTGATCAACAGGAACGCTAGTTCCTTTTTCAAAATAATCCATTTGGATGCTTTTAGCCAAAGTAACAAGTTGATCAACCGCAGCTGGACGATAAATATCACCAGCTACTAAAAGTGGTTTTTCTACTTGTTTTTTCTTTTTAAGATAGTAAGCTAATTTTGCTACTGTTGTAGTTTTCCCTGATCCTTGAAGCCCACACATCATAATAATGTAAGGTTTTTTGTCAATTTTAATTTCTTTAACTTCTCCACCAAGAATTCTGACAAGTTCTTCATGAAAAATTTTAATCATTTGTTGTGAAGGGTTTAATTTACCAATAATTTCAGTAGAAAGAGCTTTTTCTTTAACGTTAGCAATAAATTCTTTAACAACTTTTAAGTTAACGTCAGCTTCTAAAAGAGCCATTCTTACTTCTCTTGTAATTTCAATTATATCTTCCTCTTTGAGGACGGTTTTTTTAGCCATTTTTGCTAAGGCTTTTTGCATTCTTTTTTCTAAAAAATTAATCATATTTAAAATTATAAATAATAAAAATTAAATAAAGCATATTTTATAAACTAATATTTTGTTATCTTTATTTAAAAAGAATAGCAAAATTTGAAATTTTTAATTCCGAAATTATGTATTTTTAAAATCAACTATACTTTAATGCTATAATTTGAGGTATAAAAAAGTATTACCTCAAATATAAAATTGGAGTTTAAAATGAAGTTTAAAATATTAGATTTATTTGCTGGAGCAGGCGGTTTTTCAACAGGAATCGAAAAGATAAAAAATTTTGAAACTATGGTTGCGGTTGATTTTGATAAAAATGCTTTGGAAACATTTAAACACAATCACCCAAAAGCAAAAACAATACTTGGAGATATTACTGATGAAAAAATAAAAGAAGAAATAATAAACTCTTCAAAACAACACAAAGTAAATATGATCATCGGAGGACCACCTTGTCAAGGATTTAGTCTTAAAGGAAAACAATTAGGACTTGAAGATCCAAGAAATTTTTTGTTTTTGGAATATATTGATTTAGTTGAAAGAATAAAACCAGAAGTATTTGTTATCGAAAATGTAAAAGCATTATTAAGTGCAGCGAATGGTTACTTTATAAATGAAATAGTTTCAAGAATGGAAAAATTAGGTTATATTGTTAATTTTGGTTCTATTAATGCTAAAGATTTTGGCGTCCCACAAAATAGAGAAAGAACAATAATTATAGGTTCATTAAGCAAAAGTATAAATCTTCCAGTAAAAACAGTAGAAAAAATTACAACTGTAAGAGATGCTATTTCTGATTTAGCCTATTTATCATCAGGAGAAGGAGAAAAAGAAACCGAATATTTAAATGAAGGGGAAACACAATATCAATTATTAATGCGTGGTGAAAAACTATACAATCACATAGCAACTAAACATTCAGATTTAGCAATCGAAAAACTTAAAATGATACCACCGGAAGGTGACAAAAGTCATTTACCTACACATTTGCATGGAAAACAAAAATTTAAAACAACTTGATCTAGATTAAAATGAGACACAATAAGTCCAACAATAGATACTAGATTTGATACTCCATCAAACGGAAGAAACTCTCATCCTTTTTTAAATAGAGCGATAACTCCAAGGGAAGCGGCGAGAATTCAATCTTTTCCTGATTCATATTTATTTTTAGGTAACAAAACAAGTATTTGCAAACAAATAGGAAATGCTGTTCCGCCTTTAATGGCTAAAGAAATAGGTGCAACAATTCAAAGAGCATATAAAAATGAAGTTCTTACTAATAAAGATTGAAAAATATATAACGCAGATGCATATACCATAATCAAAGAACTAAAAAATGATGGTTTAAAAGTAGATCACATTATCACTGATCCACCATATAATATTTCAAAGGAAAACAGTTTCCATACTCTTACATCCGGAAAAAGAAAGGGTATTCATTTCGGTGAATGAGATGAAAATTTTGATTTAACAGCTTGAATTAAATCGTACACAGAATTATTGAAACCAAATGGAAGTATAATAATTTTTTGCTCATATTTATATATAAGTTATTTAATAGATGAATTAATAAAAAATAATATTGTTGTTAAAGATGTTTTAGTTTGAAAGAAAACTAATCCAATGCCTAGAAATGTAGATAGAAGATATGTTCAAGATAAAGAATTTGCTATATGGGGAGTGAAAAAAGGAGCCAAATGAATTTTTAACAAACCAAAAGAAACACCATATTTAAGATCAGAATTTATTACAGGTGTAGTTTCTGGGAAAGAAAGAACTTTTCACCCGACACAAAAAAGTCTTACTTTAATGAATGAAATCATTAAAATTCATACAAATGAAGGAGATGTAATTATCGATCCCTTTATGGGTTCAGGAACTACTGGAGTAGCATCTTTGAGATTAAACAGAAGTTTTATTGGTGTTGAAAAAGACCAAAAATATTTTGAACTTGCAAGAGAAAGGATTTTAAATGAACATAATTAAAGTAAGTGAATTTTTAAAATCTAAAAAAATTACACCATTTTTATTTGGTTCATTTTTAAGTAGAACCATTTTTTCTAAAAATAATCAATATATTTTTACAATTTCCACCTTTAAACAATCAAAAAAATCAACATTTACTGATGATGAATTTAAAGAAATTGCAGTAGAATACAGAAATAAACTTAACGATTTATCAGGAGAATATCCTTATTGAACTATTTTAGAAAATTTCAAAAATAATTTTGATAATAGTTTTGTTATAAACAATTCTAATATGTCATCTGTTTTTGTTTTAGAAAATGATTTAAATCTTGATTTAAAAACATT
This sequence comes from Mycoplasmopsis gallinacea, assembly GCF_012220205.1. Lineage (NCBI taxonomy): Bacteria > Bacillati > Mycoplasmatota > Mycoplasmoidales > Metamycoplasmataceae > Mycoplasmopsis > Mycoplasmopsis gallinacea. The sequence continues at coordinate 196,439 of NZ_CP047225.1, read as the reverse complement.
TGAATATGATCTTTTTATCAAATTTATATCAGAAAACAAAATGTATAAAGATGAAGAAATAACAAATGAAAAAAGAGAATTTTTAACTGGGTTTTTCGAACTAAGAGGAAGCGTCGATGAAAAGTTAAACTTTTTAAGCATAGATTATTTTTTTAGTTCAGTAGAAAGTGGACGAAAAATTCAAATCATAATAGACATTTTAAACATACCTCTAAATTTAATTAATTTAAATTTTAGAGAGCTACAAAAACAATATATTAATGGTAAAAAAAGAAATACACAACTAAGAATAAATCTGTTGTGATACAGTTCAATTGTGGGCTTTACAAATCCATACAAAATTAACATTATTGAAAATGTTTTTAATGCAAAATCTATCAAGAAAGATAACTATTCATTTTTTGAATTTTCAAATTTTAAAATTAGCAAAAGTAAAACCATAAATAGATTAAATTCTTATCTTTCTGATATTTACAATAGAGAATTAAACAATAAGGAAATTCAAAACCTTAGAGAAGAATATAAATTTAAAATAGAAAGTGATCTATTAGAAAGCAAAAAAGTAAGAAGTAAATTTATTCGTGACATTGTGTATAAAAATGATGAAAATATATGTGTGGGTTGTGGGGATAAATACAATTTAGAAGATAGAACATTTATGAAAAAAGATGGTTTTCTATATTTAGAAGTTCATCACGGCATTTCATTCAAAAATGGTTATGAATTTGACGTAATCGAAAATTTGATTAAATTATGTCCAATTTGCCATTTGTGTTTAAGTAAAAACAAAGGAAGAGATGAGGATCAAAAAGAAATTATTAAAAAAATGATAGAAAAGAAAGAAAGGTTTTTGAAATTTGCAATAAAAATTTTTAATACAAACGATCAACAGCAACTAATTGAAAAAATACACCAAAAATTGGGATAATTTTCATAAATTTATTAAAGCATATAAATGTGCTTTCAATTTTTTTGCAAAAATAGTTCCAATGATGGTTTGTTTATAAAATATACTTATTCAAATATTCAGCATCCCTTTGTGAAGAGATATTTATTTTAATAATTAATATAAAGATACCATATATCAAATAGTGTATTAAAAAATGAATAGTTATTTTCTATTTTTAAATTTTAAAACTTTCAAACTTGTAATAAAAACCTATTTCATAAAGAAATGGATTATAAAGTTAATAATTATTTATCGTGAATATCTAATAAAGCTCTAGATACATCTTGAAGTGTTTGTCAAGCCACTGGAGTAATTTTACCTTTATCGTTTTTATTGTTAGAATTTTTATCTCCTTTATTTGCTAAAACATCATTAAGAGTATTTAAATTTTTCATTAATGAAACAATATACTTGCTTAATAAATTATTTAAAGCTTTATCCATCGTTTTTTCATCTTGCTCTTTATCTTTGTTTCTTACAATAGGTGCTAGGTCTGAAGAATAAACAGAAACAAGACCTTCTACTTTTACAGGTTCAACATTTCTTTTCGAGAACATCATAACATTTTTATTTTTAAAGTTAGGATTATTATTTTCTTCATCTTTTACATTAAAATATTTATCTTGAAGAATTAAGAAACCTTCATAATGTTTAATAAGTGCTACTCGCTATAACGATCTTTAATTTTATTGAATACAACTTGAATCAATTTATCTCTTACATCTTCTAGTTCAAGATTCATCTCTGCTAATTCATATTCAATTTTCTCAATATTTTTTACTTCATTTTTTGGTCAAAGTCATTATTTTTTAGAAGTATATTGCTTGCGCCTGAAGATGTACCACTAGATTTTTCTTTAGCAACAATAGTTGAATTAGCATCTTTTTGAACAACAAGGCTGTTATTGGTATCTTCAACCCCACTGGGATTTTCTTGGGCAAAACCAAGTCTTAGCCTATTAAAATCTCCTTTTCCTTGGGCTGCAACTGTTTCTTGTGAGTTTTTGACTGTATTAGAAGCGGTGTGAATTTTTTCTTGAGTTAATTTATTGCTTACCCTTACTTTTTCCTAACTTTGACACTTTGGTCTTTTTTAAGACTTTTTGAATTTCTTAATATATTACATATATTAAGAAATTTTTTATTTTTTTATTTCATATATAGTAAATATATGGTATAATATGGTAAAAAGGACAAATTATGGCATCAGTACAAATCATCAAAAAGAATAAAACACAATATGTAAGAATCGTAGAATCATATTGAGATAAAGAAACTAAAAAACCAAAAATTAGAGAAGTAAAATTTTTAGGTAAATTAGAAGATCTTACAAAAGATAATCCAAACTTCATTGAAGAATTAAAAGAATCTGTTAGTTCAAAGAAAAATCAAAAACAAAAAGATAGAAACGAACAAATTTTACAAATCATGAATTCTTTAAAATTGGACAAATTTAAAGGAACAGAAATTAAAGGATATGGAAATTTAGTTTACGAAGAAATCATAAATTATCTAGAATTACCAAATTTCTTAAATGACTTACAAAAGAAAAATAGTAGGTCAAAATATGACCTAGCATCAATTACAAAAATGCTAATTTTAACAAGAATTTTAGAACCATCTTCTAAAAGAAGTTCAGTTGAAAAAATTAAAAAATATTGATACAAATTTGATGATAGTTTGAAAGACATTTATAGATCACTTGAGTTTTTACAGGATAAAAAAGCGGATATTTTAAAACATTTAAATGAACAATTTGTAGACAAAATTAACAGAAATTTAACATTCTGTTTCTATGACGTTACAACTGTTTATTTTGAAAGTTTTATACCTGATGAACTTAGAAAATTTGGTTTTTCAAAAGACAATAAAGTTAACCAAACTCAAGTTGTTTTAGGTCTTTTAATCGACGATATGGGAATACCGATTTATTATGATTTATTCCCTGGAAACACATCTGATTTCTTGACTTTAAAACCTGTTTTAGAGAATATAAAAAGAGACTTAGGTATAGATAAAATTACTATTGTTGCAGATAGAGGTTTAAACTCAAAAAGTAACTTATTAGCCATAAAACAAGCAGGATACGATTACATAATGGCTTACAAAATCAAAGGTAAAGAAAATAAAATTGAAGGAATTTATGATCTTGATACATATAAAATGATGTATGAAGAATTCAGTGTGAAAAAACAAGATCACAAAGAGCTTTTTAAATCTAATAATACCTTTTATGAAATTGACAATAAACTGATTTTAACTTTCTCTGGAAAGAGACAAAGAAAAGATAAAAAAGATCGTGAAAGACTTATTAAAAAAGCTGAAAAATTACTCAATTTATCAGCTATAAAATCAGAAATGAAAAGAGGTGGTAAGAAGTATTTAAAACTTTCAGCTAACGAAGTTGAGTTAGATCATCAAGCGATTTTGAAAGATGAAGCCGCAGATGGATTTTATGGAATTTTAACATCTCATGAAGATATGGATGAAATGGAAATTATTGAACAATATTCAAAACTTTGAAAAATAGAAGAAAGTTTTAGAGTGATGAAAACAAACTTTGAAGTAAGACCAATTTATCTTTCAACTGAAAAGACAATCAAAGGACATTTTTTAATTTGCTTCCTTGCACTCACGATTCAAAGATATTTAGAATTTGTTCTTGAATATTGTGGTTATCCGCTTCCTACGAATAAAATAATTGAATCAATTAAAAATCAAAAATTATCAATTATCCCAGAAATAAATACTTATATTAAATCAGAAGAATCTGAAGAGTTCAAAACTATATTAAAAGTTCTTGGACTTAAACCAATTGAAACTATTGGTAAATGTGAAGACGTAAAATTTACTATATAGGAATTGTGATATAAAAACGACGAATAGCTCTATATTGTAGGGTTATTCGTCGTTTTAAGTTTTAAAAGTGTCAAACTTAGGAGTATATTGCTTGCGCCTGAAGATGTACCACTAGATTTTTCTTTAGCAACAATAGTTGAATTAGCATCTTTTTGAACAACAAGGCTGTTATTGGTATCTTCAACCCCACTGGGATTTTCTTGGGCAAAACCAAGTCTTAGCCTATTAAAATCTCCTTTTCCTTGGGCTGCAACTGTTTCTTGTGAGTTTTTGACTGTATTAGAAGCGGTGTGAATTTTTTCTTGAGTTAATTTATTGCTTACCCTTACTTTTTTATCTTTGACACAGAATTCTCTAAATTTGCTTTCTTTACTATCAAAGAATTCAGTTAAAGGTTCTAAAACAAATTGATGTACTGATTTTTCTACTTCTATAATGAAGTGACCTTTATACACTGTGTATCTTAATCCGAAATAAGCAGCAGCAAGAAGAATGTAACCTCCAATTAAACTTCCACCTAATCAACCAGCAAATATTGCTACATAATTGACTTTTGAAAAGTTTCAATCAGCATTATATGCACCTCATACAATAAAGCCTATAATTGCAACAATAACAACAACAAGAATTGCTATAGCAACAGGTTAAAAACATTTTTAACTAACTTTTTAAAAGCTGTACCTTTTTCGCTTATCTTTTTTCTCATCTTTCTCACCTCTTTATCTTAATTTTTAACTACTCAAGTTATATATAATTTGCACCTTTATATTATCGAATAGTTAAAAATTAACATTTAAAAAGCGAAACAATAGCAAATGAGCTAATTTAAAACTTTTTTATTCAAATATCATATAATCATTATATGAATTTTAGTAAGTTAAAAAATAAAGACTTTTTAATGGGAAGACTTATTCCTTCAATTGTAATGGTAGCAGTTTTTATAGGGTTATTTACCCTCTTAAGAATTTCCTTTTATCACTATGATTTAGTAGGAAATGGATTTTTAGCATTAAGAATTCCTTCAATCATTATTTCATCAATTTTAATTGGATGAATCTTTTTTGAACTCACAAGAGCATATCTTGAAAATCTATATGTGAGCATCATTTTTGCAGTAATTTTACTAGGGCTACTTTTTGTTAGTCCAGATTACACAAACAAACTATGATTTGGAAAGACTAAAGATATTCTTATTGGACTTGAAAAACAGCAAATTACATCTATTTTTACAGAGATTATTAATAAAGACTTTACCATCTTTTTAATTCCTCTTTTAGGCGGATTATCATTTTTTATAATTAGATATGCAATGCTCAGAAGACAAGCAATTTTAGGAAATTTAGTAAATAAATCAATTTCATTTATGCTTTCACTATTTATTTTATTTGCTTTTATTAAGACACTATTTGCTCTTTTAAGCACTAAAACAGGAATGATTTTTATTATTCTTTTTATTCTTATTTCTACATTCTATGACATGGGTGGATTTTTTGGAGGAGTGCTTCTTGGGCACAAATTCTTTGAGAAAAAATTAGCACCTGCAGTTAGCCCTAAAAAAACTTGAGAAGGAGCTATTGTTGGATATGTACTTTCTTTTGTAGGTGCACTTGTCCTTATTTTTGGAACCAAAGAAATTTTCAAAGGGGAAGAAAACCCGTATTCATTATTCTTTACTTCAGGGACTAAATATGTAATTACTTTTAATTCATTTTTAGTGTTTGCACCTTTGATTGCACTTTTTGGTGATTTATATTTCTCAATTGTGAAAAGATGATGTGAAATTAAGGACTTTTCTTCTATATTAAAAGGACATGGAGGAGTGCTTGATCGCTTAGATAGCATAGCTACTGTGTTTTGTTTTTGAAGTTTAATTATGATTTTTGCAACTATTTAGGGGTGGATTTATGTACAAAGCTTTTTATACACATAAAAATTTCTCTAGCTTTGCTCAAGAAATTAGTTTAAATACACTTGAGTCACTTAAAGAAACAAGAATTAAAGATGTTATTTTTTATGAAAAAGATAAAAGAATGGACATCACTTTTACAATCCCGTATTTACCAAAAATCAATGATTTTTCGATTTTATTAGCTAAAATGAGCTACTATGGTGAATCAAGAGGGTTTTTAATAGAGCCTCATTTTGAAATTCTTAATTACTCAATTGAAGAGCCTGAAATTAAGAATTATTTAAAAGAAATCATTCGTGAAACTAACTGCTTTAAAGATTTCACAAAGAGCATTATTAACCTTAATTCTTGAGAATTTAAATCAGGAGCTCAAAAATGAGTAATTAAGCAAAGTTTTATTAATGATCCGCTTCTTCTGCACGATATTGAAGAGTTAATTAAAGACAAAATGTATTTTTATGGAATAAACAAATTCGATTTAGAAATTGTTTATTTTGAAACTCCAGCTAGAGAGCTTGAGCACAAAAATCTTTCGTCATTAATTAAAGAAATGGAGCAAAATAATAAATTTGAAGAAGATTCTTTTGAATCTAAAGTTGCAAGAACCAAAAGATTTTCAAATTACAATGCAAGGCTTAAAAATCAAAACTATATCCCTGTGACAATTAGTGAAATCAATAAACTGGAAGATATTCCTGATAATTATTATGTAAATTTTCAAGGGTTGATTTATAAATATGAGCTCATTGATCGGGGAACCTTTTTTATCTATAAATATAGCGTCACTGATTATAAAGATGCTATTTCTTTAACTTATTTTAGAAATGAACCGCTCAAAGATGATGAAATTTTTAAAGTAGGTCAAAGTGTTGATGTTTATGGAATGCTTGATAATCGGAGCTATGATACAAGCACAAAAAACATTAAAGTTAGTTTCTTAAAACCTTATGATGATATCATTTCAGAAATTAGTGATGATGAAGAAGTAAAAAGAATTGAACTAAATACTAAAAGTAAAATGAATGTTATGGACGGAATTATGGAAGCTAACGAAATTGTTGAGCTTGCTAAAAAATACGGACATAAATCAGTAGCAATTGTGGATTCAAACAGCGTGCAATCTTTCCCTAAATTCTTTGCAAGCGCTAAAAAAGAAGGGATCAAACCTATTTACGGAGTAAGTTTTAGTGTTATTGATGAGAATCATAGAGCGATTTTAAATGAATACCAAAACTCTCTTTTAGAAGCTAACGAATATATTGCTTTCGATATTGAAACCACTAGTCTTTCAGCAACTTTTGGTGAAATTATCGAATTTGGGGGTTCAATTGTAAGAAATGGAATGATAGCTGAAAAATTCCAATTTTTCATTAAAGCAAGCGAAAAACTTTCCGCTTTTACTGTTGGACTTACTAAAATTACTGACCAAATGCTTGAAAAAGAAGGTCTTGAACTTCAAGAAGGTTTACAAAAAATTTATGACATTTTGAATAACCGGATTGCAATTGCTCACAATGCTAAATTCGATATGAACTTCATTTTAGAAAAGTTCAAGCAAAATAACATTCCTTATCCAAATACAGTCTATATTGACTCACTTATGGTAAGTAGGATTTTATTCCAAGAAAAATCAAAACACTCACTTGGTGATTTTTGTTCTAACTTAGGTGTTTTATATGATTCAAACGTAGCTCACCGTGCTGATTATGACGCGGACGTTCTTGCACAAGCATGAATTAAATCTATTAATAAATTCAAAGAAATGGACATTAACGATTTAGATCAGCTTTACAATTACAAATCTAAAGCAGTTTATGAAAAAACAAGACCAGATCAAATTACTGTTCTTGTCAAAAATCAAATTGGACTTAAAAACCTATTCAAATTAGTTACTCTTTCACTGACTCAAAGATATTTCAAAGGTCCTAAAATTTTCTATCAAGATTTAATAGGTGTTGAAGGCATTTTAATTGGTTCAGGAGGGGTTAGAAGTCCATTAATTGATGCAGTTTTATATTCAAGCGAGGATAATGTAGATCTCATTATTAGCAAGTTTGATTATGTGGAAATTCCACATCCAAATAGCTTAGAACACTTAATTACAGATGATGGATTTAGTCGCGAGCAAATTGAAATAAGCCTAAAAAACCTATATAAAAAGGCTAAATCACTTGGAAAAACACCTGTAGCTATTAGCGATGCAAGATATGAAAGAAAAGAACATCGAGAATTCTTTAAACCACTTGTGTATGCTAAAGGAATTGGTAACGTACCTCACTTTTTATTTAACTACCAAAAAGCGGCAGAAGGGACTTTAAAAATCCCACAACTTCATTTTTTAACTACTAAAGAAATGAAGCAAGCTTTTACCTTCTTAGGAAATCTTGATGATATTAACGAAGTAGTTATTGAAAATACACATAAAATTGACCAGATGATTGAAGATAACATTGAAGTTATCAAAAAAGACTTGTACACACCTATTTTCGATAATTCTAAGTCTAAATTACCAGATTTAGTTTACAAAACAGCGCATGAAAAATATGGTGAAAAATTACCTAAAATTGTAGAAGAAAGAATCAAAAAAGAAATTGAACCAATTTTAAAATACGGTTTTGACGTTATTTACTGAATTTCACATATTTTAGTTAAAAAGAGTCTTGATAATGGTTATTTAGTAGGTAGTCGTGGTAGTGTTGGCTCTTCATTAGTAGCTACTTTATCAGGGATTACTGAAGTTAATCCACTTCCGCCGCATTACATTTGCAGCAATTGTAAGAGTTTTGAGCTTGTAGAAAATACAACTGTAACTAGTGGGTTTGACTTAGATGATAAAGATTGTGATAAATGTGGAACCAAAATGGATAAAGATGGTCACACCATTCCATTTGAAACCTTCCTTGGGTTTAATGCAGATAAAGTTCCTGATATCGATTTAAACTTCTCAGGAGAATACCAAGGTGAAATTCACAACGAAATTAAAAGACTTTTTGGTGAATCACACACTTTTAGAGCTGGTACAATTTCGACAATTAAAAACAAGACTGCTTATGGTTATATTAAAAAAGCTGTTGAAGAATATGGATTACCTTATTCTTCAACTTACATTGATTTCCTTTCAACTAAAATTGAAGGGGTTAAAAGAACAACCGGGCAACACCCTGGTGGAATTATCATTATTCCAAAAGAATACGATGTTGAAGATTTCACACCATCAAATTACCCAGCTGATGATATTGCTTTAGATTGAAAAACTACCCACTTTGATTTCCACGCAATTCACGATAATGTCTTAAAATTAGATATTTTAGGTCACTTAGATCCAACTGCAATTAGAATGCTTGAAAGATTAACGGGTATTGATGTTAAAAAAGATATACCGAAAAAAGATCCAAGAGTTATGTCGTTATTTAGCTCTACAAAAGAGCTTGGAATATCTCCAAGTCAAATTGGTGATGAAAAAACTGGTGCACTTGGAATTCCTGAATTTGGTACTAACTTCGTACGGAGAATGCTTAATGAAGCTGCTCCAACTAGCTTTGCTGATTTAATTTCACTTTCAGGGCTTTCACATGGAACTGATGTGTGAACTAACAATGCACAAACCCTTATTAAAGAAAAAAATATGACCATTAAAGATGTTATTTCTTGTCGTGATGATATTATGGTTTATTTAATTAATAAAGGTGTAGATCCACTTTATTCATTTAAAGTAATGGAGCAAGTGCGTAAAGGAAAAGGGGTTTCAAGCGAGCAAGAAGCAGAACTTAAAAAACATGATGTCCCTGATTGATACATTGAAAGTATGAAGAAAATTGCCTATATGTTCCCTAAAGCCCATGCCACTGCATATGTTTTAATGGCTTGAAGAATTGCGTGATTCAAGCTTTATCACCCACTTGCTTACTATGCAACATTTTTAACCACTAGGGTAGAAGAATTTGACGTAACTGTAATGGCAAATGACCCAGGTGCTAAGAAAATTAATGCTAAATTAAAAGAACTTAGCTCTCTTAGTGCTAAGAAAGTTAAAGATGAAGAACTTATTGTCTCACTTGAATGTGCTAGAGAACTTTATGCTAGAGGGTTTACGATTACAAATATTCAATTAACTAAATCACTGGATAAAGAGTGAGTTATTGATTATCAAAACAAAGCGTTAATCCCACCATTTTCAGCAATTAAAGGTTTAGGTGGAGCTATGGCTGAAAAAATTATTATAGCCAGAGAAGAAAAACCATATCGAACTAAAGAAGACTTTGCAAAAAGATCTGGAATTAACTCTACTTTATTTGGAATTGTAAAAGAAATGGGAGTTTTAGACGAGCTAGAAGATACAGATCAAATGACATTGTTTTAGTCATTTCTCTTTAATGCTATTTTTCCTACGCATAAGGAAATAGTTTATTAAGGATGATACTTTTGAAATTAAAATGATGAATAACACTATAATATAGAGCTATTCATCTTTGGGAATTTCTAGAGCACAAAACTTAGTAAAAAATGAGTATCCTTGAATAAAAGGATACTCATTTTTGATTATTTATTTCCTGTCATCCCAAAAGAAACAAGGTTAGCAGTTTCTTTTCCATAGAGAATTTCAACCATTGTAAGGCCTAATTCATTGCTTGCAAAAGCGCATCTAGCTGTAATTAAATTGTTAGCTCTAGAGACCATCTCTTCGCTTCTGAAGCTATTTTGGTAAGTAGCGCTTCAATTGCTAGGGAATGAAGAATAAGGTCATTTTTCAGGAATTAAATTGTTTTCAAGTAAAACATTTGGTGCGTCACAAATTGCAAAAACTAGCTTATTTTGAGCAATGAGTGAGCTAATAATTTTTAGTAAATGTTCATTTTTTCTAAGTGATTGTGCTCCTTTTCCGCCAGGAATAAAGAAAGCATCATATGAATCTAAATCACCAATTTGATTTGAAATGTTTTGGATATAAGAGATATTATATTGTCCATTTGCACTTGACAAATGAGGATGATAATAGGTAATTTCTAAGTTTTCATCTGCTCTTTTTAAATAGCTTAATGGAGTAGTTAATTCAATGTCATTAAATTGGTTTTCGATAAAAACTAAAAGTTTCATTTTATTTTCTTCTTGAAAGAACTTTTCTATAAATTAAATAAATAATAATCGCAAGCGGAAGAAGAACTAATAAGATAAATACAATAATGTAAAGTCTTCTTCAAGCTTTGTTTTCACTTTTTAAATCGTTATTAACTGCATTAACTACATCAATTGATTTATCACCTAAAAAGCTTTGAATTTCTACAATTCTTTTTTTATCATATAACAACGCAAGTACAAATAAAGCAGTAATTGCAGCTGACACAATACCTAAAATAATAAGTAAAGCATTTGTATTTCCAAATCAAATCTCAAAAAGTTTTGGGAAGTTAAGTTCACCTTTAATTGTTAATCAAGAATATTGTGGATCAATTTGTCATACTTGATTTTTTAAAAGAGCAACAATTAAGATGAAAAGACCCATGTATGTAACATAGAAACCATAGAATCATTTAAGTCTTAAACTTTTAAGATTTAATGTTCTATATGCTTCTGCAAATGTTGTTGAAGATGAAGAATCTCCAATGTTGTAACTTTCACGATAATTTCTTTCAATGTTTTTTCAGCTTTTTAATTTAATAATGTTTTTTACAAAGAATCAGAAAGTAAAGAAAGCAAGAGCAGCAAATGCTACATATAACAAGATTCCTGAATTAGGATCTTTTCTAGTGTTAAGAAGGTAATTAAGAAGAATTCCAATTGCAGCACCTAAGAAAAGAATTGCTCAAAAAACAATTGAGTAAATTCTAATTCTTGATTCTTTTTTAATTACTGTAAAAGCAGCAGGAGGAAGTTGACCTTTTGGATCTTTATAAACAGTTGTGTTGGTTTCAGAGTTTTGAGGTTTTTGAGCTTCGGTATCTAATTTGAAGTTAAATTCACTCATAATTTAGCCTTAAAAGTTAAAGTTACTTAATAACTCTGAATTAATTTGATCTTTATATTTGTTAATTTGTTCCTCAATTTGCTCATCTGTAATTTCACTGTTTTTAATTCTGTTATAAACGTTTCTTACTTGTGTTTGTTGAGCAGGTGATAAGAATTCACTTGCTTTTGAAATAATGCTATTTACTTGTTCATTTGAAAGGTTTTGAACTGCATTTTTAAAATCTGTAGTTTCTAATTTAAATGCTTGTTCTTCAACTTGTTCATCAGTTAATTTAGCTAATTCAAGAAGCTGCTCACCAAATACTTTTGCATTTACTTTTTCTTTCAATTCTCCATTTTCGTTAAGAATTGATGCTACTCAATTTGAAATATCATCAACTGCTTTTGTGCTAAATGAAGGAACAACAACTCTAGCTAAATCAAAGTAAACTTTGAATTCTTTTTCTCTATTTTCATTTGTTTTGTTTCTTAAGATTACATGTGCATTAACAGCCATGAACTGTGCCATAACTTCTTTTTGTTTTTCAGGTTCATATGTATCAAAGTCAGGGTATTTAAGTCTAATTGTAGCTTCAGCACCTTTTAATGCTTGCTTGCTATATGTTTTGATTTTTTCTGAGTCAATAAATCTTTTTGAGTTATTCAAAGCAGCTTTTCTAATTAAATCATCGTTAACGATAAATGATAATGAGTTAGCAAGTTCGCTAATTTTGTTTTGCTCTTCTTTGCTTCTTTGATCTTCAGGTTTGTTAAAAATTGCTTTATATTCATCTTTTTTAGCAATAAATTCTGAAATTGGAAGCATTGCAGCAGCTGTAGATCCTGATGCTTTACCTGAGAAGAAAGTTAATAATTTAGGAGTTATATTGTTAAATTTTGATAATGATGATCCAGGTTTTACTGGTGCAAATGATACCCATGCAAGTGATGCAGGAAGTGCCACAACTGGACTAAGAATAAGTGAAATAACTGTTGATCTTACTCTAGCACCTCTGCCTTTCATTCTTCTTGTTGAAGAAGTAACTACGTGGATAATAAGGCACACAAAGAACCCGATTATAGAAATAATAAGTTCTATAACAAGAGCAACAGGCACTATTCCATACGCAATCAGCATCGCCTGCGTATCTTTATCAATTACTAATTGCTGATCCTCTACATATCTTTTAAATACTTCATTTAAAATTCCGGGTGCAAGTTTATAAATAAGAACAGAGACAATTCCAGCAATTACTCAAGCAATAGCTTTAGCAATTACGAATTTTGTTTTTAACCATAAAGAAATAAGTACGGTTAAAATTAAAGTAGCAAAGAACAACACTACTGCAATAGTTATAGCAGTACTTTGTCATTTACTGACAGTTTCAATCATTTGTGAATCTAGCTGCATAACTTTCCTTTCCTAATTTTCCATTAGATTAACTTAATTTTTCTTTTCTTGTGCTTATATCAAGGGTCTTTTTTGTTAATCCGATCAATAAACAATTTACCATCTAAGTGATCTAGTTCATGTTGGAATACAATAGCAAGGTAATCTTGAACATCGTATCTTGATCATTTTTTAGTTGTGTAGCTAAAAGCTTCAACAATAATTCTTTGGCTTCTAGGTACAAGCCCTTCTTGATCTGGTCATTCTTCGCTTACACTTAGACAACCTTCTCCTTCACTAAGAGCAACTAAACGATCACTTTTTGATACAACAATCGGATTAAATAGAACATCTTTAAAGTATTCATTTCCGTTTTCATCTTGAAGATAAATGTAAAATGCTCTTTTTAAAGTTCCATATTGCACAGCAGCAACCCCGACCCCAGGTCTAAATTTAGTATCCTCCTTTTGTGAGTCATCAATGTGATAAATCATCTTTTCAGCAAGCTCAACATCTTCTTCAGAAAGAGGTCATCCTACTGGTAATGATTTCTTTCTTAAAACTGTATCTGGTAGCTCAACCAATCTAATATTAAATTCTTTTTTCATATAATTAATTATATAAAATAATATATATTATGTTAATCACAAAAGCATAAATAGAAAGGCGAAATATGATAATTTTTTACGTAGTTCTAATCAACTTTAGTTTTCTTCTTTTTGGGTATCTAATTGGCTCTGCAAATACATCAGTTATTTTGTCAAAATACTGAAAGAAAAATGATGTTAGAGACCATTTTTCACAAAATGGAGGGGCAACTAATTCACTTAGGGTTTTTGGAAAAAACTTTGCCCTAATCGTGCTTTTAATTGATGTTGTTAAGACCTTTTCATCAGTTTATTTATGCTTTTTAATTTCAGCATTAATTCCTTGAAAAAACACTTACACTTTCCTTCCGCTTCTTGCAGGATTAGGTTGCATTTTAGGTCACGTTTGACCAGTGTTTTTTAAATTCAAAGGAGGTAAGGGAGTAGCTTGCACCATTGGTTTTATTATCGCAATTGATATTTTACTGCTTCCAATTGGAGCGCTTATTTTCTTAGGGATTTACTTCAAAACTAAGTATGTTTCACTTGCAAGTATCATAAGCGGAATTTTTATGATTTTATATGTAGGAGCTTTTGCTTATCTTTTAACCGATTTTGGAACTCAATTTACAAATTGATATTCACCTTGATATAGCTCATTACTTATTTACTTAGTAGTTGCGTTTTTAATTGTGTTTATGCACAGAACCAACATTCAAAGATTAATCAAAGGAAAGGAAAGTAAAACCAGAATCTAATGTTTTATAAAGCAGCAGAAATTCAAGAAAACAAAGATTTAATTTTGTTTTTAACTATTAACCCAGCTTCTATTTACGAAAGTTTTATCAAAGTTTTTAAACAAATTAGTTCAAAAACAAATTTAGAAATTGATAGCCAGCTTCTTGTTTCAAAATTTGAAACTTACAATAATTTTGATTTGGTTCTTAAAGATTTTAGCGTTCCTCTTTTTCAATTTTTAAATGAAAATGGAAAACTAGAAACTGATAATGAAGAGCACAAAGCATCATTTGAAGCAATCAAATTAGAGCTAGCTAAAAATCAAGAAGCAAGCAAAGAAATTATTTATCAAAACGGATGCAAGATTTTTAGTTTTTTAAAACTTGATGGGACAGCTAAAGATATCAAAAGCTTAATTTATGACTTTAATTTAGTGGAAAAATGAAGTTTTTTAGAAAATGTTGATTTTAAACTTGAACCTTTTAATGGATGTGAAATATCTTTATAGTGTATAATTTTAAAATTTATTTGATTGAAATTACAATAAAGGGAATTTATGAAAAAAGAAGATTTACTTATTATTAAAGGGGCAAGAGAAAATAATCTTAAAAATGTATCTTTAACTTTGCCTAAAAACAAGTTAATTGTCTTTACCGGATTAAGTGGAAGTGGTAAAAGCTCCCTAGCTTTTAACACTATTTATGAAGAAGGAAGAAGAAGATATGTTGATTCTCTTTCAAGCTATGCACGTATGTTTTTAGGAGGAACTAAAAAACCTGATGTTGATTCAATTGAAGGGCTTTCACCAGCTATTTCAATTGAGCAAAAAACAGTGCATAATAATCCACGTTCAACAGTTGGTACTGTAACTGAAATTTATGATTATTTACGTTTGCTTTTTGCACGGATTGGAAAAGCTTATTGTCCGAATCACAACATTGAAATTACCTCACAAACTTCAAAAGATATTTTAAATAGCATCTACAAAGCTAAAGAAGGTTCAAAGTTAATTATTTACTCACCAATTGTGGAAGGTGAAAAAGGAACTCACCAAAAACTCTTAGATAAAATCAAAAGTGAAGGTTACTTGAGAGTCAAAATTGATGGCGAAATTATGCTTTTAGATGAACCAATTCGCCTTGAAAAAAATATTAAGCACACAATTGATTTAGTCATTGACCGTGTGGTTTTAAATGAAGAAAATTACAACCGGATTGCTGAAGCTATTGATATTGCTTCTGATAAAGCAAATGGGCTTGTAAAAGTTGAAAATTTAGATGAACAAAAAACTGAAATTTACTCAAAAACTCATGCATGTATCTATAAAGATTTCACAATTCCAAAAATTGAAACTAGACTTTTTAGTTTCAATGCTCCATTTGGAATGTGTGAAAACTGTAAGGGTCTTGGTGTAGAATTTAAAGCCGATTTTGATGCAGTTGTCCAAGATAAATGAAGAACAATTGAACAAGGTGCTATTAAGTATTTTGAAAATACAGTTAATACTCAAAACCTTGAATGACAAGAATTTCAAGCTCTTTTAAATCACTACAATATTTCAATTCATACTCCAATTGATGAAATGAATAAAAATGAGCTTGAAATCATTAAATATGGTTCTAAAGATGATATTGAATACGAAATGACTAGTTCAAGCGGAAACGTTATTCGTCGTTACAAACCAATTGAGGGGATTTTAACCAAAATTGAGCGTATGTATTATGAAACTTCTTCTGAAAGAATTAGGGACTGAATTAAAAAATATATGGGTTCATTCACTTGCCATATTTGCAAGGGTGCAAGGCTTAATCAAAATGCACTTGCAATAAAAATTGATCACAAAAATATTCATGAATTCACTAAATTATCTGTTAATGATCTTCTTATTAATTTCGAAACAATTTTCAATAACTTTAGCGAGCAAGAAAAACAAATTTCATCTTTAATTACTAAAGAATTAACTGATCGGCTAACATTTTTAAAAAATGTAGGTCTTGATTATTTAACTTTAGAAAGAAACGCTGAAACTCTTAGTGGTGGAGAAGCACAAAGAATTAGACTTGCAACTCAAATTGGTTCAAATTTAACTGGTGTTTTATATGTGCTTGACGAACCTTCGATTGGTCTTCATCAAAAAGATAACTTAAAACTAATTCATACCCTTAGAAAAATGGTTGATTTAGGAAATACTTTAATTGTTGTTGAACATGATGAAGATACAATGTATGAAGCTGATTGAATCGTTGATATTGGTCCTAAAGCTGGAGTTGATGGTGGACAAGTAGTTGCTAGCGGAAGCTTAGAAGAAATTGTAAAAAACGAAAACTCAATTACTGGAAAATACTTATCTCATGAATGAACTATCCCAGTTCCACAAACTCGTAGAAGTGGAAATGGTAAAGTAATAACAATTAAAAATGCTAAAGAAAACAACCTTAAAGGAATTGATGCAAAAATCCCGCTTGGTAAATTTGTCGGGGTAACTGGAGTTTCAGGAAGCGGTAAAAGTACCCTTGTAAATGAAATTTTAGTTAAAGGAATTCAACAAATGCTTGGACTTGCTGATGGGCTTAACAGTAAAAGAGCTGCTTTTGATTCAATTCAAGGGCTTGAAGCGATTGATAAGGTCGTGCCAGTAAGCCAATCTCCAATTGGAAGAACTCCAAGAAGTAATCCAGCTACTTATACAGGTGTATTTGATGATATTAGGGATATTTTCTCAGCAGTTGAAGAATCTAGAGTGCGTGGATACACCAAAAGTAGATTTAGCTTTAATGTCCCTGGTGGTAGATGTGAAAAATGTAGCGGTGATGGGTTTATTAAAATTGAAATGCACTTTCTGCCAGATGTTTTTGTAGCTTGTGACCAATGCGATGGAGCAAGATATAACCGTGAAACACTTGAAATTCAGTATCATGGTAAAAATATTTCAGATGTTTTAGAAATGACAGTTGATGAAGCTTTAGAGTTTTTCCAAAACAGAGTAAAAATTATTGAAAAATTACAAATCCTTGCTGATGTAGGGCTTGGATACATTAAATTAGGTCAAATGTCTACAACTCTTAGTGGTGGAGAAGCACAAAGAATTAAGCTTGCTACTTTCTTACAGAAAAAACCTACTGGTAAAACAATTTATGTGCTTGATGAGCCAACCACTGGACTTCATACTCACGATGTTAAGAAACTTTTAAAAATTCTTAACCGGATTGTTGATAATGGAGATACTGTTTTAGTAATTGAGCATAATTTAGATGTGATTAAGTCTTGCGATTATTTAATTGATCTAGGCCCTGATGGTGGTGTTAATGGTGGGTTAATTGTAGCTAGTGGAACACCAGAGCAAGTATCTAATATTGAAGGTAGTTACACAGGTATGTTTCTTAAAAAAATTATGGCTTAAAAAAGTTTATAATTGATAAAAGAAAATATAGAGGTTAGAATGATTAAAACAAAAGTTAATGTAAAAGAAGTTATCAATTTCTTTGAACTCAAATTAGTCAACACTACTAAAGAACTTAATTACAATGACATTTTGGTTCCTACTATTAAACGTGCAGGTCTTGAGCTTGCTGAAAAAATCTCAAATGGTAGAATCAACATGAACGTTATTGTTTGAGGAACTAGTGAAAACTACTGATTTAAAAATTTAGGTAAAACACAAGCTCAAGCTTCAATTCATCACGTACTTCAACACCAACCACCACTTTTACTTTTATCAAAAGGAGTGGATGAAGAGGTGCTTGAATGAATTATTGAAGTAGCTGATATGTATAAAGTACCAGTATCACATATGAATTCGTCAACATCTCAAATTTCAATTGATGTTAGTTTATTTTTAAATAATTTCTTCTCAGAAGAAGCGCAAGTGCATGGTTGCCTTGTTCTTGTTGGTGGGGTTGGAGTTATGATCATTGGTGATAGCGGAGTTGGAAAAAGTGAAGCAGCTCTCGAACTTGTCCAAAAAGGTCATATTTTAATTAGTGATGATTCAGTTATCATTAAAAACGTGGGAAATATGTTCATTGGTAGATCTCCAAAAATCACTCGTAATATGCTTGAAGTTAGAGGGATTGGAATTATTGATGTTAAATATACCTATGGAATTAGATCAGTTGCTTCATCATGTCAAATTAACTTAGTAGTCGAACTTGTTAAAAAAGATCGTCAAAATGATCTAGATCGTCTTGGTATTGAGATTTTAAAATACCCTGTGCTTAATCGTAGTATTAAAAAAATTATGGTTCCAATCAAAGAAGGTGGATCAGTTGCATCATTAATTGAAGCGGCTGTAAGTACCTACTTATCAAGACATGATGGACTTAATGTGCTTGAAGAAATGGAACGTAGAAGAATGGAAGGAGATAATTAATGAACACACAAGCAGTACCTTCGTGAGTGCCAGAAGTTGCTTTTAATGCTGGTCAAGCGAAACCACTTTTTACTATTGGTTCATTCTCATTTCAACTATATTCATTAATGATTATGCTTGGGATTTTATGTTCAATTTTATCGATTGTTTTCTTTTGAAATCGTGAAAAGTATAAAACTGAAATCTTAATGACTTTTATAATCATTACTATCCCTACCTCAATTATTGGTGCTCGTTTAGGGTATGTTGTTGAGGAATTGATTTATAGCGATAATCCTTTTGCTGGCTCAGCTTGATGAAAAATTTGAGAAGGTGGACTTAGTATCCAAGGAGGGGTTTTAGTAGCTGCTTTCTTTGATATTATTTATGCTTATTCTCAAAGAAATGAAATCGATTTTAGAAAAGTTATTTCGTTTATTATCCCAACAATTTTAATTGGACAATTTGTAGGTCGTTGAGGAAACTATGCTAACCATGAAGTATATGGAAAAATTGATTGAAGTGGAAACAGTGTTTTAGTCTTTGGTCAATCATTTGCCTCAAATATGTATATTTCTGATGCATATACAACTTCATTAGGACTAGAAGGAGCTTATAGATATCCTCTTTTCTTATATGAAGGAATTGGAAACTTAGTTGCTTACTTAATAATAGTGTGAGTGTTTAATTTATTTGGAATTTTTAGACCTGGAACTACTTCAGGAATGTACTTTACATGATATGGTCTTTTACGTTTAGCAATGGAACCGCTTCGTCAAGAATCATATTCACTTTATTCAAATGTGGCAATTGGATTTATTATCTTAGGTCTTTTAATTATTGTTTACTTTGAGTTCTTCTCAAGAGTAAATTACATTAAAACTTGAAGAAAATACTACTTCCATTATGAATATCAAAACCCAGCTAAATATGAAAAATGAGTCAATAAAACTCAAATCAGTAATGTATTTAGTTCAGTTTTTGCAAAATTCAAAAGAAATTAACATTTAAATTTGTTAATTTCTTTTTATTAAAATTAAGGAGAATAAAAATGAGTAAATTATATGATATAGCAATAATTGGTGGTGGACCAGCAGGGTTAAATGCTGCTTTATATGCCTCAAGAGCTAATTTAAATGTAGTTTTTATTGAAAAAGGAGCTCCTGGTGGGAAACTTTCTTCAACAAGTAAAGTAGATAACTGAATTGGAACTGAAACAATTGAAGGGTGACAGCTTGCTTTAAACTTTTTTGAACATGCTAAAAAATACGGTGCAAAATATAAATATGGAAATGTAGTAGAACTTAAAAACCTTAGTAAATTCCACAAACAAGTAATTTTACAAAATGGTGAAGTTGTAGAAGCAAAAACAGTGATTATTGCTTCAGGGATGCAAAATAGAGTGCCAAGCTTTATTAAAAACTTTGATAATTACTTATCAAAAGGTGTAAGTTTCTGTGCTATTTGTGATGGACCACTTTTTAGAGATAATCCAACTCTTGTCTTAGGAGGCGGAAATTCAGCGGTTGAAGAATCTATCTACCTTTCTAAAATAGCATCAGAAGTGCATATTGTAACTAAAGATCCTGAATTTACAGCTGAAAAAAGACTTGTAAATGACTTATTAAAATTGCCAAATGTTAAAGTATATTATGATTCAACAGTAAAAGAATTACAAGGTGAAGATCAATTAGAAAAAGCGATTATTGTTGATAAAGATGGTAATGAGCACACTCTTGAAATTGCTTCATTTTTTAGCTACATCGGAATGATCCCTAATGTTGATTTTATTAAAGACCTTGGAATTACAGATGCAAAAGGATTTATAATTACTGATGAAGAGATGCAAACTAAAATAGAAGGTATTTTTGCAGCTGGTGATATTAGAGTCAAAGAAATTCGTCAAATAGTAACAGCCGCAAATGATGGTGCCATTGCAGCAAAGAAAATTTCAGATTTAATCAATTCAATTGATAATTAATATTTATTCAAAACACGACAAATAGGATTTTTTATCTTCATTTGTTGTGTTTTTTCTTATCTTTTTTGCTTTTCTCGTTATAAGGGAATAAAAGTTTCTTAATTTTACCTGCGTTTCCCACTTAAGTGAGTTTTTTTACATTTTCGCAGCAGTACATATTTATCTAATAAATATGTAAAAAACCTAGTAATTTACTAGGTAAAATATGATATAATATGTGCATGCAAGCAAAAACAAAAGAAAAAAGAACATGAATATTGTGTGTTTCTAAACAAAAAGCAGGTACATATATACAGGTCGGGTGCAGAAAAATAAAAGGCACAGGATATGAAACGAGATTTGGGGTTGGATATGAACATGACTTTGAGAAGTATCAAAAAAATTCAATTGAAAAAATCAAAATGCTTGTTAAAGACATACCTTTAACAACTCCCAAAGAAGAAATTATTGAAATTATTAATCAAAAGTTTAAAGAAAACAAAAATGATCTTGTTGAATATAGAAAAAGATTTAAGGGATATGAACTTGTTTCTTCGTTGGTTGATCATTTTGACATTTTTAAAGACTGTCATAAAACAAAATCAGTAAGTTTAAAAGAAGTTGTGATGCAACAAATTTATCAAAGATTAAAAGAGCCATTAAGTATTTTAGGCACTTTCAATAGTCTAAAAAAAGAACAAGAATTTGTTTATTCTAAAAATTCTTTTTACAGATCGTTAGATTACATCGCTGAAAATAGGGGGCAAATTTTACAAAATGTAAATTCAGTTCTTGTAAATGAACACAAAAAAGATGTAGAAATCATATGATATGATTCCACCACTACTTATTTTGAAACTTTTAGTAGAGAAGGGTACAAAAAACCTGGTTATTCAAAGGACGGTAAGTTTAAAGAAGATCAAATTGTTATTGGGCTAGCAACTGATTCAAACGGAATTCCACTACATTACAAAGTCTTTCCTGGAAATACAACAGATGCAAACACATTCATCCCTTTTGTCTTGGAAATTCAAAAAATATATAAGATAAAACAAATTACAATTATCGCTGATAAAGGTATGTCTTTAAACAAAAACATCAGATTTTTAGAGTCCAAAGGTTTAAAATTCATTATTTCTTACCGGATGAAAACAGGAACAAAAGACTTTAAAGAATTTGTTTTAAACCAAGAAGGTTATATTCATTCTAAAACCGGTTTAGTGCATAAATCAGAAGAATTTCTTTCTCAATATAGAAACGGTAGAATCAATGGAAAAATAAGAAAAAGAATCATTACTTTTAGTAAGAAGAGAGCAAGAAAAGATGCAGAAGATAGACAAATTTTAATCAATAACTTCCTCAAGAAAGCTAAAAACGGAAAAGTTTCTTATGAAGATATTGCAGGCGGGAAGAAATATAGATTCTTTAAAGCTGTTGACAAATCTGGTTATTATGAACTTGATAACGAAAAGATTTTGCAAGATGAAAAATTCGATGGATATTATGTTTACGAGACAAATAGACATGATTTAACTCCTGATCAAATTGTAGATTTATATGCAAAACAATGAAAAGTTGAAGAGAATTTTAGAAGCTTAAAGAGTAGATTAGTTCTTAGACCCATGTATTTATCAAGTTGGAAACACATTACTGGTTATATCTGTCTTTGCTTTTTAAGTTTAGTTTTAATGAAATTCTTAGTTTTCAAAATTAATGATTTAATAGGTTTATCTCAAAAAGATAAATTTACAGAACATAGATTAAACAAAATGATTAATGACATTATAGAAGTTGAAGAAAAATTCAACAATAAAACAGTCAAAATTTTCGATATTAAAGATAAAAGTTTGGAAGATAGTTGAAATGACTATCTATTAATTCAAAAAGTTTTAGAAATGATTAAAAAGTAAAAATAAATATCCGCTTCAAACGGATATTTTGCTTTTTATACTAGCAAGTGGGAAACGCAGGAGGGAATAAAAGTTTCTTAATTTTATGTACTTTTTAGAAAATTTCTATCGCTAAAACCAAGCAACCAATTCAACTATATTTTAGACATATTCACGGAATAAAAAAACGGGGAAAAATTCTTATGTTGCATTAATTAAAATTTTTATTAGTTATTCAAAAAAATTGGAGGGAAGTTTATGTTAAAAAAACTATTAAAACTTTCATCAATAGCCATTGTAGCAACACGGGTTTTAGCTGTTGCGTCATGTGTAGAAAAAAATAAAAATGATGAAATAGGTGAAATGAGTGATCAAAAAAATATAAAAATTAGTCATTAAATTATCAATAAATGTAACAAAAGGTCATCGCCCAGCTGCAGAAGAAGAAAAAGAATTTGGTGAATTAATGGACAAATTAAGACAATCTATGGGTTATGAAGAGCTTGAAAAAATTTGCTGTGTTAGCAGTAGAAAAAGCTAAAGTAGAAGTGACAAGATTAGGACTTGCTCCTTTCAAAAAAATTGTATAAAAAATGAATTACATTTCTGTAATTCACATAATACCTACCAGTAGCATTTATTTTTACATCCTTTAATTTGTACTGTAAAATCAAGCATTTATTATTGATTCATTATTAAATGATTAGCAAACATTTAAAGTTATAAGATAAGTTAACATTCCAATAATTGCTCATCTATTTAAGAAAGAAATTAACAAATATAAAAAAGATATTTTAAAACAAGTTTAAATAAAAGGTTAAAAACTTTAATAATAATTACTATTAGTAAGATAATTTGGAAATTTTTCACATTTATTTTTGTGCGTTCATATTAATAATAACAAATTTTTAATTTTTCGTCCATTTTGTGAGATAAAAACTTATAAAAACATCAAAATAAAAATAATATTTGCCAAAGAAATTTAAACATAACCAAAAAAGTTTAAATGATAATAAGATTTTTATATAAATAAAATTTATTATTAGGAGATAAACAATGGCTAAATTCAAAAAAACTTTACTTTTAGGTGGGTTATCATTAGTAAGTATTTTACCAATGGTATCAGTTATTTCATGTAATGACGAAGATGATATAACACAATATATTGCTCAAAAAGATCGAGTAACAAATATTTCAACTTCAGGTGAAAACTTTAGTAGCGCTGATGTAACAGCAGCTATGAAAGACTTAAAACCAGTTTTAATTACAGATGAAGGAAATGTTGATGATAAATCATTTAACCAATCTTCATGAGAAGCACTTTTAACTGTATATGACAAAACAAAAATTCCAGTAAGTTTTGTTAAACCTACAAATTATGCAAATGCATATAATGCTGCACTTCTTTCACACAACAAAATTTGAATTCTTTCAGGATTTAAACACCAAAAGCCAATACAAAAATACATTAAAGAAAATAAAGCTGCTTTACAAAAAGAAGGTGTAAAGATTATCGGTATAGATTTTTCACTTGATCCTTCACAATTGGATGGATTTACTGAATTTTATGGACTTAACTTTAAAATTAAGGAATCAGCTTGAATAGTAGGTTATGCAACAGCTAAATTTTTAGGAGATAAATACCCTACTGATGCAGCAAAAAGACTTGTTACATCATTTGGTGGTGGAGAATTCCCTGGAGTTACTACATTTAATGAAGGGTTCTTGAAAGGTCTTTTATCTTTTGCTAAAGAAAACCAAAACAAAAAAGTAACACATACAGATGAACTTAGTTTAGATTCAGGATTTCTACTTGATGATGCAATGGCAACAGTTGTGACAAAACATATCTCTACAAATGCGGAAGTTATTTTACCTGTCGCAGGACCAGGAACATTTGAAGTTATCAAAAACAACAAAACAATGAGCATCATTGGTGTTGATGTTGATCAAGCTTTATCATCACCGGAAAATGCAGGAAGATTCTTAACTTCTATTACCAAAGGAATAGGACAAGCTGCATATGATGTTATTACAGAAATTATTTTTGGTAACAAAGCAAGAACTCGTTACTTACAAAATAAACAAGCAAATTCAATAATTTCTTTAGAAGAAGGATTTAAAGAAGGGTGAGTAGGATATTCACCATCACACCTTAAAAATGAAGCAGATAGAGAAAAAATGAATGCTGCATTAAGAGAAGCTGATGCTAAATTCAAATCTTTTGACAATGCAAAAGTTGGATACATCAACTCATCAAAAGCTACTGAAGATGGGGAAGATATTGCAAGCCAAGCAGAAAGATTAACAGCTCTTATTAATGCAATTAAAGCTGCATAATAACACATTACATAAATTTAAGAAAAATAGGGTCTCCCTATTTTTCCAATATTAATACATAGAACGGAACTTATATGAATGCTATTGAATTTATAAACATTTCCAAAAGTTTCGGTAATATACATGCGAATAAAAACATTTCTTTTGAAGTAAAAAAAGGTACTATACACGCACTAATTGGTGAAAACGGTGCTGGAAAAAGTACGTTAATGTCTATTTTATTCGGTCTATATGAACCGGATGTTGGAACGATAAAAGTAAATGGTAATCCAGTGTTTATTAAAGATCCTAATGATGCAAATAAACTTAGGATTGGAATGGTGCACCAACACTTTAAACTAGTAGATGTTTATACTAACTTGGAAAACATCATCTTAGGTGAAGAAATTGTTAATAAAAACACAAGAACAATTAATTATGAGCCTAGCATTGTTAAAATTAAAACTATTCAAGAAAAATTTAATTTACACTTTGATTTAAAGGCTCTTAGCGGAAAAGAAAGTGTTTCTGTTCAACAAAAAGTTGAAATTATGAAGATGCTTTACCGTGATTCAGATATCTTAATTTTTGATGAACCTACCGCAGTTTTAACTGAACAAGAAATTGAGGGATTATTAGAAACTTTTAAAATCTTTAAAAACCAAGGAAAAACAATTATTTTCATTTCCCACAAACTTCGTGAAATCGAAAAAGTTGCTGATTATGGGACAGTTATTAGAAAAGGTGAAGTTGTTCAAAATTTCAAAGTTTCTGATGTGACTAAAGAAGATATGGCTAAAATGATGACTGGTGGGGATGTTGAAGTTATTCAAAACGCCTCAAATCAAGAAACCTTTGAAGAAGAAGATGTTGTTTTAGAACTAAAAAATGTTTCTACGGCAGGAGAAAAAAATCTTAATAATTTAAGTTTAAAAGTTCATGCTGGTGAAATTTTAGCTATTGCAGGAATTGAAGGAAATGGTCAAAGAGATTTAGAGTATGTTGTTTCAGGGATGAAAAACCCAACTTCAGGTTCAATTAAAATTAAGCCAACTGAATTTATTAAAGAAAAACATAACTTATTAAAAGAAAATTACAAAAAAAGATCCATTATTCTTTGAATCTTTACGGCTTTAGTTCTTTGTTTAACTATTATCCTAGGTTCTATTGGAGGATATAGCAATTCATTGGAAACTAAATTACTTTTTAAAGAATCACATGTAATTTTCTTAATTTATGCAGGAGTTTTCTTTGTTTTTTCAATTGCTCTAGGTCTTTTTGGATTTAGCTACAATAAAAAATACTTGATGCTGAAAAAAGAACAAGAAAACAACAGCATAGATATTGCAAAATACAACGTCTTAGACATATCAAAATTAGGTCTTTCATTAATCCCTTCTGATAGACATAAACATGGTTTAGCTCTTGATTACAAAATTTATGAAAACACAATTCTCAGAAGATTGTGAGATAAATTTTTTAATTATTTTGGTGTATTAAAAAACAAAGCAATTAAAAAAGAAACTAACAAAATTCTTGAAAACTTTGATGTTAGAGGTGCAAGAGAAGGATATTCTGTTGCTAGATCTCTTTCAGGTGGAAATCAACAAAAATTTATTGTTGGGCGTGAAATGAGCACACCTCACGATCTTATCGTAATTAATCAACCAACACGTGGTTTAGATGTTGGGGCAATTAAAAATATTCACAATAGAATATTGAAAGAAAAAGCTAATAAAAAAGCTATTTTACTTATTTCTTATGAACTTGATGAAGTTCTTGCTTTAGCTGATACTATCGCTGTAATTAATGAAGGTGAAATTATAGCAACAGAAAAAGCTAATAAATTAAGTAGAACACAAATTGGTTTATTTATGTCTCATAAAAATGGGCAACAAGAAGAAATAAAAGATGAACCAAGTGATAATAATATAAACAATAATTTAATAGTTAAGGAACAAGGAGGGGAAGAAAATGAAACAGATTCTTGAACAATTTGAGTCCTTTAGAAGAAAAATGATTTTCCCTGACAAAAAAGAGAATAGAAGAAAAGCTTATTCTGCAATTTGAGCTATTATCTTTGGGTTAATTATTGTTTCAATAATCTTTTATTTAACAAAAATTATTCAAAATCCTTCTGCTGCTTTTAACAAATTAAACCCATTTTGACTTTTTATCCATATTTTAAAAGAACCATTTGACAAATTATTTAGTTATCCCCAAAATAAAGGTATTTTAATGTACTTTATTATCTTTGGGTTTTCAGGATTAGCAGTAAGTTTTGGCTTTAAATGTGGATACTTTAATATTGGTGGACCTGGTCAAATGACACTTCCTGCTGTGGTGATGTTCGCTATTTATTTAAGCATAAATAGAAATGGTGAGCCACTTTCAATGAGTTTTTTACTTAGTATGCTATTTTTATCAATTTTCATTGGTTTTATGACAGCAGCAATTTCAGGAATTCTAAAAGCTTTCTTTAGAGTGCATGAAGTTATCTCAACCATTTTCCTTAACTGAATTATTTCGTTTATTGCTGGTTGAATGATTCTTCATAAAAACAAAGTATTTGGTGAAATTGAAAGCATTGGACCTTCAGGGTTAGTTATTTCAGTAAGTAATGAAATTAGTTTTAATTTTATGATTATTGGAATTGTCGCTTTTATTTTAGTGGCACTATCAATTTTCTTTGTTTATTCAAGAACAACCATTGGATACAAAATCAAACTTGTTGGACTTAATCCTTCAAATGCTCAATATGTAGGAATTAACGAAAAATTAATGTGTGTTTTAGTGCTTGGTATTTCAGGAGCACTTAACGGAATAGCTGGATTTTTCTATTTCTTATTTATTGAAAATGGAATTAGTGACAAAATTGTCAGTCAACCAATTTTAATCGCATTTGACTCAATTGCAATTTCTCTTCTTGCTTTAAATGGGCCTATTGGAGTCATTTTCACTTCATTTTTATACTCATTTATTTACATTGCAAAAGACTTATTAGCACTTGTAGGTGGAATAAGAACTGTTGATAGTGAGTTTTATAAACTTGTACCAAGCCTTATTTTATTCTTAGGTGCAATGTCAGTGATGTTCTTGAAATTTAGACCTATAAAAACATTAATTAAATATTCATACTTGATAACTCGAAAAGAGTTTTGACACAAATTTAAAGAGTTTCATCAAATTATCTGAAAAAACAGAAAAGATAATTGAGGAAAACTTATGACTTTAAAAGCAGAACACCTTAAAATATCGTCTAGCGCAAACAAAATACGCAAAGAATACGATAAGTATGTCGATAAAATGTACCAACAAGCAAAACAAGCAATCACAAATGAAGAAAGATTAGACATTTACAATCAAATGTCAATTGAGAAATTTAATTTCTATGAAAAACTACAACAATTAGGAATTAATAATTATAGGGATGCTAAAAATGTTTATTTAAACAATAAACACGAAGCTAAGAAAATATATAAAGCTTACAAAGAAGAAGCTTACCACTCATTTATTGATTTAATTAATGCTAAATGAACAAAAATGATAGGAGTAAATTAAGATGCCTTGAGGACCTTTAGTTTCTACATTTGTGTTTATTTTCTGCATCCTTATTTTAGGTACGATTTCAGGAATTTTCTCTGAAAGAGTTGGGATTGTCAATATTGCTATTAATGGTTTCATGATTTTTGGTGCCATTATGTATATGATCTTACAATTCTTAGGAACACACGTTTTTGCAGCAACATACGAAAATAAAAAAGTAATTGGACATGCTATTTCGATGTGATGACAAGTATTAATTATTCCGCTTGCAGCGCTATTAACTGGTTTATTTGGATTTTTATTTGGTTATACAACTATTAAATTAAAATCAAACCAAGTTGTTTCAGGATTTGCTATTAATATTTTAGCTATCGGGCTAGCAGCTATTACAATTTACATTTTAAGAAAATACCAAGACGAAGGTCAAGTTGTAAGTAATTCAGGAACTTTAGAATTAGCGCTTGGTCAATATCCAACTATCAAAAGCATTGTTTCATTTAAGCTATTTATTACAATTGCAATTATCATTGCTTCATGATTTGTGCTTAGAAAAACTAGATGAGGTCTAAGATACCGTTCAATTGGTGAAAATCCACAAGCTAGTGATGTAGCTGGAATTAACGTATTTAGAATGAAATGAATTGGATTATTTATCTGTGGTTGCATAGCTGGCGTTGGAGGTTCTATTTTCGCTACTTTACGTTTAAATGAATTCTCAACAACTGCTGATGTGCAAGGGATTGGTTTCCTAGCTTTAGCTATTATGATTACTGGTCAATGAAAAATTAGTATTTCAACTATTATCTCACTTATTTTCGCAGCTCTTTATTCATTCTCATACTTTGGAATTAGTAGTTTTGATTCAATTAAAAAATTTGAAGAATTATTCAGAGCACTTCCATTTGTAGTGACCTTAATTGTTCTTTTTGCAACATCAAAAAAATCAGCGGGTCCAGCTGCAGCTGGTGTTGCATATGACAAATCAAAACGTTAACCTACTTAATACATTTTTAAATCAAAAGCACCTTTCTAATTAAAGATAGGTGCTTTTGATTTAATATTTAATGAATTATGTAGAAACTTGAATATCAAGCCAAGAGGAATTTAACAATTGAGGAAACTAAATTTATAGATGCTTTGAATCTCATAACTATAATGAACAAGTATCAGAAATTACAAATAATTTAGATCCTTCGCACAAAGAGTTGCAGAGTTACACAAAATTTACAGTAATTTTTAAAAGATTGTAACTTGAAAACAAATGAAAAAAATGCCTATAAATAGGCATTGCTCGATTGTAATTTGCATTGCAACGCGAGGGGTCAAAAACACAAGAAAAAAGGCATGGCTAAACGCCGCGCTTTTTTTCTTGTGTTTTTGTTTCTTTTAAATTTATTAAAATTTTTTTGTGGTGTTTTTGCAAAGGATCCACATAAATGAATTATAAAAGAATTTGTTTCAAAAATAGGGCACAACTAGAACTTTTTTTAAAAGATTATTCGATTTCTTTAGAAAAAATTGCAAAAATTCTTGGTTTTTCAAAATCTACAATATGAAGAGAAATAAAAAATAATTCGACCGAAAATGGGTATATAGCTGAAGAAGCTGAAAACAAATCTAAAATAAGAGAAAAATGAAAATATCAATTTAAATTGGAATCTGATTTTTATTATTATAAAGACTTCACAAAAGTATTTTTAGAAAACTTTGACAATACTTATTCAGGGGTAAAAATTACCTGATTCAAAATAAAGAATCATTATGATTTTCCAATACCTACAATAAAAACAATTTACAATTGAATGAATAGTGGTTTATGAGCTTTGACAATAAAAAACAAGCTACGTCCACGTTATAGAAAAGGTGGAAAAAGAATTGGTGACACAATAACAAGACTTGCAGGTAATAGATATGTTATACCAATAACTTTTAGACCTAAAAATGTTAATGATAGATCTGAATTTGGACACTGAGAAGCTGATTTAATTGTTGGTAAAAAAGGAAAAACCACTGCACATTTATTAACCTTTGAAGAAAGACAAACTCGTTATGGATTGATAAGGAAAGTACCTGACAAAAATCCGTGAAATGTGGCAAAAGTGTTGTTTGAATTAATTAAAGAAAAAAGATTAAATGTTAAATCTATAACTATTGATAATGGACTTGAATTTAAGTCGTTTTTCATGATTGGTTATAGGTTGCAAATTAAAATTTATAAAGCTGATTCATATGCTTCTTTCTAAAAAGGATCAATTGAAAACTTTAATGGTTTAATAAGAAGAAAATATCCAAAGAAAACAAATTTTAACAAAATATCCGATGAAGAAATTATGGAAACAGAAAAACAAATAAACAATATGCCAAGAGAAATTCTTGATTATTTTTCAGCTGATGAGTTGTTTTTCGATTTGAATTATTATAAAAAACCTTGAGATTCGAAAATACAAGAAATCCAATTATATGATCGTGCTTTTAGAAAAATAAAGTCCAATACTGAAAGAAACAAATTCTTCAAATGATATAAAAAATAATTCATAAAATTTAAAGAAACACCACAACAAAAACACCATCCCATATGTTGCATTGGGATGGTGTTTTTGTTGCACTGGAGATTACACTCAAGCAAATGCCTATAAATAGGCATTTTTTAGTTTTGAATATCTTTATATGAAATAAATGTTAAAACTAATGGTTTGTTTTCTTTGTTTACAATTTTAAGAGTATGTGAATCATTTCAATTTATATTTGTATCAGTAATTTTGGTTAAAAATAATAGCTCATTAAATAATAATGTGTTGTTTGATTGGTTAGAAGCACTAATATCTCTACCTACTAACTCACCATCAAAATAAACATCAAAAGTAGACATATCTTGACCTTTTTGTCCCATAATTACCATTTCTGGCGAATTAATTGGAATTTCTATATAGTCATTAGCAGTTACAGATTTAGCCACAAAACCATTAATTGGACTTTCTATACCATCTATTTCACTACTTATCATTTCTCAATGTCCATAAAATCTATTATTTTTACTGTTAATTGGAATGATGCTATCAGTATTTAAATTAATTCCAAATTTAATTTCAGCTAAAGTAATTCCATATCTATCTGTATTAAGAGTGTTTCTAGCTTGAATAGTAATTTCTTCTATATCATAAACACGATCAAAGAAAACTCTTTGATAAGAAGAATTGCTTCATCTTGAACTAAAATCATAGTATAAATGTTGTATATGATATTCATCAGAATTTTTTTCTTTAATTGTTACTGTCAATTCATTCGGCACATATCAACGTCAATTGCTTTGTCTTGGATATATATCAATAAAGTTAGCTTTAAAACTTTCACTAGCTTGATATGTCAATCTTACCGGTCTATTTTGAACAGCATTATCATAGAATTTTTCATAATATGTATTAATATCATTATCAAATACTTTATAAGCTTCTGGACCATCTGGCACCATTGTAAAGCTAAATTTCGGTTCCGCCATTCCTAGATTTTTGATATATCTTGAAATTTGAGTTTTGTTTTTACTTTCATTAGTTCTGTATCTACGTTGATATTGATAAGCTGGATTTTCAATTAAATTGCGAAGTTGATCTGCATTTAAATTATCAGTGTTTAAAGTAGGAGTTATAGAATTTGTAACTAAATTAATTTTTTCTGTTCCATTAGCTAATCAGAAATTCATATTACCAGCACCTGCTTTGTTATAAACTGCTAATTTAATTTCGTAAATTTGACCTTTGACAAATTCAAATGACCCTAAATTTTGTTCACTATTAGAAGCTCTCAAACTACTTCCAATTAATTGATTATTAACTCAAACCGCAGATCAATCATCAGCAAGTGCTTTAAATTCAAAAGTTCCTGTTGTAGGAGCAACAAATTTCATTGTTGATTCTAAAAGAGTATTTTGCCTCTTGTTTAAATAATTAAGTTCATCGAAATTAAAATCTTGCACAAATGAAATAATATTATTTTGATCTATTTGAGTGTAAGCAGCATAAAGTTCATCAAAAGAATTTACATTAGAACTTAAACTTGGATATAGTTTCATTACTGGGCGATTAACCACATTTCTAATTTTAATTTTCATTTTGTACATTGGTACATAATTACTTGGTTTATTCTCAAATTCATCTGGAATAATATCTAAATCGAATTCATCAATTTCTGCAAAAGTATCTGCATTAGCACGGTAAGTAACTTTAAATTTATTATTTGAATCTATAGTTAAAGAATTTCCTAATTTAGTTTGAGTTGGCACTTGAATGTTTTTAATTCTAAAATTAGGATTAAATGAAGCAATACCTTTTTCAAAATCAAAAACATAATCTTGGCCAGCTGGGATTTGGAAAGCAGGCATTGTATCAGAAGTATATTCGAAATTACTTGTTTCACTATTATATAAATAGTTTCCAACAGCGTAAATAGATGAAACAAAATCAAAAGCAGGATATTTATTTAATTTGTTTTCTTCTTCTGGAGTCACTGGTATTTCTCGAGAGCTATCGCCATTAATTTCTTTAATTACTGTGAAATTCTTTTGCAATGTTTCACCTGTAGTTACAGATGAAGCATATTGTTTAAGTGCATATAAAGGATTTAATTTAAAGTAATCTGCTAAATAAGTTATAGTAGTGAAAAATTTTTCTGAGTTTTTACTTTTTCCAGAAGCTTTAATTCAGTTTGCAAAATTCATTGGCCCATATTGGTAAACCATATTGGCATATAATGAATATCAATCCTGATTATTGGTTTTTTTAGCATTTAAAATGTATCCATTAGCCAATCTTGATCAGCCTTCATCTAAATCACCTGTAAAATTAGCAAAATTACGTAATCTTGTTCTGTCATTTATAAATGTTAAATCAACTGTTGAAGGAATATTTGTTCATCCATGATTCTTAATATTGAATGGATCTTGATGTTGTTCAAAGTTATGATTAATTTCGTGGTAATTACCTCAATTAGCAAAACCAAAATCTAAACTTTTACCATCATAATAACCTTTAGCTCAACTAATAGCGGCTCAAAGATTATTTGTACCCCCTCAAGCTCCAGCTCCACCTCAAATATCATCGCAATAATTTAAAGCTATTTTAGGATTTCGGTAATCTCCTCAATAATATGACATTTCATAAAAACTATTTCATTTCTTAAAGACTTCTTCTGGGAAAACCATATTATCTAATTGCACCCCAGCTACAGATGTAGGAGTGGTGAAAGGAACTAAAATTGAAGAATAATTAGTTTGGATTGAAGCGACAGGGGCGGTAATTTCACCATTTTTAATTTTTGTAATTTGTGCATTTCATTGTTCTTCAGTGGTTTGATCATAAACATAATGGAATTGTTCTACCGCACCATAAACTTTGAATTTTAAAGAAGCAAAATTTCCGTTATATTTGAAGTTTTGTTTTAATTCAAATGATAAAGAACCACCAAAAGGCGAAGCCACTTTAATTTTTCTAGTTTCTGGATCTATCTCACTAAATTGAAATGTAAAGATACTTTGTACAAAAGGATAACGGTTAGAAATTCTAGCTGTATCGTTAAAACCTCTGTTGTTTCAATAGTTTTGATTTATATGAATTTTAATTGGTAAATCTTTATTTCATGCGTTTTTAAAAATATTATATGTCTCAGCATCAAATTCAATTTCTGCAATTTCACCTGCTGGAATATATAAACCTAAAGCATTACTTCCTGAAAAACTCCCATCAATTTTAAATTCTTTAGTAAGTGATTTGGTTTCATTAGTTACATTCTTTTGATATCATAAAGCCGCTGCTGGGTGTTTTTTCAATTGACCACTTGCGATTTGAGATTTAATTCATTGAGGGTCTGAATATTTAACATCTGTTTCTCCTGGAACTCTTTCAGCAAAAACTAAGTTTGAAATATTAACTCTTTCACCATCCAAATTCATAAATGAATTTTCTTTATTATTATCTTCATAATTATAATCTCAACCTGGATATCTAAAGCCTTGTGAAGAGTAACGATTTAATAATTCTGTTTCATAGAACTGGTTATTTATTTTATTTTCACGTGATTCATAACCTAAAAATTTTTGCTGATAAGTCACAATATCAAAAGCTTCATTTAAATTAGCTGCAAAACCTGGATCTGTGTTTTGGAAATTGTCAGATTCAATTTCTAATTCGTTAGTTTTTCAACTTAAACCTTCATTGTCAAATACAATAGCATAGTATGTACCAGGTCTGTTTGTTTGATATGATGAAGAACCTATTTGATCTAATTTTTTATTAAAATAAAATCACTGAGTTCTAGAAAGATCCAAATTGGTTGTTTTATTTAAAGTTAAAGTTATTGGGTTTCCATTGGTTATGATTACATTATCACGATTTTGCAAAATAACTTCACTAAGTGGATTGACTTTATGAACTATTAAGTTATTAAAAGTTTTAACAAAGGTTTTATTATTGTAAGTTCCTTTAATTGCAACTGAATAAGTTGTATCTGTTTCGATATCACTATATTGAATTTGTAATTGTGGAATTGTAGTATTTTTCAAAAATTCATTATTAGAACTTCAACTATATTGATTAATTACTAAGTTGTTCTGAGAATTATTAAGCCCTTCAATATTGATATTTAAAACACCAGTTGTTGAAGTAAAATATCCATTATTTTCAACTATAACAGATGCATTTTGAAATAATAAATTAGTTTCTTCAGCAGTCAATTCTTTTGATTCTTCTGGTGTAGGATCAGTAGAATTAGGGTTGGTTGGTTCTGTAGGCTCCGCCGGCTCAGTAGGTTGTGTAGGTTCTACTGGATTTGGATTAACAGGATTAGTAGGCTTAGTAGGTTCTACTGGTTCTGTAGGTTCAGCAGGATTAGGATTAGTTGGTTCTGTAGGCTCCTCCGGCTCAGTAGGTTGTGTAGGTTCTACTGGATTTGGATTAACAGGATTAGTAGGCTTAGTAGGTTCTACTGGTTCTGTAGGTTCAGCAGGATTAGGGTTGGTTGGTTCTGTAGGTTCTACTGGATTTGGATTAACAGGCTGAATAAGATTTTTTTTATTTCTCTTCTTCAAAATTAAAGTTGTAGTTACAACGCTTGCAATTGTAATCGGAGTTAAAAGAGCAAGTGCACCTATTAGTACTTTCTTTTTATTTTTTTTCATACACACTCCTTATTTAAAATATTTTTATATTTTAACAAAAACACTCTAAATAAATAATATTTAATATTTATTAAATAGGAAATAGAATGTTAGGTTAAACTGGATACAAAAAATCACGTGTTTAAAATTTGCGTGTGATTTTTCTAATTTATAATATTTCGGTCTTGAAGAATAACCTATGTTTTCGGTAAAATTTGCAACTTATCGATTGTTCTTTAATTTATCAAAAATTAAATTGCTTCTTTTTCTTCAAAAGGAAACTCTTTTAAGTTTACATTCTCATAAAATTCTACATAGTTAAAAAAATTTTCCTTTTAATTTATTGAAGAATTGTTTTTAGAATTTATCGAAACAGTTACCAATAAGATTGACACCGTAAAAAGAAGTTCTAATTTTTTCAAATCTTGTTCATATAACATCTACTTAAATATGTTTATTTTTATTAATTAGTGTCATTATAACAAGGCCGCAAAAATAATAAATTTATTATTCAAAAACATTTATTACTAAGTAATTTTTTAAATAAAAAGCATCCTCAAATTTAGGACGCTAATTAATAATTATTTTAAGCAAAACTTGCTTATATATTGCTTTTATTATTTATTAAGCAATGATTTTTTTGAATACTTATCTTTGAATCATTGAGTTTTTTTCAATCTGTGGATAAGCAATGTTTGGAATAAACTTCAAAGACCAGTGAATGTTCAGTAAACTTGAACCCCAGCTGTAAAGATAACTGTAATTATTGTAAAAACAATCATCATCATTCTTTGAGTTCTTTCTGATTTTTTAAGCGCTTCTCTTTCAGCAATTGAAGCTCTTAATTTCATTTTCTTTCTCACAAGTAATTGAGGAAGCAATTGAGATAATAACTGAATAGCCACAGCTATAATTATTAATAAGATATATTGTCATGCACCTTCAAATACTTTTGTATATGAAGTAGTTGCGAAGTTAATTCCTAATCATCAAGTTGATTTGATTTCAGGAAGTGCTTGAATAACACGTCACATCGCAATGAAAATTGGCATTGTAATAAAGGTTGCGCCAATTACATCTAAAGGATTAATGTTAAATTTCTTGTTTAATTGTTGCAATTCTTGGTTTTTACGCATTTTCATTGCTTTGTTATCTTCAAAACCTTTGTATTTAGCTTCGATAGCGGCTTTTTTAATCTTCATATCTTCTTGGATTGATTGACTAACAGATTGTTTTCATGTAAATCCAATTGTTAATAATCTAGTAACAATAACAACAATAATAATTGTTAAGATAGATCCTCAACCATTAAGATCTGTGATTCCTTGACGCAATGCTTGTGTAAGAACTGCAAGTGGGTAAACAAGTAACCCATAAAATGGTCCATATCCTCAAGCTTCACTTCAAGTGGTGATTGGTTTAGATTCATAATCACCTTTTAAAGCAAGACCAATATCATTGTGTGCATTAATGATGTGTGATTCTTGATCTACGTTAGCTACATATGAATCACCAGATGCTTGAATTCACCCAACAGTAAGAAGCATTTGGTTTAATAAGTTTAAATACTTATCAATGGCTACTTTTTCTTTCACTGATAAAGTAGCTGTATTTTTTGTTGCTTCATCTTCGCCATTAATAGCTGTGTTAAGTTTATTAACTTTTGCATCTAATCATTTAGAAAAGTCAGTTTTATTTCCTTGTGCATCTACAACAAAGTCAAATGATTTTACAAATGCACTGTCTTTACCAAAAGTATAATCATAAAACGCTTGAAGAATATCACGTGCATATTTTTTATTAGCTAATGAAGTTGAAGGAGCTTCTTCTGAATTTAAGTAGTTAGCAATTGTACCCAAAGTAGGTAATTTTGTAACAACATATTCTCCATTTTCATTAGTAATTAAAGCACCTTTGTCATCTTTTTTAAGCTCAAGATTTTCTTGTTTTCCTGAGACAAAGATAAATGTTTTGATTAATGTATCATCATTAATATCATTTACATATGAGTAATTTTTTACTGTTGAGTTAGTAAAAAGGTACTTTCCATTTTTTTCAAAAATAGGTTTGCTATTTTGATTTTCATGGACATTTTTAGCATCAATAATTTGAATTGCTGAGCTATATGAACCATATTCTCCATATGTTCCATTATTTTGAGTTGTTTGCTCTTGAAGCTTAGCTAAAACGTTTTTGTCGTTAACATAAACGTTTTTTTCTTTTTCAATACTTAAAAGATCATATGTGTACTTGATATTTTCAGTTCCCGCTTTGGTTGTTTCGGTTTTAGTAGTATTTTTAAATGTATTAACTTTAGGTGCGATTTCTTTTTTGTTTAAATAAAACTCAAGTCCGTTACCAACATAGTTAGATGATTTGATAACGAATGACTGAACACACCCTGTAAGAGTTATACCGAATAAAAAAACATAAAAAACAATTTTCGTTCATTTTCAAATTTTCTTGAAAAGTTCTGAACGTTGTTTTTTAGGATCTTTATCGTCAGTAAAATAATTAAAATTTTGAGATCTTTGCATGTTTCCTAAACTTCTCAAAGAGTTTGTTAATTTCTTTTTGCTTGGTAGCAAAATCTTCTTCAACAAAATCTTTGCGGGCAATTATTACAAATTCATACTTATAATCATAAATATTTAAATTATGAATAATTGCACGTAATTGTCTTTTGTATAAATTTCGACCTACAGAATTAGCAAACTTTTTAGGAACAGTAATTCCTATTTTAAAGTTATTACTTTCCTTGTAATAAATAATTACAAATCTGTTTAGTAATTGCTTTTTAGAATTAAGAATTTCATTGAATTCTCAATTTTTCTTAAGCCGATAAATTTTTTTCATAAATTAAACTAAAAATTATTTATCTGAAACAGTTAATCTTTTTCTACCTTTAGCTCTTCTGTTAGCTAATACTTTTCTACCATTAGCAGTTTTCATTCTTGCTCTGAAACCGTGTACTTTAGCGTGTTTACGCTTGTTTGGTTGGTAAGTTCTTTTACTCATGTTTCCTCCTTGTTTATATTTATTATATAAGCGTGCTTATATTATACCTTAAAAAGTTATTTCTAAGTATAGTAATTTTACCCCTAAATTATAGACCGATTAAGTTAGAAAATTCATTATTTTGTATCATTTTTTAAATTAAAGAAATTAAAAAAGTTTATAATTTGGAAAACAAGAGAGGTGCAAATGTTAAACTTAAAATACGTTTTAAATAATAAAGATGAAGTGGCTAAAAAACTTGATTCTAGAGGCTTTGATTTAGATGTTTTTGAGCAATATTATGACTTAGCAAGCCGTAGAGGAAAACTTATGTTTGAGTCTCAACAACTTAAGAGCCAACTTTCAACACTTTCAAAAGAATTTGGGAAATTTAGAAATGAACCTGAAAAATTAGCTAGCTTAAAAGAGCAAATTGCAAATATTAAAGAGCAAGAACAATTACTTACAAAACAAGCAGATGACCTTAATAATGAAATTGAAAAATTAGCTTTATCAATTCCTAATTTACCTCTTGATGAAGTTCCTTATGGTGAAGGTGAAGAAGATAATGTTGAAATTTCAAGACACGAAAACCTTGGTAGAGGCCTTGTAACCAATGTTAAACCTCACTATGAAATTGCTCGTGAATTAGACATTATTGACTTTGAAAGAGCAGTTAAATTATCTGGTTCAAGATATGTAATTTACAAAGGGCTTGGAGCAAAACTTACTAGAGCCTTAATTTCATTTATGCTTGATTTACATGTAAGCAAGGGTTATACAGAGTTTACAACCCCAGTTATTGTTAATGAAAACATTTTATATGGAACAGGTCAATTACCTAAATTTGCTGAAGATTTATACAAACTTAACAATTTAAATCAATATTTAATTCCTACAGCTGAAGTTACACTTACAAATTACTATAATGATGAAATTGTCGATCTTTCAACCCCGTTTAGAGCTACAGCATACACAGAATGCTTTAGATCAGAAGCTGGTTCATCAGGGAAAGATACAAAAGGAATCTTAAGACAACACCAATTTAAAAAAGTTGAGCTTGTTAAAGTGACAACTGAAGAAGACGGAATCAAAGAATTTGAAGCTATGCTTAATGATGCTAAAGATGTGCTTGAAAAATTAGAAATTCCTTATCGTTCATTACAACTTTGCACTAAAGATATGGGATTTTCATCAAGAAAAACAATTGATTTGGAACTTTGATTACCTTCTGAAAATAGATTCAGAGAAGTTTCATCAGTATCATATATGGGTGATTTCCAGGCTCGTAGAGCAATGATTAGATACAAAGATAAAGATGGAAAAACTCAATATGCACACACAATGAACGGTTCAGGACTTGCAATTGACCGTGTTGTAGCCGCTCTTTTAGAAATTTATCAAAACGAAGATGGCTCAATTTCAGTGCCAAAAGTTTTAGTTCCATATATGGGGACAGACTTAATTAAATAAAAAACCAATAGTAAACTGAAACACAAAATATGGATACAACCATATTTTGTGGATTGAGTGTAATTTCCAGTGCAACAAAAACACCATCCCAATGCAACATATGGGATGGTGTTTTTGTTGTGGTGTTTCTTTAAATTTTATGAATTATTTTTTATATCATTTGAAGAATTTGTTTCTTTCAGTATTGGACTTTATTTTTCTAAAAGCACGATCATATAATTGGATTTCTTGTATTTTCGAATCTCAAGGTTTTTTATAATAATACAAATCGAAAAACAACTCATCAGCTGAAAAATAATCAAGAATTTCTCTTGGCATATTGTTTATTTGTTTTTCTGTTTCCATAATTTCTTCATCCGATATTTTGATAAAATTCGTTTTCTTCGGATATTTTCTTCTTATTAAACCATTAAAGTTTTCAATTGATCCTTTTTGGAAAGAAGCATATGAATGAGCTTTATAAATTTTAATTTGCAACCTATAACCAATCATGAAAAACGACTTAAATTCCGGTCCGTTATCAATAGCTATAGATTTAACATTTAGTCTTTTTTCTTTAATTAATTCAAACAACACTTTTGCTACATTTCATGGATTTTTATCTGGTACTTTTCTTATCAATCCGTAACGAGTTTGTCTTTCTTCAAAGGTTAGTAAATGTGCAGTAGTTTTTCCTTTTTTACCGACAATTAAATCAGCTTCTCAGTGTCCAAATTCAGATCTATCATTAACATTTTTAGGTCTAAAAGTTATTGGTATAACATATCTATTACCTACAAGTCTTGTTGTTGTGTCACCAGTTCTTTTTCCACCTTTTTTATAACGTGGACGTAGCTTGTTTTTATTGTCAAAGCTCATAACCCACTGTTCATTCAATTGTAAATTGTTTTGATTGTAGGTATTGGAAAATCATAATGATTCTTTATTTTGAATCAGGTAATTTTTACCCCTGAATAAGTATTGTCAAAGTTTTCTAAAAATACTTTTGTGAATTCCTTGTAATAATAAAAATCAGATTCCAATTTAAATTGATATTTTCATTTTTCTCTTATTTTAGATTTGTTTTCAGTTTCTTCAGCTATATACCCATTTTCGGTCGAATTATTTTTTATTTCTCTTCATATTGTAGATTTTGAAAAACCAAGAATTTTTGCAATTTTTTCTAAAGAAATCGAACAATCTTTTAAAAAAGTTCTAGTTGTGCCCTATTTTTAAAACAAATTCTTTTATAATTCATTTATGTGGATCCTTTGCAAAAACACCACAAAAAAATTTTAATAAATTTAAAAGAAACAAAAACACAAGAAAAAAAAGCGTGGCGTGTAGCCATGCCTTTTTTTCTTGTGTTTTTGCCCCCCGCGTTGCAACGCAAATTACAATCAAGCCACAAAATATGGATACAACCATATTTTGTGTTTTTTTGATGTTGTAAAAAATATTTATAGATATAATAAAAGTAGGATATTTTATAGATATCCTAATAAGACATTAAAAAAAATAAGGAGGAATATGATTATCCCAGTTATAAATGAAGG
Organism: Mycoplasmopsis gallinacea; assembly: GCF_012220205.1. Taxonomy (NCBI): domain Bacteria; kingdom Bacillati; phylum Mycoplasmatota; order Mycoplasmoidales; family Metamycoplasmataceae; genus Mycoplasmopsis; species Mycoplasmopsis gallinacea. The sequence continues at coordinate 154,854 of NZ_CP047225.1, read as the reverse complement.
TTTAATTGATTTAAAATCAACACATAAGACTTTTGAAAAAGATTTATCAAAAGAACAAATCAAAGTTGCTTTAGAAGATCTAAAGAAAAATAAGTCTCTTTATATGCGTGATATTAATTATACATTAAAATTAACTAATGAATTAGAAAATAAATTAAATGTTATAGTAGACGAATCAACTCAAATTGATTTATGAGATTTGATAGCTTCTAGTTTTACAAGTAAAAATCCGAAAGAAATTCAGGTAAGCTCATATTTAACCCAAAATGAATGGAATGATTTAAAATCATTTTTTAATGTTTGAGTAAAAAATGTTCATTCATATAGAGAAGCAGTCTCAAATTTCTTGATTGATTTTTCAAATGGTTTAAAATCTGTTTTAGCTGAGATTGCAGAATCGACAGATGTCGTAGGAGATTGAGTAGGCCACACATTTAGTAATGGTGATATAGGTATTAAAGAGGTGGATGTTGCTATAAAAGGAGTTCAAATTGCTGCAGCTATGCCACGTTTAATCTCAGATATAATGCCGGAATTAAAAAAAACAATATCTTCTCTTACATTAACAATTGAAAAATTAAAATATTCAATTGATAAAAAAGAGAATATAAATGATGTTTTCAGATTTGCATTGGAAGGCTACCAAACTTTATATAATTATTCTTGATATAAGACAATATCAGTTTCTTATTGAACTTTAAGGGGAAATTTGTGAAAGTTAAGTGAGAAAGCAAAGGAATTATATTCTAAAGCAGAGCAAAGGAAACAAGAAACAGAATATCAAAGATATTTTAGTTCAGGATATTAATAATGGAACAATTAAAAAAAGAAATATCATTTTTAAAACTTAAATTTTCTACTCTTAATTCCTCAATAAAGTTGATAATTTTAGCACTTATTTGTGTTTTATCACTTAATATATTTTTTTGATTTTTTATATATTCAATAGCAATTGGTAGTTCTGGAAAAGTTTCTAAATCTTTCCAAATATCTGTACTTATAATATCAGGGATTCTTTCTTTGATATTAATCTCATTTATCTTATCTAGAATTTTCTTTATTATTGCAAATGTAAAAAATAAAGAAAATAAAAACATAGATTTTGAGAAAGTAGCTAATTTATATAAAATAGCATTACTTTGAAGTTGAAATATTTATAGATATAAAAAAATAAAAAATATTATATTAAATGCAAAAACAAATTAATATTGCTTTTGAACAAATTTCTTTCATTAAAAAGTTAAAAGTCACTGATCTTGTTGTTCATGGTAGTTTATGTAATTTTTTACTCAATAAGAACAAGATAAATAGAATACCAAAGGATATCGATTTTTTTCCTGATAAAAATTTATCAAATTATGAAAGTATAAATCTTTTAAAAGAAAAAGGAAATTGAATCATTTTTGATGATATTTTTGCAAAAGGTGTTTTAGAAAATAATGAAATTGAAATTTTATTTCCGAAAATTATACCTAAAAAATATATTAAGCAAAAATACGGAATAAAACATGTCAGTTTTAGTTGATATTTATGCTCTAAACTATCTCAATTAATTAAATTTATAAATCAAGAAAAAATAGAATTAGATAAAAAAATAAAGGTTTTAAATGATTTAAGTTTTTTGATTGAAAATAATAAAATTAAAGTTTGTGCTCTTTTAATGAGTAAAAGAATAAACAAAATATTTAAAGAAGTTATTTTGACAAATTCATTTATTTGATATTTTTTCCAAGACTCATACGAAAATCATTTATTTCAAAATCAATTTTTAATCGAAAAAATAACTAACATGATTGAAAAAAACAATAACAAATTGAATATAAAATTAAAAAATATGAAAATTATTTGTAATTTAGTTAAAACAATAATTGCAGATAAGGAATTATTAAATATAAACGAAGCTGTCTTAACAACATTAAAAAACAAAGAAGACATTATAGAAAATTATTATTTTATCGAAAAAGAAATGTTCTTTCAAAATAAATCACTTTTTCTGAATTTTAGTAACAAAAGAAATAAAGACAAATTTGAACATTTCATAAAAATTAATTATGAAAAGAAATGTTTTAAAAATGTTAGCTTTTTGTTGCAAAATTATGAAAACAAAGTGGATATAAGAAAGTGATTAATTTACAAAATTTACTGCAACTTCTTAAAGTTGCAAAAGGAAAAAAATGACTAAAAAAGACGTTTATGAACAAATCAACAAAAAAACTAAATTAATTTGAAACATTTTAATCTCTGTTTTTTTAACAGCTTTATCTTGTTGATTTATCTTTGTGATTACAAAAATAATAACAGATGGTCTTAAAGAAAATGAAACAAAAGAATTTGCTATTTTTGCAGTTTTAATGTTTTTTGTTATTTTACTATGATTATTTTTTGCAATTAAAAATGTTTTAATTTTAATTTTTAAAGGTTTTTATAGAAAAAATAATGAAAGTGAAAGATTAAAAAAACTAGCATCAATAATACTTTTAATGATGTTTCAATTTAATAAAAGAAAATTTATTCTTCAAAATTAATTTAAAGTTATTACCTTTTAGGAATCATCTGCTCGATTGTAAATTAATTGCAATGCGGGCGGTCCAAAAACACTAGAAAAAAGGCGTATCGTGTAGATATGCTTTTTTCTAGTGTTTTTGTTTCCTTGTTTTTACAGTTTCCTATAAGAGAAAATATAAATTAATAGAAAAGTGATTTATCTTAAAACAATATTAGACTAGTGTTTATTTAATTCCTATTTTATTAAAAATTACAAAAATTATATTTTTTAACACAGATAATTTGTAGATAAATAAAAAATAACAAATAAAATTAAAAAAAGAAACAAAACTACCATTCCTTGTTACGTTGAAAATGTAGTTTTTGTCGCGCTTTAGATTACACTGAAGCAAAAAATCAATAGCAAAATCGCTATTGATTTTTTAAATGTGCATATTTAGAAACTTTCTCTTTCTTGATTTTAGGGATATTAAGTATCAAAGTAAATTCGCCCTTAATTTCATTATTAGCAAGAAGTTTTTCCAAAACTTCTTTAGCATTTCCGTAGTATCAAGTTTCATACATTTTAGTAAGTTCTCTTGAGAGACAAATTTGTTCTTTTCCACTAAAAACTTCGTTAATATCTAATAAGGATTGCTCTAGTTTATGGGGAGAAACGTAAAAAATGTATGTTCCAATTTCAAGCTTTGCAAGTTCATTTTTTCTTTGGTTGCTTTTATCTTTTAAAAACCCTAAAAAGGTAAAGGTGCTACTAAAATTAGAACCTACAAAAGCAGTAATAGCAGCATTAACCCCAGGGATGATTTCTATTTCGAAATTATTACTTCTTACTTGCTTGATTGCCTCAAAACCTGGATCCGAAACAACAGGCATCCCAGCATCAGAAACAAGCGCTACATCAATTCCTTGCTCCAGTAACTTGATAATTCCATTGCTTGAACTTCTTTCATTAAAGTTGTTATAAGAAAAAAGTTTTTTATCAGGAAGTTCAAAATGTCTTAGTAATTTAGTGGTAACTCTAGTATCTTCGCAAGCAATGTGCTCGACTTTTTCAAGTGTTTTCAAAGCTCTTAGGGTAATGTCATCAAAATTACCAATTGGGGTACCTACAATATATAATTTAGCCATAACACTCCATTATTTCGATTAAAAAGTTTTCTTTACTAATATTAAAATTTAATTCTTTTCTAGCTTTGGTAAAGAATTTCTCAATTGTTTCAATTATTAAGAAAGGGTTTTTAGTTGAATTGATAAGTTTATTACTTAATTTATTTAGTTTTTCAAAATCACTTTTTCTAGCATTAAAAGGATAAAAATTTCAAGTGCTCTTAATAATGTTTACCATTGTTTTTAAGAGAGATTTATTAAGCTCTCAATTATCTTTAACAAGCTTTTTAGTTAGATAAAGATATAAATATTCCTTATTTTTAGTTGAATTTTGAATTGCAACTAAAAACTCGCTCAAAATACTATCTATTTTATTATTAAAAGAGAAGTTTTGAAGTTTTTCAAAATTATCAAAAGATAAAGAACATAATATTTTATGAATATTATCGTCTAAAAAGTTGATTTGCTCATAAATACTTACTGGATTTTCAGGAATTATTTTAATTACTTGAGCTCTAGAAATTATAGTTGGCAAAACTTTATTGATGTTATTAGTTGTTAAAATAATCACAAGATTATCAGAAGGATCTTCAATATTTTTAAGCATGCTATTAAGCACGCTTAAAGAAGCGTTTTCAATATTTTCAATCAAGATAATTTTTTCTTTTTGATTTCCGCTTTCTCTAAAAGAAGCATTATAGAAAAAATGTTCAACTATTTCTTTTTCAATTTTGTGATTTTTACCGTCGATATAATATAAATTTGGATCCAGATTTTCTGGGTCTAAAGATGTTAATTGGAGCTCAAAAAGTTCATTTAAAAAAAGCAATAGATCATTATGAATTTCTAAACTTGGAGAAGCTTCTAAAATGTATAAATGCGAAAGCATATTATTAGCTTTCGCATTTTTTAAGTCATTAATTACTTTGTGACTTAACATATTTATTACAATATTCCTTAAATTTAGGGTGATTAGTGAGTTTTTCAAAAACTTCTTCGAGAACTTCTTGCATAGTTTTAGAAGCATCAATTAAAATGAAACGCTCTGGATTTTGCTTAATTAATTCCTTATATCCAGCATAAACTTTTTCATGAAAAGCCATTTTTTCATTTTCCATTCGATCTTTGACTAAACGAGTTTCTTCTCTACGTTTATGAGCTTCCTCAGGAGTAAATTCCATAAAGAAAGTAAGATCTGGAATAGCATCTTCAATTACTAAAGTAGTGATTTGTTTAATAAAATCTAAATCTAGTCCCCGTGCATAACCTTGGTATGCATAAAAACTATCGATATAACGATCACAAATTACAAATTTCTTTTCTTTTAAAGAAGGTCACACCACTTTTTCTAAGTGAACTCTTCTACTTGTGGTGTATAAAAGAGCTTCCGCCATATCTGATAAATCAGAAGCTTTATCTAAAATGATTTCCCTGATTCTTTCAGCTTCAGGAACCTTATCCCCGCCAGGTTCCCTTGTTAATACTAAATTTAACTCTGGAAATTTTTTATGCAACTCTTGTGCAAGCTTCCCAATTGTTGTGGTTTTACCAGATCCATCCAGTCCTTCAAAAGTTATAAACATAGGCACCCCTTTCGTTATTTTTGTCTATGTTCAAGTGCAAATTTTAAAGTAAATTCATCCATATAATCTACTGAAGCTCCAATCGGAACTCCAATAGCAAGTTGTGAAACTTTAATATTTAAAGGTTCAAGTTCTTTTTTGATAAGAGCATTGGTAATTTCCCCTTGTAAAGTAGGAGAAATGGCTAAAATTACTTCATCAAAGCTTTGGCAATATGTTTTTAACCTGCTTATAATTTGCATCACTTTTTGAGTATCATTTTCTTCTTTTAATAATTTCTCAAAAACAAAATACTTCCCATTATAAAAACGAGCATTTTCAATTTTTTGAATCACTAATTGACTTTCGACAATCATTAATGTATTTTTTCGGTCTTGATCGTTGCAAATGTAGCACAAATCATCTTCTTTTGCGTTTAAACAAAATTGACAAAAGCTAATTCTTTCCTTAACTTTTTTAAAATAATTAGAAACAGAATTAACATCTTCTTCATTGGAATTTAAAACTCAAAAAACAATTTTTTCAGCTTGTTTCTTGGATATTCCAGGTATTTTTTTGAGCTTTTCAATAAACTCTTCAATTGTTGGTGAATTAAACATTAAAATGGCATTCCGCTAGGCATTTGTGGTGTTAATTCTGCTTGTTCATCTTTGATGTTTTGTAACACTTCATTAAGAACTACATAGAAAACATCTTGTAATGATTCAACATCACCATCTTCTAATAATTCGGGATCAATAGTTACTGATTTGACTTCAAATGCACCACTAACAACAACTTTCACACCGTATTTTTCAGCAGAAAATTCTTTTTCTTCAAAAGCTGCTTGTTTCTCTTCTAATTCTTTTTGCATTTTTTTCATTTGCTTTAACATATTTGGACTAAACATAATAAATTCTCCTATTTATTTTCTAATTTCTAATTTAAAATCAACATCATCTCCAAAAAGATTTTGAACGATTGAATTAGACTTATTTGAGCTGTGTTCTAAAATGTTATCAAAGTTTTTGATATGCTCAACATTTTTTACTTCTAAATCACGATTTTTCTTTCTAAGAGCAATGGCTTCTTTTTTGAGGTTTGTAGAAATTGGATATACATAAAGATTTTTTTGGAAAAAATCTTTGATTGTTTTTTTGAAAAAAGCTTTACCTAAGTTTTCTTTAAAGAATCTTAGAACTTTTTCATCTTGACATTCTAAAACCACAAAATCACTATAACCAGCTGCTACGGTAGTTTTAGCAATATTTTCAATGACTTCTTTTGCTTTTTTATCAGGTAATTGAGAAAGGTAAAAACTAAGCTCATTTTTTGTGTTTTCACAAATTGACTTGTATCTGTTTTCAAATTGAACATAATCAGGTTGAGCTTTTTTAAAAATTGAAAGCTCCATAATTTGTCTAGGTGTGAATAAATCATCTCCACTATTTAAATTTACATCACTTTGCTCTTTAAAAACATTTTGAATTGGTTCGCTATCAATTTTTTCTAAACTTTTATCAATAGCTTTCATGTCGATTTTGATTGTTGATTTAGATTTAGGAAGCTCCGCTGGCTCAATTGTTTGTTTCTTAATATATGTAGGTTCTTGATAATGATAAAAATCATCAACAAACTCAGGTTCTATAACTGGCTTACTTTGTATTTTAGAAGCCTCGATCACAGGTTTTTGATAGATAATAGGTGCTTCACTTTTGACACTTTTATCACTGCGATTCAGCACTTTTAAAAGCCCAAGTTCAATGATTTGAAAAGGATTTTCTGATTTAAATATTTTAGTGAAAATATCATAAAATTGCTCAGAAAGATCAAGCGCAACAGTGATAGAAAATTTAAGGTTTGCAAAATCTTCTTTTGAAAAATGCTCCAAGTATTTTTCATCACCAGTTTTATTAAAAATAATTCATTCTTTAGTGGCATTAATTAAAGAAAAAATAAGTTGTTGTGGATCAATTCCTTCGATATAAAGTTGGTTAAGCTTTTTGATAAGTTCAAATGAATCACCGCTATTTATGATTTGTAAAAGTTCAATGATAGTGCTTGAAGAAATAATTCCAAAGGTTTTTAAAACATCTTTGTAAGTGACTTTTCCATTCCCTAATGCAGCAAGTTGATCAGATACTGAAAGAGCATCTCTCATCCCTCCAGAAGACAGGTTAGCAATTGCATTTAAGGCTTTTTCTTCATACTGGATATTTTCTAATTTAAAGATTTTTTGAAGGTGGCTAACAATATTTTGATTAGTCATTCTTAAGAAATTAAATCTTTGCAATCTTGAAAGAATTGTAAGTGGAATTTTTTGTGGATCAGTTGTAGCGAAAATAAAAATAGCATGCTTTGGAGGTTCTTCTAAAGTTTTTAAAAGTGCATTGAAGGCACTTTTAGAAAGCATATGCACCTCATCGATGATGTAGATTTTATACTTTGAGTTAATTGGGGCTTGCTCGATTTTTTCTTTTAAATCTCTAATTTCATCTACCCCATTATTTGAAGCTGCATCCATCTCGATAATGTCAAAATTATTAGCAAGATTATCCTTACATTCCTTGCATGGATTTAATGAATCATTACGGTGGGCACAATTTAGCACGCTAGCAAAAATTTTAGCTACTGAAGTTTTACCTGTTCCCTTTGGTCCATTAAAAAGATAGGCATGCCCTACTTTGTCATTTTTAATAATGTTTTTAAGCGTTTCCACTATGTGTTCTTGACCAACAACTTCTTCGAAATTTGATGGTCGATATTTCCTATATAAAGCCTTGTAACTCACTATATTTCTCCTATTTTATAAATTATATTGAATTTAAATAAAAGAGCCTGAAAATTATAAAAAATATTGATTTTTGCTTAGTTTTGAGACAAAAACAATTATTTTTTCGATAAAAAAACGCTAAAGGTGCTTAAACCGAATTTGTCTATATTATAGGACAAAATGAATAAAAAAACATAGAGCTTGCGCTCTATGCAATTAATTTTGTATTATTTAACTTCGATGTTGTAGAATGATTTAACACCTTGGAATTCTGATGAGTTTCCAAGTTCTTCTTCGATAGCTAATAAACGGTTGTATTTAGCAATACGGTCTGTACGTGATAATGATCCAGTTTTGATTTGTCCAGCGTTCATAGCAACAGCAATATCAGCGATCGTTGAATCTTCTGTTTCTCCTGAACGGTGTGAAACAACAGCTGTCATGTTTGCTTTTTGAGCCATTTGGATAGCGTCAAATGTTTCTGTTAATGAACCAATTTGGTTAACTTTAATTAAGATTGAGTTCATTGATTTTTCTTCAATAGCACGTTTTAAAATAGCTGTATTTGTAACTGTAAGGTCATCACCAACGATTTGAAGTTGTTTTCCGTATTTTTCTGTGAATTTTTTAAATCCAGCTCAGTCACTTTCAGCAAGACCATCTTCGATAGAAATAATTGGGTATTTAGCAACTAAGTTTCCTAAGTAGTCAATCATTTCATCTGTTGTATATTCTAATTTAACACCTTCTAAGTGTTCAAATCCTGGTTTTTTGCTTTCGATAGCAGCTTTTAATTTACCAAATGTATATACACCATTGTTGTAAAGTTCACTTGAAGCACAGTCCATTGCAATAGCAACAGCTTTTTCTCCTGAACGAGCAGGAACGTATCCGGCTTCTTTAATAGCATCAACTAAGAAATCAAGAGCTTCTTCATGTGATTTGAAGTTAGGAGCAAATCCCCCTTCATCTCCAACTTGAACACCGTGTCCAGCTTTTTTAAGTAATTTAGCTAAGTTGTGGAATACAAAGTTTGCCATTTGTAATGATTCTCTAAGGCTTTTTGCACCAACTGGCATAATCATAAATTCTTGGAAGTCGATTGTGTTTGATGCGTGTTCTCCACCGTTAATAACGTTTAACATAGGAACTGGTAATTGGTGAGCATTGAATCCACCAAGGTATTTGTAAAGTGGCAAATCAAGTTCATTTGCTGCTGCACGAGCAACTGCAAGTGAAACTCCTAAAATTGCGTTAGCACCAAGTTTTGCTTTGTTTTCTGTTCCGTCTAATTTGATCATAGCAAGGTCAATTCCACGTTGATCTGTAACTTCCATCCCTTCAACTACTGGAGCGATGTCTTGGTTAACGTGATCAACAGCTAACATAACACCTTTTCCACCAAATCAGTTTGATTCATATTTTGACCCTTTATCTCTAAGTTCAAGAGCTTCTCTTGTTCCTGTTGAAGCACCTGAAGGAACCATTGCTGATCCGTATCCACCTAATTCTGTGTAAACTTCAACTTGAACTGTTGGGTTACCACGTGAGTCTAAAACTTCACGTGCGTGAATTTTTTTAATTGCTGACATTTTTCTCCTTAAAAATTTAAATAAAAGTAAATTTATATTTGCTAAATTATAACACACCAGCAGCAAATATAATTAACGATTGTTCCCTGGTTTTAAATACACTAGAAACATTTTTATAATAATTTTATATAGGTACGAAAACCCCCTTGAAGAATAGTATGAATCTGCCCCGTTATGGTAGGTAAAAGTTCTTCCGTAGCGCTTATCGCCAAATATTGCGCCGCCTAAATTTCTTAATGAAATATTAGTTAAAATCCAAGAAGAAGTTTTAAGATCGATATCTTTTAAATCTTGGATGAAAAAGTACATTTTTTCATCAACTAATGAGACATTATTTTGCTTGCATCATTCTAAAGCAGAATTTTCTGGAGCAAACTTTTTACGAGTAATTCGAGCTTGCTCATCGTAGTAAAAACTTCTTCTACTTGGAGAATTTACTCCCATTTCAATTAAAAATAATGAACCTTCATATTCAATTAACTCAAGTTCTTCTCCGACTTGAAAAAATGCTTCTAAAGAATCTAGTTTTTCTTTATTTTCTAATATTTCTTTTTGAATTGTTTCTCAAGAAAACCTTAAATTTTCTTGAATTTTGCTTTCATATAGTGATTTTAATAATTTATATGCTCTATTTTCCATATTTAAAATTATATTTGTTTAATTTCTTTTAATATGCTTTTATTTGCTTATAATTCAATTTATGAAATTAACATTATTTTTAAAAGAAAAATACAATTCTTTTACAAAAATGCAAAAAATTGTATTTTTAATTGCGTTAATGACACTTTTTGTCTTAATTGCATCTACTTTAATTAATTGACATATCATTTCTAGCAAAGCAATACAAAAAATAAATCTACTTCAAGCAGATGAAAGAAAATTTTTATTAAATAGTGAATTGCATGGGATCAAAGCACTTGGAATGTTCTGAAGAACAAACCTTACTTTCACTTGATTAAGCAACACATTTTTAGTTATTGCCCTTTTTATTTATGCATTTCACCCTAAAAATTACATCGTTAAACAGGTTTTCTTTTTAGCAATTGTTTACATCACAATTACTTTTGTAGTTTATTGAACTTTAATTTTTGGACCTGATCTTAAAAAATTCACACCTCTATATTTCTTTAATACATTCATAATTCACGCTGTAAACCCTATTTTAGGTTTTGTTGTGTGAATTATGAACAGAAAAGAACTTGAAGTATCTAGAAAAACAATTTACCTTAGTCTTATCACAATGGTTTGTTACTACTTTTTTGCCTTAATAACATTCTTTATGGCATTGCCAATTCATAATGAATTACAAAATGTTCAACTTAAAGAAAATGCTACATTAACAAAAGAATTAGATATGACTATTTATGGATTTTTAAACTTCACACATCCACTTTTCTATAAAGGAACAAATACTTTTGTTATTGTACTTTTAAATATCGTTATCTTTGTATTTGGAAGTGTTTTAACCCCATTAATAGGTCTTTTTTGAACAAAAGTATTTAGAGTCAAAATTAGAAAACGTTAGAAATTCAAGTTAATTTAATTAGTGTTTGTATTAAATATATAAGCAAAAAATCATATTTTTCTACAATAAACAATTTATAAAGGAATGAATATGAAATTTAATAAAAAGAAATTGTTTTTATTTTCGGGTGGATTAGTATCTTTAGTAGTTGCAACTTCTGGACTAGCTTATATACTTGCAAAGTCAAAAGAAGAAAAGAAATTAACTTTTAAAGAATTTTCACCAATACAAAAACTCTATAACCTATCGATGTATCACAATTTGGATTATAAATATGGTCCTTCTACATCAATGGATTGAAGGTTTTTTAATTTTAAACGTGATAACATCATTAACAAAAAAGCTAGCGATATTAAAAACATAGATGATATAGACGATATCATTGAATTTGATTCAAATGATTTGTATCAAAAATACTATGTTTATGGAGTAGAAGCTTTTGACGAAATAGGTCATCTAATCATTTATTTAATTGATAAGAAAGATTGAAATGGTGAAGAAATAACAGATTTTTCTAATATCAAGCTTGAAAATGTACAAATTGAGAATTTTAAAGAAGAAAAAATACCAGATGTTCCTGTGTCTATAAAAACAGAAAAAGAAATTGATAACTCAGTTGGTTTGAAAATTTTAAATTCCAACAATGAAATGATGACAGGGAATGCTAGATTTATAAATTATTTAACACCAGAAAATCAAGGTGAATATCCTACAAAATGATTTTTATTGTCTGCAGGACATTTATTCTTTGAACAAATGGATCAAGAAGAATTTGACTTAACACTTTTCCATACAAATTTAGAAGATAAAACAGTAAAAGCAAAAGTTATTCAAGACGGTAGAGATCAATGAAATTTCAGCGCAGAAGTTTTTAAAAAATTTTTACCTAGAGAATATAGAGATAAAAAGTTGCATACATATTTAGATTATGCAATTATAGAAGTTAATTTTCAAACTGAAGAAGATGCTAAAAAATGAACTTCTATTGACCCAGAAAACGATATTTTTTCTGACTTATATAAAAATAATTTTTATACTTCCTCAGGATATTTCGATCTAGAAAATGGCGAAAATGTCTTTAAATATATCAATACAGAAAATAAGTGGCTTTACCTATTTGATTCTGTTCGTTTTAATCTTAGAATTGACAATTCAACTCATTTTTTCGCTAATGATCAAATTATTAATTCAAATGGAGCTTATTATGTTGATTTATCAACTTCTATAATGCCGTCAGGTACAAAATTTCAAGAAGGATCATCAGGTGTTGTTGAAAAAATAAATTCAATACCAAATATAAAAATTGCTTTTAATGAAAAATCAGGTCTTTGAATGCCGACAAAAATAGTTGAAGAGTTTGACTTTTTTAAAGATGTTTTTTCATCAAAAATAAAGGATAATGCAGGTACTTATTTAATGTCAAACTTTAAATATGACATTTTTAACTATAATGAAAAATTAAATCAATCTAAATCATTTGACAAAACATTTGAAAAACTTTATCCCAATAAAAAATTAGGTTTTAATATGCAAAAGCATTCTTATTAAGGAGATTTCATGAAAAAATTAAGTAAATTTATTTTATCTGGAAGTGTTTTATTATCACCTAACAATGAGTTTAATTTTAGAAACAAAATTAAATTTAAAAAGGCATAAAATGATTAAAAAATATAGAAAATTTTTGAAAAAAGTTGGTTTTATATCCTTTCCAATCATTTCTTTTGTTTCACTAACTAGTTGTTCCATTTCAGATTTAACAGGTTTTGAAATAATAGAAAGACCTGGTTTTAGATTAAAACAAACTAAAAACACCATTTATAGCGTTTCAAGACTTAATAATTTAGAATATAAAAAAATTGATAATTTTAAAAGAAGTTTCGAATTATATGAAAATGTTATAAAAAATAAATATGTAGATCAAATCAAAACTCTTACAAATATAGATTCATTAATATATTTTTATGATAATTCAATATATGATGAATATAAAGTTTATGGGCTTGAAAAATTAGTAGATCAAGGAATTTTAGTAATTTATTTAATTGAATCAAAAAATTGAGACGGACAAGAAATTTCTGATTTTTCTGACAAAAAAATATACACAATATCTATTGGTGGATTTTTAAAAAGAAACGTCTCTTATAAATTGCTTGAATCTGAAAACCATAAAATTGATAATTCGGTAGGAATAAAAATTACTAATAGCGACCAAGAAACCACAATCGGTAATGCTAGATTCATCAATTATTTATCACCAGACAATGAAGGTGAATATCCAAAAAAATGATTTTTATTATCTGCAGGGCATTTATTCTTTGATCAAATGGATCAAGAAGAATTTGGCTTAACACTTTTCCATACAAATTTAGAGGACAAAACAGTAAAAGCAAAAGTGATTCAAGATGGAAGAGATCAGTGAAGCATCAAAATGACACCTTTTGAGTATTTTTTACCTGAAGAATATAAAGATACAGAACTTCATTCTTACCTAGATTATGCAATTATAGAAGTTAATTTTGATACTGAAGAAGAAGCAAGAAAATGAACTTCGACAAGTCAAGAAAATAATATTTTCTCAGAAAGTTATACGAATAATTTTAATCAAAATGCAGGTTATTATGATGTTCAAAATAATCAAAGTGTATTTAAACATATCGAAACTAAAAATAAACAGTTATTACTAGATGCTTTTAAGACTTTGATAATTAACAAAATTTCATTCAATTTCTTCGAAGATAAAAAGTTTTTTGAGTTAAATGGGAAAAAATACATTGATTTATCTTCAATGATCATGCCAACTGGAACTGATTTTGAAAAATCAGCTCAAGGAAGCGTGGAGAAAATTAATTCAGTTCCAAATATTTTTATCGGAACAAGTCAAAATAATGGTCTTTGGTTACCTGCTAAGATGACAAGCGAATTTCAATACTTTGATAAGTATTATTCAAGACAATATCCCAATTCAGGCTCACTTTTAATGTTTAATTATAGATATAACATCTTCTATAACGCAGACAATTTAAACCAAGCTAAGTCTTTCGATAAAACAATAGAAACTCTTTACCCAACTAAAAGATTAGGTTTTGAATTATGTGTTGATCTAAATGAATACACAGGTGGCTCAATTCGAGTAATAGACTTAAATAAACTTATAGAAGCTTATAAAAAAATGAATGAAAAAACAAATTAAGAAAAACAAATAAGTGTGATCAATTGTAAGTTTAATTACAACATGGTGAGTTTAAAAACACAAGAAAAGGAAGTAGCATAAAGCTACCGCCTTTTCTTGTGTTTTTGTTTTTGCTGCACCGGAGATTACATTCGAGCACCTCGATTATAAAGCACAAATTGTTGTTTTATAACTTATAAATTTATAAATAAAATAAAAAATATTAATTTTCATAGTTTTTTTGAAAAAATTAGTTTTTTTCTGATTATAAAAAGTTTTTTCCTAAATATTAAATTATAATGACTATAAAATAAACAATTGATATAGGAGCATTATGAAAAATAAATTAATTCTGATTAGCGAACCAATTTCTAATTTAACAAATTTGGTGTCAGTAGTGTCTAATAACATTAACAATACTGAAATTAGAAAACCAATCACACCAGAAACAAAAGAAAATGAACAAACAAATATTTCTGAATTTTTATTAAGTGAAAATTTGGAGGTTTTTGAAAAAATACAAAAAGACCTTTTAGATGATAAAATTAGTTCTACTAAATTGTCTAAAAATATAAATGACAATGAAATAAAAAAAATAGTAATAAGTTACGCAGAATGGTTATATAAAACAAATAAAATTTCATTCGAAAACTTTAAAAAAATAGAAAATTCTATAAGTGACGAATTATTTTCTAAATTTAGAAAAGAAATTAAAAAATTTTCATTAGAACAAAAAAAAGAATTTCAAAAAAATAAAGAGTTAACAAAACAATTTAAAGAAAATTTAAGAAGAGAATTCACAGATAAAGCAAAAAACTATAAAGTAAACATTATAAGTGATGAAATTAATTCGAAACAAATAGGTATTGAGTTTTTTGAATTACAAGAATTATTAAAACAAACCAAAGAGATCAAACAAAACATATCAGATCAATTAATAGAATTAAATAAGTTATTAAAAAAACTCATGATTGGTTCAATTGTCAATAGTGTTGCAACAATCGTAGTTACAGGTTTGTCAATGTTCTTTCCTTTTTTAGGTATTGTGACAGTAACTACATCTATAATTTCAATCGGTTTATCAATAGCAATATCTAATTTAAAAACCGAAATTAATAAATATACAGAAAAATTAAAAATTTATACAAATCTATTTAAAAATTTAGATAATAAAATACACAGCGATACTCCTGCTCTTGACGCTTGAAATTATATCTGATCCACAGTTTATGGTATAGCCTTTGGAAAGGTCTCTTATCTATATTCTTGAAGTTCAACGCCAAAAGATAAATTTATTTTTACAAAATGATCAGAAATACCCAAATTTGCAAAAGTAAATTTTATATTTGCAGCAGCTGGAGAGAGTGTAAATATAGCTGCTCAAACAATAGATATTATTAAAACAGATGGAATTGTTGATAAATTAAACAATTTTGACAGTGTCCTTGTTGAAAAAATGATAGGGTTAGGAAAAAGGATAGAATCATTAAAAGAATTTGAATGAGTTGTTATTAATGAAAGTGAACAAACAGATTATTATTACAACGGTGGAAAAGGTGGAAAAAACCTTGTTTTCAAGAATCTTCAAACAGGTGATGAAAAAACAATAGATGAAATGTTGGAAGTTCCTGATTGACAATTATATAAATGGCACTTAACAAAAGTGTATAACACTTCATTAAAAGAATGATACATAAGAAAATTACCTAATTCAAAAAAAGAAGATAATTTAGGATAAAAAATGTTCGAGCTTAGTGTTATTCATGTCGTTCTTTATATGTTATTAGTCATTGTTATCTTTGTGTTATTTTTGTATGATAAAATGATACTAAAACTTCCTTATAAAACTTTTTTTGATATTTTTTATAAAAAAATTATTTTATTGGACAAAAGCAATATCTCTATAACTACAAGCGTTTTATTTAAAAAAGGTTGAGAATTATTAAAAAAAGAAATTATTCTTCACAGAAAAGCACTCATTAATATTTTTATATATTTTTTTATAGCATTTTTATGAGGGTTTATCCAAATAATTCTGATGATTTCTGATGTAAATAATCCACTTTTGCCAGGTATAAATAGAAAAGATAGTTCGTTTGAACTAATAATTTCACTTTTTAGTTGCTTTGCATTATTTTGGCTATTATTAATTGCACTTCCTTATGTAGTTTTATATACAAAAACAGCAAAACTAAAAAGAGTAGAAAGCATTTTAAAAAAATGAACTTTTATTAACGATTCTCTATGTTTTGATAAAACATATACCAAAACTAATCAAAAATTACAAGATGGTTTTATAGAAATTAAATGAAGGAGTTATATGTATGGCAGACCATTTAAAAAAATAAGACTAGAAATTAACGATTTTTTTAATGGTTTTGATGGAAATATAAGTGATAACGCATTACTTTCTTATGTTATTTTATGAGGTTGCCACATTAATGTAGATGGTGTTTATTTGAAAAATTATGATGCAATTTATCAAGAATATATAAACACTTTTTATAACGAAATAGAAAATCATTTAAAAGAAAAATAGTTAAAAAACCAATTAGTTTTTACTAATTGGTTTTTGATTTGCAAATTATTATTTTTTGTATTTGATTCCTAGTGCATTAAGCATTGGCATTAAGAAGAAGTTAAATGGTTTATTAAAGTGTGGAAGGAAGTAAACGTCTGTTAAAGCAATTTCAGGAAGTGATAATCCTTTTTGAATTGCAAGTGCAAACATGTAGATAACTTCTGTATGAATTGTTTTACCTCATGAACCAATTTGCACCCCTAAAAGTCTAAATGTGTTTTTGTCGTATGTAATTTTACATGCAACTTTTTCATGATCTCTCATAAATTCTGGTTTATCATTGTCAATTCAGTATTCTGATTCTGCAGCTTCAATTCCAGCTTTAAGAGCAGCTTCTTTTGTAAGTCCAGTTGAAGCATAGTGGCAATCAAAAACATTAATTGCATTTGTTCCAGCAACACCTGGGAATGGCACATTAAGACCGATTAAGTGAAGAGCAGCTACAAGACCACTTTTTACAGCATTTGTTGCTAAAGCTACGTGTGAATAATCATTTGTTACAACATTTTTTAATGCTGCTGAATCACCGATTGCATAGATGTTTTCATCACTAATTGAACGTTGGAACTGATCAACTTTAATTGCGCCATTAGGTAATTTTTCAACACCTTCAAGAGCATCTGTTCTAGGTTTAAATCCGATACATAAAATAACTAAATCAGCTTTGTATTCACCTTTATCTGTAACAACACTTGATACGTGTTCTCCATCTTTAGATTTAAATTCTTGAACTTTTTCACCAAGTTGTAATTTAATACCTTCTTTAGCCATATTTTGTTCCATAACATCAGTAAATTCTGAATCAAAGTAGTTTGGAACAACTCTGTTTTGTAAGTCAATAAGAGTTACATTTTTACCTTTTAAGTGGAAAGCTTCAACAAGCTCAACCCCAATGTATCCAGCTCCTACAACCACAACATCTTTAATTTTCTTATCATTTGCTTTTTCAACAATTTCTTCTGCGTGTTGGAAAAGTTTTGAAAGCATAATGTTTTTGTATTCTTTCCCTTTGATTTGTGGTTCAATTGGTCATGTTCCACCAGCAAAAACTAATTTATCATAATTATCAACAAATTCTTCACCAGTTTCTAAGTTTTTAACAACAACTTCTTTTTTATCTTTGTCAATTTTAATAACTTCATGACTTGTTTTTAATTTAACACCATATTCTTTTACTAAAATTTCTGGAGATGAGTAAAAAAGACCTTCTGAACTTTCAAATTCACCACCAACTCATAATGCAATTCCACATCCTAAGAATGAAGTGTTTGTATTTCTATCATAAGCAACTACTTCTGCATTAGGATTTAATGTTTTAAGTGTTCTTAAAAATGATGTACCTGCATGGTTTGCACCAACAACTAAAATTTTCATATAATTCCTTTCTATCTATTTATTGAAAAATTTTTTTACTCTAATAATTGTATAGTATTTGCTTATTTTTTTCTTAATTGTGGCCACTAATAGGATATTTTTAGTTGAAAATGGAATAATTTCCATAATTTATACCAAAATAATTTCCACAAGCGAAATTGCAAGATAAATAAAGTTTTTAATATAATTATTAAACTTAATGAATTTTTAACAATGAGGAGGTCTATGAAAACAAAAATTGAAGTAGGATATACAAATCAATCGTATAAAGTAGATGATAAAGTCTTTATGCAAGAGAAAAAATACAATGGATTTAACCACAAAATCAATTACGAACTTTTATCCAAATTAGATTTTGTGCCTAAACTTATCGAAAATGATCAAGATATCATCTCTTGAGAATGAATTGATAGTAAGGAAATTATCTTAGATGATAAATTGTTAATTCAAGTTGCTAAAAACCTTAAAACTTTGCATGATTCAAAGCTTGAATTCCCAAAGAATAACTTAGCTGCAAGGGTAAAAAATTATCAAAAAATAATTCGTGAAAAAGGTTTAAAAATTCCAGTGATTGACAAATATTTCAGAAGAATTAATAACATTCTTGCTAAAAGTCTAAAAAATAGACCGCTTCATAATGATCTTTTCCCATTTAACTTTTTAATTGATAAAAACGATAAATTGTATTTTGTTGATTGAGAATATGCAACAATGGGAGATAAGCACTTTGATCTTGCTTACTTTATTTGTTCTGCTCATTTAACTAAAGAGCAAGAAGAAGTCTTTTTAAATGAGTATGATTCTTACTGAGAAGAATACTTAATCCAACAAAAAATTCTTGTGTATTATTTAGTCATTTTATGAGTAAATGCGCAACCAATTAAATATTTTGATGATGCTTTTTACATTGAAAAATTAGAAGAAACTGCTAAAGAATTTGAGTATAAAAAAACAAACAAACTATTTAAGGAATAATTATGATTTTTGATAAATTAACAAATTTAAAAAACTACAAAGGAATGAGTAAAGATTTAGATGCTTCAATTGAGTGATTAATTAAAAATGATTACACACAAATTCCTGAAGGAGTAACTACAATTAATGAAAATGTACTTATCAAAAAAGGTACATTTGACGCTCGTAGATATGCTAATCCAATTTGTGAAATTCACCACAATCATTTTGATATCCACCTTTATGGAGCTCAACCTGAAAAAATTGTATATAACCCACATACACAACTTCAAAATACAACTATTATTTCAGAATACAACAAAGAAAACGATGTTGTGTTCTTTAACGAACCAAATAAAGATGTAGAAATTGAACTTACACCAGGTACATTTGCCTTATTTTTCCCAAATGAAACACATTGTCCAGGGATTAATGACAGTGTAGAAAAAGTAACCAAATACATAGTAAAAATTAAGTCTTAAGGCTTAGTTTTTCTATATTTTTGCCAGAAAGGGACATTATGAGTACAGAAAATAAAAAACTTTTTGAAAAAGAATATTCATTAAAAGAAACAATAAATAAAACTAGAGAATATTACAAAGATATTTATTCAAAAGATGTATCTGATCAAACTCTTTTCTTTTTAATCAATCTTTTCCTTCTTTATATTAAGACAAAAAAAGGTGATATAACTCGCTTTAAAAGCGATTTTGATGTAAAAGATAATGAAATTAATGAGCTGTTAAGTGAAAAAACAGAGCATAAATTCTTTGGTTCTGAATCAACTTATTCAAATGATAATGGACATGAAAAAGGTAAATTAGAGCAAAAAGGCCAAAAAACCAATAAATCTTTATACAAAGACGTGGTTGAAAACATCATAAAAGAAAATTTATCAAAAAATGGGTACATTAAATCACCTTACAAAAAAGAAGAATTAGAACAATATTACGAAAAAGTGGGCTTAAAAGGCATTAAGTGTGATGATTTAAAAAAATGAAAAGAAATCCAAGATAAAAACAAAGAAAATGCAGGCTATGATATTTTGCTTTCTTTAAACGAGTCTTATAAAATTGAACTTAGAGAGGTTATTTTAGAACTCATTACAAAAACAAAAACTGACAAAAGTGAAGAATTTAAAATGTTATTAAATAACATTAAAAAGAGAGAAAATTTAGAAAGTGCCTTAGTATATGTGAAAAATATAGTCGAGGATTCACGTAGAGTGAAAAACTGAGAAGAAAAAATAAAAGAATATTTAGAATCAAAACAATTAAATTCAGATCTAACAATTCATTGTTTAAATAACAACGATCTTTTAGGTGAAGTTTATACAGCTTTAAAATCAGAAAACACTAAAAAGAACAAAGAAATAAAGAAAGTAAGAAAAACCAAAAAATACATTTATATTTGTACTTTAATTTTTGCTTTATTATTTGTTTCTACTAGCATCTTTTTTGATGTGTTCCAAGGTTTAGGGATTTGAAATGAGGAGTTATCAAGAAATGTGTTAATCTATATAGGATTTTCACTTTTAGGTCTATTATCTGTATCTTTTATTGTTCTTGTGGTGTTCATATTGTTAAATAAAAAAGATATTCAATCATACGGAATTGGTGGTGAAATACAATACAAAGACAAATTAAATTTTCATGAAGATGTTATAAAGTCTAAAGAAATAATTGAAGAAATTTTATATGCTATCTCAAAAGAGAAAAATCACCATATTTTAATAACTATTAAAATTATTGATTTTAAAAGGGAAGAATTAAATAAAGAATTTCTGATATCAATGAGAAATTTCACTAGTTCAATTTATGATGCTTTACGTATTTTTAGTAAAGAATTTGATAATAGAAAAGTATATTTTAAATTTATATTTGATATAACTGAAGAAATAAAAATAACAGAAATCACCGATTATTTAAGTAAAATTGGTGACCAAACTAAAATTTTCTCTGAAACCTTTAGTTTTGAAGTGCCAAAGGAAGCAATAAAGAAAATTAAAATAAATAATTTTAGAAACAAAAAATCTAAATAATTGATAAATTTATACTACTAAGTGGGAAACATGCAAAAAAACTTAAAGCTATAAACTTTAAGTTTTTTACGCTATTTTTGCAATTCTAAAAGAATGTCTCTAAGCTCAATTGCTCTTTCATAATCAAGAGCTTTAGCAGCTTCATTCATTTGATCTTTAATTTCTTGGATAAGCATATCTTTTGATTTTTTGTTCATTTTTTGTGAATCTCCAGATTTTTTCTGCTTATCAAGAATTAATTCAACTGCATTCATAATGTCATGACCATGAATTGGCTCTGCAATAGGTTTAATAATGGTTTTAGGCACAATTCCGTGTTTTTTATTGTATGCAATTTGTAATTCACGTTTTTCTTTATTATCATCAATGCAAATTTTCATACTTTTTGAAATACTATCAGCATAAAAAATTGCTTGACCATTTGCGTTTCTAGCTGCACGCCCTGTAATCTGAATTAAACTACGTGCATTACGCATAAAACTTTCTTTATCGGCATCTAGAACAATAACTTTAGATACTTCAGGTAGGTCAATTCCCTCTCTAAGTAAGTTAATTCCAATAACAACTTCATAAATCCCTGATCTAAGCTTTCTTAGAATTTCATTTCTAACAAAAGTGTTATGCTCTGAGTGAATATAAGCAGCTTTAATATCTCTTTCAATTAAGTAAGTAGATAATTCTTCAGCCATTCTTTTGGTAGTTGTTAAAATAATAGTTTTTTCACCTGTTTGCCGCTGAGCAATAATGGTGTCATAAATGTCTTCAATTTGGTTTTTAGTAGGTTTTATAATGATTTCTGGATCAAGTAAACCTGTTGGGCGCACATATAAACGAGTTACAAGTCCATTTGTTTGATCTAGTTCATAATCCCCAGGAGTAGCTGAAATAAAGATTTTTTTGAAGTCAAATTCAGTTTCTCATTCATTAAATTGTAAAGGTCTATTTTCAAGTGCACTAGGTAATCTAAATCCATATTCTACAAGTGATTCTTTACGTGAACGATCACCTTTGTACATTGCGTTTAATTGTGGCACGAACATATGTGATTCATCAATAAACATTAATGAATCTTTAGGGAAATAATCCATAATGGTATAAGGTCTTTCGGCAAAGGTTCTTTGATCAAGGTACATTGAGTAATTTTCAATTCCCTTACACATCCCAAATTCTTTCATATCATCGATATCATTTTTAATTCTTTGATTTAACCGAGTAAGTTCTAAAACCTTACCTTCATTTTTGAATTCTTTAAGTCTGTCTTCAAGCTCTTTTTCAATTTTTGGTATTACAATGTCAAAAATTGAATTATCAGTTGCATAAGCATCCCCGGGTGATAAATTGTAAATATTAACTTTTTTAATAACATTTTTAGTTACTGGATCCACTTCGGCAATTTCGTCAACTTCGTCACCAAAAAAGCTAATCCGAATTGCTTTATCTTCGCTATCTGCAGGTCTAATGATAATATTATCACCTTTAACAGTGAATTCTCCAGGTGCTTGATCCACATCATTTCGATCGTATTTAATTTGAATTAACCTTTTGGTAAAATCTTTCACTGAAATTTTCATACTGGTATAAAATCTAAAGAAACTATCTTTATAAATTTCAGGATTTAAAGCACCATAAATAGCACTAACACTAGCAATTACAATAGTATCTTTTCTTGTTAAAAGTGAGTTAATTGCACTCATTCTTAAAATTTCAATTTGTTCATTAGTTTTTGAATCTTTTTCAATGTAAGTATCGGTTGTAGGCATATAAGCTTCAGGACGATAGTAATCAAAATAACTAATGTAATATTCAACTGCATTTTCAGGAAAAAATGATTTAAGCTCGCTATAAAGCTGGCTAGCTAAGGTTTTGTTATGTGAAAGAATAAGCACAGGCTTATCAAATTCTTTAATAACATTGGCAATTGTAAAAGTTTTACCACTACCAGTAACCCCTAAAAGTACTTGTTGATCAATTCCATCTTTAATGTTTTCAACAATTTCTTTGATAGCTTTTGGTTGATCGCCTTTTGGCTCGTAGTTTGAATGTAATTTATAAATTCCCATAGGTTTAATTATACATTTTTGAATTAAAAATGAGATGTTTTCAATATTTTTAAAGTGAATTTTTAAATGAATTTATAATATTTATATACGTATTTTTAAGGATATTTTATGAGAAAGAAAATTTGAAATTTATCATTAATCCCAACTTCTTTAATATCAACTACTTTTGTAGTAAGTTCTTGTGCTAGCGAAGAACAATTAACAGTCGAGATCCTTGCTAAAAGCTATGCCGATCAAGAATATGAAACTGATAAGCTAACTAGTATTATTAATTCTTGAAATAATATGCTTATTATAGAAAAAGAATCTAATCAAAATTTGGAAAAAATAGCTATTTTACAAAATAATCTTGAAATAAATAACCGAAAAATAATTCAAATGCAAGTTAATCTACAAAATCTAATAAAAGTGTTATATGATGACAAAATAGATCTAAAAGCAAAAAAATCTATTTTTATTGAAAACCAAAATAAGATTGATCAATTAAGTACCGAGTTTCGTAACAAACAAATGGAGCTAAAAGGTTTAAAAACAGGTGTTAAATTAATCAAAAAAGATAGTTTTTTCCGTCCGTTTATCAATGAAATAATTGACTCAGCTTCTAATGAATATCCAAGTGTTTTTATCACAAGACATGCAGCACAGGTTTATCTTTCTAGTATGCTTCTAGCAATTGGGCAGCTTAGTGCAAATAGCGATGCAAATATACCATACAATGATGTTTTATTTTTTATAAATTCAGAGGTTTGAAAAACTTCTGATGCGCTTAGTCGCCCTGGGACTCAAAGATTTGATTTAGAGTATTTAACATCTAAATTTAAGCCTGTTTATGATTTTAAAAAGCATCAGTGAAATATAAATGATGGAAGAATTTTAACAATTGATAACACTAAATATATTAATAACATCGATAACTCTTATGATACATTTTTCAAATCTGTAAATGAGATTGAAACATATCTAAAACCTTACCTTGATGCAGGAATAAACAAATTTGATTTCTATTTACCTGCACTAAGTCTCGTATCGTTAGAAAATGAAAAGTTAAAAAATTGAATTTTTAAACACGCCAATAAAATAGTTCTTTTAAGCGATGGAAATGCTCAACAAGTCTACTTTCTAACCGACTATAAAAAGTGGGTGTTAAAACAAAGTAAATTTTATACCAAGAAAGAGTTAATAACAAAATGAAATCGGTTCCAAAATGACAAAAATCTAAACAAAACACTAATTGATTATCATCATTTCTTGCAATTAGATGAAAAAGTAAAAATATTTAATCTAGAAAGAGGTTATATTGATAAATTTAACAAGGAAATGGATTCTATTAATAAAAGTTGAGCAAAGATCAAAATCGAACAATATCCATTAAACCCATATGAAATTACTAATATGGTTGAATTTGCAAATGGTAATGATTTTGTAAGTGACTTTTTAAAGGTAAATAAAGTGCCAAATGGAACTTTCTTAGATTTTATAATGCAAGGAAGAGAGCATTATGATCCAAATAAAAAGAATTTAATTTTTATGGGGTCTTCACTTTTTAGAAAAGACAAAAATGGTAAGTGAAGAATTGATCAAAACAAACGTACTTATAAAGAAATTCAAGATTATTTTGCTAAAATGAAAAAACTTTATCCACCTTCAAAATATAACTGATTTTTTAAATTACATGCAAGCTACGATAAAAAAATTGCTAAAGAATATATCAGTTTCCTTTTAGGCGAAGATACGGATCAAATCGCTATTATTTTGGACCCAAATGTTGCTTGAGAACTTATGCTTTCAAATGATTTAAATAATATTAAAATTAATCAGTCAATTTTATTTGATCAAAATGGAGATTCAAAAACCACTTTACATGGAATCCAAGCAACCACAACAACAATTCTTACCACAATGAGCTTACTGAATACGAATTTAAATTGAGATAAAGAGAAAATCAAAACTTTTGTAAGTTTTAGAAATTTCC
This sequence comes from Mycoplasmopsis gallinacea, assembly GCF_012220205.1. NCBI lineage: Bacteria > Bacillati > Mycoplasmatota > Mycoplasmoidales > Metamycoplasmataceae > Mycoplasmopsis > Mycoplasmopsis gallinacea. The sequence goes on along the minus strand of NZ_CP047225.1, from coordinate 129,639 downwards.
CAATTTCCAACACTTTTAACTTAATTTATAGAGATAAATATTACTCAGATCCACAAGAAGGATATAAAACCAACATTAAAAATATGGAAGATGTTTATCATTACTTTGTAGATATTAATTATTTCCCAAGTAAAGAAGATTGAATAAATATGAACACTTTTCTTGAAGAAAATTAAAATATTTAAAACTACTAATAAGTCTATAAATAAGACCTATTAGTAGTTTTTATTGTAAGTTGAATTGTAACTAGAACTCAAAAAAACAAGAAAAAGGAAGAGTTATATGTATCTTTTTATTATGTTTTTTGTTTCATTGTATTTGAAATTACACTCAAATAAATTACATGCTTTTTGTATGGTGTTTCACAATCAAACTACATCTTTTTAAGTTTAATATAGCTATTTAAAAGAATTGAATTAAGCACCACAAGAGATATAGAACTAAGATAAATTAGATCTATTCAGAAAAATTTGTAATATGAATAATAATAGTAAATTTTGAAAAATTGTGCATATGTTGCAATTAAAACAGCAAATACAACAAATAGAAAGATAAAAATAAAGAAATTATTAATAAGTTGTTTAGAAAATATCTCTTTTTGTTCCTCTTTGGTTTTTAAATTAACAATTAATTGTTTTTTAATTAAAGTTTGAAATCAAAAAGGAAGAATTAAGCTGTATAAAATAGCTAAAAGACTTCTTAATTTATCAGATTTATTTATAAAAAGTAAAATAATAAGCATTATTATCTTTGCTAAAATCAAAGATAATCCTGGTCAAATTATAGAACCAATAAATGGATAATATCCAAACATATCTAAATCAAATTGTAATTGGATATGATGGAGATATAATGTATAAAAAACACCATATGCAATTAAAATTATTCCTAATACGTCAATTATTTGCATGACATTAAAAAAATAAAAGTTTTTTTTATATAAATTAAGATTAAAAATTTTATATAGCTGTTTCATAGTGATATTATAATTCTTTTTTATCTTTTACTATTTTAGAAAATAATATAATTTTACCTATATTAAATAGCAAACGAAATGTCACACCCTTGAGTTTTAAAATTAAAAATCTACATCTTAGATAAAATTTTAATTAATAAAGGAGTGACTATGGGTGTCTTTAAAATAACAACACATAAAAAAACGAGCTATTATGAAGAAAGAAAAGCTCAAATAATAGCAGGTATTATAAGGTTTTGAAACAAAAGAACAAACAAAGAACTTGCTAGGATGTATCACGTCAGTGTCAGAACAATAATTAGATACAAACAAGAAATAAAACCATTTATAGAAAATGGTACTTTTAACGTTGCTCACAAAGGTAGAAAAAATGAAAATGCACTCAAATATAATGATGAAACTATAAATAAAATTATGTGTGATTATTATGATTTTTCTGAAGAATTTTTCCCTAAAAATGCAACTATTAATACCGCTCCTTTTTGACTTTATTATTATGAAAAAGTAAAACAAAATTTTAATATTAGTTATTCACAAGCTTTTAGAAGAGTTAAAAAGCAAGGTTTCATTAACATCCAAATGACAAGAAAAGGTAAAAGAGAATCTAGAAAAATTAGAAGATTGCTTAAACAAGAAATTGGTGAAAAAACTTCACTTTTCACAAGAATTGGTTCTTTAGAAATTGATGAGCGTGAGAAGAAAAGAAAAAGCGTTTATCAAGCTAAAAATATACATTTAAAATTTGGTGAAAATGTTGAATTAGATGCTTGTCAAGAAATATTTTTTGGGGATAAAAAAGTTTTCATTTACCACGCAATTGATTCAGCTACAGGTAAATTACTTGAACTTCAATGTGAAGAGCAAGAAACAAATGTGGGTTACCAAAAGCTAATTGATAAACTCTTTAAAAAATATGGATTTCCTTCAAATATAACAACAGATCGCAGAAGAACTTTTTGAGGTTCAGAAAAAACATACACAATGTTTGAAGAGGCTTTAATCGATAGAGGAATTACTTTATTTGTGTCATCTAATCCTAAAGATAAGCCAAATGTGGAAAGATCTTTTGCTAGTGCTCAAAATTATTACCCTTATTTATTTAAAAATAAAGGTATTGATTCTATTGATGAATTAAATAAAAGAAGCGAAGAAATTATTGACGAATATAACAAACATTTTCAAAAAACAGAAGGTAATAAAGAAACCAAATTTATCAAAAATGATCATAATTCAAACATTTATGATTTTTCTTTAAGAATTAGAAGAAGAGTAAATAATGGGGTTGTTATGTATAAAAATAAAATGCTCGCCCCTTACGACGAACATAATAAAAGATTAATGTTTTTTTCACAAAACGGAAAAGATATTAATTTATGTTTAGATGTAAACCAAAACTTGTATTTCGAAATCAATAATAAGAAATATATTGCAAAAGTTGTTGAAGAATCCGAATTAAATGAAACCGAAATTTATGCTTTAGCTAAAGGGTGAGATATTTCTATCCCACAAGTACATGTGATTGCAAAGGCAATTGTAAATTCTAGAAAATTCACTTTAGCACAGTCACAATTAAGACATTTCCCCAACGAAATTCTTAAAAATGAAAACGCACAAAAGATAATCAAAATACTTGAAAGAAGTGAACAGATTTTGTTAAAACTTTATAACTTACTTGAAAAAGATATAGAGTGAAAAGATAAAGTTGCATTCATTAACAACTAATATCACAAAACATATTTTATAATCAACAATTTCTTTATGAATTTTGAAGTTCTTTTGGTTCTTTTCTTCGAAAGAAAAGAAGGCCCGTGCTGTAGGACAAATATTGAATTTGTAAAACCAAAAACTAACATACAAAATTAATTGATTTTATTAATTCAATACTTAAATTTTATTTCAATAATTAATATCAGAATTGCTTGTGTTGAATTCTTAAGAATTCAATATAATTATATTAAAAGAAACAAACAAGAGTGACAATTCGTTTAATAATTTACATCTTTTACTATTTTAGAAAATAATATAATTTTACCTATGAAAAGAACAACAAAATTAGCTATTTTAACAGCTGCTGCTAGCGCTACTGTAATCACTATTCCTACAACAACCTTAGCTATATTATCTAACAAGAGAAAAATTGAAAAAACATCACCAGTTTTAGAAAAAATTACTTATGATCTAAATAATGAATTAAAATCAAGTTCAAGTATTTTAGAACTTCAAGATAAAGCTGATATAAACTTATATTTTTCTTCTTACGGAATTATGACTTTTTTTAATTTAGTTAGATTAGCAATGCTTTCAAAAAGTGAAGTTCATTTTCTTTATACTTCAAAATTACCTTTTCAAAAACCGTTAAATAAAGAATTTTTTGAAGATTTTCTTAAAAATGTTCGTAAATTACCAACTGATCAAGACCCGTCAAACACTCAAAACTCATATAATAAATCTACTGTTGAAGATTTGGGTTCAATTTCTGATTTAGAAGCTGTTAAATATTTTGAAAAAATAATAGCCGCAAATCCTGATAAAAAAATTAACTTTTTTATGAATTCAGATCACTTTACAAATGCAATAGAATATTCAAATTTAGTGAATAAATATCGCAACGTTGCAATTGTAGGTATTGAAGATTCACTTGCATCAGGACAATGAGTCTCTAAAAAATATGTGCCATTAGTTTATGATCTTTATTTAGATCCCCAAACAGGAGGCCCTTTAGAAGGTGCTCCAAAGTATATTGATAGAATTAGTCAATACTTAATAACTAATTTTTACCCAAATATAGTTAGTTACTTTTCCGAATATGATGCAGTTAAAAGTTTAACAAATAAAAAAATTAGAAATATTAAGTCATTTTTCGAACAAGAAAAAAGCGATACAGGCGAAAATCTTTCCCCAAAAGAAATTAAAGATTTTATTTTTAGTACCAGAGATAGAAACAATAAAAGACTTTTTACACACTGAGGAAAAATTATCGGTCTAGATTGAGAAAAAGAAAGAGATATAGTAAAAGCCGATTATCAGCAAAACCAAAAACCTTCAATAATTGTGATCGGAACAAGTTATGATTCAGATATTGATAGAGTTAAATACATATCTTCTAAATATGCTCAGGATTATAATATTTATTATAAAGGGCACCCTGGACACAATTACAGTGCTTCATATATTAATGAACACCTTGATCCTAAAAATGTAGGAAAAGAAATAAATTTTGTTAATCCTGAAAACGGTAAAAACGATGTTTGGTTAATCAAAGAAGGTCAAATTGTTAGAGCTTTAGAAACTCAAATTGCTTCTGAAGAATTAACAACTGATCACGTTTTAGATGAAAATCCTTTAAGATTCGAAAAATGAGTGTTATTAACATTTAGGACTAGTGCAATTAGCGGCATCGATAACGGTTTTAATTCTCCTGGAGATGTTCTTGAAATTTTTCTTGAAAATCAATCTGCTCCAATAAGCATTGGAACAAATCTTTACGAAGAATATATCAAAAAGTTAATTACAGATTATATTGCAACTAAATCTCTTTTAATTACAATTAAAGAGCAATCAGTAAATAAATCAAGAAGCAAACTTGAAATTTCTGATTTTGAAGTTCGTAAAATAAGCGACGTGGAAAAAGAACGTTTTTTCTTTGATGATATTCAAATTAATAAAATTGTCATTTCTGAACTAAATGAGAATGGCAATGCATGAAAAGTTGTTTTTGAATTACAAGCTCGTTCAAGAGTCAAAGAGCCTGACAAAATTTACACCTTCAATAAGCAAATTGAGTTGCCTTTAAATTAAAAACCCTGAATTTTAAACAATGATATGAAATATGGACATAACCATATTTCGTTTTTTGTATATTTAGAACAATTTACTCAACTATCAGTTGCATTGAGGTTACAAAGAAACAAGAAAAGCCTTGACACAAGGCACGCTTTTTCTTGTGTCTTTATTTTTTGTGATAAAGATTGCACTCCAGTCAACTAATAAGTCTATAAATAAGGCGCATTAGTTTTTTGAATCTTAGAAAGCTTTTGCTACAAAGGAAAAAGCAAGCAAGAAAAAACGCTTGCATTAGCAAGCGAATTTGATTATTTTTTACCTAAATTTTTGTCCAATCTACTTAAAAGTTCATCTAAGCTATTTTCGCGATCAAAAAGCTCTTTTTCTAAAATTGAATATGATCGTTTTTCTTCTTTGATGTTTTGAACAACCTTGGTTTTTTGACTTGGATCAAAATTAAGTTTAGCATTTTTATTGAATTTAACCATAATTAGGTTATCAATGTGAGCTTTGATGTGTCCGTCTTGTTTTTGATAAATGTTATCTAAATTATCTAAATAACTTTTTTGTTCATCATCTTTAGCTAAAATATCTAAAACATCATTATAAAGAGTTAAATCTCAAAGAAGTGATTTTTCATTGATCTTAAAGTCTTTAAAAATTTGTTTTCCCTTAATGTTTTTAGGGATATATGGAATTTTAGTGAGTGGAATTGATTTAAAGATTCTATCACTATTTAACATTGCAAGGCTTTGATCTGGGTTTAAAGTTTCGAAGTTAGCAACTTGATCATTTAATGAAAGATATAAACCTTTATTTCCTTTAGCTTTAGGACTATATTGTGCAATGTCATTTTCTGAATAACGAGTTACATACCCATTATTAGTAATAATTACAATATCTTTGGTATTATTGCTAATTGTTGCATTAACAAGTTTATCATTATCAGCAAGTGGCATAGCTGTGTATTTTTTGTTAATTCTAGAAACTTCAAATTCTTTTAAAGCAACTTTTTTGAACATTCCTTTTTGGCTTCCAAGCACCACAAAAAGATTTTTATCTCATGAATCTACTTCATAGAGAGCAACAATTTCTTCATCTGGACGCAGATTAACAAATTCAGATAAATGAACCCCTAAATCTTTTCATTTTGATTCGCTAATTTTAAAAATTGGAACAATTGCGTAATTTCCAAGGTTGGTGAAAATTAATAAATTATTTAATGTATTAAAAGTGTTGTATCTAATAAGATAATCTTCTTCTTTAAGAGCATAAGTTTGGATTGTATTAGATTCGGCAACTTTTTGTGAAATTCTCTTTAAGTAGCCAAAACGAGAAATTCCAATTTGCACCTGTTCTTCTTTAACTAAGTCAGTTTGTTCATAGCTAAAGTCAAATTCATCTTCTTCAATAACTGTTTTTCTATCAGTTGCAAATTGATCCTTAATTTCTTTTAGCTGAGCAATGATGAATTTGTTAAATTCTTTTTCATTGTCTAAAAGAAGCTCGATTCTAGAAATAGTACTTAAAAGTTCTTCTCTTTCATTTAAATAAGCTTGCTTATCTGTTTTGCTAAGACGGTAAAGTCTTAATTCAGCAATAGCTGTGGCTTGGTTTTTAGTGAAGGCAAAGTTTTGAATAAGAGCTTCAATAACACCAGCTTTTGAACCTTCAGCATTTCTAATTACTTCAATAACCTCGTCAGTGATTTCGCTAACTTTAATGAACCCATCCACAATTTCTAAACGAAGTTTATTTTTCTCTAAATCATAAATTAAAGTTTTAGTTTTAATTTCTTTTACATGAACTAAATATGAGTCTAATAGCCCTAAAATTCCATAGTTTTTAGGTGAATTTTGATCAATAACAACATTGTTATATGAATAAGTAACTTGGAGCTGAGTTTTTTGCATCAAGTAGCTTAAAATACTTTGCTCATTAGCATCTTTTGAAAGAGTAATTAAAATGTTAATTCCATTACGGTCAGATTGATCCTTAATTTCTTCAATTCCATCAATATCTTTTTTGTTAATTAACATATCAATTTCATAAACTAATTTAGATTTAATTACACCAAAAGGAATTTCAGTAACTTCGATGTATTTGTTATTTTTATCTTCAAAAATTCTATATTTAGCAAATAAACGAATTTTTTCTTTTTCGTTTCTTCCTTTATCAAAGGCTTCAACGATTCCTTTAATACCTTTTATAACACCACCAGTTGGAAAATCAGGACCTTTAACAATTGAAAGAATTTGTTCTAAATTAGATTTAGGATTTTTGATTCTAAAAATACTTGCATCAATAATTTCAGCTAGGTTATGTGGCGGCATTTCAGTAGCCATTCCAATAGCAATCCCTTTAGTTCCATTAATTAAAATGTTAGGAAAAATCGAAGGTAAAACAGTCGGTTCAATTTCAGAATCGTCAAAGTTAGGAGCAAAAGTTACTGTGTTTTTCTTAATATCATTAAGAATGTACTTTGTAATTTTTGACATTCTAACTTCGGTATAACGCATAGCAGCTGCAGGATCATCATCAATTGATCCGATGTTTCCATGCATATCTAAAAGTGGCACATTACTTTTTCATCATTGAGCCATATTAACCATAGCTTCATAAACTGATAAATCACCATGTGGGTGATATTTACCAATAACATCACCAACTACACGAGCTGACTTTTTGTATGGTTTATCAAAATCTAAACCAAGTCCAAACATTGAGTATAAAATTCTTCTTTGAACTGGTTTAAGACCATCTCTAACATCTGGAAGCGCTCTTTGTTGAATAACGTATTTAGAATATTTTCCGAAACGATCAGACATTATTTTTTCAAGTGATTCATTAATAATTTTTTCAATAACTTTGTTTTTATTCATAAAATAACCCCATATTTTTACATTTTAAATTTTACCAAGATATAAAAAATACTCCTAAAATATCCTGAGTTCCCGGTATTGCTAGAATTTGTATTATAGTTTTTTAAAAATAATCATATAAAATTTAATTAATTTAGTATCTTAAATAAGGAGTAAAAATGGCTAAAAATAAAAAAATATGAATTTCTTTAGGGGCAATTACTGCTATTGCGGGAATCAGTACAATCGCAACTTTAACCTATTTACTTACTAATAATAAAAATAAAATTGATAATACAAAACAAGATGAAAACTTGGTCAAAGCAAATCAATTTATTGAAAAAATTAAGACTAAATCAACAGCAAATAAAGATTTAAGCGATAGCCGCATTAAAGCTTTAAATCTAAGTTTTTTAAATTGATTAAATAATGAAAAAAAGATTTTAGATAATACTAAAAATATTAGTGATCTAGATTTAAAAGAATTAATTACTAAAATTGAAACCCATTTTTCAACTTATCAAAAGCAATATAATTCATTAGTGAATTTAAAGGAAAAAATTTTAGCAGTAACTGATTTAGTCAACCAATATTCAATTCCTGAAGAAATTGAAGATAAAGATTTAATTGTTGTAAATTCTTTAGCCGATTTAAATAATGCTAATGAAGAAGCTAAAGAAAAATATAATTCACAAAATTTATCAGAGCTTGAAGAAGTATTAGTAAATTTAGATCATGTTTATCAAGAAAAATTAAAAGAATTAAATAATAATAAACAAAGAATTCAAGCTGAGAAAACCAATTTAAATCAAATCATTGCTGAAGTTCAACAAATAATCGATTCAAATCCAGATACTACAAACAATAGAGAAGCTAATGAAAAATTAACTAAACTGAAAGAAATTTTATCTGTTGCACAAAACAATTATGCTAATAATTATGTAAGCTTAAGCACTTTAGAATCAACTAAAAACAATTTAAATACAGCAAAAGCTGAATTTGAAACATTAATACAAAATAATAATTAGTTGTAAAAACAAATATACCTATAAACGAGGTGTATTTGTTTTTTGTAATCTCAATATTTGAAAAAAGTGGAATATATTTTTTATTTTAATTTACATTAAATTTGATAGATAACCAATAGTTAAATTTTTAAGTGTGTCATTTTCTAGTTTTTATTGATTTTATTAATAAGAAGGCAAATATTTATTTAAAATAAATATATATGAGATTGAAAAATAAAAAAATATTAACTAGTTTATTAGTTAGTCCAAGTTTATTAATACCTTTTAGCGCCATAAGTGCAACCACATTAGTTGGTTCTAATGCACCAAAATTAGAACTTTTTAAAACTCAAAGTGCAGAAGAAATTGCAAAAATGGAATTTTTTGATGCAAGAAAATACAATTTAATTACTAGTGTTAAAAATCAAGGTCGTGAAGGTCTTTGTTGAGCGTATACAATTGCTTCAATTTTAGAAACTAATATGTTAAAAAATAATATAGGTAATTACACTAAAAATTCTTTAGATATTGATGAACATGCAATTGATTACATAAGTAATAGTTGAAATCACAATGCAGATAAGTTAAATTTAAATCCCGATGCTCAAGAATGAAAAGGAATTTTAGGCGAAGGAAATTATTTATCTCACGCATTTAATGGTTTAATGAGAAATACATCCCTAATTGCTCAAACTAATCAAACTGAGTTTCCTAATTTTGATAATCCTACAATTGCTAAAATTAAAAAGGCTGTAAAAGTTAATCATACTGTTGATGATATTAAATTAGCGATTGCCAAATATGGTTCTGTGGGAGTTGCTTATTCTTTTAACGAAATGAATTTCGGTCCTAAAACCATTTGATACAACGAACCAAATTCAATTATTGTCACTAAATCACCTGAAGAAAGAAGCATCAAAAATCATGCTTCAGTTATTGTAGGTTGAGATGATGATTATTATGAATCTAATTTTGGACCTGAAAAACCGAAACAAAGAGGTGGTTTTATTATTAAAAATAGTTGAGGAACTAAAATGCATGCTCAAGGCTACTTTATGCTTTCATACGATTCATTAGATTTAATTCATGAAGTAATGGCAGTTGAAGTAGAAAATAATAATACATATCAAAATACTTACTATTATGATACAAAAAATTCATTTTCTTTATTTGCAACTATTGATACTAATGAAAGAACAATGGCAAATATTTTTCCGGTTAAAAAAGCAAATGACGAAATTGTAGAAAAATTAAAGTCAATTAATTTTGCACTCAGAGGCTCAAACATTACTGCTCAAATCAAAATTTATGTTAAAAATTCTTCAATGTCTAATCCTGAAGATGGTGAATTAAAATTAACTCAAGAAGCGCAAATTCCAAATTCTGGTGATAAAGGATTTTATACAATTGATTTAAATGAAGAAATTATTTTAAACAAAGGGCAATATTTTTCAATCATAGTCGATGTCACTAATAAAGGTGAACAAAACGTTGATTTGATGGCAAGTGATGAAGCTAGAGAAATTTTGAGTTTTTATAAACATAATAATCAATGAGTAAATAGTAAAAAAAGTTTTGTTGTATTTGGAATTAAAGCTCACACTCTTGAAATGCCAATTAATGAATTAAATAAAGGCTCAGCAGTTGATGAAGAAAATAAAGAATTAGAAGAAAGTTCTGAAACTAATATGAATAATAATCCTAGTGAATCAGATGCAGAAAATGATCCACCTAGAAGTGATGACAGTCAAAGTGAATCAGAAAGCTCTGAAGGTGAGTTAGAAACAGATACAGTAACTAATATTGAAGAGCCATCAGATAGTGAGGTTTCAAGAGAAGAAGAAAAAAGTTCTCCAAAAACTAATGAATCTGAGACAGATTCAAGTTCAGAAGAAAATAATCCGATTTCAAAAGAATCTGATGCATCTAATGTTGGGGACAATAGTTCGTCAATAGCTGAAGATACTACTAAAAATAAATATATTATTGATGAAAATTCATCAGAACATGAAACTAATTCAAGCTCTGAAACAGTAATAGATTGAGCATCTCAAGATAATAACAAACCTACAACAGAAGATTCCGCAAGTGAAAATAAAGATGCTGCAAATGAAAATCCAACACGCGATCAAAGTAATTCAAACCCTGAAACCGAAGAGGATCAAATTAATGATTCTTCAACATATGAATCACAACCAAATAATCCAGTCGAAACAGGAGAGCAAGCTAATTCAAACCCAAATACTAATGAAAGTTCAACTATAGAAAAGAACGATTCTAATAATGAAAAAGAATTAAAAGATGTTTCAATAGAATCTGAAAATTCTAAAATCGATAAAATACATGTTATTTTATGAAGTATTTTAGGTGTTTCAACTGGAATTATAACTTTTGGTATAGCAACTTTCTTTATTGTTAAATTAATGAAAAAAAGAGTTAAAAAATAATTTTAACTCTTTTTTTGCTTTTAGAAGTTTAAAAGGTTTATTGGCAATTAGACTGATGTATTGCTCGAATGTAAGTTTCATTGCAACGCGTGTGAGTTCAAAAACACAAGAAAAAGGCATGTAGCCATGCCTTTTTCTTGTGTTTTTGTTTCCTTGGTTTTTGTGGTTTTTTATAAAGAAAAAAATAATTAATGAAAAAAGCAATTTATTTCAAAAACAACGGTAAAGCAGTGTTTATTTAAGAGATATTGCGTTTTTATTAAAAATTATAAAAATTAAAGATTTTTCAAAAGTCAGAAAGCGAAAAAGAACAAATAAAAGAGAAAAAAGCAATAAAAACACCATTCCCTATTGTGTTATGAACAGTATTTTTGTTGCGCCGGAGATTACACTCAAGCCTGAAAAAAATACATTTTTTTCAGTTTTTTTGTATTACATAGATTGATAAATCTAACCTGTTAAAATAAAAATAATATAATTATAATATATAGTAAAAATTATTTTTTTAAAAAACTAAAAGATTGGTTTGCAGAAAATTAGAATTGGAGTGAATACTAATGAAATATTTAAATATATTTTTAAAATATCTTATTTCTTTTTTTGGAGCTTTTACTTTTTTAAGTAATGCATGACTTAGTTTTGAACTAACACAAGGATTAAACTATTACACTATTTATATACTGATAACATTGTTATTAATTCAAATAGTTAATTGATTTATTCCATTAAAATTAGAAAACAAATATAAAACCTATAAATTAAAAAACATTTCTCAAATAATAAATTCATCGTTTTTTATTTTATTTTTGATTTTAATTTGTTTTGTTGCTTATTTTTGCAGAACTATGGTAAATACAACTAATTATAAAATTTATGTTTTGGATGTAGAGAACCCAATGACTTACGAAGAGTATTTTGATTTACATTTTTATAGAGATTTTAAGTATTTTGTTTTTTATTTACCAATATATGTGTTTTTATATTTAATAAATGATTTCTCTTATTATTTTTTAATTGAAAACATTAAAAAGAAATTGAACAAATATAATTGTTTAAAATATCCTAATGAAATTAAGCACAATAAATAAATTAATAAACAAATTAAAAAATATTGATAATTATGCCATACAAGGAAGTTTTAGTTTATTTTTACAAAATGCAATAAATAGAATTCCTAAAGATCTAGATATATTAATAATTAAAAATAATGAATTAAATTTAAATTCTGTAGAAAATCTTTGAAAAAATTAATAAAACATTTTAATTATAAAATAATAAAAGACTATGATAATTTTAAACAAATTGAAATATTTTTTATAAAAATTGAAAAAGTGACGCATAAGTTAAGTGGCAAAAAATAACAATGCTTTTTTAATGTTTAAATTATAAAAAAATTAGTGCAAAAAATGAAGAAATAGTGATAAAAGCAAAACCAAAAGCGCAAGCCCTTGTGGCTTGTTTTCTTATAAATTTTGAAGTTCTTTTGCTTAAGATATATGAAAAATTATGCTCCAAACAGTGCCAAATTTGAACACTCAGTATATAAAAAATACTCCTAAAATATGTTTTACCATTTTTAAGAGTATTTGTTTTACTAAGCATTTACCAATTGTTTAACACTATCAATTTTAGCCTTAAGATTTTCTACTTCATTTTTTAAAACATTAATGTAGTTATTTTTAATATTATTTTGGTTATATTCAGCTTTAAATTGTTTTAAAGCATTTACAAAAGCATTAATTTCATTTGTTAAATCAACATTTTGCTCTGCGGCTAACTGAGTAAGTTTTACTTTAATGCTTTCATCACTATTTTCTTGATCTATATTGGTTTCGCTAAATTGTTTTAATAAATTATTTACTAAATTCATTAAGTTTGCTAATGCATGAGAGTGTCCGTGGCCATTTCCTCCATCATCATGAACATGATCGTGATTATGGTCGTGATTATTTTCATTATGTTCATGAGTTTCTTCGCTTGCGTTGTTAAATTTTTGATTATCAAAGAATTTGTTATTTAATTCTTTTTCAATTTGTTCTAAAACGGCAGTTAAATAAACTTCTGAAGATTGATTTTCAATTTGACTTTTGCTATCAAGTGTGTCTTCTAAATATTTTTTTAACTTGTTAAGATTTTGATATTTATTTTCTAGATCTTCATAAAAAACAGAGTCAAAATCTTCAATTAAGTAAAATATGTCATCATATAAACGTAAATGTTGATAAAAATGTTCAATTTTTGCTTTTAAAAGTTCTTTACCTTGCTCTGGATTTTGTGGATTTAATTTGTTAATTATTTTTAGTAAAGTAGCTCTTACTGAATTTTGGCTACTTCAAATTAATTTTTTATATTTTTTGTAAGAAGCAAAGCGACCATCTGCTTGATTTTTATCTAAATTAACATTCAAGAAATTTGCATATGATTCAAAAGTTTCTTTGACTTTGTTGACCAAATTTCTTTTAGTTTCCGGAAGTGAGCTAAGTTTTGAATAATTTGAAATCTTGATATCGTGTTTGTCTACGTATGTGAAAGGTTGATCATTTACTGGCTTATTTGTATCATTACACGAAATAACACTACCAATACTAGCAAATGAAGTTAAGACACCTAAACTAAAAATTATTTTTTTCATAATTCCCCTTGTTATCTTTTTATATTACCATACAGTAATATAATATCACAATTTGTGATAAAACAAGAAATTATAATATAATAAATGTGTGAATTTAGAAACACTATACGAAGAGAAAAAATCTAAGTTTTATGGCTATATTTTCAAAATAAAAGATAAAACAGAAATTGCTCAAATCATTGAAAAGGTTAGAAAAAAGCACAAGAAAGCTCGGCATGTTTGTAGTGCTTATTTGCTTAATTTAGAAGGTGGATTTCAAGCTGGTTATGATGATGATGGTGAGCCCAAAGGAACTGCAGGAAAAGCAATTTATGATCTTTTCCAATTCAAAAACATTTCTAATGTTTTAGTAATTGTGGTTCGGTATTTTGGTGGAATAAAACTTGGAGCTGGTGGACTTGTTAGAGCATATCGTAAAAGTGCTGGACAAATAATTGATTTATTTTTACAATCAGAAAAGGAATAATATATGTTAAAAATTAAAAAGGAATTTCACAAAGAAAATATCAAAATGCTTTTAGCTTTTGAAGGTGAAAATTTACCTGAGTTTGTAGGTAAAAAACATGGAAAAATCACAATTGATTTTGCTAATAATCTTGCTTATCTTTTTGTTAAAAAAGACAAGCAATCTCTTTTTGAGCTTCATCAATTAATTAAAGATACATTTGGCGAAACAAATTATGATTTTGACCTTGATTTTGCTTCATTTGTGAAACATTTTAAACAAGAAGAGATCTTAAGAGCTTTAATTTCTAAAATCTACTTTGCTAAGGCAAATCTTTTTAAAAAATCAATCGATATTGATAATAAAAAAGATGAAGACCAAAAAGAAAAAGCTCTAAATTTAGTGCTCGGAGATTCTTATGAAGCTTTAATTGAGCAAGCTAATAAGTACGTAATTATTGCAGAACAAGTAAATAAAACAAGAAATTTACAAATCATGCCTGAAAATTTCTTAAACTCAGAAATGCTTGCAACTAAAATTGCTGAAGATTTTAGTGGAATTGAAAATCTTAAAGTAACTATTTTAACTAAAAAAGAAATTCAAGATTTAGGAATGAATTTACTTTTATCAGTAAATAAAGGATCAACACATGAACCTAGAGTGGTTATTGTTGAATATAAAGGAAATCCTGAAAATACTGAAAGTGTAAGCATTGTAGGTAAAGGAATTACTTTTGATACTGGTGGAGTTAATACTAAAGGATATCATATGGAAGGTATGAAATATGATATGTCTGGATCTGTAATTGCAGCTTATGCAGTTAAATCACTTGCTCTTTTAAAAGCAAAAGTAAATGCAAGCGCAATTATGTGCATTACAGATAATAGAATTAATAATGACGCTTCACTTCCTGAAAACGTGTATAAATCAATGTCAGGAAAATGAGTTGAAGTTGTTGATACCGATGCTGAAGGTAGATTAGTGCTCGCTGATGGACTTTACTATGCAGCTTCAATTTTAAAACCTTCAACAATTGTTGATGTTGCAACTTTAACAGGTTCAATTTTAGTTTCACTTGGAAACACTTATTCAGGTATTTTTACTGAAAATGATGCAAAATACTCAAAATTTGAAGCAGCTTCAAAATTAGCCCAAGAAAAAGTTTGAAGAATGCCAATGCATGAAGATTTTAACAAAGGAAATAAAGGTTCAAAAGTTGCAGATTTAGCTTCTTGAAGTTCAACTGTTAAACAAGATAGTTCACAAGCTGCAATGTTTTTAAAAGAATTTACTAACGGAATCGATTTTATTCACTGTGATGTTGCTGGAACTGCTGATAAATCTGGTGAGCCACAAGGTGAATTAGTTGCTACTTTAGTTGAGTTTTGCTCAAACCAATAATCCTATTTTTAATCATTAAAAGTATTTTTAAAGCAGAACATTTATTATCGATGTTCTGCTTTAATTTAATTATTTATTTATTTCATAGAAATATTAATTATCAATATAATTAATTTATCAAAAACATAAAGGAGTATATATGAGTATTGAATTACAAATTACTTTGGTTTTGTTATCTATATTATCAATATTTCCAGCAGAAAATCTTTTTTGATTTAAATATGTAAAAAACATGCGTTTTCAATGAATTCTTTTTCAACTTAATAAAAAGTTGCAAGAACTAGACTTAAAGAAAATTAAAGTAGAAATAAATACTTTATTTAAAAATGGGTGAGAAGACTTAAATAAAGAAGTAAATAAACTCAACAAACTTTTAATTATATTTATTACAAATTTAATTGTTTCAATAGTCTGCGGATCTGTTTCAATTGCGCTATTTTCAGTTTATTTAAAAGATGGCACAACTCTTAAGTGAGCTTTTTACTTCATCCTTTCTATTTTTTTAATTGGTTATTTTTTAGAATTAATTATTGTAATCTTTGTTTTATTTAAAAATTTACAGACAATTAAAAAAAATAATCAGTTAATTGAAAAACAAAAATTTTCAGGAGCATCCTTGTGCTTTGATAAGGAATATAAAGTGCAACTTTTAGATAGAGATGCAAAAGACTATGTTTTATTTGACAAGAAAATTTATTTTCCTTTTGCATCACATAACTGACTATTAGTTGAAAACGGTTCTAAAAAGAAAAAAATTAAAATATCAATTCCTAACATAATTAAACTTTTAAATAATGATCTTGAAAGATCAAAAATGTATTCATACCTTATTTTGTGAGGGATTCATTTACCAGATACAAGTTTCTTTAGAGAAAATTATCAAGATATATATCAAGACTTTATTAACAAATATGAGCAAAATTAAGAAAGGAACAAAAAGCAAAATATAGCATGAACATAACTGTACTTTTATATTTTTTATTATCAATAATTTCTTATAAATTGCTCATCTTTTCCTTTAGATTGAGAATGGACAAAACATTACCTTTCATGACTGTATTTAATGTCATTTATAAAAAAATTATTCTATTAGCAAATAACAATACAAGTTATAAAACAAACTTTATATTTATGAAAGCTTGAAATTTAATTAGATTTAACTTATTAAGGCAAAACAAAATCATTTACTCATCATTTTTATTAAGTTGATTTTGGGTCATATTTGTTACCATAATTTTTATTTTATCTTTCACTAAAATAGAGTTTTTTAGTGAGCAACTGTTATTAAATGGAATATTATTTGGAATGATTTTGTTTTTCCATTTTGTTCTTTTTCCTTTATGTTATCTTGTATTTTGAACTCAAAAAAGAAAAATTGAAAATGTGGATAAATTTTTAAACACATTAGAATTTTCTAATGATGGTTTATTTTTTGACAAGCAATATAAAGAAACAACCGATTTTTTCACTGATGACTTTATTGAATTTAAGTGAAAGCCGTATATGTCAAGATTTTACTTTAAACCAATTAAAGTTGATATAAAAGATTTTTCAGAAGGCTTTTATGGGGATAAATTCACTAATTTGTGACTCACATATTTTGCAGTTTGAGGCATCCATTTAGATATAGATGGAGTAAAAAATAATAATTATGAGCACGTTTATCAACAATTTGTAAATACATTTGCAAGTGAATTAGAAAGACAAAATATAAAATATTAAATTTTATTTTTATTCAAGAAAGGAGACTTATGAACTTTTATGCAATGATGACATTATTAGTTATTACAGGTATACTCTCTTGTTCATGAACATGACTTTACTCGGGAAAATTTCAAAGAAAATCATTTTTCCAATTCACTTTAAATCCTATTTACAAAAGGATAAAGTGAATTAATGAACAAAAATTTAACAGAGCAATTAATTATTTATTTAAAGACGCAATTGATGATCTAAAAAAAGAGATTAGATCTATGAATAAAATGGTCTTGATATTAAATATAATTCAATTTGTAAACATTATTTGTTTAACAACTATTCACTTTGCTATTTTAAAAAAATATCCTCAAGAAGAGCTCCAAGTCGTTTTTGTATACTATGAGTTCTTTGATGTTTTTCTCCTGATTTCAATTATAGCTTTTGCAGTTTTTTCAATTTGATTATTTAAGAATTTATTTAAAATGAAAAGAATTGAAGCATGAACTAAAAACTTAAAATTTACTAGATATGAATTATCTTTTGATAAAGAATACATTGCAAATGACGAAGATTTAAGTAACAAAGGATTTTCATTTTACCGTGGAAAATTTTATCTCATGGCAAATAAATATCAATGAATGGTAATTCCATACTTTGAGAAAGTCAAGGGTGGAGGAGGCAAAATCAGAATATCAAGCGCCAATCTCAAAAGACTTTTTGGAGATGATCAAGAAAAAGCTAAAAAATACTCATATTTATTCTTTTGAGGTTCTCACCTAAAAGATACAAAACTTTATAACAAGGATTTTGAGATTATTTACCAAGATTTTATGAACCAATTTCCAATGTAATTTGCACTTATAAGTTCAAAATTAGAATTTAAAAATTGTAGGAACTTCACCTACAATTTTTAAATTAAATTAAGATAAAACATCATTAAGCGCTTCTGTAAAGTTCGGATGCACATAAATAAAATCTTTTAAGTCACTAGCTTTAATTTTATATTTAATTGCTACTGAAAGCAAGTTAATAATTTCATGAGCTTCATAATTGAAGACAATAGCACCTATAATATAACCTTCTTTGTCCACAAGTACTTTGTAGTATCCTTCGGTTTCTCTAATAACATGAGCTTTTGGAATTTTTAATGAAGGCAAGTATTTTAATGTATATTCAATTCCTTTTGCCTTGGCTTCTTTTTCGTTAAGCCCTGCTCTAGCGTATGTTGGATCAATAAAAGATGCAAAAGGAACATATTTACGATCATCTTTAGTATAAGAAGTTTCTAAATTAGCAAGTTGTGGATAAATGATCCGTGAATCATCAAGAGAAATATAAGTAAATTGATATCCACCTTTAACATCACCAGCTACATAAACATTTTTGTTTGTAGTTTGAAGTAAGTTATTACTAATAATAATTCCTCTTTCATTTATCTGAATATTAGCTTTTTCTAAACTAAGTCCCTCAGTGTTTGGTCTACGACCAATAGCAACTAATATTTTGTCAAAAACAGCTTCTTTGATTTGGTCATTTTGGCTATAAACTACTTTGGTTTTGTTATTTTTTAAATCAACAAATTTAATTAAATCGATATCAAAGTCAATTTTCACTCCTCTTTTAGTTAAGCTTTCTTTAATAGCATCTGCATCACTTTGATCTTCTGAAGGTAAAAACATATTACCTTTTTGGAAAATTTGAACATTAGAACCAAAGTAATTAAAAATTGAAGCAAATTCAAGTCCAATAAACCCGGCTCCAATTACCAAAATGTCTTTTGGTAATTCATCAAGCTCTAAAAGTTGTTCGCTAGTTAAAATGTTTTTAGATTCAGATCCTTCAATTGATAATTTATTTGGAGTAGCTCCGGTGTTAATTAAAATCTTTTTAGCTTCTAAAATAATTTCTTGATTATCATGTTTTCTAACTTTGATACTATTCTCACTTTCAAACGAAGCATCTCCAAGATATAAATCAACATTAAGGTTATTTTTCAAAATGTCAAAATTAACTTTGTTTAATTTTTTGACAAGATTTTTCTTATGTTCCATAGCTTTTTTGAAAAAAGCATTATTAACTTCATGATTATTTTCAATTCCAAGACTGCGCATTTGAGAAACTACTTTTGCATCATGAACTAATGATTTAGTTGGTAAGCAACCTACATTAATGCAAGTTCCGCCATACATTTTAGGATCTTTTTCAATTAGGGCAATTTTTTGTCCTTGAGAACCTAACTTATTAGCTAGTGTTTTACCTGCTTTACCTCAACCAATAACAATTAAATCATACATATTAAAACTCCTTTATTTTTGCAATAATTACAATTTTACCCTAAAAAAGAGCAAAAAATGTACTTTTTACTTTTTTTATCTATTTTGAGAACTTTCAAAAAATAATTTTTTACTCACTATTAACCTTATATATCGAAAGGGTAAAATTAATGATAAAAAAGAATTACTAAAAATGGAAATTTCCAATTTTTAGTTCTTTAATATATTTTTTTAAAGCGATTTTTTAAATTAATAATATAATATTATGATTTGTTTTTTTAAAAATTCATATTAACAAATAAGAAAGGATCAAAATGTATAAATTTGAAACAGACAAATCTTTTATAAAAAAAGCACGCTCATTTTCATCTGAAATGCTTACAGAGATGGAAAAAATTTTAAGAAATAAATACAAAATAAATTCACAATTCTTTCTTGTAGGAAGTGGTGCTAGAAATTTAATAACAGTGAATGAAGATGGAAAAATTGACTTAGATTACAATTTAAACATTATTTCTTGTCAAGATTGAAAAAACGTAAAGAAAATTAAAGAAGATGTTAGAAATGCATTTAATAAAGTTTTACAAAAAAGAGATTTAAAAACTGTTAACGACTCAACAAGTGCTTTAACAACAAAACCAATGAAATTCTCACAACATGAAAGAGAATGAAGTATCGATTTATGTATTGTAACTAAATCAAGTACTGGAGATTGATTAAGGTTAATTCACCAAAAAACATCAAACCCTAAAAACGATACATATATTTGAAATGAAACAAAAAATTCAAGTGATTACAAAAAGAAAATAAAACAAATTAAGGAAACCAAAGGCGGTTGAGAAAAATTGAGACAAAATTACTTGAACAAGAAAAATTTTTATTTAAAAAGAAATGATCATTCACACAAATCATTTATTTGCCTTATTGAAGCAATAAATGAATTTCAAAAAATTAAATAGCTAAATATTGTTCTTTCAAAATGCTTTTTATAGGTAGTAAAAAAGATAATTTTATTTAAAATATGCCCTATTTATAGGGTTGTTTTTAATTTTTTTATTAAGTAAAAGTATTCATTATTTTCCCTATAAAAAAATTTAAAAAAATGCGATACACACGGGTATGTTGTTGTATAATAATATGGCTATCTAATACAATAGCTGTTTTTACAAGATTTATTATTTATAGAAAGGATGTATTAAAATGCCAACAATTAATCAATTGGTTACAAATGGTCGTACATCTAAGACAAGAAAGCAAAACGCTCCTGCTCTTAGTTTAAGTTACAACTCATTAATTAAAAAAGCTAAAAAAATGGCATCACCATTCAAACGTGGTGTATGTACTCGTGTTGCAACAATGACACCTAAAAAACCTAACTCAGCTTTACGTAAATATGCTCGTGTTAAGTTATCAAACGGAATGGAAGTTACAGCATATATTCCAGGAGAAGGACACAACCTTCAAGAACACTCTGTTGTTTTAATCCGTGGAGGACGTGTTAAAGATTTACCTGGGGTTAGATACCACATCGTTCGTGGAACACAAGATGCTGCCGGAGTTGCTAAACGTCAACAAGGACGTAGTCTTTACGGTGCTAAAAAAGCTAAATAATCAAAGCATAATTTAAATTATTAATTTACAAAAAACACAAATATTCAAAATAGGAGGACAAATATGTCAAGAAAGAAAAGCGCGCCTATCCGTGAAGTATTAGCAGATCCAGTTTTTAACTCTGTAATTGTTACAAAATTAATTAACACAATTATGCTTGACGGAAAAAAATCAATTGCTCAAGATATCTTATATTCAGCATTTGAAATTGTTAAAGAAAAAACACAAAAAGATCCAATGGAAGTTTTCAACTTAGCTATTGAAAACGTTACTCCACAACTTGAAATTAGAACAAGAAGAATCGGAGGAACAAACTACCAAGTTCCTACAGAAGTTTCTCCTCGTAGAAAACAAGCATTATCACTTAGATGATTAGTTCAATATGCTCGTTTAAGAAACGAAAAAACAATGGATGTTCGTTTAGCTAACGAAATCATCGATGCATCAAACAAAACAGGTGGAGCAATCAAAAAACGTGAAGATACACACAAAATGGCTGAAGCTAACCGTGCATTCGCACACTTCAGATGATAATTTAGGGTTTTATTATGGCTAGAGATTATCAATTAAAAGATTACCGTAACATCGGAATTATGGCCCACATTGATGCAGGGAAAACTACTACTACAGAAAGAATTTTATTCCACACAGGTAAAATTCACAAAATTGGTGAAACACACGACGGAGCTAGTCAAATGGACTGAATGGCTCAAGAACAAGAACGTGGAATCACAATTACTTCAGCTGCTACAACAGCATTCTGAAAAGGAAAAAGAATTAACATTATCGATACACCAGGACACGTTGACTTTACAGTTGAGGTTGAACGTTCATTACGTGTATTAGATGGTGCTGTTGCTGTTTTAGATGCTCAATCAGGAGTTGAGCCTCAAACAGAAACTGTTTGAAGACAAGCGACAAACTACAAAGTTCCACGTATTGTTTATGTAAACAAAATGGATAAAGCTGGTGCTGACTTTGCAGCTTCAGTTGCTTCAGTTAAAAGCCGTTTAGGTGGAAATGCAGTTGCTATCCAATGACCAATTGGTGCTGAATCAGATTTCAAAGGGCTTGTAGATCTTGTTACATTACAAGCTTACACATACAACGGAGAAGCTCAAGAAGAAGAATTTCCAACAGAAATTCCTGCTGATTTAAAAGATATTGTTGTTGAAAAACGTCAAGAACTTTTAGAAGCAGTTGCTAACTTTGACGAAGAACTTATGATGAGAGTTCTTGAAGGTGAAGAAATTTCTGAAGAAGAATTTAAAGATGCAATTAGAAAAGCTACTTTAACTTCAGAGTTCTTCCCAGTTGTTTGTGGTACATCATTCAAAAACAAAGGTGTTAAGAAAATGATCGACGCTGTTGTTGATTACCTTCCATCACCAATTGATGTTCCAGCAATTAAAGCTCACTTAGGTGATGAAGAAGTTAGTGTTGAAGCTACAGATGATGGGGACTTTGCTGCTCTTGCATTCAAAGTTATGAATGACCCATACGTAGGAAGCTTAACATTCTTCCGTGTATACCGTGGAGTTTTAGAAAAAGGAAGCTACGTATACAACTCAACAAAAGAACAAAAAGAACGTATTGGACGTTTATTACAAATGCACGCAAACAGCCGTGTGGAAATTGATGAATGTCGTGCAGGAGATATCGCAGCTGCTGTTGGACTTAAATATACAACAACAGGTGATACTCTTATTGCTGAAAAAACACCTAAAATTGTTCTTGAAAAAATGGTTTTCCCAGAACCGGTTATTTCACAAGCTCTTGAACCAGAATCAAAAGCTGCAACAGAAAAACTTTCACTTGGACTTCAAAAACTTGCAGCAGAAGATCCTACATTCAGAACTTACACAGACGAAGAAACAGGACAAACAATTATTGCCGGAATGGGTGAATTACACCTTGACATTATTGTAGACCGTCTTAAAAGAGAATTCGGTGTTCAAGCTAAAGTTGGAGCACCTCAAGTTTCATACCGTGAAACAATTACAAAAACAGCTGATGTTGAAGGTAAATACATCAAACAATCTGGAGGGAAAGGACAATACGGACACGTATGAATTAAATTTGAACCTAACCCAGATCAAGGATTTGAATTCGTTGATAAAATTGTTGGTGGAAAAATTCCTAAAGAATACATTAAATCAATTCAAAAAGGTCTTGAAGACAAAATGGCAGCAGGTATTTTAGCTGGATACCCAATGATTGATGTTAAAGCTACATTATTTGATGGATCATACCACGACGTCGATTCATCTGAAATGGCTTATAAAATTGCTGCTTCTAAAGCTCTTACAAAAGCTAAAGACCAAATTGGTACAGTATTACTTGAACCAATTATGGACGTTTCAGTAGTTGTTCCAAATGACCACATCGGGGATGTTATTGGTGACTTATCACGTCGTAGAGGACTTGTTAATGACCAAGAACAAAGAAACGATGGATCAACAAACGTTCGTGCTATGGTACCTCTTTCAGAAATGTTCGGATACTCAACAGAGCTTAGATCTATGACAAGTGGACGTGGAACATACCAAATGCAATTTGATCACTATGAAAAATGTCCAAACAGCATTGCTGATCCAATCATTAAACGTAGAAACATTCAAGACAAAGACGAAGATTAATAATTTATAAAGTCACCCTATGGGTGATTTTTTCTTTAAAAATTTGATAAAAAAAGCACATAAGGTGCTAATCTTAAATAACAATACATAATTTTATTTATAGTTTCATCTTTATATTTGAGGGCATTTTCATTTTTTCTATTTTTGTGAGCGACAGTAAATGAACCGCTTTCTACAAGCGGTTTTATTTCTTTTTTTGTATCTAATTATTGTTCTGACACTGCCGTGATAAAGGTTTGCAAGTTTTTTTGTTTGTTCTTTTATTTCAAAACCTTATAATACCTACTATTATTTGAGCTTTTCTTTCTTCGTAATCACTCATTTTTTCATATGTTGTAATTTTAAATACACTAATAGCCACTCCTTTTAATTAAAATTTTATCTAAGATGTAGATTTTTAATTTTAAAACTCAAGGGTGTGACATTTAGTTTGCTATTTAATACGTTTTACCTTTTATCATTATTTTTGAATTTTTCACATTAATTTTCTTATAATTGAAACATTAAAAAAGCATTGTTATTTTTTTGACACTTAACTTGCGCGTCACTTTTCAATTTTTAGTTAGTGAATTTAATAATAAAGATGGAGGTATAATCAATACAATTAAAAAGTATTGTTTTTAAAATTCAGAAAATGAAGAAAATTACAAAATATTTACTTTGATCAATTGGATCAATTTCCGCTTCTGCCACATTAGCTGGAATAACATATTATTTACTTAATAGAAAAAAAGAGCTTATGTATAAAATTCCGGTTAAAGATATGTTTAATTTAGAGAAAATAAATGTTTTAAGTGATGAATTGTCCGAAAAACAAGCAGAAATATTGAATAATCATTTATATAATGATGAAAAAATGAATATTTTTTATGATAGAAGAATACCAAAAAACATTGAATCACACTATTATATTGTGAATCTTTATAAAAAATCATTATTTCAAGAAAATAACATAGAAAAAGAAATGTTTAAATTATTTACATTTAGTGATTTATCAAAAGTACCGATTGTTATATTTGACAATTATTTATATACATTTTCTTTTAATGAAAATATGAAAAAAGAAAGTTTTATAAACGATATTAAAAGTTATTTATCAAAGAATTTAGATGATAAAAATAATTTTTTTACTATTAAAAACTTTGCAGGAATAACGATAAATGATATAGCAAATATGAATATAAAAATTTATCTTGCATTAAAAGAATTGGGTCTTAAAAATATACTTAATGAATTTGATTTTTTAAACAAATTAAATTCTCTTAAAAACTATCTTTTAAAATGAATTAGAGAAACAAAAGATGCATATGAAATAAAAAGAAGTTTAGAGTTTATTTTAAAAATAAAATTAATTTTAAATGATAAATCATTAAATCCAGAAGAAACAAAATATTTAAGCGAGATAGAAAATGAGATTTTAAAAGAGATAGAATCAGTAGAAAATTTAAGCGTTTCGCAATTAGAATTCATATGAGAGTTTTTGGAAATATTTAAGTTTTACGATTTTAAAACCAAAGAAGATATTGTATTTATTATAAAAAATAAATACAGTAATATATTCAACAATATATTAAATAAGATGGAACCTAGATATATTTTTATGTTTTATACTTTTTTTAAAGAAGAATTTAATTCTATTGATAATGAGAATAAAAGAATGTTTTTTGAAAAATATTTAGAAAAAATAAATGTTTTTTATGATTGAGATTTTTTTATTGCATATTCTTATACTTTATTTAAAGAAAGCGATATTTCATTAGTTGAAAAATCAATAGATAATTATTTAGATTTTATTTTAAATAAAAATGATATGTTTTGAGACCGAAATAAATTAATTAATCTATTTTTTATTTTAAAAATAAAAATTGAAAATAATTTGTTATTTGACCAAAAAGATATTATCAGAAACGTTTTATTAAATAATTTAAAACAAGACAAAAATATTTTTAACACTTTACTTAACGTTGCGAATTTATTTCTTTTAAAAAAAATAGATAGTAATCTCGAAATTGAAGTTCCTCAATCATTAATAAGAGAAATAGAAAAAATAATTAATAAAAATGACATTATAGAAGATATAAAATTTTTAATATTATTTAAGGATTTAGCAACTTTTTTAGATGTTGAAGTTAATTGAAAAGAATTATCAAAAAAATTCAATTTTATTAATAAATATAATTTTTTGTTTAATATAATAAGTGAAGAAAAAGATGTGTTATTAAATGATATTGATAATTTATTTGATTTATATTCTTTAATAATAAATAATGGAGGTTATTAAAATGAAATTAAAATTTAAAAAATTTTTAGCAAGTTTTGGAGTTTTATCAGCTATGATTGTTGCGCCAAGTGCAATAATAGCATCTACAGTTAATAAGAAAGAGGCAAATGCACTTTTTGGTAAGAAAACAGAGATGATTTGAATACAAAAGGGTAAGAAATATGTAGATGGAAATGAATATAAAACTTCTCATGATGGTAAGGTTTGAGCAAGAGACTATTTTTGAAGTAGTGATGAAGTATTTTGAAGCGGGGTTGCTAAGGCATCGGTAGAAAGAGTTTTATTTGATAGTACTTTCACTAATAGAGTTGTTTTAGGAGTAGAGACATGAGTTGAAGGTAGTGGTAGACCAAGCGTATCTTCTTCAGTTGGTATCAGTCAATCTAGCGGTTTAGAGGCAAGTTTAGGAATATCTTCTAATCCAACCGAAAAGGGAAGAAGTTTTAGTTATGTTTTTGAAGATACAAATGAAATTGGTGTGCATTATTCATATTCTGGACGCATATGATCATGAAGCTATGTTGGTATTTCTACAAATGCCCTTTTTAAAGAAAAGAATAAAGTAATCATTGTGGATTCTCTGACTGATAAATTCTTTGAGCATAAAAAGTATGTTTCCTAATGCTTTGAATTTAAATAAATAATTAATTTATGATTAAAATATTTAACTTAAACAAAAAAATCAATGATAAAAAGATTTTCTCAAATATAAATTTAGAAATACCAATAAATAAATTAACTTTTATAATAGGTCCTTCTGGCGTTGGAAAATCAACTTTATTAAATGTATTAGGTGGCATTGATAAAGAATATGATGGAACCATTGAATATAATTTTAATAATATCTCTATAGATCCATCAACTTTATTAAAAAATAATTATGTAGATTTTATTTTTCAAGATTATAATCTTTTTGAAGATTTAAGTGTAGAAGACAATCTAGTTTTTCCATTAAATTTTTTAGGACATAATTTAAGTAAAGAAGAAATAATAAAAGTAATTAATGAATTAGGTATAAAAGAAATTCAATTAAATGAAAAAGTGAAGAATTTATCGGGTGGTGAAAAGCAAAGAATTGCTATTGCAAGAGCTATATTAAGAAAATCTGAGTTTATTTTAGCTGATGAACCTACTGGAAATTTAGATACTGAAAATAGTGAAAATATTTTTAAAATATTGTCTAGTTTATCGAAAAAAAGAACTATTATTGTAGTTTCTCATGATTTAGAAGCGGCTAAAAAATATGGTGATTATATTTATGATTTAAAAAATAATGAATTATTAGAAAACAAACCAACTTGTAATGAGTATTTATTTAATGATATAAAAAATAATTTAGGCAAAAATAATTTTTGAAATAAATATAAACCATTACTTAAGTTTTCTTGAGTTGGAATTAAAAGAAAGATTATTTCTTTTATTTTAATGATTTTTCTTATTTCTTCAACATCTGCTTTATTATCAAATACTTATTCCTTGCATAATAATTCTCAATTTGTTTCTACAAAATATTTTAAAGAAACAAATTCTGATTTTATAGAATTAAAATATCAAACTAATTCATGAAATTTAATTGATATTAAAAAAATTGATGAATTAAATAATAGAATTGGTAATTTATCTTCAACTTCATACTATTCATATTATCCACAGATAAGAATTGCTGCATTAACTAATAGTGATAAAATATTAGAACTAAATTTTGATGAGATTGACAATTCAAGTTTTTGAACCAATAAATTAGCAAGTATGAACATTATTGGAAAAGCAAGTTTAGATGTAAATGAAGTTATTGTTTGAAAAAAAGATGCTGAAAAGTATAATTTAGATTTATACACAAATAATGAATTAAAAACAGATAATGGAATAATTTTCAAGATTGTGGGTATTGTTGATTATGATGATATGATAGATTTATCTAATTATTATTCCTATGTAAATAATTATGAAAAAATAAATATATTTGTTAGCGCAGAGACAACGAAGAAAATTTCATCAGAAATAAATAAAAATTCAAAATTTAGTTTTTCTATTCTAAAATATATTAATGATGAAATTGCTGTACAAATTGCAAATTCATCAATGATTGATTATGATGAAAATTTAAACGATAATGAATTTACATTCATATCTCCTGTAAAAAAACAGTTAAATATCGGAGAAAAATATAAAATTGATAGCGATTTTCATATTGATATGGATTTAGTATTAAATAATTTTTTAATAGATAAAAATTCTGAAAATACTAAAATTAAATTTAGTAAAAAAACATTCGAAAATTTAAAAAAAATACATTCAGAGTACATAAGTGGATATCCTAATAGTCTTTTAATATATTTTAATAGTGCTGAAAATCTACAAAAATCTTTAAATTTACTCAATGATTTAGCTAAAGAAGATTCAAAAATAGTAATTCATACAAATTTTGCTTCACTAGGTAAAATGATTGTTCAAAATAGTAAAGACACAACAAAAATTATTTTTATTTTCGCTATTTCTATATTTATGATTTCAATAATTGCCGTTGCTATTTTTTCACATTTAATAGTTAGTTCTAAATCTAAAGAAATTGCTTTACTAAAATTATTAGGATTGAATTCTAGACAAAGTTTAATCTATCATTTATTTTCATTTATTTTTGTTGCTTTAGTTTCGATTGTTTTTTCTTTATTAATAATGTATCCTATTTATTTAATTTTTACATTATTGATTAATAATTTAGCTTTATTAAAATTTAATTGATTATTAAATATAACAACATTGTTTATATTTTGATCAGCTATTTCATTTGTTTCATTTTTAATATACTTTTTTGTATCTCTTAGAAAATTTTATGCAAAAACAAATAGACTTCTTAAAGAGAAATAAAAATAAAATACTTTTATTTATTTTATTTTTATTAATATTAGTTATTGTTTTTATTTATTTTTTACTTTTTTTTCCAGTTAAAATTAATGGCAATTCAATGCTACCATTATTAAAAAATGGTGAATGAAAATTAGCTTTCAAATATGGTCCATACAATCAAAAGGATATAATTATTTTTGAACAAAATGGTGTTAATGTAGTGAAAATGATAGTCGGAAAAGAAGGTGATAAGATTATTATTGAAAATAATAAACTTTTTATAAATAATAATCTTTTCACTAGTTTATTTATGGGTAATTTTGGTGATAATATAGAATTAATAGTTCCAAAAAACCATTTTTTTGTTTTAGGAACAAATTTAAATTTTAGTGATGATTCTAGAGTTTTTGGTTTTATAAACTCTCACCAAATAATTGGAAAAATATTATTTTAACAAAATATAGGACTACCCTATATTTTAGCTTGAGTGTAATCACCAGCACAATAAAAATACCGTTCCTAACGCAATAGGGAATGGTGTTTTTATTGCCTTTTTCTTGTGTTTTTGAACCCGACCGCGTTGCAATGCAATTTACAATCGAACCGCAAACACATAGTTTTCGTTTTTTGACTTTTTCTAATGATAATGCAAATAATGCACTTGATAGATCAAAAATAAAAAAACAAAAATTTTTGTCTTTTGTTAAAAATATGTTATCATTCTTGCATGAAAAAACAGATCAATGTAGTTATTTCTAACAACATTATTAGCATGATTGTTCGTTCAATTATGTAATTTTGTTGTTAATCTGTTTTCTAGCAGGTTAGCAAAAACCTGCTAAACTAGATTATATTTGTACTATAGAGGAGCTTTTAGCATTAGTACATAGTGGAGCAGGCATGCTGGGAAACTATGGAAAGGGTATAAAAGCCGAAATCTTAGCAAAGGCATTTGCTTTGGTTGATAAAGGGTCTTAATCGAGCTTTATTCTTTGACGCATTCATTGGTGCTATAGATACACAAATTTGTTAATTATTAATAATTAAAAAACAAGTTTTGTGAATTTATAGTAAATTCTACAAGGCTTGTTTTTTCTAATTCGTTATTGTGAAAGGAGGATAATGGAAGCTAAACAATATAAAAACTATCAGGATATACCTAAAAAGTATCGCTGAGATTTAGAAGCTATTTTAGAAAATAAAACTTATCAGTATTGGGTTGATAAATATAAAGAGCTTTGAGAGCAAAAAATCGCTATTAAAAATTCTAAATTTGACAACTTAGCTAGTTATACAAAAGGCCTTAAGTTAGAAGAAGAATTAACTTTAGTGACTTTTAAGCTCCATAATTACTTATCAAACAATCTTAATACTAATTTAATAGATCCTAAATTTAATAAGCTCCAACAAGAATTTGATTTTCTAACTCAAGCATTTGTATCAAGATTTGGATCAGAAGAAAATAGAATTTATGCTCATAAAGACAAAATATGAGATTGAAAAGAAAAACCAGAACTTAAGAGCTACAAACGTTATTTAACTGATTTGCTTGATTCATTTACTCATAAGCTTAGTGATGATGTTGAAGAGTATATTAAAAAAACTTCTTTTGGTAAAGCTAATTTAAATAAGATTTTTAGCATTTTAACCAACAGCGAACTTGATTTTGGGACTATTGAGCTATCTAAAAATAAGAAAGTTAAATTAAACCCAACTAATCGCTTAAAGCTTCTTAAGCATCAAAACAAAGATGTTAGAAAGCAAGCTTATCAAAACTTCCTAAAAGGTTATATTAAGCATAAAAATTCTTTATCAGAAGTTTTATATCAGCACTTTAAAGATTTAGCAACAGAAGCAAATGTTCGCAAGTACGATTCAGTAATTTCAATGCTTACTTATGAAGATAAAGTTTCTGATGCGTTATTAAATAAATTGTTTTCTCAAGTCCAAATAAATAAAAAAGTGCTCTTTAGATATAAACGCTGATATAAGAAGTTTTATAAAGCAAAATTTGGAGAAAAAATCCAAATTTGAGATTGAAGCAGAGATTTAATTACGGTAGATTCAGATTATAGCGTTGAAAAAGCTAAAGAGCTAGTTGAAAATGCGCTTAAGCCTTTCGGAAGTGAGTATATGAATCAAATTCACAAAGCTTTAAATGAAAATTGAGTAGATTTTATGAGCGCAGATTCTAAGCGTGGTGGAGCTTATAGCATTGGATCATCTTACGGAATTGATAAAAAATATATCTTAATGAATTTTAATGGTCAATTACGTGGAGTGGAAACTTTAGCTCATGAGCTTGGGCACTCAATGCATTCATATTATTCAGATACTCGTCAGGATCTTATTAATAGTCAATATCCAATTTTCTTAGCTGAAATTGCATCAATTTTTAATGAGTTAATGCTTTATGATTATCTCCTTCAAAAATCAGATAATGACAAGTTAAAATTTAGCATTTTAACAAGTATGATTAATGGTTTTATTGCAACTGTGATGAGACAAGTTGAGTGAGCAAATTATGAATACGATTTATATAAGGGTATTGAAGAAGGAACTCTTTCAAGTAGTTTCGATTCGCTTAGCAAACTTTATTATCAAAACTCCTTAAAATACACGCTTGAAAGAAGTGTTAAGCACAATGATGAAACAACTATTTTCTCAATTTATGTGCCGCACTTTTATTATAGATTTTACGTATATAAATACGCAATTGGCCAATTAGTTGCTAGCTATTTCTTTGCACAATATAAAGCTAAAGGAACTAGCGCTTTAGAAAATTACATTGATAATTTCTTAAGCGCTGGAAATAGCGATTATCCAATTGAAATACTTAAAAAAGTAGGTGTAAATTTAGAAGATGATCAATTTTATAAACAAGGATTTGACTATGTTGAAAAACTAATTGATCAATGAGTAAAATTAGGTAAAAAAATATTTAAATTTAAATAAGTAAAGAAAAAAGAAAAGATAAAAAGGAAGAATTAAAATGAAATTTAGAAAAAGGTTTTTACTTGGAACAGCAACAGTAGTAGCGGTTCCTCTTACATCAGTTTTAGCTATTGCTTGTGGTGATACAACCAAAAATCCATCAAAAAATGGAACAACAAATAATGGAAACGAAAATTCATCTAATATTCTTACATCAAGTTCATTAGTAACAAAAGTAAGATATTTAACAGGTGATGATTCAAATTTATCAGCTTTTGCTAGACAAGGTGCATATAAATCAATTACTAATGCTACATACAACTTAAAAGATTTTAGATGAGATCGTTCATGACTTTATGGTGGTAAAGATGGTGCATATTTAGAAGATGGTACAACAGGTACACTTATTTCATTTAAAGCTATTGGACAAGCTCAATACAGTGAAGCTACAGAAGTAAATGATGAAGGTATTGAAACTAAAACAATTAGAATTTCAAAACCTTCAGGTGAGGCAATGGTTTTTGAGCATGCTGATGCAATTATTATTACAACTAATGACGGTATAGAACATGTTTATGATTCTGATGAAGCGGAAGTTCTACCTGCACCTGAAATAGATGGTAAATATTATAATGAAACAGTTGTAACACTTACTTCGAATAACTCAAAATCAATTAACTCACTTTCTTTCCAAGAAAATTTACAAAATGCTAAAAAAGTTAGTTTTAGAGTTAGACAAGGTGCTAAATGAGTTGATAAAAATGGAAACGAAACACAATATAAAGTTTCAGCTTATGATTACTGAGCAGGTCTTGTAAGAACTTTATTATTCACAGGTCAATACCGTTTAAGTCACGGTGGAAAAGAATCTCTTGACGAAAAAATGAAAGGTCTTTTACACGCACCTGGAAAATTACTTGATAGTAAAACAAGTTATGGAAACTCATATCTTTTTGACTTATATAATGTAAATTTTGAGCACTTAATTCAAAAGGATACAGCAGTGACTACAGATGCAGAAGGTAATACATATTTCAATATTGAAAAGAAAAACCTTGATGAAACAGCTTTATTTGGTGAGATTCTTAAAAATATTTATTCTACATATGAATTTACACCAATGCCTTATGAATATGTAAGTCAAAATCAAAATACTCCAATTATTTCAACTGTAAAACCTACAAGCGGAGCTAATTCATTTGATACAGAAGCATATAAAACAGATATATTAAATGCTGAAGGACTTGCTAAAGAACTTGGATTTTACTGATATGGAACAACAATTGAAAATACCTTATTCTCAGGTAAATACTATGGAATTCCATATAACGGTGACACTTTAATTGAATCAATTAAACTTAATGAACACTACTCAAATAAAGAATTCTTAAAAGATAAACAAAATGTTCTTGTTTTCCAACAACAATATCAATCAGGTGAAGTTGATCAAGATGCATTTATTCAAACATCTTTCAACGCATATACTTCTGGAGATAATGTGAGTTTAAATTATTCTGCGTTGCCAAAAAACCTTAAAGATCAAGTAGATCAAAATAAACAAAAATACGGAATGTCTTATGTTAAAGTTTTAAACACAGATGCTTATGCAAAAACTAAAATTAACTTAATGGTACCTTCACTTCCAGATGGACCTAATGCCGGAAAATACAATTTTGATAATTTAGTGTCTCAATTATTATATGGACATTCACTTAACAATGTTTATACATCTACAGATGTTGTTAAAAATTACTCAACTGGTATTTCAATTGAATTTAGAACTATTTTACCAGCAGCAATTAACTGAAAACCTGTTGTTAATGATTTAACACCAAATAGACCAAGCTCACCATGACTTTCACCTTTAGCACCAGATGCTGCAATTAAAGAGGATTTTAACGATCATTCACTTGCAGAAAATAACTTAAGAGCTAATGCTGAAGCGCTCAATACATTATTCGTTGTAGATTCACAAACAGGTGAAAAAGTTGATTTAGGTGGACAAATTGGTACAGAAATTTCTCAATCAGAAAACTCAAGTCTTGATAAAAATGAAGATGATAAATATAAATCATCAGCATTTGATTTATTATCAGAAAGAATGACAGCATTATTAGATAGATTATATACACAAACAAATACTCCAGAATCTACAAGAGTAAATATTCCTTATTTCTATAGATTCATCAACCCTAATCCACCGATTTTAATGACATTCAGAAAATTAGCTAATACAATGAATGCTCTTGATAAAAAAGGAAGATTAAACATTAGCTTTGATTACTCACAAAATGCAGATGGATGAAGAACTCATTGAGGATCAGGAAGTTTTGAAACTCTTGCTTCATGAGGATATGACTATAAAACTATTGGTTCTGGTATAGATGGAATTGGTACTCAATCACAATTACTAAACCTTTTTGCTCAACTTTCTACAGATTCTGAATTAGCACAAAAATTTGGAAGTGCTTTTCCACGTTTAGTTGAAGCTGCTAAAGCATTTAAAGCTTATGTTGAAAAAATTGAATCTGAAGGAGCTTTACTTAGTATTCCATTTGCAGATTGAGCAATATTAAGTCCAACATTACTTAGTGATTTTATATATGCTTTAGGATCAGAAAAATTAAATGAAGCTAAAAATGCTTATGTAGCCTTATCAGCAGAAGAAAAAGGAAATGGAAGGTATTTAACAGTTGCGGATATAACATCTAAATTCTGATTAAACTACAACAACTCACCTAGTGTAACTAAAAAATCATTATTAGAATTAGCAAATGAATTAGTTGTGTACTTTGGATTTACTTTTGATGCCGTAACAACAATTGGTAAAAACAACTTTACCCCAACTGTTTCAAACCCAAGTTACATTAAACCTCAAACAAACTTTGACTTCTTAGACTTTGGTTGAATTAAATTAGGAGAAGAAAAATTATCTTAATATAACTAATCAAACAAAAACAAACAGCAAAACTGTTTGTTTATTGTTTCATTTATGAAAGAAAGGAAATTATGTTTAAATATCTTTCCCAGAGAATTTTACTTGCAATTTTAACATTAATTATTATTGTTTTAGTTGTATACCTTTCTGTGGCGATATTTGCTGAAAACCCCTTTGTTAGACAACTTACTGTGTCAGCAGGGGATAAGAAAGCTTTAACAGAGAGTCAAATTAGAGATTTATTTGAAAAATCAAAAGCTTTCCATTTAACTCCAGCAAATCTTGAGTTCGCAGAACACAAAAAAGACTGAATCTATTTTAAAGTAAGTCCATTTGTTCGTTTAGGATATTGATTTAAAGACATTTTTAACAAAGAATACCCTTTTGGTAATGTTTTTGATCAAAACGTCTTTTCAGGAGCAAATGCAAAAAATATACCTGACCTTTTCTTTAAATACATTAAGTTTTCAATTATCATCACATTACCTTCATTTATTATTAGTGCAATTTTAGGTATAGCACTTGGAATTGTTGCTGGATATAAAAGAGGTACAACATTTGATATCTTTGTCAATTTCTTCTCTCTTGTTTTTATAGCATTACCTTCATTTATTGTTGCTCCTATCTTTATTTCAATTTTGTTGAACTTTAACATTCCGCCTATTTTCCAAAACCCATCCAATGAAGAAGTTGTTAAGGCTATGGGATGAGGAAAAATAATTTTATCTTGATTACCACCAATATTCATTATTGTGCTTGGTTCACTTTCTGGATATATTTCATATGCGCGTAACCAAGTTGTTACTGTTCTTACATCTAATTATGTATTAATAGCAAAATCAAAAGGCTTAAGCAGAAGTGAAATTTTCTTCAAATATGTTTTAAGAAATATTTCTATTCCACTTGCTGCCTTAATTATTCCTTCATATATAGGTCTTTTATCTGGTGGTATTATTATCGAAACATATTGACAAGTTCCAGGGACTTCAAAAGTTTTATCACAAGCGTTCCCAACTGGAGAAATTAACTTAATTATGTTTTCAACTTTCTTCTTTACCACATTAGGATTATTTACAACAATTCTTGTTGATGTTGTTTATACAATTTTAGACCCAAGAATTAAGTATGGAACAACTTCAAAATACAATTTAAGAACTTGATTTACAGCAACATTAGAAAGAAATAAACAATTTAAAGAATTAAATGAATTAGCTAAAGGAGGTAATTAATGAGTACAAGAGAATTTAATCGCAAATATGGACTAAACATTAATGCCAACTCTAACGATTTATTTAAAAGAGTTTCTAATTCAGGAAATAATTTTGTTAATGTTGCCGGAAAACCCAAAAAAATATTAATTGAGATTCTCAAGAGATTTTTCACAAACTGAGCAGCTGTTGCTTGCACAATTATTTTCATTATCATTTTAATTTTATCTATCGTTTCTACTTTATCAAGCGCTCATGATTCTACTAAAAGTATTAGTGATACAATGTTTTTCAATGTGCCAGAATTAGATACCTCAACTAACTCTTTAAAAGTAGATGAAAACGGAAACCTTTCATTCATTACAATGAAAGGTTCTCCATATGTAAAATACTTACCACCTTCATATAATCACTGAACATCAAAAACTTTATTTATTTCTGATGAAGATTATAGTAAATATATAAATGCATTCAAAAAAGATTATTTTGGTGTTCTTTATAATGATTACATTAAATCAGCAAAAGATCCAGGATCAGCTATTAGAATTATTACAAAAACAGTGATTCAAGCTAATGGACAAGCTGTAGATTCAAAAGAAGTTCAACTTAATACATATCAGTTCTATAAAGCTATGAACCTTTATATTTTCCTTGGTTCAATCTTTAAAGGTGTTGATTTAAATGCAGCTGGCGTTAGTGAAAATCAAATTAGAGAAATAATTGCTCAAATTGAAAAATTAAACCCAAGCAACCCTAACTTATACCCTAATTCAATTTTAGGTACAAATGAATTAGGAATTGATATTTGAACTTCTTCATGAGTTGGAACTTGAAATGCAATTAAATTAGCCTTAATTATTGCTACCATCCAAACAATTATCGGAGTTGCAGTAGGATGTTTTTTAGGTTTCCATGTTGGTTCATGAATTGATACAATTATTATGAGA
Organism: Mycoplasmopsis gallinacea; assembly: GCF_012220205.1. Taxonomy (NCBI): domain Bacteria; kingdom Bacillati; phylum Mycoplasmatota; order Mycoplasmoidales; family Metamycoplasmataceae; genus Mycoplasmopsis; species Mycoplasmopsis gallinacea. Next base: position 92,711 of record NZ_CP047225.1, on the reverse strand, counting down.
TTAATTGAAATCTTCGTAGCTCCTCCTGCTCTTATTTGATTACTTTTATTTGCTTCAACATTTGGAACAAGTGATTGAACACTTATTTTTGCTTTAGTATTTACCGGATGAACAGGAGCTGTTGGTGGAACAAGATTGTTCATAATTACAGTTAAAGATTCTGAATTTATTACAGCAAGTAAATCAGTTGGAGCTTCAAAAGCAAGATTAATTTACAAACATGCTTTACCAGCAATTATCGGTAAAATTGCAAATAGTTATGTTTCACGTATCCCAGGAATCATTATGTCTATTTCATCACTTGCATTCTTAGGGTTCTTTAAAGGTGATAATACAAACTTAGGAGCATTGCTTGTTAGTGCTGCTTCACAAGCTGGAACAAACTTCTGAATTTTACTTTTACCTTCAGTTATTTTATTATCAATATCAGTATCACTTCACTTTATGGCAATCGGACTTCATGATGCTCTCGACCCAAGAGTTATTAAAGTTAAATAAAAGGAGAATTATGTCAGAAACATTATTAAAAGTTAAGAACTTGAAAGTCAACTTTAAAACTGGTAAGAAAAAGTTTGTGACAATAGTTCGTGGAGTAGATTTACACATCAAAAAAGGTCAAATTGTTGGTCTTGTTGGTGAATCTGGAAGTGGTAAAACTGTTACATCTAAATCTCTTTTAAATATTAATGATAATGCATTGGTTTCAGCAGATTTAATGACTGTCGATGGTATTGATTTAACCCAATCAAACAAAGAAAAGTTTTGACAAACAATTAGGGGTCAAAAAATTGGTTACATTCCACAAGATCCTTTAACTTCTTTAAATCCAACTAGAAAAATTGGAAAACAATTATTAGATGCTTTAAATAAAAATGAAGATTGAAAAGATAAAAAACTAGTTGAAAAACGTCAATACTTAGTAGGTTTACTTGAAAAATTCGGAATCAGAAACGCTGATAAAATTTTCGATATGTACCCACACACATTAAGTGGTGGAATGAAACAACGTGTTGTAATCACAATGGTTGTAGCATTAAAGCCAAAGTTAATTATTGCTGATGAACCCACAACTGCACTTGACCCTACTGTTCAAGCATCAGTTTTAGCACTTTTTGAACAAATTCGTCAAGACATGAATATTTCAATTATTTTCATTAGCCACAACATTTCCGTTGTTGCAAAATTATGTGATTATATTTATGTTATGTATGCTGGAAAAATTGTAGAAAAAGGAACTAAAAAAGATATTTTCGCTCACCCAGCACACCCTTATACATGAGCTTTAATTTCTGCTATTCCTGAAAACAAAGAAGATCGTTTATATTCAATTAAAGGAACTCCACCAGATATGTCTAATTTACCACTTGGTGATGCTTTTGCACCAAGAAATGATTATGCACTTGAAATTGACTTTATAAAAGAACCACCTCTTTTCGAAATAAGTGAGACACATGCAGCTGCAACATGACTTTTACACCCTGAAGCTCCTAAAGTTGAGCTTCCAGAAGAATTACAAAATAGATTAGCAAACTTTAGAAAGGTATTTAGTGATGAACAAAAATAAAGATGAATACATTTTAGAAATATCTAATCTAAAAAAATATTTTGTTAATGGTAGCATAGTAAATAAAGCAGTTGATAATGTTAGTTTCAATGTTAAAAAAGGTGAAATAGTAGGGTTAATTGGTGAATCTGGAAGTGGTAAAACCACTGTGGGTAGATCTCTTTTAAGACTTTATGATGATTTTAGTGGTTTTGTAACATTGCATAACCAAATTATTTCTGGAAAAAGAATTTCTAGAAAAAGAAGCAAATTCATGCATAAAAATATTCAAATGATCTTCCAAGATCCAATGGCTTCTTTAAATGGTCAAAACAACATTTACACTATTTTAAAAGAACCTCTTGTTGTAAATGGGATTATTAAAAATAAAATTAAAGATATCAGTAGTGATTGAGCAAAAATTGCAGATAACTTTCACTATACTTTCTTAGAAGAAAGTTTAAAGTTAGAACTTGAAAATATAAGAGTTGCTAACCGTCTTCTTAAACCTTTTGTTTCAAAATGACAAAACGTTAAATTAGCAGATTTTTCTGCTTCTGAAAACACAGACGATCAATTTAATGCATATTTTGGTTTCCTTGAAGAAAGAGGAAAAATTAACTCTTTAATTGTTAATAGTTTTTATAAAAACATCGAACAATTAATTGCTCTTTACGATAATAAACAAAAAGACTTTAGAAACAATAATATTGACTTTGATGAAGTTGAATTAGAGCAAGCAAGAAACGAATATCAAAAACAACAAAAATTAAGATTCAAAACAGAATTGTATTACGAAAATAAAGCTCTTTTTATTGAAAGATTTAAAGACTTCAATAATGTTAGAGCGCAAAATAAAGACTTTAAAAATGTTACAAAAAATGCTTTAAGAAACTTCATACAAGAATTCAGAAATGAAGCAAATATTCACAAAAATGAAGCATATAGTTCATCATCAATTCCTTACTTTTTCCATCAATATAAGTTATATAAATTAAATTTATTTGTTAAAAAAGCGATTAAATCAAATTTAAGCAAACTACAATTCTTAAATTTAGAAGAGCTTAAATCACTTGTGGCTGATTTACAAAACTACATTAATCATTTTTATAAAGATGAATTAATAGTTGATGAAACTAAAAAAGCAAGCATCAAAGAAATTGACAATATTATTAATAATAATTTTAAATTTGATTGAAATTCTTATATTTCAAAATCACAAGAAACTCGAGAAATTCAAAGAAATGCTTATAATGAAAACAAAAATTTAATGTTAGAAAGTTTTTCAAAAGTATTTAAAGAATTCTTTAAGTTACCTAAACAAAACAAACAAGCTCTAACAGAAGCGCGTCAAAAATTAGAACAAACTCAAAAGATTTTTGATTCAGAATTAGAAAAATATATTAGCGAATATATTAAAAGAATTGAAAATTACAAAAAAGATATTGAAGAAGAAAAGAGAATTCAAAAAGAATATTTAAAATCAGAAAAAGAAGAAATGTACAAATTCTTAAATATTCATAATGAATTTAATGTCTTTTATAAAACAAACTTGATAGCTCCAATTAAAGTAAAATACAAAGAAATTCTTAACAAACGTAAATTGTTTGATTCTAAAATTGACTACACTAAAGCTAAAAATAAACTTAAAGAAGAATTAAAACAAAGGGAAATTGAATTAAAAGTATATAACACCACAGTTGCAGATAAGATTGAAAACAATAAATCTTTTGAAATTGAATTGCGTTATCTTAATAAAGATATTAGTAATATAATGCTTCTTCTTGGTATTTCTCTTTTTGATTTAAAATTCTATAACACTAAATTTAAATCTTTATTTAGAACATTAATAAGCAAGTACCGTAAATATAAATTAGCACAATTATTTACAAAAAATGCTATCTATAAAGCTTTAGAAGATGTTGGTTTATTAAAACAATTTGCTTACCGTTATCCACATGAATTTAGTGGTGGGCAACGTCAAAGAATTGTGATTGCTCGTGCTTTAATTACTGAGCCTAGTGTTATTGTTGCCGATGAACCAATTGCTTCTCTTGATATTTCAATTCAAGCCCAAGTTGTTAACTTACTTAAAGACTTGTGTAAAGAGAAAAACATCGGTATGATTTTCATTGCTCATGACCTTTCAATGATTGAATATGTAGCTGATAGAGTGCAAATTATGCACCTTGGAAAAATTGTTGAATCTGGAGATACTAACAAAATTTACTCTAAGCCAGTGCATCCATATACCAACAATTTATTTAAAGCTATTCCTAAAATTTCAAATGCAAATGAAAAATTCAAAGATGTTACTTTTGAACTTTCATATCTTCAAGAGCAACAATTCCCTAATGTACCTTTAGTTAAAGAAATTGAACCTGAACACTTTGTGTATGGAACTGAAGAGCAAATAGAAAAATGAACAAAAGATGAACATTTTAAAGCTTCTACTTTAAAATAATAAGTATGAATAAAATTAAATCTAAACTTTACTTTGAACTAACTTCCAAACGTTTTTGAATTATTCAGCTCGTTTTTGCTCTTTTTGGACTAATTCTTGGTTTATTATTTAAATTCGCAGCTAAACATCCTTATTTAACTGCTATTGCTGTAGCTACATTTATTGTCTTTTTAATTGATTTATTAATCTTAATTTTTAAATGAGGATTTCTTGAAAGAACAATTCAAAGACTAAAAGAATCGTTTGCTTCTACTGAAAAAGCTCGAAATGAGCGTAATTACAAAAAAATGAATGATGCTGAAAAAAGAGCTTTTGAGAGAATCCAAAAACAAAAAGAACTGAAAAAGCAAGCTAGAGCAAGTAAAGTAAAAACCAATTTTACCTTTTATTTCACATTATTTATTTCATTAGCAGTTGCATTAATTTTTATTCCGCTTTCAACTTATGTGTAATAAAGCTTATTTTAGCAGCTGATAGATAAAATCACTTTAACTTATCAAAAGTTAGGGTGATTTTTTTATTTTTTGATAAAAATTGAGCAATAATTGCAAAAATATCAGTTGCAAAAGTCCATTTAGCAATCTTGGTGTCCAAAAGTGCTAAAATAATATAGGTATTATTTGAATATTTTAGTTATTCAATTTATTTTTTATTTTAAGGAGATAATATGACACCACACATTAATGCTAAAAAAGAAGATATCGCTAAAACAGTAATTATGCCCGGAGATCCTTTAAGAGCAGAATTTATTGCTAAAACTTTTTTAGATCCTGGATATAAAAAAGTAAACACAGTTAGAAATATGTTTATGTTTACAGGTACATACAAAGGAAAACCAATTACAGTTGCTGGTTCAGGAATGGGATGTCCATCAATTGGAATTTATTCATACGAATTATTTAAATTCTATGATGTAGATAACATCATTAGAATTGGTTCAGCCGGTTCATATAAAGCTGATTTAGGGCTTTATGAAGTTGTGCTTGCATCTGAAGCTAAAGCTGACGCTGATGCATTTAGAAAACTTGTGCTAAATAAAGAAGGAACAGTTGCAAAACCTAGTGAAAAACTTAATGCAAGAATTGAAAAAGTTGCTAGTGATTTAAATATCAAATTAAACAAAGGAAGAGTGCACTCATCAGATGTATTTTACTCAGCTGTGCCACTTGAACAAAGAATTGCAGATACAGAAGCAATTTGTGTTGAAATGGAATCGTATGCATTATTTACTAATGCTGAAGCAACAGGTAAAAATGCAGCTTGCTTATTAACAATTAGTGATAATTTAATTACACATGAAGAAACTTCTGCTCAAGAAAGACAAGAAGCGTTTACAAAAATGATGGAGATAGCTTTAAATTTAGCTTAATATGCGTGTAGTAGATATTATTGAGAAAAAAAGACTTAATAAAGAACTTACTAATGAAGAAATTCAGTTCTTAATTAATTCTTATGTATCTGGTGATACACCAGATTACCAAATGAGCGCCTTTTTAATGGCAGTTATGTTTAACTCTATGAATTCAAGAGAGATTGCAACAATGACTAAATATATGATGCAATCTGGAAAAATTATGGATCTTTCTGCAATTCCTGGAATCAAAGTTGACAAGCACTCAACAGGTGGAATCGGAGATAAAACTACTCTTGCAGTAGCTCCAATTGTTGCAGCTTGTGGTGCTCCAGTTGCTAAAATGAGTGGTAGAGGTCTTGCGCAAACTGGTGGAACTATTGATAAACTTGAATCAATTCCTGGTTTTAGCGTAGAACTTACTGAAGAACAATTTAAAAAACAAGTTACTGAGCATTTAATTGCAGTTATTGGACAAAGTAATGAACTTGTTCCAGCTGATAAAAAATTATATGCTTTAAGGGACGTAACTAGCACAGTTGAATCAATTCCGCTTATTGCTTCAAGCATTATGTCTAAAAAATTAGCCACAGGTGCAGATGCTATTTTACTTGATGTTAAATGCGGAAATGGTGCTTTTATGAAAGATTATCATTCAGCTAAAGCACTTGCGCAAACAATGATAAATATTGGGAAAGAACTTGGGGTAGATGTTAGAGCTGAAATTACCAATATGTCTCGTCCAATCGGAAGAGAAATTGGTAATAAAAACGAAGTTCTTGAAGCTATTGAAACTTTAAAAGGAAATGGCCCTGAAGATTTTAACACTCTTGTTTTTTCTAGCTGTGCAACAATTTTAGAGCAAGCTAAAATTGTAAATAGCTATGAAGAAGGAATGGCTAAAGCTAAAGAAGCTGTATCTAGTGGAAAAGCTTTAGAAAAATTCTACGAATTTGTGGCAATTCAAAATGGGGACGTACAAGCACTTAAAGATCCTAGCTTTTGAAACCCTAAATACAAATTAGAAGTTAAAGCAACTAAAGAAGGGTATTTAGAAATTTTTGACGCTTTAACATTTGGACTTGTTTCAATGAAACTTGGAGCCGGAAGAGCAACTAAAGCTGATAAGTTAGATTTTGAAGCAGGAATTACTCTTAACAAAAAAACTAATGAAAAAGTAAGTGTTGGTGATGTGATCTTTACTTTATATTCATCAAAACCAATTCCGAATGAACTTGCTATAGAATTAGAAAATAGTTATCGTTATAACTTAGAACCAATTGAAAATAAAGTTATTTTAGATCATCTAAAATAACATAAGGAGAAATACATGAATTACAATCAAATGATTGATCATACATATTTAAAGCCAGAGGCTACAAAAAAAGAGATTGACAAATTAATTGATGAAGCAAAGAAATACGGATTTAAAACTGTTTGCGTTAACTCTTCATGAGTAAAATATGTTTCAGATAAATTAAAAGATAGCTCAGTTGGAATTACATCAGTAGTTGGATTCCCTCTTGGAGCTGGAATTACAGCTTCAAAAGCACAAGAAGCTAAATTAGCTATTGATCATGGTGCTGATGAAATTGACATGGTTATTAACATTGGCCGTTTTAAAGAAGGTGACTATGAATATGTGCTTAATGACATTAAAAAAGTTAAAGAAGCTTGTGGAAATCACGTTTTAAAAGTTATTATTGAAACTGCACTTCTTAAAAAAGAAGAAATTATTAAAGCTACTGAACTTGTTATGAAATCAGGTGCAGAATTTATCAAAACTTCAACAGGATTTAGCTTCCGTGGAGCTTCACTTGAAGATGTTCAAATTATGAAAAGTGTTTGTGGAGATTCTCTTTTAATCAAAGCAGCTGGTGGAATTAGCAATATGGACGATTTAATTGCTATGTATAACGCTGGAGCAACAAGATTTGGAACAAGTAGATCAGTTGCTATTGTTGAAAGGCAAGAATCAAAAGGTGGATACTAATTAATACCTTCTAAGCCTATTTATAGCAAATAAAGATTTAAACCACTTACCAAAAGGTACGTGGTTTTTTTAATTTTTTAATAATGCTTCAAAAAGTAAAAAAATTATCCTAAGAGGCGTTTTTAGGCTTCAAAACACATTTATTAAATATAATATTTATGTATTAAACAATCAAATAAAAAGGAGTGGCAAATGGATGAGAAACAAATAGAACAAGTCAATTATTTATCACAATTATCTATATTAGGAGCAAAATTAAAAAAGAAAGCTACAATTTCATTAATTTTACTTTTTGTTGTTTTTCCTATTTTAATCGGGATTTGTCTAGGGTTGTTTTTTGGTCTTTTTAATGGTGTTGCATTTTTTAATACTTTATTAAATAGCAAATATAAGTTTTCAAATGATATATTGCCTGAAATAATTACTCTATCAATTTTAGGATTTCTTTTATTTATGTGATTCATAACTTACATTATTGTATTAGTAATGTTATGCAGTCATATTAGTCAAATTAAAAATACAGTTTATATGCATAACGATTTTCATTTTTATGAATTAGGAACAGCAAAAGCACTTATTTTATTATCTCTTTTACCTATAGGGACAATTTCGTGAATTTTACTCCTTATCGGTTTAATAATCATTAGAAAAAAAGCAAGCTTTTTAGCATTCCAAACTATAATGATATTAACAAACTTAGCATCCCAAATAGACACTTCTCAATTCGATGACGATGATGACGATGAATTTTATGATGAAGATCTTGATGATTTAGATGAAGATGATGAATATTATTAGTAGTATAAAAAATTAAAAACAGATATTTATAAAACCGCAAGAGAAACACTTGTGGTTTTATAAATCCTTTAATTAAATTACATCTCTAAATAAATTTATTCAATTGTTTTAAAATCCTTACTGAAAATTTCTAGCAAACTAATAAAAAAGATTTTTTATGTGTATATTCAATTAATTCAATATAATAATATTGAATTCAAAGAATTCATTCAATTACAATCAAAAAAAGTTATAAAAAAATATGGAGGGGATTATGAATAACTTTGCTAATCCAGCTCAAGCAATATTTTTCTTAGCATCAATTTTAAAAAGAAAAATGACTGGAACTTTAATTTTCCACTTTGTGATTTTACCAATATTAGTAGGAGCTAGTTTTGCAATTTTACTGATTGGAGCAGGACCTGATTTTTTTGAAAAAATAGGAAAAAATAAAGATTACACCACAAGAGAACTTGTATGTGCTCTAGTTGGTTATGGATTATTAATAGTTACAGGTATAACAAATTTTGTGATGTGAATATCTGCTATGGTTAAAATATCTTCTACTTGTAATCAAGTTAGAAACATTGCTCAAATGACAGGTAATTTTCAATTAGATATTTTAGGTTCAGCAAAAATACTTGTTTTATTCTCACTTCTTTTCTGACCTTTATATATTGTAGGCTTATTTATAGCTAGATCAAAAGCTTCACAATTAATGATGATGACAGGAATGCAACAAGGTGGATATAACTCATTTTAACCTTAAACTTGATCAAAAGATCACATGAAATCCATGTGGTTTTTTATTTTTGAAAGTAAAATCAAGAGTTATAGGTGTCCAGCATCATTCAAAAGTTGTTTTCAGAGGAATAAAAAAATGTCTTTCCCCAGCCCTTAAAAAATAAACTTTTTTATATATAATATAAAAGTAATTTATACATTTTAACAAATATTAATTTAAATAATTAAAGAAAGGGAGATTGTGCTACAAAACTTATCCTTTGCAATTTCTCGGCTTATTTATAAAGCAAGAAATAAGTGGGTAGATTTTTGAAGTACTAAAGATATCGCTAAAAAGATTTTTTATACACTCTTTTTATTGATTTTCTACATCATTGGTACAACAATTACTGCTCCGTATATCAAACTCAACACTGGTGAAAGTCTTGAGTCTAACTCGTTTTTAAACACATTAAACTTAGTAGGTGGTGGAGGGCTTAGTCAGTTTTCGATTTTTGCATTAGGAATTAGTCCATTCATTAATGCATCACTTATTATGATGGTTCTTCAATCAAGAATTTGTCCACCAATTTACAAACTAAGTCAAAGCGGGCCACAAGGAAGAAGAAAAATTAACATCATTACTCGTTTTATAACAGTGTTAATTGCTTATCCACAGGCTATCTTCTTAACTAAATCACTTTCAGCTGGTAAAAACCCTTTTATAACTTTTTATGCTCATAGTAATTTTAGTGAAGGAGTTTTAGTTTATTTCTTAGTTCCAATGATTTTAGTATCAGCATCTTTATTTGCTCTTTTTATCTCTGAGCAAATTACTAACAAAGGAATTGGTAATGGAACCAGTTTAATTATCTTTACAGGGATTGCAATGAGACTTCCAAACCAATTCAAGAGTGCATTTAACATCTTTATTGGTGATTTATCTAAAGGTGGAGATGTTATTGGGATTGTCTATTTTATTTTCTATTTATTTGTTTATTTTGCAACAATTATGATTATTGCTATAGTTTATAGCTCTGAGCGTCATATTCCAATCCAACAAATTGGAGCAGGTAGAAGTAAAAGCATTAAAGAGATGGGGAAAATGCCAATTAAGCTTAATCCTGCTGGAATTATGCCTGTAATTTTCGCGATGATGGTGCTTTCATTTCCAACTATGATTGCGAATATCCTGCCTGATGATAATGCATCAAAACAATGAATTAATTTGAATTTACAATTCACCCAACCAATTGGTTTTTCACTTTTATTAATTATTACTTTTGTTTTCTCACTCATTATGGGGATTCAACAATCTCGGGTAGATAAAGTAGCTGAAGATTTTGCAAAAAATTCAACCTTTATTCCTGGGGTACGTCCTGGAGAAGAAACTCAAGATTATTTAATTGCAATTGTATTTAGATTAAGTATTTTCTCAGGAATTTATCTTGTAATTTTAGCTAGCATGCAGTTTGTGCAAATTATGACTGGAACTCTTCAGCCAAGCATTGCCTTTGGTGGAACTGGACTTATGATTCTTGTGTCAGTTGCGCTTGAAACCATTTCACAATTACAAGCTAGAAAGAAAACTACTAAACTTGCCAAAGCAAAACGTAATACTATCTCATCTATTTACTCAAAATCTAAAAAATATAAGAAAAATGAAGGTCTTTTATGATAAAAACAAATGTTATTTTTATGGGGCAACCTGGTGTTGGTAAAGGAACAGTTGCTGCTATTATTGCTGAAAAAAGCAATTTAAAACACGTATCAACAGGAAGTATTTTTAGAGAGCAAATTGCTAATAAAACTGAACTTGGTAAAAAAGTTGAATCAATTGTTACTTCAGGTGGTTATGTGCCTGATGATATTACTAACGCTATTGTTAAAGAAGCTGCTTTAAAACTTAATAGCGAAGGTAAATACTTTATTTTAGATGGATATCCAAGAACCATTGCTCAAGCTGAATTTCTTTCATCAATTAACGGATTAGACTTTGTGGTAGTTGAATTAACTGTTGATAAAGAAGTTATTTTAGAGCGTCTTGGTGGAAGAAGAAGCTGCCCAAGCTGCCAAACTGGATACCATGTTAAATTCAAACCAAGTGGTGATAATGTAACTTGTGATAACTGTGGAACTGAGCTTATTACAAGAAAAGATGATGCTCCAGAAGCTATTATCAAAAGATTAGATATTTACAATAGTCAAACTCAGCCACTTATTGATTATTACAAAGCTAAAGGTACAATGCATACTTTTGACGCTTCAGAATCTCCAGAAAAAGTTGCTGAAAAAGTTCTTAATTTACTTGAAAAAAATGGTAAAATTTAAACTACTTTATGATATAAAGAGGCATTCTAAAGTGGTTTAGTAAGGAATGATATGAAGAATTTAGTTAAAAAACCTCATGAAATTCAAAAAATCACTAAAGCATGTCAAATCTTGGCGGAAGTAAAACAAATTGTTTATGACTTTGTAAGTCCAGGGGTTTCTTTAAAAGAGATTGATCAATTAGCTTTTAAAGAAATAGTTAAGCGAGGAGCCAAACCTGCCTTCCTTGGTTTATACGGTTTTCCCGCAACAGCTTGCATATCTGTTAATGATGAATTGATCCATGGAATTCCTTCTGATTATGTAGTCAAAGAAGGTGATCTTATTAGTGTAGATCTTGGCTGCATTTGAGATGGATACAATAGCGATAGCGCTTTCACTAAAGGGGTTGGAAAAATTGACCCTAGTGACCAAAAATTAATTGACGTAGCTAAAGGAGCTTTCCAAGCTGGAATAGCCGCAATTAAAAAAGGTGCACGTGTTGGCGATATTTCACACGCTATTGGACAATATATTAAAAAACACAATTTATATACTCCTGATGAGTTTTGTGGACATGGAATTGGTAAAAGCCTTCATGAAGATCCAAATGTTCATAATGATGGTAAAAAAGGGACTGGTCCGATTTTAAAAGACGGAATGGTTATATGCATAGAACCAATGATTACTCAAACTCAAAAAATAAGAATTTTAGATGATGGTTGAACTGTTGTTAGTGATGATGGTTCAAATACATCACATTACGAACATACTGTGCTAATTAAAGACGGTAAGGGAGTAGTTCTTACGAAAGGAATTTAATTTTGGCAAAAGATGCTATCAAATTAAGAGCCGTTGTAAAAGAAGCTTATTCAACTGATCTTTATTCAGTTGAACTTGAAAACGGTGCAATTATTAAAGCTCACATTTCAGGTAAAATGAGAGTAAATCACATAAGAATATTACCTGGTGATGAAGTTGATGTAGAAATAAGTCCTTATGATTTAACACAAGGACGTATTACATATCGTCACAAATAAAAAGGAGAATGATGAAAGTTAGAGCTAGTGTTAAAGCTATGTGTAAAGATTGTAAAATCATTAAACGTAAAGGAATTATCCGTGTAATTTGTGTTCAACCAAAACACAAACAAAGACAAGGATAGAAAGAGGAAATAATGGCTAGAATTTTAAACGTTGAAATTCCTAATGATAAACGTGTTGTTATTTCATTAACATACATTTATGGTATTGGAAAAACAAGAGCAGCTGAAATTTGTGCAAAAGCAAATATCGATGTGAATGCTCGTGTTAAAAATCTTTCAGAAGAAGAATTATCAAGAATCCGTGAAGCAGCTAAAGCATATACAACAGAAGGTGACTTACGTAGAGAAACAAGTTTAAACATCAAACGTTTAATGGAAATTAAATGCTACCGTGGAATTAGACACCGTAAAGGATTACCTGTACGTGGACAATCTACTCAAAAGAATGCTCGTACACGTAAAGGTCCTAGAAAAACAGTTGCTGGAAAGAAAGGTAAATAATTATGGCACGTAAAAGTAAGAAAAAAAATGTGACAACTGGTGTTGCACACATTCACTCAACAAACCAAAATACAATTGTTACTTTCACAGATGAACAAGGTAATGTAATTGCTTGAAGTTCAGCTGGAGCAATCGGTTACAAAGGGACTAAAAAGAAAACTCCATATGCTGCAGGACTTGCTGCACAAGCTGCAACAGAAGCTGCTAAAGAACACGGAATGAAATCTGTAAGAGTTGAACTTAAAGGACTTGGATCAGGAAAAGATGCTGCTAGAAAACAAATCGAAGTTTCAGGGATCACAGTTACTGAAATTAAAGACGTTACACCTACACCACACAATGGAACAAGACCTCCAAAACGTGTTCTTAAACGTGAACGTATGAAAAAATAATTTGTAACGAAAGAAGGTAAACAATGGAAAAAATGAGAAAACTTGATTATCTTGAGATTCCAAGTATCAAAGAAACTAATGATTATGAAACAACATTTTCACTCAAAAATTTAGAAAGAGGTTTTGGTAATACACTTGGTGTAGCATTAAGAAGAGTTCTTCTTTCAAGTGTTACTTCACTTGCACCTTTTGCAGTTAGAATTGAAGGTGTTGAACACGAATTTGGTGTTATTAAAGATGTTAAAGAAGATATTCCACAAATTTTAATGAACTTAAGAAACGTTCGTTTCAATTACAATCCAGAAATTATTCAAGAAGATGAATTTGTTAAAGTTGTGCTTAATACAGAAGATTTTACAGGAACAACAATTACTTCTAGACAATTAGAAGCTGTTGATAACCCAACTGTGGAAGTAACTGATCATTCTATCCACATTGCTGAAGTATCTTCACCTGAAGCATTAAAACTTGAAATTTTCCTTCGTAGTGGACGTGGATACGTTTCATTTGAAGAAAACAAAAAATTCATTGACAAACACATAACAGAATTAAATTCACACATCAAAAAAGGTCAATTTATTGCTGTTGATTCTAATTTCTCACCAATTAAAAAAGTGAAATATGAAGTAAGTGAACTTAACTCATCTTCACCTAAAATTGAAGAAGCGCTTGATTTTACAATCACAACTGATGGAACAATCAAAGCTAAAGATGCTCTTAAAGAAGCATGCGAAATTTTAATTGCTCACTTTAAAGTTATTGGTGCTGTGGAAAACATGAACATCGAATTATTCAAAGAAGAAGAAAAACCAAAAGAAGATGATAAAGATGATGATATTAACATCAATCAATTAAATCTTTCAGTACGTTCACTTAATGCTTTAAAACGTATTGGTAAAACAAAACTTAGTGAAGTTGCTCAACTTACATATGAACAACTTGAAGCAACCAAAAACCTTGGTAAAAAATCATTAGATGAAATTGTTGAAAAACTTAATGAATACGGTTACAAATTAAGAGAAGAAGGAGAATAGTAATATGGCTAATCCAAAACAAATATATTCACGTGATACAAAATGAAGAAAAGGTGTAATGCGTTCACTTGTAAGTGAACTTTATGTTAATGGAAGAATTACAACAACATTAACAAGAGCTAAAGAAGTTAGAAGACACGCAGAAAGAATGATCCAAAAAGCTAAAAATCCTACATTACAAAATGTACGTATGATTGCAAGTTTTGTTCGTCCAATCAAAAAAGATAACCAACCAGTTTTATCATATTTAGTTAAAGAAATCGCACCTAAATACAAAGATCGTAATGGTGGATACACAAGAATTATCAAATTACCTAAACGTTTAGGTGACAACACACGTATGGCTATTATCGAATTAGTTTAATCATTTTCACATCGCTTTAATAATTGAAACTTATAAACTCTAAGTGCCTTGCATTTAGGGTTTTTTCTTACTTTTAAAGCGCTTTAGGCATTAAATTGACCCGCTAATTGTTGAATATGTTAAAATATATTAACTATGGAAAATACAATGTATAAATCATTAATGCAAATTAAAGAAAAACATCAAGAATTAGAACAATCTCTAGCTAACCCAGAGATTATTTCAGATATTAAAAAATACACTAAACTTTCAAAAGAAATTAATTCAATAGCTGATATTGTAGAAGCATTTAACCAATATTTACAAGCTGAAGCAAATCTGCAAAATGCTAAAGAAATGCTTTCAATGGACGATGAAGAAATGGTTGCTCTAGCTAAAATGGAAATTTCAGAAGCTGAATCATCAATGAAAAAACTTCACGAAGAGCTTAAAATTTTAATTCTCCCTAAAGATGAAAATGATGCTCGGGACGTTATTATTGAAATTAGAGGTGCAGCTGGAGGAGATGAAGCAAATATTTTTGCTGGTGATCTTTACCGTATGTACACTAAATGATGTGCTCAAAACGGGCTTAAAGCTACCATTCTTTCTTCTCAAGATGCCGATGGCGGAGGTTTTTCATTAATTAGTTTTTCAGTGCAAGGTGATAAACCTTATTCTAAATTAAAATTTGAAAGCGGTGTGCATAGAGTGCAAAGAATTCCAGTAACAGAAACTAAAGGAAGAGTGCATACTTCCACAGCAACTGTTACAGTTATGCCTGAAATTGATGATGATATTGAAGTTGAAATTAAATCTGAAGATATTAGAATTGATGTTTTCCGTTCAAGTGGTAATGGTGGTCAATCAGTTAACACTACCGATTCAGCTGTGCGTATTACCCACTTCCCAAGTGGAATTGTAGTTTCTTGTCAAGATGGTAAAAACCAAATTCAAAACAAAGAAACAGCAATGCGTATGCTTAAATCTAAACTTTATGATATTGAACTTCAAAAGAAACTCGAAGAAGAATCTGGATACCGTAAGCTTGCTGGATCAGGGGCTAGAAGCGAAAAAATCAGAACTTACAACTATCCACAAGATAGAGTTACTGACCACAGAATTAGTTATTCAACTAGCCTTTCACCAGTTATGGAAGGGAAATTAAACTCAATTATTGAAGCTCTTTTAACTGAAGAGCAAAACGAAAAAATCAAAGAAGCAGGTATTTAATTTGCCTACTAAAGAAGATCTTTTACTTGAGAAAAAAAGATATGGACTTTCGCAAGAAGTATCCAGTGAAGAATTAAAGATGCTTAGCGAAAATACTCCAGTTCAAAAAATCATCGGATATGTTGATTATTTAGATGTAAAAATTGATTTATCAAAAAAAGTGTTAATTCCTAGATATGAAACCATTGAGTTAGTGTTATGAGCTAATGAGATTATTAAAAAAAATAATTATCAAAGAGTTTTAGATTTATGCACCGGAAGTGGTTTTATTGCTTTAGCAATTAAAAAAGCCAATCTAAGCATAAATGTATCTGCTTCTGATATTGATTTAGAAGCAATCGAGCAAACTAAAATCAATGCAGATAAAAATGACCTTAAAATTAGCATAATTGCATCAGATTTATTCAATAGCTTACAAGGTAATAAATTTGATTTAATTGTCTCTAATCCGCCGTATTTGGCCTCTTATGAGCATTTAGACCAGTCAGTTCTAAAACATGAACCGCTTCATGCTCTTTTTGCTAGTGATGAAGGTTTATACTTTTATAAGCAAATTCTAGAGCAAGCTCCAAATTATTTAAATCCAAATGGAACACTTTTATTTGAAATTAACCCACTTCATTTAGCTTTTTGAGAATCACTTGAAAAAGCTAAGTATGATGTAGAAATTAAGAAAGATTTATTTGGGATGTACCGAATGGTGAAAATTCAGTTCAAATAATTCTTTTTACGGGGGTTTGGTATAATGGCATTACAGTAGTCTCCAAAACTTTTGATAAGGGTTCGATTCCTTTAACCCCCGCCAAATTTATATGAGTAGCGATGCTACTTTTTTTATTGTAAATATCAAAAAGTTAATTTTTTACTTATTTTTGCACAAAAAATTAACTTTTTGATATTTTAATATATAATTATTATATAAATTAAAAAGGAGATACCTATGTTAATTCATTCAACATACGAAAATATTAAAGATAAACTTGATAAAGGGTTAAAAATTGTAGTGTTTCACGCTAAATGATGTGGTGCATGTAGAATGCTTGCTCCAATTCTTGAACAAGTAGCAGAAGATGGGGAAACAATCATCAAAATTGATGTCGATGAAGATAGAGCTTTTGCTGCTGCAAATAATGTATCTTCTATTCCTTACATTTTAATTTACAAAGATGGCGTTATTGTGGATAAATTATTAGGATATAGACCATACGAGCAACTTAAAGAAGAAATTGCAAAACACAAATAATTAGTTATAGCTGCACCTTGCAGCTTTTTATAAACAAAAACCAGTAAGATGTTAAACTAGGACATGAAATATGCATATAACCATATTTATGTCCTAGTTTTTAATATTATTATTTTAGTTCCTTTAATTGCATATGTAATAGATATAATTACCAAGTATAAAAATAAAAATAGCAACATAAAATTTGCTATTTTTAAGGACATAAAAATGAAATGGTGCCGACAACTGGACTTGAACCAGCGACCCCTTCCTTACCATGGAAGTGCTCTGCCTGCTGAGCTATGACGGCTTTTGCTAATATATTATAGCAAATAAATTTTAAACACATAACCCTTTAAGGTTTTTTAATTATGTAATAAACAGCATTATCCGAGAAGATTTTTGCTTCTTTAGTTTCGATGGCAAATTCATCTCTTTTAGAAGCAAAAATAGGTTTTGGAAGATTGATTTGCTCTAACATTTGAAAAATTTCTTCTTTTTCATAATGACAAAGTACACCTAATTTATTATCAATTTGATAAGAGATATCAGATTTTCTTTCATGCTCATTACTGAAGTTGTTTTTGATAAAGTTTTCACGGTTTATATCACCAGAAATTGTAGGAGCTGTAAAAACTAAATAACCACCACTTTTAAGTGCATTATATGCATTTAAAAGTGCTTTTTTCTTATTATTATGACCTGGAATAGTCATAAGCGAATTAAAGGTAAAAAAGCATAAATTATAATAAGAAGGTTTTAAGCATCCTTTTTCAGTTAAGTCTGCTTTAGTAAAAGAAATGTTTTTCAGATTCATTTTGTTAGCTAAATCTTTACCAATTTGAATTGATTTATCTGAAAGGTCATAGCAATCAATTTGGTAAGCAGGATATAGTTTATTTGCTCCAAATGCAAATCTACCAGGACCTGAACCTAAATCAGCTACAAGTGCTTTTTTAGGTAGTTGAAGCATCTTTAAGATTTTACTTTCAGCATCTAAAATTCCTACTGATGAAATGGCGCTAGTGTAATGGATTAATGATGAATCAGTATCATAAACTTGAATATATTTTTCTGTAAGTTTCATATTAGTATTAATTATATATAAGCCTTAAGTTAAGAGCAAAATAAAAATCAAGAATTAACTTGATCTTATTTTGCTTTGTTCACCTCTTTTACAAAGTTTTCATTAGTATCATCTTGAATAGTTTCTAATACTTCTGTAATTTTCTTTTTGTCTTTTTTCCCATAATCAGGAATGATAATTCTTAAGTTAAGTTTTAAATCACCACTTCCGTATTTGGTTTTAACTCCCTTGCCAGAGATTTTAACAACTTGTGAATCTAAATAAGATTTTTTAAGTTTAATTTGTTGATCTCCAAATGGGGTTGGGACAAGAATTGTTTTTTCTAATAAAATATCAGCAAATGATACTGGGAAATCTAAGTAAATATCGTGATTATGTCTTTTGTAAAATGGGTGTGGTTTAATGCGGATTTCGATGTATAAATCACCAGCTGGTCCACCATTTTGACCTGGATTTCCATAACCTGTAAGTTTTAACATTGTTCCATCTGTCACACCTTCAGAAATAGGAATTGTAACAGGTTTGATAACTTTAACGAAACAATTTCCTCTACATTTTTTACATGCTTTTTTAATAATTTTACCTTTTCCAGAACACTTAGAACAAGTTGTGTGCACTTTTTGTGCCCCGAAAATTCCACGTTGAATTTTTTCAACATATCCTGTACCATGACATTCGTTACATTGCTCAATGTCACTTGGAGTTTCAGCTCCAGTTCCATTACAGTCTGGACAAGTATCATATTTAGGGTATTCTTCTTTTTTAACTACCCCGTGAATTGCTTCTAAAAATGGTATTGTGATTGTAGTTTTGATATCATCACCACGTTTTGGAGCATTTGGATTATGGTTTCTTCTTGATGAAAAACCACCAAAGCCTGAGAAGATATTTTCGAAAATATCACTAAAATCTCCTGAGAACCCTTCAAATCCTTCAAAACCACCAAATCCACCAGCTTGTGCATTCATTCCATCGTGCCCATACTGGTCATACATTCTTCTTTTATCTGCATTAGATAAAACTTCGTAAGCTTCATTAATTTCTTGCATAATTTCAGTAGCTTTTGGATCATCTGTTTTATCAGGGTGATACTTCATAGCTAACTTACGGTATGCTTTTTTAATTTCAGCTTCAGTTGCAGTTTTACTAACACCTAAAACTTCATAATAATCTCTCTTATTTTTCATAGTAATATAATTTTAGCATAAATTTAGCAAAAAACTAATTAAATTGCTAAATTTAATCGTATGTAACTCCTTTTAATCCTTTTACTCAATTGATAAAGTTGATTTGTGCTTTTTGCAAATCAACTTTTCCTTTTTCTTTTAAAAATCCAAATTTTTCTGCATATTCGTGAAAAAGTCCATAAATTTGCACAGTATCTTCTGATGGTGTCATACCTAAATCAATAAGTTTTTCTGGGTAGTATTTTGAAACAAGTGCTCAAAGTTGAATTGCCACAAATTCAAGTGGGAAAATGTCATTTTTAATTGAACCAATTGCAAGAAGTTTGATCGCATTTTCTTGATCATCAAATTTAGGAAGCAAAATACCAGGGGTATCTAAAAATCAAAACTCGCCATCCATTACTCATTGCTTAACTCTGGTTACTCCGGGCATATCAGCTACTTTTAATCTTGATTTTGAAGAAACAAGGTTAATTAAGGTGCTTTTTCCGCAGTTAGGAATTCCAACCACAAATGATTTAAGCCTGCTTACAAGCATACCTTTAGCTTTATTTCTTGCAATTTTCTCTTTAAGAATTTGCTTAATTTTATTTAAAATGATTTTCTTAGAACTTTTCTGCCTAAGATCAAGTCAAAGCAAGTTTTCATTACCAAAACGCTTAGCGATTTGGTCTTTTTTACTTTTATCCATTAAGTCGCTTTTAGTAATAATAAAAAGTCGAGGTTTTTGTGGTTGAATTGCATCAAAATCTTCATTATATGAACTAATTGGACAACGAGCATCTAAAACAACAACAAAAAGATCAGCTAAATTAGCAGATTCTTTAATGTCTTTCATTGCTTTAGACATGTGCCCTGGGAATCATTGAATTAAATTATTAAATTCTTCATTTATTTTATTTTGATTCATTTTTATCCTTTATATTTGTATAACTTTTTAATCTTTTGTTTTCAAAATTAAGCATTTGCATTTGATTTTTGAGTTTATCATTTTCTTCTTTAAGCTCTTCATTTTTTTCAAGCAATTCTTCAAGATGAGAATCAAGAAGTTCCATTTTTTCTTTCAAACTTTCTAAAAATGACAAAACTTCATTTTTAGAAAGTCCATTAACTGATTTAGTAAAAGAAATTTCAGATAGTTGCTGTAAAGCTAATTCCAGTATTTCTTTTTCTTTCATATTTATCCATTCCTTACTTTATTAAGTACAATTGCAGCGCAGCAAGCAACATTTAAGCTTTCAAAACTAATTGGAACATAAACTTTAGTATCATTTTCAGATACTAAAGATGGATCAATTCCGTTTCCTTCATTTCCAAAAATAATTGCAAGTTTTTCACTTTCAAAACTGACATTATTTAAAGGAAGAGCGTTTTTATCCAAAAGAGTGTGGTAAATTTTGTATCCTTTTTCTCTTAAAAGGTTCATTGTTTGATTTGCGTTTTTAGTAGCTATTAGATTAACGCTAAAAAAAGCACCTTGTGAAGAACGTAAAACTTTATCATTGTAAAAATCTAAATTTTCAATAATTACTGAATCAAAATCAAAAGCTTTAGCTAGCCTAATAATTGTTCCTACATTTCCTGGATCTTGTAAGTTATTTAAAACAATGACTTTTTGTCCTAGTTTTTGCTCATGTTTAAATTTACAAAGAGCAAAGCAATTTTGTGGATTTTTGGAAGGAAGTACTGACTCGATAATTTCACGTGTTACTTTGGTAGAACCATCAAAAAGAAACTCTTTTGAATCAATGTTTTCAAAAATTTCAATAATTAAATTTGAATCTAAAGCCTCTTTAATTAAATGCTCACCTTCAATTACAAAATTAGAGCTTTCTTGACGAAACTTTTTATTTTGTAATTTTCGGATAAATTTAACTTTTGGATTAGTTTTGCTTGTTATTTCCATAGTTGATTAAAAAATCTTTTCCTTTTTCTACTTCGAATTTAGATAAGTCTTGAAAATCAAGTTGACGCATTACTTCAAAACCTAAAATTGATACGCAATTAGCTAAGTTAATTGAACGCATTGCTGAAACCATTGGAATTCTAAGACATCTTTCTAAATTATTAAAAAGAATATCCTTATCAATTCCGGTGGATTCGCGACCAAACATAAGTCAAATTTCTCCGTTTTGTTCATAAGTTTGTTTGTAATTTACATCAGTATAAGTTTTTTGTCCATATCTAGTAATGTAGTAAATGTGTTTATCATGATACTTTTTATAAAACTGTTCATAATTAGCATGCACTTCGTGCGGAATATCTGAAAGCATTCTTCCAGCACCAGCTCTTTTAAGATATTTTGGGTGTAAATCAAAACCAAGTGGTTTAATGATATGAAGTTTTGCCCCAAGAGCAAAACAAGTACGAATTATATTTCCTGTGTTAGGGCAAATTTCGGGTTGGTATAAAACTATATTTAACATGCTTAAATTATAAGAAGAAAAAATTATTTTTTTATTTAATTTTTTAAATTTTATGTATAAAATATTATTACATACATTAATTAGCTGTCAAGCACTTTCGCTTGACATCACGGAGGAACAAATGGTAAAAATTAGATTAAAAAGAATGGGGAGCAAATTTAGCCCAGTTTACAAAATTGTAGCTGCTGACGCTAGAGCTCCTCGTGATGGTAAATTTATTGAAGCACTTGGACACTACAACCCATTAAACGATGAAGTTGTATTAAACAAAGAACAAATTTTAAAATGATTATCACAAGGTGCACAACCTACAGCAACTGTTGCTAACTTATTCAAAGCTCACAAATTAACAAGCGAATTAAAAAAATAGTTAATTATGAAAATTAATTTCCTAACCCTTTTTCCAAAATATTTTGAACCTTTTATTAATGAAAGCATCATTAAAAAAGCTCAAGAAAAAAACCTTTTAGATTTTGAAGTTGTTGATTTTAGAGATTTTAGCAAAAGTAAACATCGTAAAGTTGATGATGAAATTTATGGTGGAGGTCATGGGTTGTTGCTTCAAGTAGAACCAATTGACCTTGCCTTAGATTCACTGAAAGATCGTGGGGGTTATAAAATTTTAGTAACACCTCAAGGTAAAACCTTTAATCAAGAAATTGCAAATGAACTTGCTAAACATGAGCAAATTACATTTATCTCTGGACGTTATGAAGGTTTTGATGAGAGAGTTGTGGAACTTTGTGATCTAGAATTATCAATTGGTGATTATGTTTTAACCGGTGGTGAACTTCCATCAATGGTTATGGCTGATTCAGTTGCTAGATTGGTTCCAGGAGTTATTCGTGAAGAATCACATGTATATGATTCTTTCCAAGGAAATGGGTTACTTGATTATCCTCAGTACACTAGACCAAGAGAATATAAAGGAATGAAAGTTCCTGAAGTTCTTTTTAGTGGAGATCATAAAAAAATTGAGGAATGAAAATCAAATGCACAATATCAGAAAACTTTAAAAAATAGACCTGATATTATTGAAAGGATTAAAAATGAGAAATAAATTAATTGAATTAGTTGAGCAATCACAATTACGTACAGATATCGTTCCATTCCAAACAGGAGATAACGTTCGTGTTCACGTACGTATCCGTGAAGGTGAAAAAGAACGTATCCAAGTTTTTGAAGGTCTTGCAATTGTTAACAAAGAATCAGGAACAAGACAAACTTTCACAGTTAGAAAAATTTCATATGGTGTTGGTGTTGAAAGAACATTCCCACTTAACTCACCATTAATTGCACACATCGAAGTTGTTCGTTCAAACAAAGTTCGTAGACAAAGATTATTCTTTATGCGTTCACGTCAAGGTAAAAGTGCTCGTCTTAAAGAAATCAAAAGATAATAAATACCATCTTTCTCAAATAATAAAAAGTAGCCCAGTTGCTACTTTTTATTATTTGATCATTTCATTAAAAGCGTCTTCATCAATAATTGTAACGCCACTTTCAAGAGCTTTATCTTTTTTACTTCCAGCATTTTCTCCAGCAAGAAGGAAAGAAGTTTTACTTGAAACACTTGAAGAAACTTTACCACCATTTTGAACAATTAAATCCTTAAAGTAATTACGATCTTTTGAAAGAGTTCCAGTAATTACAAAAGTTTTACCACTTAGTAAATTTCCGCTAGTAACTTTTTGATAATTTAAAATTTGATCTAGCTCAAGTATAATAGCTCTATTTTCATCTTTAGAAATAAACTCTTTTAATGAACTAACAATTTTATCTCCAATAGTATCGATTAAAGCAAGTGAATCTAAATTAAGCTCTAATAGTTCTTTAAAACTACCAACTTTTTGAGCAATAAGTTCAGCTACTTGAGAACCAATATGCTTGATTCCTAGGGCGAAAAGAGTTTTTGCAAATGAAACATTTTTAGAATTTTCAATGCTATCAAGAATATTGTTTACTTTTTTATCTTTATAAGTAGGTTGGCTTAAAAGCAAGTCTTTATGATTATGTAACTGATAAAAATCAGTTACTTTTTTAACAATTCCTAAATTGTAAAATAATTCAACGTTTGATTCACCAATTACTTGCATATTCATTGCATTCCGAGATACAAAGTGAATTAGTTTTTTTACTATTTTAGAAGGACAATCTTCATTAGTGCAAAACTGATCTACTAAATTATCTACGTGCACTAAAACTGAATTACAGCTAGGACAATTAGTAACTTTTGGAAAAACTGAATCTGTTTGCTTAGTTACTAATTCAATAACTTTTGGAATAATTTCACCAGATTTAATGATTTTTACAACATCACCAATGTTAATTTCCATATCCTTAATAAATTCATAATTATGCAAGGTTGCATTAGATACTGTAGTTTGATTTAAATTAACTGGTTCTAAATTAGCTACATAAGTGATTTTTCCAGTTCTACCAACAGTTGCAATTATGTCTTTAATTTCAGTATTAGCAGATTCACTTTCATATTTATAAGCAATTGCATACCGAGGAAACTTGGCAGTATAACCAAGTTTTTCATATAAGAAAAACTGATTAATTTTAATTACAAATCCATCACATTCATAATCTAAATCATTCTTGATTTTTTCAAAAGCTTCGATATTAGTGATAATTTCATCTAATGAGTTAGCAATTTTATGATAATCATTTAAAGGAAACTTATGTTTACTTAGAAACTCAAGAGCTTGCTCTTGAGTTGCAATGTTATGAAGCTCAGGCTCTACTAATTGATATAAAAAAGCATCTAGTTTTCTTTGTTTTACAATTTTTGCATCAAGCTGTCTTAAGGTTCCTGCAGCTGCATTTCTAGGATTGGCAAAAGTTTTTAAACCTTGCTCTTCTAAATTATTATTAATTTCTTGAAAGACACTTTTACTTAAATACACTTCACCACGAACTTCTAGTTCGTTTTTATAATCAATTTGCTTTGGAACAGATTTAATTTGATAGATGTTTTCAGTAACATCTTCACCAATTTTTCCATCTCCTCTAGTAACAGCTCTAATAAGCTGTCCATTTTGGTAAAAAAGAGCAATTGAAAGACCATCAATTTTAGGTTCAAGTGAATATGAAAGGTTTTGATTACCAGCTAGTTTTTGAGCATTTTCACAGAATTTTTCAATTTCTTCAAATGTATATGCTTTAGCTAGTGAAAGCATTGGCTTTTTGTGAGTATATTTTTGGAACTTATTTGAGGCAAATCCACCTATTTTTTGAGTAGGTGAATCTTCTAAAATAAGTTCTGGATATTTTTGTTCTAATTCTTCTAATTCTCTGAGTGCTTTATCATACGTTTGATCGCTAACTGTAGGGTTATCCAAATTATAATATTCATTATTTCATTTGTTAATTTCAGCTACTAATTTACTGATTTTTTCTTGGATTTTGTCTTTTTCTAAATTCATGCATTTATTATACTAACTTAAGGTATGGCAAAGTGATAAAAATAAATTTTTATTTATTTAAAAATCACAAAAATATAATAAAATTAACACATATAAAAAATAAAAAATTAAGATAAATGCAGACATAACTTTTGTTTTGTTTCGTCTTAATTAAATAAAATTAAGATATATCAACCTGTTAAGCCTATATTTTGTATAATTAAAGCAAGATTATAAAAATATACTCGCTAATAATATATGGAAAATATAATCTTAATAGTTAAAATAACAAAGCAAAATTATTTCAATTCTTATTAGGAGAAAAAATATGAAATTAAAAAATAAAGTATTAGTTGGTGCTAGCGTTGCAACAACATTAGTTGTTCCTGCAGCTTTAGTAGCAGCAAATTCAGAAGAAACAAAGTCAAAATCACTTGTTTCAGGATTTGCTGAAGGTGAAGCTCCTGCAGCAGAAACAAATAATGGTGGTGAAACACCAACAAGTCCAGAAGGAAACGGAGCAAATCCTGCTGACTCAAATTCTGATTCTTTCGCTGCAGCTCAGTCATTACAAGAATCTAAAAAAGATGCTATTAAATACATTAATAGTGTTACAGTTGTTTCTGATGAATTAAAACAATATGCTGTAACTAAAGTTCAAGAACAAACAACTCAAGAGAATGTTTGAAATGAACGTCAAAAATTCCAAATTTTAGTAAATAAAATTAATAATATATTATCTAAGGGATCAGCTGATAAAGGTACAGGATTATCTTCTACACAGAAATCAGTTTACAATAAACAATTAATTGAAGTATATAAAGCAGATAATCAAGATGATAAAGAAACAGCATATAATGCAATTATTGAAAAAGCTTCTCAAGCAAGTAGATTAATGAATGATATTGAAGATTTTAAAAATTCAACAACAGGAGTTAATTTAGGAAAAGCAAATTATCAATGATTATTAACTTACAATAAAAACGAAGATCCAGAAGGTGTAATTACAAATTCTGATGATTTCAATACATCTGTTGCTGCTTGAAATGCTTTAATTGATAAATTCAGCAACATTAAGTCAGACAACAATGAAGAAACAGCAAAAGCATCTTTAGACACTTTAAGTGAACTTAAAACATCTTTTGAAACTGCTGCTGCTGATTTAGATACAAAATTAGCTCAAGTAGAAACTGGATCAAGTGCAAGATTTAAATCTTTAGTAGATCAAGCAACTTCACTTTCTGATACAGTAAAACAAATTTATAAAGCTAATAATAATGCATTACTTCAAAGTTTAAAAAATAATTACTATAATTCAGTAAAAGCAACAAATGATGCTACAGCTCAATTAGTAACTGAATTAAAACAAAAAATCACAGAAAACGATGTTCAAAAAGAAGTTGTAGATTCAATAACATATAAAAACGCTGAAGGAACAAAAAAACAAACTTACGATGAACTTGTAAAACAAATTAAAGGTCTTTTAGAAGAAGATAAGTTAAACAACCCAGACAAAACAGCTGAAGAGTTATTAAAATTAAAAGAAGATCTTAAAGCTGCTAGAGAAGCTCTTAACGGAATAGGAAGATTAGAAGAAGTTCGTACAAGAGTAAAAAATGAAATTGATGGATTAGAATACTTATCAGCAGAAATCAAAAAACACTTTAAAGATCAAGTAGACTCAAAAGAACTTACTGAAGAGATTGAAGGAAGACTTAAAGAAGGAAGCGATGAAGAAAGAGAAGGTGGAATTTTACAAGAAGCTCAAGCCTTAAATACATCAGCTGAAAAACTTGTTGATCAAGTTAAAAAAGCTAAAGAAGTTGAACCAACAATCACATATAAATTAGCTACACAAGGATTGAAAGATGATTTTGATACTGATTTTACAGCGGGAAAAAATCTTTTAACTTATACACCTGCTAGTGAAGGAACACCTGAATCATATGTTTTAACATCTAAAGAAACACAAAAAACAGAAGTTGACACAAAAGCTGAAGAACTTAAAAATGCTATAGATGCTCTTGATGGTAGAACAATTTTAGATGCAGAAATTACAAAAAATAAAAACAAAATTGATTCATTAAAATATCTTTCAGAAAATGCAAAAACACAATACAAAAACAAAATTGATTCATTAGAATCACTTGTTGAACCAACAGAATTAATTAGTGCAATTGAAAAAGTTGCTGAAGTGGCAAGTGATGTAAACGATGCAACTGGTAAATTGGTTGAAGAACTGGATGATGATAAAACAAAATACGAAACAAATCCAAAATATACAGAAGCTGATGAAAACAAAAAACAAGCATTTGTTACAGCTATGAATAATGCTTTAGCTCTTTTAGAAGATGGTAAATTAAGAGAATGAGTTGAAACATTACCAGAAGGTGAAAATAAAACTGATATTTTAAATAAACTTGATGTTTCAGTTAAGAAAGATGAAGTTCACAGAACTTACGAAGAACTTAACGGTTTAACAAAACTTAAAGAAAAGAAAGCAGAAGCAACCGCAGCAATTGAGGGATTAAACTACTTACCACAAGAATACAAAACAGAAAAAACAAAAGAAATTAATGATGCAACAAGCATTGCTAAAGTTAATGAAATTAAAGATGCAGCAGTTGCTTTAAACAATTCAGTTAGAGAACTTGTTGAAGCTGTTACAGATGGTGAAGCGTACAAAGCAGATTCAAACTACACAGAAGCTACACCTGACAAGAAAAAAGCATTTGATGATGCTATTACAGAAGGTAAAGCATTATTAAACAACAATGTTCTTGCTAACAAAGATACAGCTAAAAGAGAAATTGAAACTGCAACTGCAAACATCAGAAAAACAAAAGAAGCTCTTGATGGATACAAAAAAGTTGCTTCAGATAAACTTCAAGCATACAAAGATGCTAAATTACTTGTTAACCTTTCACAAACTGTAATTGATGATTACAAAACAAAAATTAACAGCAAAAACAAAAAAGATGAAATTGAAGCTGTATTTAACGAAGCTATTGAATTAAACAAAGTAGCTGGTGAACACATTAGATTACTTACAGCTGCTACAACTTTAATGACAGAAAACCCTGACAGAATTAAAAACGCTACAGAAGAAAAAAGAAATGCGTTTGTTTCACTTGTGAATGAACAATTAAAATTATATTCACCTGTTAAATCAGAAAGTGAATCAAAAGCTGCAGGAAATACCGTTAGAACAATCGAATCTGAATTAGTAGATACAAACATCTCATTAAGTGCTTTAAAAGACAAATTTAACACACTTAGTTCAGCATTCAATTCAAACAACCTTAAAGCTACAGAAGCTGCTAAACCAGTTGTAAACAACAATGTTGAATCAAAATCAGATAACGATTGAAAAAAATGATTATGAATTCCAGTTGCTTTATTAGTAGTAGGAACAGTAATTATTGCTGCAGGATTACTTAGAGTTTACTCAAAGAAAAAATCATCTAAATAATTAAATAATTAATACGAAAATAGAACCACTTAGGTTCTATTTTTATTTCTAAATTGGTATAATGTAAATTACAATAAGGAGTAAAAATGAGACTTGAAAAAAAACATTTTACAGCAGAAAAAGAAACATGAATTAAAATCCAAAATGATGTATACAACAACCTTGTAGCGCAAAAAAAAGAAGTAAATCAAAAGATGATTTTAGATCATAGCATTGAATATGCTTCAAGAATATGAATTGATCAACAATGAACCTTGTTAAATAATCAAGCAAATGGCCAAAAGATTTACTTTAGACCAGTAATTAGCAACATTGTTGCTAATGTAGAAGAATTTAGTTATGATCTTTCTTGATATGTTATCGAGGATTTAAATTTCATCAAAATGGATTTAACACCTTCAGAACTTGAATATGATTTTGAAAATAATTTTAGCCAGGTAAGTGAAGAATTTATTAAGCACACTTTTAAAAACTATAGATTTAGAGTAGATAAGGACACTAACGTTTCAGTTGGAGATATTATTGAAGTAGAAATTACAAGCACTAAAACTAAACAATCAACTAAAACAATGCTTGAAGTAACTCCAAATAGTGAAAACCCAATTATAAGATGAGCTATTGGTAAAGACAAAGGTGCTGAAGATGTTTTAAAAGATAAACAAAATGATCTTAAAATTAAGATCCTAAACATAACTGAATTTGTAACTAAAGAATTAAATGAGGAGACTTTACCACTTTTACATAAATATGGTATTCATTCTCTTCAGGAAGCTAAAGAACAAATTTTAAATATCATTAGAACCGAGAATTTAAATGCTGTAATGTTTGCTTATGGTAAAAAGCTTCTTGATTTAATTATGCAAAAAAACAAAGATGTTTCTTTCCCTATGGAATTATTAGAGCTTGAAGCTTCTTCAAGCAGATATAATAATCTTAAAGATAACAAAGATGCACTTTATAAAAAAATCAATATTGATTTATGAAACTATTTCTGAGATATGTTTATTAGAATTAAATGTAATTTTGATATCTCTAAGCAAGAAGTTGAAGAAACAATTCAGTTCGCGCACCGTTTTTGAGCTAAGTTAGAAAACCAAAACAACTTAAATATTACTGCTATTCATAATGTTTTAATTTGTCAAAAATTAGGGCTTTTCTACCTTAAAAAAGTTGATCCTGCTTTTTATGAAAAGAACAAAAAACTATTTTATTTTGATAATTACAAATAAAAAAAGAAAGTGCAAACTTTCTTTTTATTTTCCAAATTTAAAGTGGCAAATATCACCATCTTTCATAATGTAAGTTTTACCTTCTGAACGCAATTTTCCAGCGTTTTTAGCTCCAAGCTCACCACCAAATTCAATATAGTCTGAATATGAAATCACATCAGCTTTAATGAATTTTTTCTCAAAGTCAGTATGAATAATTCCAGCACATTTAGGAGCAGCTCATCCTTTGTGAAAGACTCAAGCTCTCACTTCAATTTGCCCAGCAGTAAAGTAAGTTTCAAGTCCAAGCAGATCAAAAGCTTCTCTTGTTAAAATATCAAGTCCTGAAGTTTCAATTCCATATAAACCAAGAAGTTCTTGTTTTTCGTTTTCATCTTCAATGTTGATAAGTTCAGATTCAAGTTGGACGCAGATCGGAATTACTCTTTCATATTCTTTAAGTGAATTTTTTAATTGTAAGTAAAGAGGATCGTTTTGGTATGATGCAAATTGTTCATTACTTAAATTTGCTACATAAATAATTGGTTTAAAAGTTAATAAATGATATCCTTTAATGAATTTAGCTTCATTTTCATCAAGAACAACTTCACGAGCAGGGATTTCTTTTTCAAGCGCTTCTTTAATTTTTAAAGCAGCATTTTGCTCAGTAATTCCTTCTTTATCACCGCTTTTAGCTTTTTTTGCCACACGGTTTAAAACATTGTTAATTGTATCTAAATCAGCAAGAATAAGTTCATAGTTAATAACATCTTTATCTCTAACTGGATCCACTGAATTAGCAACGTGTAAGATATCTTTATTTTCAAAACATCTTACCACGTGAATAATAGCATCCACTTCACGAATATTAGCTAAGAATTTATTTCCAAGTCCTTCACCTTTTGAAGCTCCTTGAACTAAACCAGCAATATCAACAAAGTCAAAAGTTGCATAAATTATTTTTTGTGGATTAATGATTTTAGCAATTTCATCTAATCTTTTATCCATTAATGGAACTGATGAAATATTAGGTTCAATAGTTGTGAAAGCATAATTAGAAGATTCTGCTTCTTTTTTGGTAATAGCACTAAAAAGAGTGCTTTTACCAACGTTTGGAAGACCAACAATACCAGCTTTTAATGACATTTTTATTCTCCTTTTCTGAGTTTAAAAGTTATTAAATTATAACTTATTCGCTCAAGTATTTTACTTCTTTTACTCTTAGAAAGTCAAAAATTTAATATAATTTATAAACAATAACATATTTATAATATGTTATGTTTATATGGGGGTTAAAATGAGTGAAAAAAACCAAAGTTATGATGCAAGTAATATTAAGTTTTTAGAAGGTTTAGAGCACGTTAGAAAACGTCCTGGAATGTATATCGGGAGCACTTCAAAAACTGGACTCCACCACTTAATTTGAGAGATTGTCGATAACTCAGTCGATGAAGCAATGGCTGGGTTTGCAGATAAAATTTACATTACAATTACTAAAGATGAGCACATCATTGTTGAAGATAATGGGCGTGGAATTCCAGTTGGAACTCACCCAAGATTTGGAATTAGTGCCTTAGAAGTTGTTTTAACTAAACTTAATGCTGGTGGTAAATTTGAATCAAATGCTTATAAAGTTTCTGGAGGACTTCACGGGGTTGGAGCTAGTGTTGTTAATGCACTTAGTGATTCGCTTAAAGCTTGAGTTAAAAGAGATGGGAAACTTTACTTTGCAGAATTTGCTAATGGTGGTCAAACCGTTAAATCAACTGAAGTAATTGGTGAAGCTAAAGAAGGTGAAACAGGAACTAAAATTGAGTTCCATCCAGATTACAAAATTATGGAACAAGTGCCTTTTGATAAAGAGCTTATAATTGACCATGCTAAACAAATTGCCCACTTAAACAAAGGGCTTTACATTAGCGTCACTGATTTAAGAGATGGAACAATTGAAGAGTTTCAATATGACAATGGGATTATTGATTATGTTAAAGAACTTAACGAAGGGTATAACCCAATTAGTGATATTATCTTTGCTAGCGGCGATTATGTAGTTAATGAAAATGATCCTGAACACAAAAAGACTGTTAATATTGAAGTAGCTTGCCAATACCTTAGCGACTTATACCGTAGCAATATTATTTCTTATACCAATAATATTGCTACTCATGAAGGTGGAACTCACGTTTCAGGGTTTTATGATGCTTTAATTAGAATTATCAATAACTACGGAATTGAAAAAGGACTTATTAAAGTGGAAAGTGATAAATTCACTCGTGATGATTTAACTGAAGGTCTTACTGCAGTTATTTCAATTAAATACCCTGATCCTCAATTTGAAGGACAAACCAAAGGTAAATTAGGTTCTAAAGATGCTCGGATTGCAACAAATAAAGTGTTTTCAACTTCATTTGAAAGAATGTTAAATGAAAACCCAGATATTGCTAAAAAGATCATTGATCGTGCTTTAATGGCGCGTAAAAGTAGACTTGCTTCAGTTGCTGCTAGAGATAATGCACGTAGAAAAAGTGCTTTTGACAATGGTGGACTGCCAGGAAAATTAAGTGATTGTTCATCAAAAAATGCAGAAATTAGCGAACTTTTCATTGTCGAAGGGAATTCAGCTGGTGGTAGTGCTAAAATGGGACGTGATCGTAACATTCAAGCCATTTTACCGCTTAGAGGTAAGGTAATTAATGTCGAAAAAGCAAGACAAGAAAGAGTGCTTGAAAATGAAGAAATTATGTCTTTAATTACAGCACTTGGAACAGGACTTGGTGATACTTTCAACATTAACAAGTTAAGATATCACAAAATTGTTATTATGACTGACGCTGACGTGGATGGTGCTCACATTAGAACTCTTTTACTTACTTTCTTCTATCGTTATTTCAAACCACTTATTGAATATGGTTTTGTTTATATCGCTCAACCTCCGCTTTACAAAATTCAACAAAACAAAACTGTTGAATATGCTTACACAGATGAACAAAAAGAAAAAATTATTGCTACTTTAAATCCAAACCAAAAAATTAACATCCAACGTTATAAAGGACTTGGAGAAATGGATCCTGAACAACTTTGAGAAACTACAATGGATCCTGAAAAACGTAAAATGTTACAAGTGCAAATCGCCGATGCTTATAAAGCTGATCTTGCCTTTACAACCCTTATGGGAGAAAATGTTGAACTTAGACGTGAATTCATTGAAAAGAATGCAAAATTTGTAAAGAATATTGATTTATAATTGTATGTTAAAAGTCACATGCTTTTTATAGCACGTGACTTTTAATTTACCTTTTATAAGGCCTTATAAGGCCTAATTTGCGAGCTTTAAGATTAAGATAGCTCTAATCATTTCTCAAGGATAACAAGCTCATTATCGGTTAATTTTTGCAAGGTTTGAATTTTATTAAAGAAAGCAGAAGCTTCATTAAAACTTAAATTCATTTTGTATGCAAAAAGTCTTAAGAAATCATTGAGGTTTTCCTGTTCATTTATTGCAACATTATAGTTAGCCCCATTTATAAAATGATCTAAGTAAACATAGAAGAAATTATCAAAGTATAAATCAGAAACATAACCAGCAAGATAATCTTTTAATTTCCCACCTTTAGCCTTATTATCTATTATTGTGCCAAATTCTCTATCAAGATCTAAGATATTAGGATTCTTACTTGAAATATCAGGAGTATCAAGATAGCTTAGGTCATAATTTAAAGGAACAATTAATAAATTGAATTTAGATGAACCTTCTTCAAAAAACGCGTTTAAGTAATTTGTTCTAGCAATTAAATTTAAATTGTTTTTATCAACAAAGATGTTTCTAAGATAGAAAGAATTATTTCGAGCTGGGATAATAGCCACCCTGAAATTAGGGTTATTTTCTGCGTCATAATCTTTAAACATTTGTTCAATTACAGGCAAAACATTGTCAAAAAATTCATTTTTGAATTTAAAAATACCAAAATGATTGACATTCCTTTGTATTGAATATGCATATGATTCAATTTCTTCAAAGTTTTTAAGCAAGAGTAAATTAGTTCATTGAGAAGACAAATACTCTCTATTTGGTATATTTTTGTTTATTGTAAAAAGAGTTTTGATATTTACATCCCGAGGGTCATTTTTAAATTCATATTTATAAACACCATAAAAATTATTGTTTAAATTATGAAAATTCACTTCATTTTTACTATATTCAGATAAAGGTTTGGTTAAGTATTTTTGAAAATGCGAAAGTTTTTGAGCATATGAGTTATCAATTTCTGATATATTCTCTAATCTTTTTGCATTATGATCTTTGAAAAACATTTCTTGTCAATTATTTTTCTCTCAAACTTGTCCAGT
Source organism: Mycoplasmopsis gallinacea (assembly GCF_012220205.1). NCBI lineage: Bacteria > Bacillati > Mycoplasmatota > Mycoplasmoidales > Metamycoplasmataceae > Mycoplasmopsis > Mycoplasmopsis gallinacea. The sequence goes on along the minus strand of NZ_CP047225.1, from coordinate 58,643 downwards.
GCTACCTAGAGGTAATTTAGCAAATAACCATTCGCTTTCTGTCTTTCATCATCATTCTGGACCTTCTAACGAATTTTTCTCCTTACTTGCTTCTTCAAGCAATTTAAGAATAAATGTTTTTTTAGGATCAATATTGTTATTAGGTGCAGAAGCATCTTTTTCTACAATTACTGGTTTATTTTCTTTGACTATTTCATTATTACAACTAGTTATACCGATTAAAGACAAAGCGGAAATAGTAGAAACTAAAAGCGTATTTAATTTTCGTTTCATTTTTATCCTAAAATGTTTCTTTTATATCAATTTCTTTGTCATAGTCTTTAAAATCTTGCATAACTCATTTTTTCAATAATGGAATTTCCAAATAATTTAGCTTTTCTAAATTTTGAATTTTGTTAAAGAAGTTTCTTGCATCTAGCTCGTTAATTCTTAATTTATAGCTTAAAAACTTAATAAATTTGTTTTCAGCTTCTTGATCTAAAAAGTTTTCAAAAGTGTATGATTGACCATTAATAAAGTGATCTAGATAACAATAAAATAGGTTGTCAAAATATAAATTAGCAGTATAAGTAAGTAAGGTTCATTCAAAAGTTTGATGATAAGGTATGTTAATTCATTCATTTTCATTGTATGAATCATCTAATATGAAGTTTAAGGTTCTTTTGTTTCTAATTATAAAGTTGTCAATGTTAGTAAACTTTGAACTTAACTTTCTAGAATAATAAACAGTTTCATCAACTGGAAAACCAAAAGTATCATATGTTGGCTTTAATTGTTTTCAGGGCTCAAAAACTATATGGAATTTAGGTTTGTATCAAATAGGTACAATAAGCAAGTTTAATTTATCACTAATTTGTTCGCTATTTAAAAAGCTCATTTTTGCAATTAGATTACCTTTTTCATTATCATAATACATATTTCTTATAAACATGTTTTCATTATAAGTAGGGATTATAGCTACTGAGAAAAACATATCTTTTGATTTATTATTTTCAAATAATGATTGGATTTTTGGAAGAAGATTTTGTCTTAGCTCTTTTTTAGCTGCTGCTGAATCCATTCCTGATACATATTCTTCTAATTCGCTGTACTTATTAACAAAAAAGACATTTGTTCAAATATCATCCAAATATTCAGGTGAATCTAACTTGACAAAATTTACGAAGAAATCATTTGCATCATATATAGTGTTTTCAAGTTTGTACTTAAATACACCAAAGAAAGAATCTTTGGAATTGGAAGGTGTCAACTTTTCTTCTACATTTAAGCTATTAAAGTCTTTTACTAAATAATTATCAAGTCATTTTAAGTAATCTTTATAATTATCATCCACAGTGACTTTTTCATTGTTTTTGATTATTCTTCCATATTTATCTTCATAGATCTTTTGACTTGATCAAGGTAATAAATTACTAATTTGTTCCTTATCAAATCTATCAATAAATAAGTTAGCTCAGCTATGTCTTTTTGTTATTGAATTTCATAACTGATTTAAATCTAAATCTCACTCTTTTTTAACATTTCTTACCAATTTTTGCAATTCATATTGCTTACCTTTTGAAAAGTTAAATTCATTTAAGTCATACTCAACTGAGATACGATGTTCATCAGAGTGATTATTTGAGGCAACTTCTTTTTTAGCATTTATTGGAGCTTCTTGATGGCTTTTACAAGATGAAATTGCAGGTACCAACAAAAACGGTAATAAAGAAGAAATAGAGAGTAATTTTTTCTTATTTTTCATAATTTAGCTATTTTTGTGCTTCTAATTAAAAGCTTGCTCTAATCATTTCTCAAGGAGAACAAAGTCACTATCACTTAATTTTTGCAATGTTTGAATTTTATTAAAGAAAGCAGAAGCTTCATTAAAGCTTAAATTCATTTTATATGCAAAAAGCCTTAAGAAATCATTGAGGTTTTCTTGTTCATTTATTGCAACGTTGTAGTTAGCACCATTTATAAAATGATCTAAGTAAATGTAGAAGAAATTATCAAAGTATAAATCAGAAACATATCCAGCAAGATAATCTTGTAATTTTTCACCCTTAGGTTCATTTTCTTCAATAGTTCCAAATTCTCTATCAAGATCTAAGATGTTAGGGTTTTTGCTTGAATGATCAGGAGCATTGAACTTGCTAAGATCATAATTTAAAGGAACGATTAATAAGTTTAATTTATCAACTTCACCTTTATTTAAGTAATTCATTCTAGCAATTAAATTTAAATTATTTTTATCAACTAAAATGTTTCTAAGATGCATTGTGTTGTTTGTGGTAGGGATAATTGCCACTCTAAAGTTAGGATTATTTTGTGCATCATAATCTACAAACATTTTCTCGATAACGGGTAAAACATTTGTTAGAAATTCATTTTTAAATTCTTCATTTTGAATTGCATTTGCATATTCATGAATTTTTTCTGTGTTTTTAAGTAAAAATAAATTTGTTCATTCATATGATAAATAATCTGCATTTGGGATGTTTTTATCGATAACAAATGCTTTTTTAATAAAACTAAAGTGATCTTTAATAGAAGAATTAAATTGATATTTAAACACGCTGTAAAAATTATCATTTATACTGTCAAAAGAAGATTCTTGTTTGCTGTATTGATCTAATGATTTATTTAAATACTTTTTAAATTTCTCTAATTTTGAAGCATATTCAGAATCAATTTCAGTACGAGTTTCTAATTTTGATATTCCATGTTCAGAAAAATAAATTTCTTTATCTTCATGAGCACCATATTTTGGGCGTTCTTTTTCGCTACCGGCTATAGGTAATTTCATTTTATTTCATTCTTTTTCACTTCATCATCATCACTCGTTATCTTTACTTGGGTGGTACTTTTCACGAAGAGCTCTATCAACTAAATTAAGGATAAAAGATTCTTTTGGACTTTTTTCAGGAGCTGAAACAATTTTTTCTTTTTCTACAACTACAACTTCAGATTCTGGTTTTACTTCATTTTTACAACTTGTCATTCCGAAAACAGAAAAAGCTGATAAAAGAGGCAAACAAATTTTATTTAATTTTAATTTCATATAAACTCCTTAATATGTTCATCATAAATTGATTTCTGAATCATAATCTTTAAAATCTTGAGTTACTCATTTTTTTAATAAAGGAATTTCATTTTCGTTTAATTTTTCAAAGTTTTTAATTTTATTAAAGAAATTTTGAGTGTCTAACTCGCTAATTTGAAGTTTGTAGCTTAAGAATTTAACGAATTTATTTTCTAATTGTTCTCCAGAAAGATTTTCTACAGTGTAAGATTGTCCGTTAATGAAATGATCTAAATAACAATAAAAAAGATTATCAAAGTATAAATTTGCTGTATACGTTAGCGTTGTTCATTCGAAAGAACGCATATATGGTCTTTCGAGTCAAACATCGATATTGATTTCTGAATCATATCCTTCAAACTTTAGGTGTCTTTTATTTTTAACAACAAAATTGTCAATATCTAAGAATTTAGAACTTAAATGTCTTGAATAATGTACATCATTTGCAAAACGATAAGACTGATATTGAAGATTATCAAATAAAGACCATCTTGTTCAAGGGAAAAATGCATTCATATACTTTGGCGCATATGAAACAGGAACAATTAATAAGCTAAGATTTTCACTAATTTCATCATTATTTAAAAAGCTCATCTTTGCAATTAAGTTTCCTTTTTCATAGTTGTAATACATATTTCTTATATACATATTATCATTGTAAGTAGGAATTATTGCTACAGAAAATGTACCCATGTCATCTGCATTATTATCAAATAAAGCCTTTATTTTTGGTAAAAGATTATTCATTAATTCATCTTTTGCATTTGTTGATTCCATTTGAGATACATATTCTTCAACTTCACTATATTGATTAGCAAAAAATACATTTGTTCAAATGTCGCTTAAATATTCTGGAGAATCTAATTTAACAAAGTTCACAAAAAAGTCATTTACATTTCGAATTGGGTTTTCAATTTTGTATTTAAATGCTCCAGAGAATATGTTATTAAAAGATTCTTTAGGTAATTTTTGATCTACATCTAAATCATTAATATTTTTAAGCAAAAAGTTATTTAAAGACATTAATGTTTCTTTATAATTATTATCAATTTCCACTTTTTCAGGATTTTTAACAATTCTACCTTGCTGATTTGAATTTACTATTTTACTTGATCAAGGTAATAGTTTTTCTCTTTGCTGTGGATCAAATCTATCGATGAATATGTCCGCTCAAGTGTGTTTTCCTGTAATAGAGTTTCAAAGTTGATTAAGATCTATATCTCAGTCTCTTTCTACTTTTCTAACTAGTTTTTGAAGTTCGTATTGATTACCTTTACGTGATACGTTTCCAAATAACTCTTTATCAAAAGAATGTGAAGTTTTACTTGAAGAAATTTCTAAATTTTTTTTCAAAATTGATTCATCGTTGTTTTTACACGAAACCGCAATTGTAGGAAATGCTGCAAAAGAAGAAAAAGCAAGAAAATAATTGAATATTTTTATATTTTTTTTCATTTTTAGACTCCTTTATCAACGGATTCGTAAACTAATGAACCTTTAGCTTGGCTGTCCATATTTTCGAAAACGAAACGAATGTAACCGTTTTCATTAATTGAAATATCATCTAGTTTTACATATTCAGATACTGCAAAGTTAACATCTTTTATTTTTATTCATTTGCCATTAACTAACTTTTCAATGTAAATTCTAGGTATTTTAAATTCATTTACATATTGTAAATATTCATTTTCATAATTTTTTCTTCAATCATAAACATATTCAAATTTATTTTTATTAACACCTACTGTTTTTAAAAAGGCAAGTGAAAATCTTATTTTTTTATCATTTCCAACAAAAATTTTGTCAGTAACATTTTTATTTGAAATTCTTTCAAGGTTTTTTAAGTCAATAACTTTATCTGATAATTCATACATTTTTGCGAAGTTGAATAAACCAAAACCTTCTTTATCAAATCCTAAGTTGTTTAATTTATCAGCAGATAAAGCTATCAATGAAAATAATTTAGATATATTTTTATCATTAAATAACTTGGAATTTTCTGAAAATAATTTCCCCAATAGAGAAGCAACTAAAGGAGCAGAATAACTAGTACCACTACCGTTTTTTTGTGAATTATTTTTCAAGAAACTAAAGTTATAATTTTCTCCAGGAGCTAGAACAATTGGAGCTAATTGATGTGGTAATTTATAGTTATTTTTATAACCACTAAAACTACTTCAAACACTATTTTTATTGATTGAACCGATGAAAAGAGAGTTTGCTGAATTTTTATAATTATTATCGAAAAACTCACCAGTAGCTATAGTGCTTTCATAACTGGCATTATTATTAGAAGAAAACACGTTTACAACACCGAAATTATAAGCAATATAATCTAAAAATTCTTCTTGTCCTGAATAAAAATCAAATGAGTTGCGGTTTGATGAATAACTATGGTTTATTATTTTTACATCATTATTTAATAAATATTCCATACTTTTAAATCATTCTTTATAAGAACTTCCAGAAAATGATCATTCTTTATTGGTAATGTTATTATCACCTCTTAAGGTTCTAATAAAATATGAATTCTCATCCTCAACAAAACCACCAAAATTTGCATACACCAATTCAACGTTGCTGTAAGTTGAAAGAGTGTTTTTGATTATAGATGTTACATTTGCAGAGTGAGTAATATTTTTGTTCTCACTAAAATCAAATTGTTGTCTCTTTTCTTCATTATCCGAAAATCAATTTCTTGTTTTGATATATTTATTAAAATAACTATCTTCACTTGGTTTAAAATAATTTGTTGTTGTTATTTTAAATTCATCAGTTTTGTCGCTAGAAAAATCCTTTCTGTAAAAAACATTGTTAACTTCTAAAACACCAATTTTAAAATTTGGTTTTTCTTTAAAATCAGCAGGTTTAGTTTCTATTGTTTTAGGTTTAGGTTTTTGACGATAATATGGAAATTCAAAACCAAAATCATCAACTTCCATTTCCATTTTATGCATTTTGTATACATTCTCTTCAAAGTATGGAAATTCTAAGTCTTTTACCATTTTTAATTGTTCACTGAAATAGTTATTGTCTGTTCTATATTTTTTTACTCATTCAATATGCGTATCAAATAAATAATCAGGAATTCAATTTTTTTTCAATAAATTCTTATATGGAACCTTAGTATTTTTTATAAAAAATAAATTCTTAAGTTTTTGATAATAGAAATCAATATTTTGATATTCTTTCTCAGAACTAAAATTCACTCATATCTCTGGGAATATAGGGTTAATTTCTAAAGAAATTCCAGATAAATTTAACTTTTGTATTTCTTTTAAGTAAAAATTATTTTTTTCTTTCACAAATAAAGAATATTGGTTAAAATTTTCAAAATTAGGAATTTCATATTTTAATTCCAAAACAAGAATCTTATCTCTTGAATCTAAATCATTTAAAAAAGGTGCAACCGAGTCTTCTTTCTCATTAACCTGAATACTTGGAGAAGGACTAGCAGATATTGCGATAGGAGCTAATGCTAAACTAAAAATAGATGACAAAAAGCCAAATTTTCATTTCTTTTTCATAGTTTTTATTTTTCCTTTATATTTAATATTTATATTTATTTATATTTTTTGCAAAAATAAACCTTTATCTTTGCAGTTTTGATAGAAAATATCATATTTACATTTACTATCGACAAAATTTTAAGTATTTTGAATATTTTGAATATTTTTTTGAATATTTTTTTTAATTTTTATACAATAATTCGTCATTTATTTTGAATTATTAAGATTGTTCATTTCTATATTTGTAAATTATTAAACGAATTGTCACTCTTGTTTGTTTCTTTTAATATAATTATATTGAATTCTTAAGAATTCAACACAAGCAATTCTGATATTAATTATTGAAATAAAATTTAAGTATTGAATTAATAAAATCAATTAATTTTGTATGTTAGTTTTTGGTTTTACAAATTCAATATTTGTCCTACAGCACGGGCCTTCTTTTCTTTCGAAGAAAAGAACCAAAAGAACTTCAAAATTCATAAAGAAATTGTTGATTATAAAATATGTTTTGTGATATTAGTTGTTAATGAATGCAACTTTATCTTTTCACTCTATATCTTTTTCAAGTAAGTTATAAAGTTTTAACAAAATCTGTTCACTTCTTTCAAGTATTTTGATTATCTTTTGTGCGTTTTCATTTTTAAGAATTTCGTTGGGGAAATGTCTTAATTGTGACTGTGCTAAAGTGAATTTTCTAGAATTTACAATTGCCTTTGCAATCACATGTACTTGTGGGATAGAAATATCTCACCCTTTAGCTAAAGCATAAATTTCGGTTTCATTTAATTCGGATTCTTCAACAACTTTTGCAATATATTTCTTATTATTGATTTCGAAATACAAGTTTTGGTTTACATCTAAACATAAATTAATATCTTTTCCGTTTTGTGAAAAAAACATTAATCTTTTATTATGTTCGTCGTAAGGGGCGAGCATTTTATTTTTATACATAACAACCCCATTATTTACTCTTCTTCTAATTCTTAAAGAAAAATCATAAATGTTTGAATTATGATCATTTTTGATAAATTTGGTTTCTTTATTACCTTCTGTTTTTTGAAAATGTTTGTTATATTCGTCAATAATTTCTTCGCTTCTTTTATTTAATTCATCAATAGAATCAATACCTTTATTTTTAAATAAATAAGGGTAATAATTTTGAGCACTAGCAAAAGATCTTTCCACATTTGGCTTATCTTTAGGATTAGATGACACAAATAAAGTAATTCCTCTATCGATTAAAGCCTCTTCAAACATTGTGTATGTTTTTTCTGAACCTCAAAAAGTTCTTCTGCGATCTGTTGTTATATTTGAAGGAAATCCATATTTTTTAAAGAGTTTATCAATTAGCTTTTGGTAACCCACATTTGTTTCTTGCTCTTCACATTGAAGTTCAAGTAATTTACCTGTAGCTGAATCAATTGCGTGGTAAATGAAAACTTTTTTATCCCCAAAAAATATTTCTTGACAAGCATCTAATTCAACATTTTCACCAAATTTTAAATGTATATTTTTAGCTTGATAAACGCTTTTTCTTTTCTTCTCACGCTCATCAATTTCTAAAGAACCAATTCTTGTGAAAAGTGAAGTTTTTTCACCAATTTCTTGTTTAAGCAATCTTCTAATTTTTCTAGATTCTCTTTTACCTTTTCTTGTCATTTGGATGTTAATGAAACCTTGCTTTTTAACTCTTCTAAAAGCTTGTGAATAACTAATATTAAAATTTTGTTTTACTTTTTCATAATAATAAAGTCAAAAAGGAGCGGTATTAATAGTTGCATTTTTAGGGAAAAATTCTTCAGAAAAATCATAATAATCACACATAATTTTATTTATAGTTTCATCATTATATTTGAGTGCATTTTCATTTTTTCTACCTTTGTGAGCAACGTTAAAAGTACCATTTTCTATAAATGGTTTTATTTCTTGTTTGTATCTAATTATTGTTCTGACACTGACGTGATACATCCTAGCAAGTTCTTTGTTTGTTCTTTTGTTTCAAAACCTTATAATACCTGCTATTATTTGAGCTTTTCTTTCTTCATAATAGCTCGTTTTTTTATGTGTTGTTATTTTAAAGACACCCATAGTCACTCCTTTATTAATTAAAATTTTATCTAAGATGTAGATTTTTAATTTTAAAACTCAAGGGTGTGACATTTCGTTTGCTATTTAATATTTATTTTGAATTATTAAGATTGTTCATTTCTATATTTTTTTATGTGTTATAATTAAAAAGATTTCCATATATTTTAAGGGAGTTGCGCAAGCAACTCTTTCATATTTTTAAGAGGTAAAAATGGATTATAAAAAAATTTTAAATGAACACTTTGGTGACCTAATTTTAGATGCCAAAATGGTTTTTGATCCGGAAAGTAGTTTAGAAATTACAATCAATACTGATTCATTAGATGTAGTTACTGAACAATCGAGAAAAATTGTTGATTTTCTTGAAAGTCAAACATGATTTAAAGATTCATGAAATGTTATTGTGCTTTCAAAAGGGACTGATTTAAATGTTAATTTAGACAATGTAACTAATTATATAGGTCAAATGGTAACTTTTAATTTACATAAAAGTTTTGAAGGACAAAATGTTTTCAATGTGGAAATTTTAGAAGATCTAGGTGATGAAATTCTAGTAAGATGAAACAATAAAGGTAACTTTAGAAAAATCAAATTAAACAAAAGCAATATTACTAAAGCAGAAAAATACATTAAATTTTAGAGGTATTTATGAGTAAAATCCAAAACGATTTATTAAACCCAAACCCAAATAGAGATTCAGAATTTTATCAAGTAATTGAAGGGTTTGCAAGAAACAACAAATTAGAATTTAAGGAAATTTTAGAAATTTTCGAATCAGAAATTAACAAAACAATTGCTAAAAACATCGACCCTGAAGTTGAAGTTCAATTAGTAGAAGATGCCGAAAACAAGAAAGTTTACATTTACAATGTTAATGGTTCAGTAGTTGAAGATTCATATGAATTTGACGATGAAGAAAAAATTAATGGTGATGAAGCATTCGAACTTGATCCTACTAGAATTTCATTTATTAAACTTTCAGAAGCTCGTGATCTTTACGGGAAAAAATTAGAAGTTGATGATGTTGTTTCTATTAAATTTTCACTTGAAGCACTTCCTGAAAAAAGTAGAAATGCAATTATGAGTGGATTTAATATGTCTTTAAGAGCTCAAATTAAGTTAAAAACTTATGAAGCTTACAAAGATCTTATTGGTTCAAAACTTAGTGCAAAAATTCTTTCAAAATACAAAAATGGTTCATTTAACCTTGAATTTGAAGATGGTGTAACAGCATTTTTATTCAAAAACAAAGTTAACACAAAATCAAAAATGGAACTTGGAAGCTACATTGATGTTTACTTAGAAAACATCAATTTAGAAAACAAATTAAGTATTTGTGAAGTAACAATGATTTCTCCAAAAGAAATTGAAGATGCAATTAAAAGAGAAATTCCTGAAATTGCTAATGGAGATATTTTAATTGTTAAAATCCAAAGAAATGTTGGTATTAAATCTAAAATTGCGGTGCAACCAAATCCTGAAAGAAGCTTTGATTATGACGTTATTTCATCGATTTTCGGTGAAGGTGCAAGACGTATTTTAGCTGTGTCACAATCACTTAATGGTGAAAAAATTGATATCGTGCGTTATAGTGATAACAAAGAAGAATACATTAAGTATGCTTTATCACCAGCTAAAGTAATTGACGTACTTTACCAAAAAGGAACAAATACATATCTTGCAATTGTGCAACCAGAAGAAGTAGTATCAGCAATTGGACGTGAAGGAAATAACATCAACCTTGCTGCTAAACTTGTAGGTGCAAAAATTGAAGTTAAAAGCACTGAAGATGCTATTAAAGATGGAATTGAATTTAATAAAAGCAATATGTATGAAAAACCATTATTTAAAGCAACTGCTAAAAATGATAGAACTAAAAAAGCTCGTTCACAATACTTTGACAACATCGAAATTGATCTTCAAGATTTCAAAGCTGATGTTCAAAACTTCATGGAAAGTTTCACTGATGAACTTGTAAATGAGCCAGTAAAAGAAGTAAAAGCTAAACCAAAAGCTCAAACTAAATTAAATGAAAATGAAATCGAAAACTGATTTAGTCCAGAAAACATTCAAATTGAAGTTGAAGACGAAGATGAATACGATTTCATTGAACAAATTGACTTTGAAGAATTACTTACCAAAGAAGAAGAAGAAACTGAAGCTAAAGCAGAAACAGCACAAGAAGCTCCTACCGCTAAAAAACCTGTTGAAAAATACAAGAAAGCTAAAGTTGAACTTAAAGGTTTCAAAGTTGATAATGATTTAGCTAACTACGGTTTAGATGGAAATTTAGACTTAAGGGAATTCGAAGATGAATGAGATGAATAAAATTTCATACACCCGTAAATGCATTATCACAAACGAGATCGTTAATCATGAACTTTTAATTCGTTTTGATTACAACAAAAGTAAAAATGAAGTGAATCTAGATTTAGATCGCACTTTAAAAGGGCGTGGTTGCTATATGCTTTTAAATGCTGAAAATTGAGCTAAAGCTAAAAAAACCAAAGCCTTAAACTGTGCTTTTCGCACAAATGTTTCAAAAGAGACATATGACAAAATAGACACAATCATTCAGGAGGTACTAAATGAGCAAGAAAAATACAAGAATTAGTAACGTACAGGATGTTAAAGAACAACTATCTACAACTAAAACAGAACTTAAAGATGGAGTTTTTACATTTACTGGAAAACTATCAATTAGTGACTTTGCTGAAAAAACCAAAATTAACGCTAATGAAATTATTAAAAAATTCTTTTTAAAAGGTCAAATGTATACCTTGAACCAAATTTTGGAAGAAGAGGAAATTGCTGAGCTTTGCTTAGAATATGGATTTGATTTTAAAAAGGAAACCAATGTTGATGGTACAAACTTTTTAGATGAGCTTGTAATTATCGATGATGAAAAAAACTTGGTCAAAAGAGCACCAATTATTACTGTTATGGGACACGTTGACCACGGAAAAACAACTCTGATTGACAAAATTAGAAATTCAAATATTGTAGCTAGTGAAAGCAGCGGAATTACCCAGCATACTGGAGCATATCAAATCAAGCATAAAGGAAATAAGATTACCTTTATTGATACTCCAGGGCATGAAGCTTTTACAATGATGCGTGCTAGAGGTGCTAAAGTAACTGATATTGTTATTTTAGTAGTGGCAGCTGATGATGGAGTTATGCCTCAAACTAAGGAAGCTATTTCACATGCTAAAGCAGCCAATGTTCCAATTATTGTCTTTGTTAATAAAATGGATAAACCAAATAAAGACTTAGATAGAATTAAAGGGGAACTTGCTGAAAACGAAGTTGTTATTGAAGAATATGGTGGTGATACACAAATTGTTTATGGATCTGCACTTAAAGGTGAAGGTCTTAATGAGCTTTTTGATGCCATTATGCTTCTTAGCGAACTTTTAGATTTAAAAGCTAACCCTTCAAGATACCCAATTGGTACAGTTATTGAATCAAAAATTGATCGTGGAGTTGGTTCAGTTTCTACCATTATTGTAGAAAATGGAACCTTAATGAAAGGTGATTTCTTACTTGCTGGTTCTAAATATGGTCGTGTTAGATCAATTCAAGATAGCTATGGAAATACCCTTGAAAAAGTTGAACCAGGAGCACCTGCTAGAATTAGTGGTTTAAATTATGCTCCAAATGCTGGTGATCGTTTTATTGGTATGTCTGATGAAAAATTAGCTAAAAGACTTGCTAGTCAAAAAGAACAATTTGACAAAATTAACTCAATGAACTCACGTGCAAACATGAACAACTCAGGTAAAAAAGTTATTAATGTAATTATTAAATCTGACGTTCATGGAACTAGTGAAGCTATTAAAGGTCAAATTCATGGACTTGAAAATGATGAAGCTATGGTTAATGTTATTTCAGCTGCAGCTGGTGATGTTAACGGAAGTGATTTACTTTTAGCTCAAGCTTCTAATGCAGTTATTTTTGCATTTAACTTAAAATTGCAACCTGCAATTAAGCAAAATGCTTTAAACCAAGGTGTGCAATTAATTGCTCATGACGTTATTTACAAAATTGTAGATGATATTCAAACTACGCTTGATGGAGAAAAAGCTCCAGTTTATGAAGAAAGAAAAATTGGTGAAGCTCACATTATTAAAGTATTTTTCTACTCAAAAGTTGGAAAAATTGCAGGGTGTCTTCAAGATACTGGTGTAGTTAAAGCTGGTTCAAAAGTTAAAGTTTACCGCAAGGGCAAAATGATTCATGAAGGTGTGCTTGACTCACTTAAACGTGAACTTAATGATGCTAAAGAAGTTGTTAAAGGTAAAGACTTTGGATGTCATATTAAAGGATTTAATGACATTGAAGAAGATGATTTACTAGAATTTTATGAAGATGTACGTGTAAATTAGAAGGTAAATGATGGATATTAAAAAATTAATTAGAGATGTAAAAGATTTTCCAAAACCAGGAATTTTATTCAAAGATATTTCTCCACTCCTTGCAAATGGGGAAGCACTTAGTTATACAATTGACCAAATTGCAAGTCATTGTAAGGATGTTGATGTAATTGTAGGACCAGATGCTCGTGGATTCTTATTTGGTACTCCTACAGCTGCTCAATTAAAAAAACCATTTTTAATGGTGAGAAAACCACATAAACTTCCTGGTGAAGTTATCTCAATGAATTATGATTTAGAATACGGAAGCAACATTTTGGAAATCCAAAAAGGATTTATCCAAAAAGGGCAAAAAGTAGCTATTGTAGATGATGTTCTTGCAACTGGTGGAACAACTAAAGCAATTATTAAACTGCTTGAATCTCAAGGTGCAATTGTTTCAAAAATCATTGTTTTATTAGAACTTAAAGAACTTAAAGGTCGTGAACTTTTAGGTAAGGAAACAGAAGTTATTTCTTTAATTGAAGTTTAAAAAATAATCTAGGTTAACAGGCCTAGATTATTTTTTAAAATTAAGTTTTGCAACCTCTCCAAGAGCTTTCTCACCAAATTTTAAGGTAAATTCACTGACAGCTTCTTTAGTTTTAGAAGAAGCTCCAAGAGGAAAGTTAAAGTTTCATTTTTGAGATTGCTCTTGCATTTTTAAATTTAATGTGTAGCGAGCAATAATTGAAGCACAAGCTACAGAAAGATGAACTTCTTCTGCTTTATTAATAAGTAAAGTGTCAATTTCATAATCTTGCAGCTTAGCTCAATTGTTTAATTTTAAGATCTTATTATCATATTTAAGAATTGAATTAGTTGTTGAATATTGATCAATGATAATTAAATCAATATCATGATTAACTCTAAGGTTATAACGATCAACGAGCAAATTGATAGCTTTTTGATGTGCAAAAAACTTCATTTCATTAGCGTTATAAACCTTACTTAAAGAGTTATAACCACTTTGTGTAAGTGTATATACAGAATGTGGAATGGTATTAATTAAAATAGGAGCAATTTCATTTATTTGTTTTTGTGATAGTTTCTTTGAATCTTTAACACCAATTTTTTTAGCTCACTCAGTTAAATGGTTAGGTAAAAATGCTGCTGCAGCAATTAGCGGCGTAAAATAATCGCCTACTCCAGTTTCATCTACTCCTACTACATTTCTAGTAGCTAAATTTAGGTGATTAAGATTGTCAAAATATTTCATTATTCAATTTCTACTGATTTAGATAATTTTTGTTTAAAAATGCTACTTTTATTAATTTCAGCTTCTGGGTTATCTAGAAACTTATTAATATATCAACCCACTCCACCTTCTTTGTTAGTTTTACTTATTTTAACACTAGCATATTTTTTAACTTCTTTTGTTGCATTAGCCATAGCCACTGAAACGTTAGCCACTTTAAACATTGGAACATCATTAAATCCATCACCAATAGCAACTGTGTTTTCAACTTTGATATCGTAATATCTAATAAGCATACTCAAAGCTTTACCTTTATTAGCTGTAATGTTAGTCATGTCAAATACTGGTGAAAGCCCTTCGCCTTTTGATCAATATGAAAATTCAGCTAAATCTCCATAACGAGCTTTAAGGTATTTTCTAAGTTTTTCAACATCTGTTGTTTGTTTAACGTCAAAAATGATTCCTGTAGGCATAAGGGGGAGCTTGTGAAAATCAAGTCCTTCTTTAAATTTAGGTGTATTTTCAAATCCAAACACTTTTTCTAAATTTGGATCACGGTGTTGAAGTTGTACTCAGTCAGGTCCTTCAATAGCGATATTTGTAAGTTCTGCTTGAACTTTTTCATCCCCAAGAATATATAATGCTTCATTTAAGTTTAAATATTTAATGTATGGAATGAACTCATATTCATAAGGGTGGTGAATGTGAGCTCCATTGTAGTTACTTACGATAGTTTTAAGCCCAAGTTCATCATAAATAAATTTAGTACTTCTTCAAGGTCTACCAGTTAAAATACAAACAATATGTCCTTCAGCTGTTGCTCTTTTAATTGCATTTACTGTTGTATCGTGAATTTCACCGGTTTGACTTGAACGCAAAGTAGTTCCGTCAAGATCAATTGCAAAAAGATATCTTTCTTTTTCCATTATGTACTCCTTTAATTAAATTGCTCTCTATTTTAAAAAATAAGCAATTTCAATTGAAAGTGCTTATTTAAATTATACTATTTTTTAGGCCTATTTGTTTTAAAAGGAAATTGTTCCACATCCGGGCGAGAGTTAAATAGCAACTAAAAACATATAAATTTGAATTGTGTCAACACTGTTGACACTTTTTGAATTTTGCAAATAAACCATATTCTATCATTGTAATAGGCTAGTGCAAATTTACCAAAACTTCTTATTTATAGGCATATTTATAAATTTTTGTCTTGCAACTTGGAAATAAGTTTGAATAAAACAAATTGTGTCAACACTTTTGACACTTTTTTGTAAGAGATTAAATTAAAATTCGAAATACCAATTTCAATATTTCGAATAAGGGTTTAATTATTTTTTTAGGTTTATAAAATCGATTCATAATGAATGCATATCTTTTGACTTTTTGTATTTTTTTTCAATATCGCTATCAATTGAAACCAGTGCATCAAAAAGCAACTCAGCAATTAATAATTGTGATGCTTTGTTGCTAAAATAAATTTTATTAATAGGATTTTGAATTTTTGAATAAATAATTTTAGTTGCTACCCGAACATCTTCAGGAAGAACATTATCACTTGATAAAGTGATTAATTTAGCTCCATTTTTAAGTAAATATTTAGAGATAAATTGAATTTGTAATGAGTCAATAACATCAGAAAAACAAACAGCAACATCATTTTTGCTCGCATTAGCAAGAAGGGGTAAAAAGATGTCAAAATCACTTGAATAAATAACGTGTTTTCCTACTTTTTGGAGTAAATAAGCAAATTCAGAACTAATCACTTTATCTTCATTGCTTGTTAAAATAAATACTTTTTCAGCTTTATAAAGAAGCTCTGCAGCATATTCAATTGAAGCGTAAGTTTTATCATTAACAATACTATTAACCGCAAAATTATGACTTAAAAGTATTTCTTCCCTGCGAGTAATTTGGTTTAAATTCTCAATATTATTCTTTAAGTAATTGGTATAAAAATCTTTAATTACTAAGTTAATATGAGCTATAAATTCACGGTAGCTTTTAAATCCGATTTTATTAACAAATCTAGAAACGCTCCCTTCACTTACATTTGAATAACGAGCAAGTTCTTTTTGTGAAAGATCAAAGATTTCTTTGTCATATGAATTGATAAAATCATGCAATTTAATGTCTGAATTAGTAAAGGTATCATGAAGTTGAACAAACGGTTTTTTGAAAAAGTGTGCGTTTTTCTTATTTTTAACAATGTTATTCATATTTTTATTATACTAATTTAATTTTTGAATTTTATAAAGAAAAATTGAGTCTAAAGTAGCTCAATTCCTTCTTTTTTAGCTTCGCTTATTACTTCTTCTGATCAAATTCCAACTTGAACTTCACCAATGTGTTTTTTCTCTAAAAGAAACATTGAAAGTCTACTTTGTCCAATTCCACCACCAATTGTAAATGGAAGAGTTTCATCAAGAATTTGATTGTGGTAAGTAGCAACTTTATCTTCTTTTTGATCAAAAATCATTTGCTTAGTTAAAGCGTCTTTATCAACTCTAATTCCCATTGATGAAATTTCTAAAGCTTTTTCATTCACTGGATCATAAACAATTAAATCACCATTAAGTGTTCAATCATCATAGTCAAATGATCTTGCTGAATGCTTTACACCATCAGGAAGTGGATATCCAATTGTATATACAAAGAAAGCTTTTACTTCTTTAGCAAAAAGGTTTTCTCTTTCTTCTGGTGAAAGGTTTGGGTATTTGTTATAAAGTTCTAAAGCAGAAATGAAAGTGATATTTTCTGGTAATTTTTTAGTTAATTGTGGAAAGTCAAAAATTAATTTGTGTTCTACAAAACGGATTGTTTTGTAGATTTTTTTCACAACTTCCTTAAGAAAATCTAAATTACGATCCTCTCTTTTAATAATTAATTCTCAGTCTCATTGATCAACATAATATGAATGCTTATAATCAATATTTTCTTGTTGTCTAATAGCATTCATATCAGTTCAAATTCCTTCATAAACATTGAAATGATATTTGTAAAGCGCTTCTCTTTTTCATTTAGCAAGAGAGTGAACAATTTCTAATGTTTCATCAATTTGAGCTGGTGAGAAAGTAACAGGAGTTTCTCCGTTTAATCCGTCATTAATTTTAGTTGTGCTACGGACAAAAAGAGGAGCAGAAACTCTAACAAGATTTAATGCTTTAGCAAAATTCTTTGAAAAGTTGTATTTTAAATCTTGAATTGCTAATTGAGTCTCTTTAACTGATAATTTACTTTTATACATATTTTTCTCATTTCTTTATTTAATCAATTTAATAATTAAATTTTAAAGAAAAATGGAAATTATTTGCTTAATTTAGCAACTTCTTTTTTAAGTTCTTCAACTTTGTCTAATCTTTCTCAAGTAAAGTCTAAATCATCTCTACCAAAGTGTCCATAGTATGCAGTTTTTTGGTAAATTGGTTTACGTAAATCAAGCGCATCAATAATTCCTTTTGGTGAAAGATCAAAAATGTTTTGAATTGCTTGTTCAATGATGCT
Source organism: Mycoplasmopsis gallinacea (assembly GCF_012220205.1). Classification (NCBI taxonomy): domain Bacteria; kingdom Bacillati; phylum Mycoplasmatota; order Mycoplasmoidales; family Metamycoplasmataceae; genus Mycoplasmopsis; species Mycoplasmopsis gallinacea. The sequence continues at coordinate 40,865 of NZ_CP047225.1, read as the reverse complement.
ATTATTAACTTTATTTGTTCCAAATGTTTCGACCATAATTGAAACTGGTTGAGCCACTCCAATTGCGTAAGCTACTTGAATTTCAACTCTATCTGCAAGATTTGCAGCTACTACGTTTTTAGCAATTCATCTTGCTGCATAAGCTGCTGAACGATCCACTTTAGTTGCATCTTTTCCTGAGAAAGCACCACCACCATGTCTTGATGCTCCACCGTAAGTATCAACAATAATTTTTCTACCTGTTAACCCAGTATCACTTGAAGGTCCTCCGATAACAAATTTACCTGTTGGGTTAATTAAAATTTTTGAAGGAACTTCTAAGTTATATTTGTCAAAAACAAACTTAATAATATTATCTTTAATGAATTGTTTAAATTCTTGTTCATTGAATTTTTCATCATGTTGAATACTAATTAAAACTGTATCAGCAGTTACATTTTTTGGATCTGTATAATCAAGAGTTACTTGACTTTTCATATCAGCTTTAGCTCATTTAAATTCTCCGCTTACTCTTAATTCTTCAGCACGACGAACAAGTTGATGCGCAAGAGTAATAGCAAGAGGCATGTATTGAGGTGTTTCATTTGTTGCATAACCAAACATAATCCCTTGGTCTCCAGCCCCAATTTCTTTATCTAAATTAACACCTTGAGCAATGTCAGGACTTTGAGTTTTAATATCAACAATAAAGCTAGTTTTGTGTGAGTAATATCCTAAACGTTTTAAAATGTTTTTACAAATTTCAATAACATCGATATCAACAATTGACCCAACTTCACCAGCAATGAAAATGTTATGTCCACTAGCCATAGCTTCAACAGCGACTTTAGCATGTGGATCAAGAGCTAAATAAGCATCTAAAATAGCATCTGAAAGTTGATCACAAACTTTATCTGGGTGCCCTTTACCCACTGATTCACTTGAAAATAATTTTCTCATAAAAAAACCTCTCTTTTGCGCGATAACAAAAAAGAGGTTAGGATTATTTTTGCATGCTGGAAATTCCCTAACTATCCACCTTGCAACTAGCAGGTTGGCAATGGTCATCGCTGTCAAGCTACCATACTCTTTATGCATCACGAATATTTTGTATATTTAACACTTAATTAAATGTGCTCAATTATTATAAACCAAAAAAGTTAAAGGCAAAACTTATTTTTTGTTAGCAAGGTAAAAAATCACTTTTTATATTTATATAAATAATTAGTTAAAAATTATTAATTTAAACAGTTTTTTTGTCAAAAATTGACAAAAAGAACTTTGATTTTGATAATTAAAGGAATATTTATTTATCATTAAATTAAGTGAAGAAAAATAAGCTAAATAAAATAGCTTTTTAATTTTTCTAACAAAGAATTATAAGGGAAAAAATTTATAAAAAATTTTATAAAAGCACTTTTTAATTAATTGTGGAAACTTTAATGAAATTTCTTTTTTGCTATTTTTTTACCTTTATAATACTTGGGAAATTCAAATAAAAAATAATTAATAGGAAGGGAATATATATTATGAAAAAATTTAGGAGATTATTTTTATTAGCACCACTTGCAGTAGCTCCTGCTTTTATGTATTCATGTAATGATACAGCTAAAAAAGAAGGGGTAAAAAACGAGGAAAGCTCTGCGAAAACAACAAATAATACAGAAACTACAAATCCAAACAATACAAATAATTCTGATTCATCAGCACCAGCTGATAATTCACAACCAAACCAAGGGGATAGCAATCAAGGAACTAACGCATCAAATTCAGATTCAAGCGTAGCACCATCAAATAATTCACAACCAAACCAAGGAACTAGCTCAGAAGGGGATGGAACAGCTAATTCGGATTCATCATCAACAGATAGTGCACAACCAAATCAAGGAAATAGCGATGCAAGTTCTGATTCTTCATCAAATACATCAGATCAATCAGAAGGAAATGCTCCAGTTGAAAATACCCAGTCAGCTCCACAACCAGCTAGTGGAACTGTAGAACCAGCAACTGAAAATAGAGAAGAACAAACTTTAACTCCTTCTCAGAGAGTTAACTCAGATAACAACAACATTATTTCATTAAAAGAAGGTGTTGATTATTCAGATTTTTATAAATACATCGATTTTTCTAAAACAACTGGTAAACCAAGTAGTCTTATTTATAACTACCAAGATGGTACAATTACTACAAGTAACAGCGGAAAAAATGGATATACAGAAAAAACATGAGAATTTAATTTAAATAGAGCTAACTTTGATAATTCTTTAGATTACAAATTAGCTACTCATGAAAACCCTCTTTGAAATCCAAGTAATACTCAAAAATATTATGTTAGCAAGTTTTTAAACTTTACTTATGATGAAGCAAACAACACAATTACTGTTTCATATAAAGTAGTTTATTCAGAACCAAACCAAATTGAAGAAAGTTCTTACATAATTTCAGATGCTGTTTTCACTTCTGTTTTACAGTTACCAACTCAAGCTAAAGAAACTGCAAATACTTCAAATACTGAAGCAGAAAATAACACTCCTGCATCTGAAGAGAATCCACCTGTATCAACAGATACAGGTTCAAATTCAACAGAAAATACAACAGATCCAGAATCAAATGATTCATCTAACACAGATACAAATGTAGAAGAAACAAGAGAATTAACCATTGAAGACAAAGTAAATGATGAAAACAATAATAATTTAATTGTTCTTAGAAATGGTCAAGATTATTCTGATTTTGAAGCATATATTGAATACTTAGAGTCAAATTCAAAAGATAAAACATTAGACTTTAATATTGAAAAAGGTTACGATATTTCTACATATTCAAAATATACTGGTACTAAAATTTACTTCGATTTCAATTCAAGCAAATTTAATGACGAACACTTTAGATTAACAATTCCAAGCCCTCAATATAAAGAAACAAAATCAAAAGCTGGAATTAAATATTATGTAGATCGTAAAGTTGCGTTTGAGTACAATATAGAAACTAGAACTCTTCTTCTTTCTTATAAAGTTATATATTTTAATGCTGGACCAACAGAGAAATCTGTTCCTGAAAAAAGTGACATAATAATTTCTGAAAGAGTTTATACATCAACAATCGTTCTTCCAAATGGTATTGCAACTGTAGAAAATACAGAAACTCCAAGTGAATCAGCTGAAGCTAGGAACTAGTGAAAATTTAGACAATAACAACTTAAATAACGTCGAAGATAATAATCAACCTTCCGTAGAATATGCTGTTAGACATGATTTAAGAATAGCACATTATAATATTAAAAATTTCGGTATTCTCGAGGAAAGCGAAGCAACAAACGAGTATCGTTATAAAATTAAATCATTAGCATATAACATCAGTGAAATTAATCCTGATGTGATTGGAATTACTGAATTAAATTACAATAAAGAATATGAAGTTTCAAAAATTGTAGACCAATTAAATCTTTATAGTAAATCTCGTTCTAGAAACTACAAATTTATTTTACAAACACCTGAAGAAGCAGACAACCCAGAAGTAAATTCAGATACAGTTGAACAAATTGCAATTGTTTATGATGCAAATAAAATTGATCCTAGTCTTTTTTCTAATAATTCTAGTTCAGCAAGTTTTCATGGCTCAATTCAATTAATTGGTGAAAATGGAACTTTTACTAATAAAAGAAAAAGATACCAAAGACCTCCTTTTGGAGCAAGGTTCAAATTAAAATCAAACAATAAGTTTTTTACAACTATTTTTGCTCACTTTGATTCTCCGGGAGTGAAATTCAAATATGGAGAAATATCTATTAAAAAAGTACCTGATGGAAATGGTGGAGCAATTCCATTAGCACAAAACCAAGGTAACTTTGAAATTAGTGAAGCTTATGGACTTACATATGTTATTGACTACTTTAAAAATTTAGGTGCAGAAAAGATTATTTTTGCTGGTGACACAAATATAAAATCAAATAATGAAAAAGCTTTTATAACTTCATTTCAAAGAGGATATTTAGCCGGTTGAAAAGATTTTAATCAAGATAAATACTTAACCTCTTTCGGTCAAAATCAAAGTATAGATGCATTTTTAAGTAATCGCAGATCAACTGGTTATTCACAACCGTATGACAAAATGATTTATGACACAGCATATTTTAGACAATCTGAGAAAAACAAAGATATATTTAAATTAGATGTGCTTAATATGTACAAAAACTGAAGAGAAAATAAGAAAAATGAAACTTATAAATCAACAATAGAAAGTATTTGAAATGAAGAAGTTGGAACTTCAACAACCCCTTCTAACTACTTTTCAAAAACATCAGATCACCTTCCTGTTTATATTGATTTAGAATTTATTTAAGATGTTAAATATTGCTCAGAATATGAAATTTCATATTCTGAGTTTTTTATTTCCTCTTTTAGTAGCGTTAAATTTTGATCTAATATACCTAGAAAATAGGTGTATTAGAAAATCACTCCTTTGAACTCTCTATTAGTAGAATTCAAAGGAGTGATTAATTTTGATTCGCAAATTTACTTGCTTAAATTTGTCACCTTATCCATTTTTGAGATCATTTGCTCATCAAAATGGTGTGAGATGAAAATGATTGTTTTATCTAGACTCATTAAGTACTCAAAGATTGAATTTTGTTTATCTTTGTCTAAATTACTGAGTGATTCGTCAAAAATATAAATTTGTTTATCTTGAGATAAAACTTCTAGAAGTTTCAATCTTTGTTGCTGTCCAAGTGAAAGTTGATTGGTATCTAAATCTTTTTCAAAATCGACAAAATCAATATGTAAGTTTCCAAGTTTCTCTTTAACACTTTGATTATTTCAATATGAAGTAGGAATCATTTCAGGTAAGACATTTTCTTTATTTAAAACTGAAATGTTTAATGATAAATCATCATCACTTCCAACTTTATAATCATTTAAATATAAATGACCAGAATAATCATTTATAATGTTGGTTAAAATGTTTGTTAAAGTAGTTTTTCCACTACCACTTTTCCCTATAATTAAGTGCTTTTTGTTTCTAGCAATTTCTAAATTAAAGTTATTAAAGATTTGTTTATCTTCATAAGCAAAATTTAAGTTATTAAGAACTAACTTTTCAAATACTACTTTATTTAAGGTGTTTTTGATTGCAAAACCACCAAAGAAATGGTTAACTTTATTATTGTATTCTTTAATTGTTTTAAAATCTTGAACTGTTGAAAGCACCATAGAAGTAGTTGAGCTAAATTCTTGGTATTTCACAACAAAAATTAAGAATAAAGCTAAGTTAATGTAATTGTTATTAAGAAGAACAATTCCCACAACTAAAGTGCATAACAAGCTAGCTCAGTTAATCATTTGATTAATAAATGAAATAAGTTCACTTTGAGCGCTATATTTAGCTTCTTTTTGATAAACTATGTCAATTCTTTTGACAAATAATTTAGCTAGCAGCTCTTTTTTATTTGCAAAAACGAAATTGCTAAAGTTAGAAATGTAGTTTCCAATTTTGACATATATATCGTTTTGAAGTGACTGCTTTTTAACTGTGATTTTGCTTTTTAAAGTTACAATTGCTAGGTTTAAAAGTAATTTTAAAGCTGTTAAAGCAAGCAAGATTAAAAGAATGCTTCAAGATAAAATTCCATACAAAATGATGTATCCAATTAATAACGAAAAATGTCCAAAGATTACAACATGAATTAGTGCATATTGAGCAATGTAATGCGAATCAGTTTCTAAGTTATTAAGTAACATTTCATTTGATTTATTAAGAAACTCTCTTGGGTGAAATGTAGAATATTTATTCATGAAAGCATTCCGTAAGTTATTTTGAGTTACATAAATTAACTTCATGAATTTTTTCTGGTTCTCAAATTCAATGTAAATACCTACAATTTCGCAAGCAAAAAATCCAAGAATGTAATATAAAGAAGTATTAACATTATCAGCATAAAGATTTTCGATTGCTTGATAAAAACATCAAAGACCTAAAATGGTTAAAAAAGAAGAAAATACTCTAAATAAAACTGCAATTATAAATAGCTTTCGATCTTGAAAAATCAGTCTATTTCATTTCATGAAGTACTCCTTTTTCTACTTTTCAGATTTTGTTAAATAATTCTTTATGCTCAGGTGTATGGTTGTGAGATACCACAAGTACTGTTTTGTTTAAGCTTGCTAAATATTTTAAGATTTCAGTGGCTGTTTTTTCATCTATATTGCTTAAAGATTCATCAAAAAATAAAATTTCTTTGCCTGAATTAATAGCTTTAATGAGCAAAATTCTTTGTAATTGACCATGTGAATATTGCAAGTTTTCAATGTTTATTGCTTCATTTAGATCTAGTTTTTCTAGGTCAAAGAGTTTTACTAGCTTTTTAGTTTCATTAACTAAAGTATCATTAAAGAAAGTTAGATTTTCAAGTAAGGTTCCTTCAAACAAACTTTCTTTTTCATTAGTTAAATAGCTTTGATTTAATAAATCTAAGTTATTAACTTCTTTGTTATTAATGAAAATTTGGCTTTCATTAATAACTGTCATTGATCCAGTTAAATTAAGCACAAGCGAACTTTTTCCTCCACCACTTTCACCAAAGATGAGGATTTTGTCATTTTTATTTACGCTAAGGCTAACATTTTCTAAAATAGTTTCGTTAGTTTCTTTAGAGATAATAGTTGCATTAGCAAGAGTTAATTTCTCAAAATTTAATGGTGCCTCTTTTGGAGCATCACTTAAATTAGCAGCTAATTCACTTTTTGAATATAAATCTTCTTGCATTTGTTTAAAGTGCATTTTGCAAATATAAACATTTAAAAACATTCCTAAAGTTTCCTTAATAAATGATTTAAATGAAGGCAATTTAGTTAAAATGGTTCCAAATAGCGCAATAGCAAGTAAGTTAGGTGTAAATAAAGCAATCATTAAAGAAATCACAATTACTAAAGCTGAAAAGATAATTGAAATTAAGTCTTGTCAAAAGACAAATGAACCATAAATCTTGCTAAAAAGATCAATGTTAGTAACAACTTCTTGATTTAACTGATCTTTGTAACTTTTTTCTAAGTTTTCAAAAGTACCATTAATTGAGTGGGTGAAAATTTGCTTTGTAATACTTGAAGAAATTTTCTTCGGATTTATCATTAATTGATTATTTAAATAAGATAATTGATCTCCTTTTTTATGAGCAAGCATTGGTAAAATAAGTGCAACAATTATCAGTGGCAAAATATATGCAAGTACAATTGGACTAATTATCGCAAGAGAAATTAAAGTAGCTAAAAATGAAACAAGTTGAATAAACCCATTAATAAAGCTTAAATAGTATCCCTTAGATAAAAGATCTGGTGAATTAGCAAAAGCAACAAGCTTATTTTGTTCAGGAACAAATGCTCACTTAGCAAAGTTTGTTGAAAACAACTTATCAATCATTTCTCTTAAAATAGTCTTTTTGAGTAAGTAATTTGAGACTAAAAAGAAAAATTCATTAATTAAATATGAAATTGTTGCAAATAAACTTATTAAAAGAAATGCGATTAAAACATTTTTCACTTCAGGATCTTTAGAATCAAGCTGTAAAAAAGCCAAAAACTTATTAAAATAAGATACTTGTAAAAAGTTGATTGCAAAAATGGTTCCGGTAAAAACAATTGCTAAAACCGCTATAAACCAATTCTTTTTCAAAACATTCTGCATCTATAATTTTCCTTTCTATAAAATTTATCCTTTATTTTCTTTTCTTTTATATTAATATCGCTATGAACATAAAAAACCACAAGATCTTTAGTATTGATCTTGTGGCCTTATTTTCAGTATTTCAAACTATTTCTTAATTAGCAAATTCACAAAACAATACAAAAGACAATTATTGAGCTCCAATAACTGATTTCTTGATGTAAAAACGTTCATTTGCATTTACTCTGTTCATAACAGGGTAATTATATACGATAATTGACATTTTTTGAAGGAAAAGTGGGCAAAATAAGGCCAAAATCTAGTAGTTTAATATAACCAATTTTGCTAGCGAGCTATATACGCCCAAATTCAAAAATAAAAAGCCATAAGGATTTACTTATGACTTTTAGGACTATTTTGCAAGTTTTTTGGTTTATTTTGCCTTTGTGGTTTATTTTTATTGTTGTTATTATTTTTGACTACTTTCTTAGCTTTTTTAGGTTTGCTTGAAGAAATTTCTTGACTTAAAGCATAGTTATAAAAGTTTTTACTAATAAGTTTATCTTTAAGGAGTATTTCCAAATAATAATCAATAATTTCATCATTAAAAAAGTAAGAAAAACTATTGTAATCTTCGATAATGTTTTTTATCTCTTCATATATCTTGGTTTTAATTTCATCACTATAGTTCATAAGTTTTGAATTTTGGCTAAATTCTTCACGATCAACTACTTGTAAATTCTTACCAGGATAGCATTTAATATCTAAATCATAATCAATAAACTTGATTGTATTATCTTCAAAAATAGGTTTTGAAGCCATGTTTATATAATAATATTTTCCAATGTTTTCTTTAAAAAGAACAATAGCATTATAAAAGGAGTTTTTTGGAAGAAATCAAATAGCATTTTCATTATATTTTCACCCATTGTTTTCGCGATTAAATTCAGTTACTTTAGTTCCATATAAAAATAAAACAATGTGTCTTTTGTTTTGAAAAATTACTTTAGCACCATTTCACTGGCGATACAAGAATCCATTGTGTTTATAGGCCTGAACGTTAATCATTGAACCAATTTTTAATTTTGAAAAATCTCATTCCATATTCCCTCCTTTCATAATTAGTTTTTAACTTGAATCTTAGTTTGAGAATCTATATTATTTATAGTAATTTTAAATGTATTTGAATTTTTTTCTGAATTTTGACTAGCAAGTGATGATTTTTCTGTTGAAACCCATCTTTGCGATGGAAGCGAAAGCTCTTTTTTAACAATTTCATCACCAGCATCATAAATTCCATTTTGGTTAAGATCTTTTCATAAAGCAATCACTGAATTATTTTCTAATTTTATAAAATCTTTAGTTACATAAGGATAATATTTTTCCTTTGGATAAATTCTGCTTCTAATTTGCTCATTTCTAGCAGCAGGATCTCAAAGTGATGCCCCTGTGTCTATTTTTGATTTACCAAAGAAACTAAAAGTGTCTTGGTATTCAAAAGGAGTAACTTGAATATCACCTGAGCTTTTAATAATTGCAAAACCAGTGTATTCTTTGCTTGGCATATAACCAATAAATTTAATATCTTGAGTGTAAGCATCTTCGCTTTCAATAGCGGTGTGATACTTGTGATTTTCATTTAATGAATCACCTCATTTTCATTTATTATCTGAGAAGATTTGAGCAATTTCTTTTCCATATCCCATTGTATTTAAGAACAATTGGTAAAATTCTTCTGATCTATTTTTAGTTCTTTCCTTCTCAAGAATATTTCCATTTTCATCAATGAATTTGGAAGCATCAAAAATGTTATTTGGATAAGCAAGGTATGCAGGCTGTTTTTTTGAAACTTTTAAAATTTGATTAGATGGCTTAATATAGAAAGTTTTTCATCAATCTTCAACGTTAGCTGAAGGAAGATAGTTATATGTTTTTCTATTTTCTAAGTTTGTAAAATAAAGCCCGCTTCATGAAACATATGAACCATTATTTTTTAAGTATAAATCTCTTTTTTGAGCATTATTATCATCATTGATATCAAAATATGATTCAAAAGCATATTTTGTATATTCACGTGGAACAAGTTCAGTTAATGAAAAGTAATATTGAATTGTATTTAAACCAATTTCAAATTTAATTTCCGGTTTATTAGTATCGCTTTGATTTACACCATAAATTAATTGGGTATCATCTACAGTTGTGAATTTGTTTGTAATATCTGCAGTGTTTGTTTCGTTGGCTAATCTTCAAATTTCATTTAAAGATAAAGTTGTAAATAAGGTGTTTTCAGCAAGATCTGGACTCACCTTTAGTGTAGTTTTAATTGGGTTATTATAAAGAGCTTTTTTATCAACATCATAATTTAGAAGCTTTTTAAAATTGCTTGAAAAATAACCATTTCAATATTGAGTAAGCGAATGTTTGTGGCCACTAGCTAAACTTGAAACTGAAGAATCTTTGTAATAAAGAAGCTGCTGAGTTTTAATATCTTTATTATTTAGATCTGTATTTTGATCAGATTTTTTTCCAGTTTCAGCATAAAATGTTGCTCAGTGGTGCATATATTCGTGAAATAAGGTGGTTGTCATATATTTAACAATTGAAAATAAGTCTAAACCTTTTTCAGCTAAGCTAGCCCCATTTAAATAGATGTTTTGAAGTTCTTGAATGTATAGCCCCTTAGTTTTAGGTGGTGAGACAAAAAAGTTGTTAATATTAACTTCTTTTAATGCAAAAACTTCAGGACCAAAAGGTATTTTACGTTTAAATTCAGTAGCTAGTAATTTTAAACCTTCTTCGCCAAGCAAGTATCTTGGTATTTTATAAGTTGTAATGGACCCATCTTCATTAGTTTCGGTTATTTCATCTTCATAGTAAGCAAAATCTACAAATCTGATTTTAGTTACTGGATCCACATATTCGCGATACACTTGATTATCAATGTTTTTATCATCTTTAATGAATCTATCTGCACTTTTGTAGTAATTTTCAACAATTTCTTTTTTGGATTTACCTGGATCAATTTGAAGTGTTTCAAGATCATAATCTGTAACTAATTTGCTCATCAGTGCATTATATTGCTCTGCATCTTCCTTATAAAAAAACGGAGGCTTGTATTCTTTGCGAATAGCAATATCATCAGTAATGTTTTTAATTGTTGGAGCAAAATATTGATTTGAAGAGCTATTTAAAAGGCTTTGAAGCATACCAGAAGCATATATTCCATACCCTGCAGCTCCAGCTGCAGTAAGCGAACCTAGAGCGACAATTGGAAAAAGTCATTTAGTACTTTTTTTCATGATTTTTCTTTCTTTTTACTATATTTTACTTTTTAATTATACAATTAAAACTATTTTTTTACCACCTGGTTTAAGGAGAATTTTTATGAAAAATTACCATAAAAGCGTCCCCTTTCCAGCTTTGAGCCTCCAAAAAATAATATAATTTAATTGTAGTAATAATGGAGGTACTTATATGTATAAATATAAAGCAAAATTACTTTCAAATGGTGAATTAGTAGCTCAATCAAATTCACTTGAAGATCTTGAAGGGCAAATTAAAAGCTTCCGCCGTAAACAAAAATACGGATTACACACTAAACAAAATGAAAAAATTCAAATTCTTCATGTAGAAAGAAACAACCTTGAAGGTGCTAGTCACTCAAAAGAAGTTGTTCTTAAAAACGTTTAGACTTTATTTTAACCAAATTATGAAAGTAGCCAGATTGGTTACTTTTTTGATTGTTATGGAATAAATTATGAAAAAACTTTATAAATAGCAATATTATTGTAAAAAACTTATAAAATAAGACTATATTTAACTAATTATTAGTTAATTAGTAATATTTAATTAAAAATAACTTAGGAGTTAGTATGAATATTGAAGCTTTACTTGAAACAAAAGTAAGTAATTTGAAAAGTGTTAAAAAAATTGTATTAATTGATGGTGATGACAAAAGAATGCAAAAAGCTGCAAAGCTTCTTGCACAACATAAAAACATCGAAACAGTGCTTCTTGTTGAAGAAGATGTAAAAGGCTCATCAAACCTTAACTTTTTAAATATTAATGCAGATAATAAAAAGATGGAAGAATTAGCTCAAAAATACTTTGAGATCAGAAAAGGTAAAGAGTCAATGGAACAATGTATTGAATCTTTATCAACTAGACCATTTTATGCAATGATGCTTTTAGCTAACGGAGAAGCTGATGGTGTTGTTGGTGGACTTAAGTATGCTACAGCAGATATTTTAAGAGCTGCTTTTAAGGCAATTGGGCCAAAACCAGGAACTAAAACAATTTCTTCAGTAATGCTTATGCACAATGGAGAAAGCAACTACATTTTCTCTGATATTTCAGTTAATGTTAAACCAAATGAAGAGCAACTTGCAGATATTGCTCGCAATGCTAATGATTTTGCTCTTCAAATGGGATTTGATCCAAGACTTGCCTTTTTATGTTTTTCAACTTCAGGGTCAGCAATTACTGAAGAAAGCAAGTTAGTTAAAAAAGCAACTGATTTATACAATGAAACAACTACAGGTAGAAAAGCTCTTGGTGAAATTCAACTTGATGCTGCTATCGACTTAGAAATTAGAAAAGCTAAATACAAAGGTGAATCATACAAACACAGTGCAAATGTTCTTATTTTCCCTGATTTAAATGCTGGAAACATTGGATACAAACTTGTTCAAAGATTTGCTAATTATGGAGCAATTGGTCCTATTGTAGTTGGAACCAAAAAACCAGTCAATGACCTTTCAAGAGGAAGTACAATCGAAGATGTTTATAACACAGTGTTAATTACTGCACTTCAAAGCGAGGAGAAATAAAATATGGAACATAAAATTTTAGTTATTAATGCAGGTAGCTCGTCAATTAAGTTAAGCTTATTTAGCAAAGATTCTTTAGAACTTCTTGCAAGCGGAATTGCTGAAAGAATTACTCTTCCAATGGGTAATATTTCAATTAAATTCAAGGATGAAAAATTCGAAAAAGAAGTAGCTATGCCAAATCATGAAGTAGCTGTTGAAGAAGTATATAAATTAATGCAAGAAATCAAATTAATTGAAAACAAAGATGAAATTCAGTACATTGGATTTAGAGTTGTGCAAGGTGGAACTTACTTTAGTTCAACTTCAAAAATCACTCAAAAAGAAATTGATTTAATTCAAGAGTGCTCAATTTATGCACCTTTACATAACCCAGGAGCTGTTCAAGCTATGCATGGGTTTAAAAAAGTTTTCCCTAATGCTCTTTTAAGTGCAGATTTTGATACTGCTTTCCATACTACAATTGATAAAGTCAATAGCACTTATCCAATTAACCGCGAACTTGCTGAAAAATTAAAAATAAAACGTTATGGAGCTCACGGAATTAGCCACCAATATATTACTGAAAGATTAAGTCAAATTCTTGGCAAAGAAAAAGTTACTTTTGTTAACTTACACCTTGGAAATGGTGCAAGTTTATGTGCTGTTAAAGATTCTCGTTCATTTGATACTTCAATGGGACTTACACCACTTGCCGGAATTATGATGGGAACACGTAGTGGGGATATCGATCCTTCAATTCACCAATTTGTTAAAGCACAAACTGGAATGGATGTTGAAGAATTTACAGATTTACTTAACAAAAAAAGTGGTCTTTTAGGTGTATCAGGAATTTCAAGCGATATGCGTGATGTACGTGATGCAGCTCTTAAAGGTGATGAAAATGCACAATTTACACTTGAGTTATTTGCTCAAAGAGTAGCTGATTATACAGCAATGTATGCTAATAAACTTGGCGGAAACATTGATGCAATTGTCTTTACTGCTGGTATTGGAGAAAATGATAAAAACATTCGTAGAATGATTGTTGAAAAATTATTCTTTAAAAACATTAAGCTTGATCCAGAACTTAACCAACTTAGCCGTGGTCCTGAATACCGGGTAATTTCAGCTCAAGATTCAGAAGTTCCTATTTATGTAATTTCAACTAACGAAGAACTTGTAATTGCTAAAAACGCAAGAAAAATTTATGAAAACAGATAAAAAAGCAATTTATGCAGGATCTTTTGATCCTTTTCATGATGGACATTTTCAAATACTTCAAAAAGCCGCTCGGCTTTTTGATTTTGTTTATGTAATTGTTTCAATTAACCCAGATAAACCAGATGCTAGCGATATTGATATAAGATATAATAATACAAAGAAATTACTAAGTAATTTAACTAATGTGCAAGTATTAAAAAACAAAGACCGCTTTATTGCTGAAATTGCTAAAGAATTAGATGTAAAATATTTAGTAAGAAGCGCAAGGGATGTAATTGATTTTAATTACGAGCTTGAACTTGCAGCAGGGAATAATAGTTTAAATAATGAATTGGAAACTGTTTTATTAATCCCAAGTTATGAATACATAAAGTATTCATCAACTTTAATTAGACATAAGGAGAAAATGAAAAAAGATGTTTAAGTTTGTCAAATCTAGCACTGAAAAAAGCAATTGATACGAGCATAGCAATAAAGAAATTGCTTTTTGAGGTCGTTCAAACGTTGGTAAAAGCTCACTTTTAAATGCCATTGTCAATAATAAAAAATTAGCTAAAGTCTCTAAAACACCAGGAAGAACGCAGCTTTTAAACTTTTTTGAAAACGAGCATGGAGCTGTCTTTGTGGATCTTCCAGGTTATGGATATGCAAAACTGTCACAAAGTCAAATTCAAAAAATGATGAAGATGATTGAAAATTATCTAATTGAGCGAGATAATTTAACTCATTTATTCTTGCTTTTAGATTCAAGAATCCCAACAACTAAAAGTGATAAAGAGGTAATGGAATTTTTAACAAGAATCAACTTACCTTTTACTGCAGTTTATACTAAAGTTGATAAGTTAAATCAAAAAGAAAAGTCAGCTTTACTTAAAAGAATTAAGCTAGATATGCAAACTTACAAATTTGACAAATACTACATTGTTTCTTCTGAAACTTCTTATGGAATAGCAAATTTAATCAATCAAATTAATGAAATATTTGGAGAAAATCATGAGTAAAAAAAGAATGTCAAAAGGTCTTAAAAGCGCCCTTGCAATTGGTGGATTTCTAGCTTCAGCTGGATTTTTAGCTGGAACAATTACAATGGTGCATTATTCAAAAGCTACCAAAGAGCTTACCTTAAGTGATTTTACATTACTTCAAAGCGATGCTTTTAAAAAGAGAATTAAAAATGAACTTGCAAGTGATTATGCAACTTACCAAAATACTTTTTCAAAAGCAAAAAGTGCTTCATATTTTGAAGATAACTTCATTTTTAGCTCTCTTAAAAACCAAAATCAACTTGCAGCTCAAGATTTAGCTCTCATTGGGCCGAAAGGTCAATTGCTTAATGTTTTTAACAATGGCAAAGTCAATTTTTACTTTGATTCATATGCTAATAATATAGAAGGTAAATTATTTATTGTTGTAACTATAGCCCCAAAAACTAAAACAGAAGAAAATAAACAAGTAGCAACTTTTGAAGTTAGCGGATTTAAAAAAGTTGCTCTTAGCGACATTGAGGATAATATATTTATTTCAAGCGTAACTGAAAAAGTTACTGCATTAGAAACATATGAAAACTTTGAAGCATTCAAAAATGCATATGAGAGCTTAGAAACTGAAAAGCAAAAAGAAGAATTTTTCAATAAACACTTTGATTTTGTAACTTCAAAATTTGCTTCTGTTAATTTAGCTAAATCAAATTTAGTTTTTGTCTCTGAAAACAATGTAGCGTTTAATTTAGTATTAAATGCTAGAGTTGATGCAGCTCAAGATAATAAACTTATTAATGTTGAAGTTGATAAAAATATGAGCACAATAGCAACTTATGAATATGCAATTCAATTCTTTGTTGTAAAAGATTTATTTGCTAAATTTAATGGGTCTGTAGCAACTAAAGAAAATGGTGACAAAATCACTATTGATGATTTTAAAGCTTCATATGTTAAAAATAGCAAGAAATTCTCTAAATTAAATCTTGAAAATCTTCCTGAAAATTATGATGCTTCATTTGAAGCGGAAGTTACTGAAGATGAAAATAACTACATTTTAAGTTACTCTGTATACAAAAATCCTGATGCAAAAACTGTCCTTTATATTTCTAAATTAAAATTAGCTAAAGATTTATTTGCTTCAAAAGTTGCTAGCGATTCAAATGCTGCAGCTGATAATGCTAATGCGGAAAATAGCAATTCATCAGAAGCAAGCTCAACAGCAAACTAAAATATTGATATGTAATTTTTTCCTTTTCAAACGTTTAAAAATAGTCATTTCTATGGCTATTTTTTAATCAATGTGATAAAATAGAACTACTTAAAGCTAAATTTTTAAGAAAATGAGATTTAACTAATAAAATTAGGAGAAAAATGAAACTTACAGAAAAAAGAACAAAGTTAGTTGCGACAATTGGACCTTCAAGTGATAATTACGCAACATTACGTTCATTAGTAGAAAATGGGGTTACATGTGTTAGAGCAAACTTTTCACACGGTGATCACGCTGAACAATTAAACAAATTTCTTATTGCAAAACAAGTATCTAAAGATTTAAACATCCCTGTATCATTAATGCTTGATACAAAAGGGCCTGAAATTCGTGTTGGAAAAATGACTGATGGTGCTCAAGTTATTAAAGCTGATACAGAAATTTTAGTTCACACAACACCAGAAGCTTTTGCTAACCACCTTGGAACAGAAAACGAATTATCTGTTTCATATGACATGTCACAAGATTTAACAGTTGGAAACCAAGTACTTTTTGATGATGGTAAATTATCAACAGTTGTTACAGAAGTTGGAAAAGGATACGTTAAAGTTAAAGCTGAAAACAACCACAAACTTAAAACAAACAAACGTATTAACCTTCCAGGTGTTGACTTTACTCTTCCTTTCTTAGCTGAAAAAGATATTAACGACGTTAAATTTGGAATTGCAAATGGAATTAACTATGTTGCTGCTTCTTTTGTTAACTCAGCTAAAAACGTACAGGAACTTAGACAATTACTTAATGAAAACGGTGGATCACACGTTCAAATTATTGCTAAAATTGAATCACACCTTGGTGTAACAAACATCGAAGAAATCGCTGAAGCAGCTGATGGAATTATGGTTGCTCGTGGAGATTTAGGACTTGAAATTCCTTACTATGATGTTCCTTACTACCAAAAGAAAATGATTAGAGTTTGTCGTGAAGCAGGAAAACCAGTTATCGTTGCTACACAAATGCTTGATTCAATGGAAAATTCACCACACCCAACACGTGCTGAAGTAACAGATGTTTACTTTGCTGTTGAGCTTGGAGCTGACTCAGTTATGCTTTCAGGTGAATCTGCAAACGGAAACTTCCCACTTGAAGCTGTTAAAACAATGACAGCAATTAGCAAAAGAGCTGAAAAAGAATTCTACTCAAAAAATTACTACGATGTTCAACTTGAAAAAGTTAGACAAAATTCAAACGACATGGATGTTCGTTCACTTATAGCTTACGATATTGCTAACCGTGCAAGAAGAGGGGATTACAAATTTGTTGTTGTTCTTTCAAGAACAGGAAAACTTCTTAAAGAAGTTGCTAAATTCCGTCCAAATACATTAATTATCGGTCTTTTAGAAGATGAAAAATTAGTAAATGGATTCGGAGTTTACTCAAGTGTATTTACTTCTCTTGATTCAAAAACATTATTTAGCGAAGTTAAAGCTGATCATTCAAAAGGACAAGATGCTCTTGCTCCTTACGGCACACAAAAAGGTGACAAATACCTTGTTGTGGAAAACCACCAAATTACAGAATACGTTGTTAAATAATTAAACGCATTCACAAGACATAGCTATTGCTATGTCTTTTTTTGCAAAAAATAGGTGCAAAAAAACTAAAGCCATTTGGCTTTAGTTACTTAAAATTAAGCTGTATATTTTTCTGGGTGTTCTTTCATCATTTTTTCAATGAATTCTTTTTTATCCATTGATCCGTATTTATCCATTAATTCAACACATTCAGCATATTCTTCTAATGCTCACTCAACATCTTCGAATCCATTAACTGATGTAATTCCTGGACGTTTTCAGTTTTTGTATGTTGAAAAGAAAGTTCTTACTGTATCAATAAATGGAGCTGGAAGATCTTCAAGTTTATTAATGTGATCTAAACGGTAATCATCGTGGTGCACAGCAATTAATTTTGTATCTGTTTCACCATCGTCAATCATTTTCATAGCACCAATAATACGAGCATTTAATGTAGTTCCTGGCATAAATGTTTCTTCTGAATAAACAAGTACGTCAAGTTCATCACCATCTCAGTCAAGTGCATTAGGAATAAAACCGTAATTTGCAGGATATTTAAAATCTCCTCTTAAAATACGATCAACTTCAATTTCGCCTGTTTTACGGTTATATTCGTATTTAATTTTTGAATCTTTTTGAATTTCAATTTTAACTTTAATTATATTTTTCATATTTTAATAATATACCAAAATATTGTTTTTATTGTAAAATTATTTTTATGAATACACTTTTAAATTTCTTGTTAGAAGCTGAAAATAATGCAACTATTGCTTCAACTTCACAAACTGATAATCGCACAAAAATTGTTTTAATAATAATGGGAATTTTACTTTTGCTTCTTGGGATTACTGTGTTTCTTTTTTATACAGTTACTTCGAGAAAAATGAAAGAGTTTAAACAAAAACAACTTGAACAATACAGAATTAATCACCCAAAGAAAAAACACCTTTCTTACGATCAAACTGGACTTTACGTGCCTTCATGAGAAAGAGCTAAATACCAATCTCCATTAATAATTGGGCTTGTATTTTGTATCATCGGAATTTCGTTTATTAGTAGTCAACTTGTGTAAAATTTCCACAAATGTGGAAATTTTTTATATTTATGAAATTTTTATCATTTTATGCTCCATTTTTGTAAAAAAATTTTCAATTTTGATATAGTTAAAAAGTAAAATTTTTACAATTTTTTACAATTTATAAATTAAATTTAAATTTAAAAAGTATATAGAAAGGACGTTAATGAAGTCTTTATTTCAAAAAGTTTCTTTTTTTTCAAGAAAAAAAGAACCTAAAAATTTAGATAATAGCTCTTCAAAGAATGTTCGTAAGGTACTTTCAAAAATTTCAGGTGCATTCATGTTGCCTATTTCTGTTATGGCTATTGCCGGATTTTTCCTTGGAGTTGGAGCTGCAATTGCTAGTGCAGGAACAGGAACTGGATGAGAAACTTTTGGGAAATTCATTACCCAATTAGGTGATCCTGTTTTTAGTGCTTTACCACTTCTTTTTGCTGCCGCATTCGTTATAGCTTTCACTGATGAAGCTGGAGTTGCAGTCTTTGCAGCAATTATTGGATACTTTGTATTCAACGCTATTCAAAGCGTATTTATTTGAGATTATATGGTTGAAGAAACCAAAAATGTAAAAGGGATTCTTGAGGGTACAACCGATCAAGAAGCTACAGTTTCAGTTAAAGAACATGTTCTTAAAGGTTACACAATTCTTTTTAGCGGTGCTGGAAGAAATCCTGAATCTCTTAAAGCATTAGTAGGTACTACTTTAGGTACTAAATCATTACAAACATCAGTATTTGGAGGATTAACAGTTGGTCTTGTTGTTCAATGACTTTACAACCGTTTCCACCAAATTCAATTACCACAAGTTATTTCATTCTTTGGAGGAAAACGTTTTGTTGCTATCATAACAATGCCTTCAATGATTGTTTTAGCATTTGCTTATCTTCTTTTATGACCATGAGTAGGGGTTGGTCTTAGCGCTTTTGGTAATGCGTTAGGAAAAGTTCCTTACGGATTTGAATCATTTATTTTTGGATTTGTTGAAAGAGCACTTGTTCCATTTGGATTACACCACGTGTTCTATGCTCCGCTTTGATATTCAAATGCCGGTGGAGATCTTAGTGAATCATTAAAAGTATGACAAGATGGTTTTGTTACAGCTAAACAAACAATGGTTCCAGGAGAAAGTTTAACTGAACTTATTAAAACTGTTTCTGCTGAACCTACAAAATATGTTGGTGATTCAACAACTTCAAATGCATTATTAAAATTCCCATTCAACACTATTACATGAACAGTTAATGGGCAAGAACATTCATTACCATTATTTGAATTTGTTTCAAATGAGTTAGGATTCAAAATCGGAAGATTTATGGATGGTAAATTCTCATTTATGATCTTTGGACTTCCAGGAGCTGGTCTTGCTATGATTTTAGCGGCTCCAAAAGAAAATAGAAAAGTTGCATTAAGCACAGTTCTTCCTTCTGTTGTTACATGTATCGTAACAGGGGTTACAGAACCTATCGAATTTACTTTCTTATTCTTAGCACCATGATTATTCTGAGGAGTACATGCTGTTTTATGTGCATTCTCATTTATGTTTGCTAACCTTGCTGGTGTGCACGTTCCAATGGCATTCTCAGGAGGATTATTAGATTTAACAATTTACGGAATTATTCCAGTTCAAAAAGGAACACACTTCTGATGATCACTTGTTATTGGACTTGGATACTTCCCAATTTACTTTGGATTATTCTTCTTCTTTATTAAACGTTTCAACCTTGAAACTCCAGGAAGAGGAAACAACACAAAATTATTCACTAAAAAAGATTTCTTAGCTAAAAAAGATGGTCTTTTAGGTGAAGTTGATCCTAAAGCTTTAGCAGTAGTTCAAGCTTATGGAGGACTTTCAAACATTACTGCATTTAACAATTGTGCATCAAGACTTAGATATGACGTTGTTGATGCTTCATTAGTTAATCAAGATGCTCTTAAAGCAGCTGGTGCAGCTGGTATTAAAGTTGAAGGTCAACACCATGTTCAAGCTATTTTTGGACCTGTTGCTGAGCAATTAAATTCAAAAATTAAAGGACAAAGAGAAATCATTGCTAAATGAGAAGCAGAAAATAAAGATAAAGAAGTTGCTTTTGAACAACCTGTTGCAGAACAACAAGAAGAAGTAGCTTCAGAATCTTCAAAAGTAAATGTTGAAATTAAAACTCCTGCAAGAGGAAAATTCTTAAACATCGAAGAAGTTAATGATGGAGTATTCTCTGCGAAAATGATGGGTGATGGTTTTGCTATTGCCTTTGAAGCAGATAAAGTAGGAAATGTTCACTCTCCAGTTGAAGGTGTTGTTGATTTAGTATTTGATACAAAACACGCATATGGAATCACAACAAAAGAAGGTGTAAAAATGTTAATCCACATCGGAATTGACACAGTTACACTTAACGGAGAAGGATTTGAAGCTTTAGTAAAAGCTGGTGATTCAATTAAAGCTGGTGATTTAATTGCTAAAGTAGACCTTTCATTACTTAAAGAGAAAAATATTCAAAGTGATGTAATTGCTGTAGTTCTTTCAGAATCAACACACACAAATGTGGAATTCGTTGCACAAAGTGGTGATGAAATTGCTTTAGATACAGTAGTTGCTAAAGTTCATTAATATTTTCTAAACATTAAACACATCAAGCATTTGGTGTGTTTTTTACATCTTTATTTCTTTTTTTCGTTAATTCTTTATAATTTGTTTATATTAATATCGGAAAGAGTTCTCATGATAATTCAAAAGTTCAAAAAATTGATCTTAATTTTAATTTCACTAGTTTTTGGAGCTGGTGTAGTTTTGAGTTGCAATCCACCAAAGTCAAATGCTTTAATTAGTGAAAAATCCACAAATAAAGAATCGTCTAGTAACCCTTTAGAAAGTGAGAAGTCATCTAATAATAATGCTGAAAAACCTACTGAAAATACTCAACAAAATAATTCTAATAATGATCAAACAAACGAAAATTCTGATTTAGATAATGAAAGTGCAGCAAGTGAATCGCAAGAAACTGCTCATAATCAAAATAATGAAAATGACTCAAATTTAGCAAAAAAAGAAACTATCGATGAAGACAATCCGAATTTAAAGGAAGAAAATAACAAAGAGATTGACGGAACTTATAATACTAATAATAGTGAAAATGATAATAATATTTCAGAAGATAATGCTAAGCTTCCAAGTATTGAAAACATTGAAGAAAATAATTCTAATCCAATTAATGAACCAAACCAAAATGATAAAAATTCACATATTCTATCAGATCAAGAAGTTGATTCTCACGATGATGAAAGTCAATCTGGTAACAATGCAGAATCAAATGACGAACACACTAATGATCGATCTTTAGAAAACAACGCTAATGATGATCAAACAAGCAACGAAAATTCAAACTTAAATAATAATGGCGATCAAACAAATGAGGATGAAAATGTAGTAGATAATTCATCTGAAGAAAGTTCTGCTAGCGAAGATGCAAGTAGTTCTAAAACAGCTGAAGATTACTACAATGAATTTCCAAATGCTTATAAATATAATGACACGGTTCCTAATTACTATAATTTAAGTACAAATAATGAGTATTTAGATCAAATTAGAAAACGTAGTTTTTCACTAGTAACATACTTTGATGATGGAACTTATACTGCTGGAACTCTTTGATTACTTGATTATAAAGTAATTAAAGAAAAAGATGAATACAAGCTATTTTTTGGAACAAACTATCACGTTGCTGTTGAACTTTTTAGCGAATTTGATTATCCAGAATATAGACAACCAAATAGAAATAAATCTATTTCGCATCTGTTTATCGCAATAGGAAATAGTAATTCTGTATCTAACGGAAAGTTAGAATATATGGAAATTTCACTTGATAATTTACCTAGAACTTTCTTTTTAGCTCGTAATTTTATGAAGCAAGAAGCTTATCCAGATTATGCTGAAAATAAAGTTTATTACACTGATTTTGCTGTAATTGAATGAGATTTAAAAGTAAGTAAATATTCAAAAGTAAAGAAAAATATACCTATCTTAAAACAATTAGTTAGTGAAGCTCCAAGACTAATTGATGAATCAATTAATAAAGTTAAAAATAATGATATTTCAATGTTTAATAATGAAATTCCTTATTCAAGTTACGATTATCGTTCATTTTGACAAGCAAGAGCAAATATGATTGGAGTTGATAACTTGGGCAATTTAAATGAAGTAAATACTTATGAAAAAGCACAAGAGATTTCTAATTTTTTAGGTAATATTTTAAAAGATAATAGAGACTTGAAATATCGTTATCGGCCAAATTCGCTTTTTGTGTATGGATTTCCTTCATATTCATCTCAACGGCAAGGAATTTTTTCTAATGTTTTAGACAAAGATTTAAATTCTTTAAATCGAAGTGATTGATACAGCAAAAAAGAAGTTCCTTTTCTGCCACTTGACGAATTTCACAATAAACAAATAGCAGATCATGGGGCTAAATTTAATGGAGAAGATTTACCTTATTTTTATGGAGTAGCTTATCGAAGTGATCAAGCAAACAAAAGCGTTGGAGGTGTGAGTGGAAGCTTGGTTATTAACCAAGATGCACTGCCAATTGGTGTGTTATTTGGAGCATTAAAAAATGATTCTGTAGTTTATTTAAATGATGAAAATAAATATGTTACAAATCACACGATTCTTTTTATTCAATTTGTCCAAAGTGCTAAACTTTGAAATGAAAATGGAACAATTTATCCTTACAATTTAATTGATGGAAGAGATAAAACAAAATATCCACTTCAAATTAATTCATATAAAGAACAACTTGATAAAATTTATGGAAGTGAATATAAAACCACTATTTTTAATGTTTAAATATCGATTGAAATGAGAGAGAAATGGATTCAACAAATAATAATATTGAAGTAGCTAACAGTGAAGCTACTGCTGAAAAAGCTAAGCAAACAGCGCAAGCTGTATCTAAAGTAATTGATTCAAATGCAGTTATTGCGCTTATTGTCATTTTTACTTTAATCATCTTAGCAGCATTTGGTTATTTCCTTTATTGATACTTATGAAAATATCGTAAAAACTTAAATATTGGGTATCAATTTGAAGAGAAAATTAACAACTTAATCAAAAATAACTTAGACATTCCAGAACTTAAATTTAAAGAAGGTGGAATGTACTCATATGATTCAAAAATGTATGAGCTTGATTCTTTTATTATTAGCGATAAATTTGCGATTGTTTTAGAATACAAAGCTTACCAAGGGACAATTAATGGTGACGGAAATAAACCCGATCTTTATTTATCTAATTCAAAAAGCAAGAAAATTAAGATTAAAAACCCAATTTTGCAAAACGAAAAACACCTTGCTCACTTTCAAAAAACAATCGGAAAGAAATTCCCTAAAGTTTCAATTATTGTCTTTCCAAAAGATACTAAAATTGATGTAAGCAATGTTCAAAAACACGTTTTATTAGTAACCGAAGATAAGTTAATTGAAAAAATTAAATTAATTCACAAACAAAGCGATAAGCTTCCTGTGGTTTTTGATACACAAGATGTGATGAATTTACTTGATTCAATGAGAATCAACAGTCAAAAAGAACACCGTAGATTTAAAAAGATGATAGGTAAATAAAATGATAGAAAAAGCAATTAAAGATACTTCAAAACAACTAAATATTTCAACTAAGCAAATTGAAATAGTGCTTAATTTCTTAAGTGAAGGGAACACAGTTCCTTTTATTTCAAGATATAGACAAGATGCCACTGGTGGACTTAATGAAGAGCAAATTTACCAAATTGAGTCAATTTACAAATATAACCAAGAGTTAAATAAAAGAAAAGAGAGCATTCTTGCTATTTTAGAAGAGAAAAACATTTTAACTGAAGAACTTGCAAGCAAAATTAAAAATGCAGCTACTAAAAGTGAAGTGGAAGCAATTTATGAACCATTTAAATTAGGAAAAATCACAAAAGCTAGTGAAGCTATTAAAATGGGTCTTAAACCTTTTGCAAAAACTATCTTAGAAAACAAAAACCCTAATTTTGATATCAAAAAAGAAGCCCAAAAATACATAAATGAAAAAGTTACTTCAACTGAAATGGCAATTGAAAATGCTTTTTATATCATTTCTCAATGAATTAGTCAAGATCCAGATGTTCGCCAGCAAATCAAAAACAACATTTTAACATATGGAAAAATTCAAACTTCCCTTAAAAAGGGTGCAAATGATGAAGAAAACAAATTCAAAATTTATTATGAATTTATTATTCCAATCAAATACATTAAAAATCACAATGTGTTAGCCATTAACCGCGGAGTGAATTTAAAAATCTTAAAACTAGATTTTGTTTATCAAGACGAATTTCTTAAAAATATCATCGCAAGAAAGTATATTAAGCAAAAATTCAACCATAAAAATATTATGGTAGCAATTGAGGATTCATTAAAAAGATTAATTCTACCAAGTATTGAAAGAGAAATTTTTAATGATTTATTTGAAAAAGCAGAAAAAGCCTCAATTCAAATTTTTTCAAACAACGTTGAAAAAATGCTTTTTGCTCCAGCAACTACTAATCATGTTGTTTTATCAATTGATCCAGGTTATGCAAATGGATGCAAAATGGCAGTGTTAAATGAAAATGGTGATTTATTAAAACTTGCTAAAATGTATCCACATGAACCACAAAAACAAGTAGATAAATCTAAGAAAATTATTTTAGATTTAATAAAAGAATTCCAAGTTTCTATTATCGTAATTGGAAACGGAACTGCTTCAAGGGAAACTGAAGAATTTGTCGCTGAATTAATTTCAAAAAACAAATTAAATGTTAAATATACAATCGTTTCTGAAGTTGGAGCTAGTGTATATTCAGCTTCAAAAATAGCTTTAAAAGAATTTCCTGATATTAGTGTTGAAGAAAGAAGTGCTATTCACATTGGCAGAAAATTCTTAGATCCACTTAATGAACTTATTAAAATTGATCCTAAATCAATTGGGGTCGGACAGTACCAACACGATTTAAATCAAAAAGAATTAGATGAATATTTAGCATTTAAGGTTTCCAAAGTTGTTAACCAAATTGGGGTAGATGTTAATACGGCTACTGAAGAAATTCTTACTCATGTTTCAGGGCTTAAACCAAGCACTTCGAAAAATATTTTGGAACTTAGAAGAGAACTTGGGAATCTTGAAGATCGAAACCAAATTAAAAAAGTTAAAGGCCTTGGTGCTAAAACTTATGAGCAATGTATTGGTTTTTTAAGAATTTTCAATTCTAAAAACTTTTTAGATAAAACCTTTATTCACCCTGAATCATATAAACTTGCTAATGCAATTATTAAAGATTACAAAATTACACCAAATGAACAAGGTGTGGATTTATCATTTTTAGATGCTAACGAACTTGCAACTAAATATAATAGCAATTTTTATGAAATAGACTTAATTATCAAAGCTTTATCAAATCCGATTAAAAATATTGACCGTAATAAGACTGGATTTATTCTTAAAAAAGATATTACCAAAATGGAAGATCTTCACATCGGAACAGAAATTGAAGGAACTGTTGAAAACATCACAGACTTTGGTTTATTTGTGTACATCGGTATTAAAAAATCACTTTTTATTCACATCAGTAAAATCAATTTAAAAGATAAAACTATTTACGAATCATTCTCCCCAGGTGAAGTTATTAAAACTAGAATCACCGAAATGGATAAAGAAAACAACCGTATTGGTGGTGAAGTTATTTAAGTTTGCAAAGAAAACGACACAGCAATGTCTGTGTCGTTTTTTATTAATTATTATTCAGGAGATATGATAAGTTTAAGCGCTTCAAAACTTGATAGGTATAATGGGAGAGTTTCTGCGATTTGTTGTTTCATTAATCTCATAAATTCTAAAATTTTAGCTTTTTCGCTTGAACTTAATTGTTTTACTTTTTCACCATTATTAATTAATAAATCAAAAATTCATAATGATTCGTTAGGAGCACCTTCTTTAAATAAAGCATCCATTAATTTTTGCACTTCTTTTTTGTCAAATCAATCATTTTCATTTTTAATTTCTTTATTTTTAAGTAAATCTACAATCTTTTTAAATTCTTCTTTTGAATTCATGAGCACTGGAACAACAACATTAGTAATTTCATTTACAATATCCTCTTCACTAATTTGGCCTCCAGCTAATTTTTCAACAAGAATACCGATATTTGGAATATTTGCGACAGGAAGTTTTAATATGCTAGGTAAAGCTATGGAGATTATTTTAGCAAGTTCTTTATCTGAAGTAGGAATTGAAGCAAAGAAGTTTTGCATATTTTTGAAAGTATTATCTTTTCCAAAAACATATGTCATATATAAACGAGAAAATGCTTTTACTTTGTTTTGAATTACTGATGTATTTTCATCTTTAGCAATGCCTTCAATAACAGCAATAAAATTTTTATTAAGTTGATTTATTTTCGCAAGGTAATTAACTCCAAAAAGTACTTGACTATGTTTCTTTATCAACTCTTTGTATTTTTCAAAAAAATTCAATTCACTTCATTTATCAATAAAATGATTCAAATCTTGCTCATTTTCAAATGCATTGCTTGAAATCTCCTCATTTATTGCTTTAAAAATAGCAAGTAATTGACCTCAAATTTGAATTTGAGTTGTTTTCATTTCTTCAAATTTAACAACATGATTATCAGCTTGTTTTTCTTCTTCGGTAGCTGCTTTTGTGTTGTTGCATGAAGTAAAAGCAAATGCTGAAGTCACCCCGCCAAGTGGAAGTAACAATAATTTGTTTTTAAAAAGTTTTTTCATCTCTTGATCCTTTTTTAATATTTTTAATTAACTAAATTATATATATTTGTGTAAATGTTTATTAATTAAAAACCCTTTTTAAACTGGGACATGAAATATGTTTTTGTGCATATTTCATGTCCCAGTTTATATAATTTATTTTGATTGCATATAAAATGAGGAGTATTTAAAATAAAATAATAAAACAATTCGAAAATATTAATATAAAATATAAAAATATGAAAAAGGTAATTGGTCAATTGTCATTTTTTAAATGAATAAGAGATTTAGGGATTATTCAAAAATGAACCATCCGCAAGATGGTTTTTGTTGCTATCTTGATTTCTATCTCTGTTGCTTTTACAATTATTTCAGCACAACTTGTTCCAATTATCGCCCTTCCTACCTACAAGGTTTCTTTTTTAGGGCTTCCAATTAAAATTACCGGATTTATCTTTGGACCACTTATTGGCGGTTTTGTTGGTTTAGTTTCTGATTTACTTTCGCTAATTTTTATCCCGCCAGCTACTTATAACCCTCTTTATACTCTTGCAGCAACAATTAACGGAGTTGTCTCAGGAATTTTTGGATGATTCTTTATTCGCTTTTTAAATTATGCTTTTGGAGTTGAATTTAGGGTTAAAGTTTATAGTGCAAAAATTCAATATTATGGAGATAAATATAAATTAGCTGTAGCTAAAAATGACGAAAAGCTTATCAATAAATATGCTTCCAAAGTTATTTACTTTAACAATAAAAGAACTTATGCAAAACAATACGGAACCATTTCAATGCTTAAAAACATTAATATGATTGTTGGAATGCTCTTTTTATTAATTATTATTGCAATTATTGTATGATACATTGGTTTTGTGGTTAAAGATGATTTAATTCAAAGAAGTTTAATTAAAGACCGAAGAGGAATTTTAGCTCTGATGCTTGCTGGAATTTCAAGTCAGTTTTTCATGATCACAATTTCAAGATTTAAAATGAAAAGTTCAACTTATTTAAAAATAGTTCCAATTATTATTTTCTCAGGGTTCTTAGAACTTATTAATGTTCCAATCCTTTCTTTTGCTGACTTATATGCACTTGGAAGTAATGATAATAGTGAAATATTACTTTGAATCTTACAACACGTGATCTCTTCACCGCTTAAAATTTGATTCAACATCTTTGTCATTTATTATTCATATACAATCATCTCTAAGTTAATTAACAAAAACAAAAATTTATCATATAAATAATTGGAGTTTGTATGGACAAAAAACTTTTTATTAAACTCGAAAATTTATTTATTTATGATCAAAATGACCCTGTAAAAACCCTTTATATTCCTGAACTTGAAGTCTATAAAAATTTAAAGACTGGTTTTTATATTAGTGAAAAAAATGATGTTTTAAATTTTTATAATCTTTACAACGGAATTTTAAAAAACAAAGAAGTACTTTTATCTCTTTTTGAATACGAAAGTAGCAGCTATAAAATTAGGAATGTGCTTCATAATAAAAAAGATGTCTTTGATGAAATTTCAGTTTTTAACCTTAGCGACATTATCAAAGAAAAAGATAATGATATCCCGCTTTTTAGTATCTGAAACATCTGTAGCAAGATGAAACCATCAAAAAAAGAAAAAGACATTTTTAAGCTCCTTTCAACCAACTTAAAAATTACTTTAAAAAATGTCTTTTTTAACATCATTGCCAGCCAAGCTGAAAAAATCATTGCTCTTAACAATGATTTTCTTAAAGAAATTAACATCCATTATTCTAAAATCAAAAACAAGCAAGTTGTTATTAAAGATGAGCTAATTCAAATCCATACTCATTTAACCGAAATTACTCGTGAATATCAAAACAATTTATTTGAAGTTTACATTGGGATTATTAAAGATCTTTTTGAAAAATATTCTTTACTTCAAGAAAATTATTTTAAAACAGAAGTGTCTAACCAAAAAGATGTTATTAAGCACTTAGAAAAAGAGCTTTATTATTTAAAATTAATTGACTCTAAGTCAATGCAATACGTAATTAATGATATTAAAATTAAAAACTACCAATATGATCTTTATTTTTTTAAAGATTATGCAAAACAAATTAAGTATAAATCATCCAAGTTTTTAAAAAGAACCTTAAAAGATATTAAAGTTAAAATCTCAACACTAAAATTTAAGCAATCATTAATTATTAATAAAAAAGGAAACAAAGAATTTGAGTTTCTTGAAAAGCAAATTTTAGCATATGAAAAAATTGCCCATACTTTTAAAACTAATTTTAAAAAGATTGCTTTTCTTTCTGAAAATGATTTATGAAATCTTAAAAATATTATGGAACAAGAAGCTGACTTCTTTGTTCAAAATATGAACTTTAGCTATAAGAAAAATTTAACCATTTCTTATAAAAGTGCTCTTAAGCTTTTTATCTTCAATGAACTTAGCTTTTCATTAGATAAATGAATCATTCGTTCATATAATAAAATGCGTAAGATTCAAAAAACCATCAAAGATACCGAAGCTCAAATTAAAGAATTAAAAAATAAAAAAATTGAAAATAAAATCACTCAACAAAATAAGCTTGATATTTTAAACACTCAGGAAAAATTAAATTTAGCTAAAGCTGAATATAAATGATCTGAAGATAACCAAAAGAAACTTTTTAACAACTTAATCAAAAATAAACAAAATCGTTTAAAAAGATTAGTAACTAATGTTAAAAAAACTAAAAAAGAAATCTTCTTTATTTTGAAAAAATTCACTTCAGCCCAAATTGTAACTAAAAACAATTTTCACAAGCACCAAAGTAATATTTTCGATGAATTTTCTAGCTCGCTTACTAAATTTATGCAATTTAGTTTTTATGAAGAGCTTCTTACTAACTTTTATAATTTCACCTTAGATAATCTTGAAAGTGAAAAATTCAATAAATACTTTTTAACTCTTCAAAGATTTTATAAATGTCATGATGCAGTTTCAGTTGCTAATGCTAACTACTTAATTGCTTATAAAGAGCAAAAAGAAGTTGATAAAATCAAACTTAAACTATCTCAGTTTTATTTAGATGAAACTTCTTTATTAATTGTTAAAGATTCAAATAATATTAATGAGTATACCCGAAACGAATTTATGCGGGCACTTTCTAAAATCATGGACATGAATGATCTAACTCCTGTATTTATTAGTGACAATTTAGATTTTATTTTAGGAAATTTTGACCTACTTTATATCTTTAGTAATAACACCATTATTGAAAAAGGACCAATTGAACTTCTTTCAAGAAGACAAATTCACCCCTTTTCACAAAAATTATTTATTCAAAAGCATAATAATGCACTTCCTTTTACAAAAGAGTTTTGAATTCGAAATATTCAAAATCAAATTGACCATAAGTTTCATAGCGTGTATGGAAACTCAGATGAGATAGTGCGTTGATCAATGAGCAGTTCTAATTTAATTAAAAAAGATATTTTGCAATTAGATGAAAACGTAGAAAATAATTCAACAAATGAACTAATTAGTTACTATTATGGGAAAGAAATTAATATTAGTAATATTGACCCAAATGTTATTAATAAAAACGCCAATCCCAAAATTTTAGAAGATCTCATTGAAGCTTCTTCTAAAATCGGTGAAATAGACTTTAATAACGAAGATATTTATTAATATAAAAGTGTCAAAATTTAACTTAAGCGCAAATTCAAAGAATTTTGCGTTTTTATTTTGCAATTTCAAAAAGCAGTGTTATAATAATAGCACGCAAATTTAAACAAGTACTTTTAAAAATCATTCAAAAATAATTTATAAAAATTGTTTTTATTTCAAAAGTTTATGCTATAATAATTTAGCAACATTTGCGAATTAAAAAGTTCTTTGAAAACTAGATATATACAATGTACATGACAGTCAATTTTTTCGAGAGTTTGATCCTGGCTCAGGATGAACGCTGGCTGTGTGCCTAATACATGCATGTCGAGCGGAGTTCTTCGGAACTTAGCGGCGAATGGGTGAGTAACACGTACTTAACGTGCCCCCTTGATTGGGATAACGCTGAGAAATTAGCGCTAATACCGGATACTTAAATATCTCGCATGAGGTATTTATAAAAGGAGCCTTTAAAGCTTCACAAGGGGATCGGGGTGCGTAACATTAGCTAGTTGGTGAGGTAATGGCTCACCAAGGCGATGATGTTTAGCGGGGTTGAGAGACTGATCCGCCACACTGGGACTGAGATACGGCCCAGACTCCTACGGGAGGCAGCAGTAGGGAATTTTCCACAATGGGCGAAAGCCTGATGGAGCGACACAGCGTGCAGGATGAAGGCCTTCGGGTTGTAAACTGCTGTTATAAGGGAAGAAAAAGTCGAGGAGGAAATGCCTTGACCTTGACGGTACCTTATCAGAAAGCAACGGCTAACTATGTGCCAGCAGCCGCGGTAATACATAGGTTGCAAGCGTTATCCGGAATTATTGGGCGTAAAGCGTCTGTAGGTTGTTTGTTAAGTCTGGTGTGAAAACTTGGGGCTCAACCCCAAATTGCATTGGATACTGGCAAACTAGAATTGTGTAGAGGTTAGCGGAATTCCTTGTGAAGCGGTGGAATGCGTAGATATAAGGAAGAACATCAACATGGCGAAGGCAGCTAACTGGACACATATTGACACTGAGAGACGAAAGCGTGGGGAGCAAACAGGATTAGATACCCTGGTAGTCCACGCCGTAAACGATGATGATTAGCTGATGGGGAACTCATCGGCGCAGCTAACGCATTAAATCATCCGCCTGAGTAGTATGCTCGCAAGAGTGAAACTTAAAGGAATTGACGGGGATCCGCACAAGCGGTGGAGCATGTGGTTTAATTTGAAGATACGCGTAGAACCTTACCCACTCTTGACATCTTCTGCAAAGCTATAGAGATATAGTGGAGGTTAACAGAATGACAGATGGTGCATGGTTGTCGTCAGCTCGTGTCGTGAGATGTTCGGTTAAGTCCTGCAACGAGCGCAACCCTTGTCCTTAGTTAAACGTTCTAGGGAGACTGCCCGGGTAACCGGGAGGAAGGTGGGGACGACGTCAAATCATCATGCCTCTTACGAGTGGGGCAACACACGTGCTACAATGGATGGTACAAAGAGACGCAATACGGCGACGTGGAGCAAATCTCAAAAAACCATTCTCAGTTCGGATTGTAGTCTGCAACTCGACTACATGAAGTCGGAATCGCTAGTAATCGTAGATCAGCTACGCTACGGTGAATACGTTCTCGGGTCTTGTACACACCGCCCGTCACACCATGGGAGCTGGTAATGCCCGAAGTCGGTTTTGTTAACTACGGAGACAACTGCCTAAGGCAGGACTGGTGACTGGGGTGAAGTCGTAACAAGGTATCCCTACGAGAACGTGGGGATGGATTACCTCCTTTCTACGGAGTACACCTTTCAGTTTAGTGCTGAAAAATACAACAAAAAATTATTAAATATTAACGACAAATAATAGGTCATGTCATATATCTAGTTTTGAGAGAACTTTCTCTCTTTGTTCTTTGAAAACTGAATAGTAAAGTAAAGATATTAAATTAATATAACAACGACATCAAAAAATAAATTAGTCAATTTGTTTTGTGATACCGAGTTAATTATTATTCTAAAAATAATAATTTATTGAAATGTCTTTGAATACATCAAACAAATAGGTAAATATTGTTACAACTTTTAAATAAGTAAGAGTTTGTGGTGGATGCCTTGGGTCTGGAAGTCGATGAAGGACGTGATTACCTGCGATAAGCCTCGTGGAGCTGGATATGAGCTACGATACGGGGATTTCCGAATGGGGAAACCTAGCTAGAGTAATTTCTAGTTGCTGTATAATGAATCAAATAGTTATACAGACGAGACACGTTGTGAACTGAAACATCTTAGTAGCAACAGGAAGAGAAAATAAATAATGATTCCATTAGTAGCGGCGAGCGAACGTGGAAGAGCCCAAACCGACATTAGTCGGGGTTGTAGGACTATCTACATGAAGTTACAAATCTTTATCATAGCAGAATAGCGTGGGAAAGCTAAGCAAAGAGGGTGATACTCCCGTAAGCGAAATGGTAAAGACTTCTGATAGTATCCTGAGTAGGGCGGGGCACGTGAAACCCTGTCTGAATCTGCCGGGACCATCCGGTAAGGCTAAATACTAACCAGACACCGATAGTGAACTAGTACCGTGAGGGAAAGGTGAAAAGAACCCCGGGAGGGGAGTGAAATAGATTCTGAAACCACTTACTTACAATTAGTCAGAGCCCATTAAAGGGTGATGGCGTACATCTTGCAGTATGGACCGGCGAGTTATGATAACATGCGAGGTTAAGTGGATAAAAGCGGAGCCGCAGAGAAATCGAGTCTTAATAGGGCGTTTAGTATGTTGTCATATACCCGAAACCATGTGATCTATTCATGAGCAGGCTGAAGCTTGGCTAACCCCAAGTGGAGGGCCGAACCGTAGTACGCTAAAAAGTGCCCGGATGACTTGTGAATAGTGGAGAAATTCCAATCGAACTTGGAGATAGCTGGTTCTCCTCGAAATAGCTTTAGGGCTAGCGTGTGATGTTAAACTTTGGTGGTAGAGCACTGAATATGGAATGGCCGCGCCTAGCGGTACTGACTATAATCAAACTCCGAATACCATTGTGTATTGTCATGCAGTCGGAACCGGGGTGCTAACGTCCCGGCTCGCGAGGGCAACAACCCAGATCGTCGGCTAAGGTCCCAAAATTGTGTTAAGTCAGAAAGGTTGTGAGATTTCATAAACAACTAGGAGGTTGGCTTAGAAGCAGCCATCCTTTAAAGAGTGCGTAATAGCTCACTAGTCAAGAGATCTTGCGCCAATAATGTAACGGGAGTAAAACACAATACCGAAGCCACGGGTACGAAAGTACGTTAGAGGAGCGTTCTTAGGGCGGTGAAGTCAGACCGTGAGGACTGGTGGAGCGCTAAGAAGTGAGAATGCCGGTATGAGTAACGATTTGAGGTGAGAATCCTCAACGCCTATTGGGAAAGGTTTCCTGGGGAAGGTTCGTCCACCCAGGGTTAGTCAAGACCTAAGGAGAGGCCGAAAGGCGTATTCGATGGATAACAGGTTAATATTCCTGTACTGGCTGTTATTAGTGATGGAGTGACGGAGAAGGATAACATTACCCATTATTGGATTTGGGGGTAAATGCAAACTGGTGAGTGTAGTTAAATGCGCACTCTATAACCGGGATGTATGATGCATAGCTCATTTGAGCGAATTATGTGATTTCATGCTTCCAAGAAAAGCTTCTAAACGTTTAAAATAACGGTCACCTGTACCGAGAACGGACACACGTTCCCAAGATGAGTATTCTAAGGCGAGCGAGAAAACTAGTGTTAAGGAACTCTGCAAAATGACCCCGTAAGTTCGCGAGAAGGGGTGCCAACTTTGAGTTGGCCACAGTAAATTGTGAGGGGCAACTGTTTATCAAAAACACAGCTCTCTGC
Source organism: Mycoplasmopsis gallinacea (assembly GCF_012220205.1). NCBI lineage: Bacteria > Bacillati > Mycoplasmatota > Mycoplasmoidales > Metamycoplasmataceae > Mycoplasmopsis > Mycoplasmopsis gallinacea. The sequence continues at coordinate 6,085 of NZ_CP047225.1, read as the reverse complement.
TAAACCGTAAGGTGATGTATAGGGGGTGAAGCCTGCCCAGTGCCCGAAGGTTAAGTGGATGCGTTAGCTTATGCGAAGCGTTGAAATGAAGCCCGGGTGAACGGCGGCCGTAACTATAACGGTCCTAAGGTAGCGAAATTCCTTGTCGGCTAAATACTGACCTGCACGAAAGGCGCAATGATCTCTCAACTGTCTCAACACTAGACTCGGTGAAATTATGGTCCCAGTGAAAACGCTGGGTACCCGCATCAAGACGAAAAGACCCCATGGAGCTTTACTACAACTTCGTATTGGAACTTGGCCTAACATGTGTAGGATAGGTGGGAGACGTTGATCTTAAGGCGCTAGCCTTAAGGGAGTCGCCGTTGAAATACCACCCTTGGTATGTTGAGTTTCTAACCTGCCGCCGTTATCCGGTGGGGGGACAGTGCGTGGTGGGTAGTTTGACTGGGGCGGTCGCCTCCTAAAAGGTAACGGAGGCGTTCAAAGGTACACTCAATATGGTCAGAAACCATATGTAGAGCGCAAAGGTAGAAGTGTGCTTGACTGCGAGACCTACAAGTCGAGCAGGTGCGAAAGCAGGACTTAGTGATCCGGCTGTACGTCATGGAACGGCAGTCGCTCAACGGATAAAAGTTACCCTGGGGATAACAGGCTTATCTTGCCCAAGAGATCACATCGACGGCAAGGTTTGGCACCTCGATGTCGGCTCATCGCATCCTGGAGCTGGAGTCGGTTCCAAGGGTTTGGCTGTTCGCCAATTAAAGCGGTACGCGAGCTGGGTTCAGAACGTCGTGAGACAGTTCGGTCCCTATCTGATGTGGGCGTTGGAATATTGATGAGAGCTGCTCTTAGTACGAGAGGACCGGAGTGGACGTACCGCTGGTGTTCCAGTTGTTCCGCCAGGAGCATAGCTGGGTAGCTAAGTACGGAAGGGATAACCGCTGAAAGCATCTAAGTGGGAAGCCTCCTCAGAGATGAGTATTCCCTTGAAATTCCTTGTAGACTACGAGGTTGATAGGATGGAAGTGTAAGTGTAGTAATACATTCAGCTGACCATTACTAATAAATTGATAGGTTTAAAAGTTAAGATGTTATTCAAGACATTTTAATGAATTATTATAAAGAATTTACTATTCAGTTTTCAGAGGACAAAATAATGAAACTCCTTTTTTAGGAGTTTTCTTATAAAATTTTTGCAACTCTGAAATTTAAAAAATTTTTCAAAAAAATGTTTTTTAAATTAAAATGTTTATGCTATAATAATTTAGCAACATTTGCGAATTAAAAAGTTCTTTGAAAACTAGATATATACAATGTACATGACAGTCAATTTTTTCGAGAGTTTGATCCTGGCTCAGGATGAACGCTGGCTGTGTGCCTAATACATGCATGTCGAGCGGAGTTCTTCGGAACTTAGCGGCGAATGGGTGAGTAACACGTACTTAACGTGCCCCCTTGATTGGGATAACGCTGAGAAATTAGCGCTAATACCGGATACTTAAATATCTCGCATGAGGTATTTATAAAAGGAGCCTTTAAAGCTTCACAAGGGGATCGGGGTGCGTAACATTAGCTAGTTGGTGAGGTAATGGCTCACCAAGGCGATGATGTTTAGCGGGGTTGAGAGACTGATCCGCCACACTGGGACTGAGATACGGCCCAGACTCCTACGGGAGGCAGCAGTAGGGAATTTTCCACAATGGGCGAAAGCCTGATGGAGCGACACAGCGTGCAGGATGAAGGCCTTCGGGTTGTAAACTGCTGTTATAAGGGAAGAAAAAGTCGAGGAGGAAATGCCTTGACCTTGACGGTACCTTATCAGAAAGCAACGGCTAACTATGTGCCAGCAGCCGCGGTAATACATAGGTTGCAAGCGTTATCCGGAATTATTGGGCGTAAAGCGTCTGTAGGTTGTTTGTTAAGTCTGGTGTGAAAACTTGGGGCTCAACCCCAAATTGCATTGGATACTGGCAAACTAGAATTGTGTAGAGGTTAGCGGAATTCCTTGTGAAGCGGTGGAATGCGTAGATATAAGGAAGAACATCAACATGGCGAAGGCAGCTAACTGGACACATATTGACACTGAGAGACGAAAGCGTGGGGAGCAAACAGGATTAGATACCCTGGTAGTCCACGCCGTAAACGATGATGATTAGCTGATGGGGAACTCATCGGCGCAGCTAACGCATTAAATCATCCGCCTGAGTAGTATGCTCGCAAGAGTGAAACTTAAAGGAATTGACGGGGATCCGCACAAGCGGTGGAGCATGTGGTTTAATTTGAAGATACGCGTAGAACCTTACCCACTCTTGACATCTTCTGCAAAGCTATAGAGATATAGTGGAGGTTAACAGAATGACAGATGGTGCATGGTTGTCGTCAGCTCGTGTCGTGAGATGTTCGGTTAAGTCCTGCAACGAGCGCAACCCTTGTCCTTAGTTAAACGTTCTAGGGAGACTGCCCGGGTAACCGGGAGGAAGGTGGGGACGACGTCAAATCATCATGCCTCTTACGAGTGGGGCAACACACGTGCTACAATGGATGGTACAAAGAGACGCAATACGGCGACGTGGAGCAAATCTCAAAAAACCATTCTCAGTTCGGATTGTAGTCTGCAACTCGACTACATGAAGTCGGAATCGCTAGTAATCGTAGATCAGCTACGCTATGGTGAATACGTTCTCGGGTCTTGTACACACCGCCCGTCACACCATGGGAGCTGGTAATGCCCGAAGTCGGTTTTGTTAACTACGGAGACAACTGCCTAAGGCAGGACTGGTGACTGGGGTGAAGTCGTAACAAGGTATCCCTACGAGAACGTGGGGATGGATTACCTCCTTTCTACGGAGTACACCTTTCAGTTTAGTGCTGAAAAATACAACAAAAATTATTAAATATTAACGACAAATAATAGGTCATGTCATATATCTAGTTTTGAGAGAACTTTCTCTCTTTGTTCTTTGAAAACTGAATAGTAAAGTAAAGATATTAAATTAATATAACAACGACATCAAAAAATAAATTAGTCAATTTGTTTTGTGATACCGAGTTAATTATTATTCTAAAAATAATAATTTATTGAAATGTCTTTGAATACATCAAACAAATAGGTAAATATTGTTACAACTTTTAAATAAGTAAGAGTTTGTGGTGGATGCCTTGGGTCTGGAAGTCGATGAAGGACGTGATTACCTGCGATAAACCTCGTGGAGCTGGATATGAGCTACGATACGGGGATTTCCGAATGGGGAAACCTAGCTAGAGTAATTTCTAGTTGCTGTATAATGAATAAAATAGTTATACAGACGAGACACGTTGTGAACTGAAACATCTTAGTAGCAACAGGAAGAGAAAATAAATAATGATTCCATTAGTAGCGGCGAGCGAACGTGGAAGAGCCCAAACCGACATTAGTCGGGGTTGTAGGACTATCTATATGAAGTTACAAATCTTTATCATAGCAGAATAGCGTGGGAAAGCTAAGCAAAGAGGGTGATACTCCCGTAAGCGAAATGGTAAAGACTTCTGATAGTATCCTGAGTAGGGCGGGGCACGTGAAACCCTGTCTGAATCTGCCGGGACCATCCGGTAAGGCTAAATACTAACCAGACACCGATAGTGAACTAGTACCGTGAGGGAAAGGTGAAAAGAACCCCGGGAGGGGAGTGAAATAGATTCTGAAACCACTTACTTACAATTAGTCAGAGCCCATTAAAGGGTGATGGCGTACATCTTGCAGTATGGACCGGCGAGTTATGATAACATGCGAGGTTAAGTGGATAAAAGCGGAGCCGCAGAGAAATCGAGTCTTAATAGGGCGTTTAGTATGTTGTCATATACCCGAAACCATGTGATCTATTCATGAGCAGGCTGAAGCTTGGCTAACCCCAAGTGGAGGGCCGAACCGTAGTACGCTGAAAAGTGCCCGGATGACTTGTGAATAGTGGAGAAATTCCAATCGAACTTGGAGATAGCTGGTTCTCCTCGAAATAGCTTTAGGGCTAGCGTGTGATGTTAAACTTTGGTGGTAGAGCACTGAATATGGAATGGCCGCGCCTAGCGGTACTGACTATAATCAAACTCCGAATACCATTGTGTATTGTCATGCAGTCGGAACCGGGGTGCTAACGTCCCGGCTCGCGAGGGCAACAACCCAGATCGTCGGCTAAGGTCCCAAAATTGTGTTAAGTCAGAAAGGTTGTGAGATTTCATAAACAACTAGGAGGTTGGCTTAGAAGCAGCCATCCTTTAAAGAGTGCGTAATAGCTCACTAGTCAAGAGATCTTGCGCCAATAATGTAACGGGAGTAAAACACAATACCGAAGCCACGGGTACGAAAGTACGTTAGAGGAGCGTTCTTAGGGCGGTGAAGTCAGACCGTAAGGACTGGTGGAGCGCTAAGAAGTGAGAATGCCGGTATGAGTAACGATTTGAGGTGAGAATCCTCAACGCCTATTGGGAAAGGTTTCCTGGGGAAGGTTCGTCCACCCAGGGTTAGTCAGGACCTAAGGAGAGGCCGAAAGGCGTATTCGATGGATAACAGGTTAATATTCCTGTACTGGCTGTTATTAGTGATGGAGTGACGGAGAAGGATAACATTACCCATTATTGGATTTGGGGGTAAATGCAAACTGGTGAGTGTAGTTAAATGCGCACTCTATAACCGGGATGTATGATGCATAGCTCATTTGAGCGAATTATGTGATTTCATGCTTCCAAGAAAAGCTTCTAAACGTTTAAAATAACGGTCACCTGTACCGAGAACGGACACACGTTCCCAAGATGAGTATTCTAAGGCGAGCGAGAAAACTAGTGTTAAGGAACTCTGCAAAATGACCCCGTAAGTTCGCGAGAAGGGGTGCCAACTTTGAGTTGGCCACAGTAAATTGTGAGGGGCAACTGTTTATCAAAAACACAGCTCTCTGCTAAACCGTAAGGTGATGTATAGGGGGCGAAGCCTGCCCAGTGCCCGAAGGTTAAGTGGATGCGTTAGCTTATGCGAAGCGTTGAAATGAAGCCCGGGTGAACGGCGGCCGTAACTATAACGGTCCTAAGGTAGCGAAATTCCTTGTCGGCTAAATACTGACCTGCACGAAAGGCGCAATGATCTCTCAACTGTCTCAACACTAGACTCGGTGAAATTATGGTCCCAGTGAAAACGCTGGGTACCCGCATCAAGACGAAAAGACCCCATGGAGCTTTACTACAACTTCGTATTGGAACTTGGCCTAACATGTGTAGGATAGGTGGGAGACGTTGATCTTAAGGCGCTAGCCTTAAGGGAGTCGCCGTTGAAATACCACCCTTGGTATGTTGAGTTTCTAACCTGCCGCCGTTATCCGGTGGGGGGACAGTGCGTGGTGGGTAGTTTGACTGGGGCGGTCGCCTCCTAAAAGGTAACGGAGGCGTTCAAAGGTACACTCAATATGGTCAGAAACCATATGTAGAGCGCAAAGGTAGAAGTGTGCTTGACTGCGAGACCTACAAGTCGAGCAGGTGCGAAAGCAGGACTTAGTGATCCGGCTGTACGTCATGGAACGGCAGTCGCTCAACGGATAAAAGTTACCCTGGGGATAACAGGCTTATCTTGCCCAAGAGATCACATCGACGGCAAGGTTTGGCACCTCGATGTCGGCTCATCGCATCCTGGAGCTGGAGTCGGTTCCAAGGGTTTGGCTGTTCGCCAATTAAAGCGGTACGCGAGCTGGGTTCAGAACGTCGTGAGACAGTTCGGTCCCTATCTGATGTGGGCGTTGGAATATTGATGAGAGCTGCTCTTAGTACGAGAGGACCGGAGTGGACGTACCGCTGGTGTTCCAGTTGTTCCGCCAGGAGCATAGCTGGGTAGCTAAGTACGGAAGGGATAACCGCTGAAAGCATCTAAGTGGGAAGCCTCTTCAGAGATGAGTATTCCCTTGAAATTCCTTGTAGACTACGAGGTTGATAGGATGGAAGTGTAAGTGTAGTAATACATTCAGCTGACCATTACTAATAAATTGATAGGTTTGAAAGTTAAGATGTTATTCAAGACATTTTAATGAATTATTATAAAGAATTTACTATTCAGTTTTCAGAGGACAAA